>NZ_JAVAYN010000012.1:0-239605 GCF_054863025.1 Bradyrhizobium sp. 23AC
ACAGGCGGCGTCACCGTCAGTCTGAGCGCCGGCTCGGTCACGGGCGACGTCTCGGTCGGGCATGACACCTTCACGGGCGTCAACAGCGTCTATGGCAGCAATTTCGCCGATACTTACGACGCGACCGGCTTCATCGGCTTCAATTCTTTCCAGGGCCTCGCCGGCAACGACCTCATCACCGGTAACGGCAGCACGCAGCTGCTGTTCGCCAACGCGACCGGCGGCGTGACCGTCAATCTCGCAAACAGTACTGTGGACGGCGATAGTTCGGTAGGTCATGACACCATTTTGGGAGGGGTGACCAACGTCGCGGGATCGAACTTCAACGACACGATCACCGGTTCTGGTGGCAACGACCAGCTGTTCGGCAACGGCGGCAATGATCTGCTCCGCGGCGGTGCCGGCAATGACGGCCTGAACGGCGGTATCGGTGCAGACACCTTTGTCTACGCCACCGGCGGCGGCGCCGATACCATCGGCGACTTCCTGCAGACGGACGCCGACAAGATCGACCTCACGGGGATCCCTGGTGTTTCAACCCTTGCCGACATTCAGGCGCTCTCTACACAACAAGGGCCGAACACGGTCATCAACTTCGGCAATGGCGACACCCTCACGCTGCTGAACGTGACGCTGTCGAACCTCACGGCTGCCGACTTCATCCTGGGGCAGGGCGTGAATCTCACCGGCGACGCCGGCGCAAACACGCTGGTCGGCACCGCCTTTGCCGACAGCCTGAGCGGTCTAGGCGGCAACGATCGCCTAAAGGGCCTCGACGGCAACGATCTGCTCGACGGCGGCCTCGGCTTCGACCGCGCCGACTATGTCGCTGCAACGGGAGGCATTACCGCAAATCTCGCGGCAGGCTCCGTGACAGGTCCAGGGGTCGGCACTGACACGCTCGTGAACGTCGAGGGGATCGTGGGCAGCGACTATGCCGACACGTTCAACGCGACCGGTTTTGCGGGCGATACCGGTATTGCCGGCACCAATGTGGGCTTCAACGAGTTCGAAGGCCGCGGAGGGAACGACAGCATCACGGGCGCAATGAACAGCCTGGGCGCGCTCCTGACGCGCATCTCGTATGCCAATGCAACGGGCAGCGTGACCGTCGATTTGACGGCCCACTCGGCGACGGGAGATGCTTCGGTCGGTTCCGATACCTTGGTGGGCTCGGGCTTTGCGGGTGTTGTCGGCTCCGGATCTGGCGACCAACTGCTCGGCAGTGCCAATGGCCCAGGAACAGTGGAAACGTTCGAAGGCCGGGCCGGCGACGACTTCATCGACGGCCGGGCGGGCTTCGACCGGGCGGACTACGCGCTCGATCCGGCCGCACTGGGTGGGATCAACGTTCAGTTGGCCTCGGGAACCGTGACGGGCGACGCCGCGACGGTCGGCACCGACACGCTGCGATCGGTCGAGTCCGTGCGCGGCTCGAACGCGGCCGACGTCTTCAACGCCGTTGGCTTCAGCGGGGGCAGCCAAAATGCCGGTTCCAACCTGACCTTCAACGAATTCATCGGCATGGGAGGTAACGACAGCATCACCGGTAACGGCAACACGCGCGTTGCATTCACCAACGCCACCGGCGCGGTGACGGTCGATCTGCTGGCAGGTACTGCAAGCGGTGACTTATCCACGGGCAACGATACGTTCAGCGGCGTCAACGCCGTGATGGCCTCGATGTTCAACGACACCATCAGCGGCAGCGATATCGCCACGGCCACGGAGACCTTCACCGGACTTGCCGGTGACGACTTCATCGACGGCCGAGGTGGCTTCGATGTCATCAGCTACAACAACATCTACTTCTCTACGGGCCCGGTCACCATCAACTTCACAGCGGGCACCGCGACCGGCGACGGTTCGATCGGCAATGATACGTTCCGCCGAATCGAGGGTGCCCAGGGCACCACGTTCAACGATGTCTTCACGGCTACGAATTTCGGCGCCGTCGGCTTCCAGAACGGCGCAACCAACAACGTCGGCAACAACGGCAACTTCAACCAGTTCGAGGGCCTGGCCGGCAACGATGCGATCACCGGCAACGGTAACACCCGCATCATCTATTCAAGCGCGACCGACGCGGTGACGATCAACCTGCAGGCCGGGACCGCGGCCGGCGGCAGTTCTGTCGGCACCGATACCTATGTGGGCGTCAACAGCGCGACCGGCAGCAACCTCAACGACACCTACAATGCCACCGGATTCACCGGCGTGACTTCGGCCGGATCGTTCGGCACCTTCAACCTGTTCGAAGGCCTGCTCGGTAACGACACCATCACCGGCAACGGCAATACGCGGGTCTCGTATTCTCAGGCGAGCGGGGGCGGAGTTTCCGTCGATCTTTCGACGGGACTTGTGAGCGGTGCGGCCGGCGCAGACTTCATCACGGGAGGCGTCAACAGCGTCCAGGGTTCGAACCAGGCCGACACGCTCGTCGGCGGCTCGAATAACGAGTTCTTCTTCGGCGGCGGCAGTGGCGACACGATCAACGCAGGCGGCGGCAATGACGGCATCACCGGCCAGGGCGGCAACGATACGATCGACGGCGAGGCCGGCTCCGACATGGCGATCTTCTCGGGTACGCAATCGCAATACACCGTGACGACGGCGGGAACGATCCAGGTTCAAGACAATGTTGCGAACCGCGACGGCACCGACACCCTGACCAACGTCGAAGCGCTGCAGTTTAGCGACGCCATCGTGCTGCTGTCGTCGGGAGCTTCGGGCAGCCCGATCGACTTCTCGGCGCAACAGTTCTCTAACACGGCACCCGTGATCGGAACGGCTGGAGATGATTATCTTCGCGTCGGAGCCAACATCTTCGGACACGGGATCAATCTGGGCGCCGGGACGGGCGATACCGTCCTGCTTAACGGCATCTTCGGTAACGGTTACACGCTCAACCTCTCGGGTGTCGAAAACCTTGTCGGCAGCGGCAACGACGAGTTCGTCAACCTCACGACGACCGCCAACGGACTGGTCGTTGACCTCGGGGGTGGCAATGATCAGCTCAATCTCGCGGGCGGCGCCAACACGCTCAGCCTGATCGGTGTCGAGGGAGTCGGCGGGTCCGATTTCGGCGTGACGCCCGGCGTCAACGACGTGCTCACCCTGTCGACGATTGTCACAGGCGTGAACATCAGCCTCGGCAACGGCGACAATACGATGAATCTTGCCGCCGGCGCGAACTCGTTCGTGAACATCTACGATGTCAACCACGTGCACGGAACCGCAAGCGACGACACCTTGACTGTCACCGGCGCGATCGCCGCGGCCAACGGCGTCGCGGTCGACCTCGGCGATGGCGAGGATACGATCGTTCTCAACGGAAACTTCGCGGCATTCGCCGCGCTCGGCGTCGAGCACATCAACGGCAATTCAGGCGATAATTCAGTCAGCTTGACGAATACCGTCGACGGCATCGTCATCGACATGGGCGATGGAAACGATCTGGTGTCGCTCGCCAATGGGGTGAATTCGGTCAGCATCAATGGCGTCGAAAACCTCAACGGCAGTGATTTTACCGGCAATCTCAACCCGTCGGACGATATGGTCACGCTTCTGAACACCGTGTCCGGAGTGTCGGTCAATCTCGGCGAAGGGACGGAAAACGTCCTGAATCTCGCCGCAGGCAGCAATTCGTTCGACAATCTGTGGAACGTGAATCTGCTCAACGGGAGCTCGTCGGACGACATTCTGACGTTGCAGGGCAGCCCGGCGAACGTGATCGATCTCGGCGGCGGCAACGACACTCTGAACTTCAACGCGAATGTCTATGACATCACGGTGATCAATGTCGAAACCGTCAACGCCGCCGCGAATTTCGACAGGATCACGATCGGCAATGCGTCAGGTAACACGACGATCACTGCCGGCGCAGGTGCGGATGAGATCTTCGCCAGCGCGGGCCATGACAACTTCCGCTTCGTCAGCACCGCGGATTCCGCCGCCGGTGCCGCGGATACCATTCACAGTTTCGATGCCGACAATGACAGCTTTACGTTCTCGGGCATCAGCGTCGCTGGCGGTCACATCGAGTACGTGGAGAATGCGGCGCTGCTCGGTGCTAACCAGGCTTCGGCTCACCTGCAGAATTCCGGGCCGGGTAACGACTATCTTCAGATCGATATCGACGGCGACGGAACGAGCGATATGGACGTGAGCCTGCAAAATGTCACGGGCACGCTGCACAACGGCAACTTCCTGTTGGCCTAAGAGGGAACCCGCTTCGGAGCAGGCGTCGCCGGTCCCGCCGTCTGTCTCCGGAACCGTCGTCCCGGCAGTCACCGCCGGGATTTACGAGCTTCCGACCCGAGTGAAACCGTCGAAGCAATCGGCGCGCGAGCCCAAGCAAAAACCGCCGCCACCGGCTCTCCGGTGGATCGGCGGTCTGTAGTCGAAGGTCGCTGGGTCGAAGGTGGCTGGCCTCTCAGGGGGCCCTTAGCTAAGCGCTCCTGCGCTCACCGGACGTACCAATAGCCCCACCAGCGCTGGGACACTGGACGCGCCTGCGCCTTCATCGCCGCGACTTCCTCGACGGAGCGAAGCTGCGGACCGTAGACCGCGGGCGGATAGACGTCATCCCACAGCACGGCCCCGGTTTGGGCGTAGGCCGCCCGCTGATGTGCCGGCGCAAGTGCGAGCTCGGCGGCCGGCGCTACGGATGCTGTCAAAGCGAGGCCGAGAGCGGACAGGGCAATGGATGGAATAAGAGCGCGGACGGTCATTGGTTTGAACCCCTCGTAATATGAGATGCGAAATAATGCGACGGGTCCCGAATGGTTGCAAGGCCATGGATTGGCCGGTTGGCCCGAAATTTCCTGTTCGTGGGAAGGCGTGCCAGGTCCGTTCGACGGCAGCAGCCTTTGGACAGATCGGGATCGCAAGGGCATCTCTCTATATAGAGTGACTCTCATAGAGCGATCTTGATCGCAGCGGTCGATGCACGGGAGGTTGTGCCGCATGCACGTAAGAGGTCAGGCATGAACAATCTTTCGGCGCCCGAGGTCGGCAAGAATCATGATGTCGACACACTGATCGCTCTTGATGAGCCTCGGACTATCTAGGGCGACTCCTATGACTTCTGCATTCCTCTCCGCTTTCATTTTCGGCGCTGGCCTCACCTTGGGATACGCGCTACGCGCTTGGCGCGTGCAGCGAAGCCCTGCGAGCTCATCCCGCGGCGCCTCGCGCCGAATGACCGGACCGACTCCCACCTCGACGTTCGGCCACGCCCGACGAGCCTTTTAGGCAACGTCCGATTCGCTGGCGGGATCTCACTGGTACGAATGGGGCATGACGAGATGAGCGAACCCAAGAAGGATGCGCCGCGGCGTTACATCGTCGATGGCGCCGGACAACGCGTGCTTGTCGGGCTGACGATCTCGGAGACGGTCGAGTTCGAAGCGCTGGATAATCCGAGCACCCGCCCCGGCGCCGACTTGCTTGTCGAGGCGCGCCGTGTCCGCCAGGACAGACATGGGGAGCGCTGGCTGGAGCTTTACGTCAAGCACGAGCGAGCCTGGAACGATTGGATGGCTGAAACACGTGCGCGGCTGGAAAAGCCCCGCTTGCTCAACTAGATCCGCTCGAGGTCGATGCCATAGTCCGATAGGCGAGCCGTCGCGAACCAAGGCTCCACGTCATACCGCGAGCATGCGGCTGCCCTGGATGCTCATCAGGGTGAGGTTGCCGGTCGCATAGGCACCGGTGTCGATGTTGACGCGGTTCGCCATGAATTCGGCACTACGGACCGGCGTATGGCCATGCACGATATACTTGCCGAATTGCTCCTCGCTCCGCAGGAACTCTTCGCGAATCCAGAGCAGATCGCGCTCCGTCTGCTCGGCCAGCGGAACGCCCGGGCGAACGCCGGCGTGAACGAAGAAGAAGTCCCCGCAACTGAAGCTCAGCCGCAGATTGTCGAGGAATTCCAGATGCTCGGTGGGCATCGCCCGAATCAAATCGCGCAATATCGATGCCGGCTCATCGCGCTTCAGGTCCGGCGGCGCAAGCCCGTAGGACATCAGCGTCTGGGTCCCGCCGACGGCAATCCAATCCTCGAATAATGAGGGATCTTCGAACACCCTCACCAGAAATGCCTCGTGATTCCCTTTGAGGAAGACTGCGTTGCCCCGGCGGCTCCGTTCGATCAGGACGTCGAGGGTGGAGCGCGTATCCGGGCCGCGATCGATGTAATCGCCCATGAAGACCTCGACCGCGTAGCGCGGCCGGCTGCAGGCAACGTCGGCGTCGATCACCCGCAACATCGGCTGGAGCAAATGCGCACATCCATGAATGTCCGAGATGGCATAGATGCGGACTCCCTCCGGCAATTGCGGTTTGGGAATAGGCGGGCGTGGTCGGGCGAGAGATATCATGGCGCTCAATCGATCGGGTGGTCGAAAAATTTTCCCCAAGTCGCCGGCACCGGAGAGCTTCCATCTAACACGAACGAGGTGAATTCGGTGAGGGAGCGTCCTTGTTCTCCGGCTCGATCACGCCAAAAGAAGGGCGGCATTTTTTGCCGACCTTGTCATGCGACCGGCAGCGCGAATGGTCGGTCCGCAGGAATTGCATCGCTGAAGGCGAGAGTGCAGCAAAGATGCATGCCTGGGCGCAATTTCGCATCGCACGCCCAGATAGAAAATCATCGAAATTCTCGCAAATGACTCATTGTGCTTCGTCGAAGGATTGCATCGCCTGAAAGATGAGCGAAGAGGTGCTCGCGCGATGGCCAAGCATCGCGGCGGACGTGGAACTTGATTCAAAATAGGGCAACGCGTTCGCTCGTATGTCATCACTGTGACGACATTTTCAGCGCGTCGAATTTCGCTGCGCATTTCAACGTGACGCATGATCCGTGCGCCGCAAAAGTTTTGCGTGCAACGCCACAATGTCGCTGCGATCACTCAACACTTTCCGTGCGGGGCAGTGACGAGTCTTCAGCATCACGATGAGCGTCAGGCACACTCTCGATAGGCAGAGGTTCGAATGGCTGTTGCAACTTATGGTTCTGAAAACGCTCACGCGCTGTCGTCGACGCGAGGTGGCGCTCTTCAGAGGCCATTTCAAATCGTCGTCATGGCGGCTGACTTTCTGCTGATCTTGTTGAGCTATGCCGCCGGGGCTTCGCTGTACGGCGCCGCCGTCGCTTCGCCCACCGACGGCGCTTCGGTGGGAGCGGGGTTGTTTGTCGGCGTGGTGTTCGTCGCAGTCGCCTATTTCCGGGACGTCTATGCCACGCACCGGCTGCTCAACATCGTCTGGCAGCTTCGAAAGGCGGTGTTAATCTGGCTGACGTCGCTGACGATCCTTGCTGTTGCGGCCTTCCTGCTGAAATCAACCGACAATCTGTCCCGCGGCACCGTCATCGTGTTCGCCGTGATCGGCGGACTTGGTCTGGTCAGCCTCCGCTTCGTCTGGCAGGCGGTGTTCGGTACGAGCTTTGCGCGAAGCCGGTTGGTCGATCGCAAGGTGATCCTGCTCAGCCTCAAGCCGCTCGACTTCACCTCCAGCCGCTTCAAGGACCTGCGGAGGAATGGCTTCGATGTCATGCGCCATTTCGTGCTCGGCGACGAGCGGGATGATGGCCATTGGGAGCGGCAGATTCGCGACGTGATCCGTCAGTCGCGCTCGTCCGACGTCGATGAATACCTGCTTGCGATCGACTGGAACGAATTGCCGATGCTCCGCAAGCTCGGGCCATATCTGCGCGCCGTCCCGCAGCCGATACGCCTGCTGCCGGACGATCCGGTCGCCGATCTGGTGGCTCGTCCCTTCCTGCCGGTCAGTGGAACCGTAGCGGTCGAAATCCAGCGCCCGCCTCTCACCATTTTCGAGCGGTTGCAAAAGCGCTGTCTCGACGTCGGCGTGGCCCTGTTCGCGCTCGTAATCTTGACGCCACTGCTGCTCACCGTTGCCGTGCTGATCAAGCTGGACTCCCCGGGAGCCGTCATATTTCGCCAGTCGCGCCGCGGCTTCAATGGCAGGCCGTTCGAGATCTGGAAGTTCCGGAGCATGACCGTCTGCGAGAACGGCGAGACGATTGCCCAGGCGACCAAGCGGGATGCTCGGGTCACCAAGATCGGGCGCTTCCTTCGTATGACGAGCATCGACGAACTGCCGCAGCTCTGGAACGTGCTGCGCGGGGACATGTCGCTGGTTGGGCCGCGTCCGCACGCGCTGGCCCATGACAATTACTATGACGAGATCATCAGCAAGTACGTCTACCGGCATCACATGAAGCCAGGCCTGACCGGCTGGGCCCAGGTGAACGGGTTCAGGGGGGAAACGCCGACGATCGATCTGATGGAGAAGCGGGTCGAATATGACGTCTGGTACGTCAGCAACTGGAGTATCTGGCTCGACCTGAAGATTATGGCCCGGACGGCGTCCGCAGTGATGTTCCAAGAAGCATACTAGTCGTTCAGTTTCTTCACTGTCCGGAACCGGATCCTCGGGGGATCAGGTTCCGTCTCTCGACGACCTGCTGAAGAGCCGCATGATCGCGTCGCGCAAGGCAAGCAACGGCGGCACCAGCACGAAGAAAGCTCCCATCGCAACGGAAACGATGACATGGCGGATCGAGAAGGGTTCGTCCTGCTCGATTTCCCTTTGACTCGGATCGATGGGCGCGGGTGAGAGCGTCGTCGCCATCGGCTGGGGACGCGGCTTGCGCGGGGGAACCACGATCAACACGAACAGGATGTTGAGCAGAACCCAAATAGTCAAAATCGTCAGGACGATCAGCATTCCGATCCCGCCGGAAATGAACGACAAATATCAGCCGAGGTTAGCCCTAGGGAACCCAGAAAGAAAGATGCCCAAAGTTTCAGCATTTTGAAGCATCGAGGACCGGATTGTCTCGTCTTACCGATGAATGGTTGCCAATTGGCGCACTGTCCTAGCCATCGTCGCCTTCGTCAATCCTTGCTTTTGGCTAGAGCAATAACTGCAAGTTGTGGATTCCGGACGAATACGGAGGCCTCGGCAGTCCGAGGCGGGCTTGGCGCAATCCTCCGTTTCGTGTGCGAAGGCGCACACGCTGCTCTTCAGGCGACAGTTCCGACGAACGCAGAAAAAAGGCCCGCTGCCAAATGGCAGCGGGCCCGATGTCTTTACAAGTTCGGCTGAGCGCGGCGCCGCGCCTCCGCCTAGGCATGCTCGACGTAATAGCTGTTGTGGTGCTTGCCCTTGTACGCCTCGATGCGCTTGAGCATCTTCGGGTTGGCGCGGTTGAGCACGGCGCCGAGCAATTTCTTCTGCAGGACTTCCGACCCGGAAACCGACTCCTGAAGGGCGCTTCGTGTCGTCTGCCCCCACTCGATTACATAGACCATGGCATCGATCAGGAAGCTGACGGCCTTTGAATCCGCCACCGGCATCACCGGGGCAAGATCGATCACGATGTACTCGTAGTGCTCTTTCAGCACCTTGAGCAGATCGGCCATCGCCTTCGATCCAATGACGTCTGCCGAATTGACCATGCGGGAGGCCACGACGGACGGCAGGAAATCCAGGCCCGTTTCCTTGCTTCGCTGCACATGGTAGCCGAGACTGGCCGGATCGCTGAGCGCCTCTACCAGTCCGCTCTTGGCGTTCGGCGCGAGCTCTCGCGTGAGCGAGCGCGTGTGCAGATCGCCGTCGATCAGGACCGTGCGATGCCCGGTGAGGGCGATCAACTGGGCGAAGTTGGCCGCTACCGTCGTCTTTCCTTCCTTGGGAAGGGACGAGACGATGCCAATCACCTTGATCTCGCGGGTCAGGCGCGCAACGTCGATCGATACCTTGATGTTGCGCAACGTCTCGGCAAACCGCGAGAATGGATGGTCGACGACGTAGCGGGACAGATCGGGTGGACCGGTCTTCGCGGACGTCGAAAGCAACGCGCCGGTCTTCGTCGGCGGACGAATGTCCGGCAGGACTCCGAGGCACTTCACGCCGAGCTCGTCCTCGACCTCGCCAGGGGTCCGCAACACGTCGCTGAGCAGTTCACGGGCAAAGGCGGCGCCGAAGCCGAGGCACAGGCCGCCCACGAGGCCTCCCACCAGCGCCAGGACCGTACGCGGTGAACTCTTGCGATCCGGCTTGGCGGCGGTGCTGATGAGGCGCGCCTCGCTGAGCGGGAAGCTCTGATTCTGCGTGGCGCTTTGCAGCTTCTCGAGGAAGTTGTTGTAGAGGTTGCGGTAGGTGTCCGCGGCGCTTTCGAGATCGCGCAGCTTGACTGCAGCCTGGCCGGTATCGCCGGCCTGGGCGACGAGTTCCTTTACGTTCTTCTCGAGCGAGGCTTCTCGGCTCTTTGCGATCTCATAGTCGCTGCGATAGGCGTCGCCGATCCGATGCAGCTCGTCGGCGATGTTCTTGCGCAGCTCCTCCATCTTGTTGGCCAGATTGACCGCAGCAAGATGTTGCTTGCCATAGCGCCTCGACCAGTCGGCATACTGGGCCTGGAGGTCCAGATATTGCGCGCGCAGGCGGGTGATGACCGAGTTATTGAGAGCATCGGTCACCGTCGATTGTGCGACGTCCTGGTCCGAAATCGCGGTGATCCGGTCGAGCCGGGCCTTGGCTTCGGCCGTCGACGCCCGCGCTTGAACCAGCTGGGTGTTGAGGTCCGACAATTGCTGTTCGGACATCAGGCCGCGGCTGGTTCCGACGATGTTGTTTTCGGCCTTGAAGGTCTGCACGGCGCGGTCGCTGGCCGTTGCTTGCTCGCTCAGCTCGATGCTGCGCTGCTGAAGCCATTCGGTCGCCCGCTTGGTGGACTGATATTTGGCTTCCAGCGCGCCGACCAGGTAAGCATTGGCGATGGCGTTGACGATCTTCGCGGCCTTGTCGGGGCTTCGCGAGCGATAGTTCAACGACAAGACATAGGTCGTCAGGACGCGCTCAGTTCTCAGGCTCTTCTGAACTGCCTCGACCACGGCGTGCTCGAGTCGCTCCTGCGAGGCCGGTTCGCCGGAGCTAAACAGCGACATGAACTTGCCGAGGACGATGGAGAGCAGGCCCGGATTGGAGCCATTGAACTCCGGATCGTCCGTCAGCTTCAGGCGGCGGACGACCGAGAGGATCAGGTCGTCCGAGTTGATGACTTCAACCTGGCTATCGACGTATCCGGTATCGATGAGGGCGCTGTTGGCGTTGCTGTCCTTGTCCAGCACCTGCGCCTGACGGGTATCCATCATGATGCGGGCATTCGCCGTGTACATGGGCTGCGCCATGATCAGATAGACGAACACCAGCGCCAGCGAAGCGCCGGTGCACACCGCGATGATCGGCCATTGCCGGCGCAGGACATCGGCCACGCGTTCGAAGCTGAGGACTGCTCCGCCGAATTCGATGCCGAATCTGTGGCCCGACGGGAAATGTTCTCTAGGCTGATACATTTGTTAATTCGCTGCCTTTTGACGATCGCTGATCAATTCGGAAGGGGGACGGGCTTGAACGGGTTGGCCAGCTTGGTCTTCCACTCGCCGTCGAGCAGCGCCCCGCCTCGGGGCGGTTGCGCACGGCCCTTGTCTTGCGATTGGGCCTGGGCGCCGGAGGCGTCCTCTCCGGCGGCGGAATAACCTGCTTGCACGTTGAGATCGCCGATCCGCTGCGTGAAATCCCTGATCTTGCGCGCAGCGTCTGGCTTCGTCGACGTGCACCGCCCTTCGGCGATCCTCAACGCGGCGCCAATGGCTGAACGGTCGGTTGAAGTCGACGCCGAGATGAGGGTCTGCACGGACGGCAACACCGACGGGTTCGTGGCGATAAAGGTGGCGAGCCGATATCTCAGCTTCTCCTTGTCATTGCGCAGCTGCTCCAGAAGCGAGGAGGGCGATTTTACGAACGTGTCGAGTTGGAGCTGCGAGGCACGATCCGTAAATTCGACGCACTGGGCGCGGCAAGCATCGATGCTCGACACCATCAAGGCAGAACCTGCCAAGACGATCGGTAGCCATCGCGATCTCGCAAGACGACGTCTTAGTCCGCAACCCATCCGTGTCCCTTCCTCCCTGTTGCAATAGGAGAACACCCGAAACCTGGCATGCAACTGTGTCAATTTTTGTGCGGCGCAAAAGCTGGGTGCGTGTGCTCGACGACAACGCGTGCATTGCCTGTTTCCCGGTCGGTTGCAAAATGAAGATATGCAATGCCTGCGAGATCGGCATGCGCGCGCCTAGGAATGTTGCAAACTGAAAACATAAGAGGCGTTGAAAGTCGAAGTGTAGCGAGCACGCGTCGCAAAACCGACACAAGTCGTCACGCGACTCATTGTTCCCCGCTTGCGAAAAATTATCAGTGCAATATGTGCGGCATCGTGCACGCGGAGAGATCAACGCCTTCGCGGTCGACTTGATCGCAACAGCGCCGAATTTCGCGCACACTTTGCACGCAAATACTCGCAATCATCACGTCCGAATTGATTTGCGCGCCGACGCACTTCGATCTCAAGCAAAAAGTGGCGTGAACTTGGCGCTCGCATGTCCGAATGATCTGCGAGCTTTGAAATTATCGTCGACCCTCATGCGTCGAATGCGAGTCCGCGATCGCAGAGATTGAACACGCGCAAGACCTGATACACACTGCTGCGGTGCAATAGCTACGGAATGTTGATGTGACGGAGATGGTTCATCGTGAGAAGGCGCATGTCCTGCCGCTCGATAGCATTCGGGGGATCGCCGCGACGTCGGTGGTGATTCACCATCTCCTGCTGATGCCGACTTTCCTCGCGGCGTTCCCGCACAATGCGTGGATTAATTGCTCGTTCTTCAGAAGCTCCTGGCTGCTGGTCGATCTTTTCTTTGTTCTCAGCGGGATCGTCATGTCGCTCAGCTACGTCGAAAGCGACTTCGGGCGCTTCTCGCTGCGCGAGTTCATGGTGCGGCGCCTGGCGCGGGTCTATCCGCTGCACATCGTCATGCTGATGGCAAATCTTCTGTTTCGCCTCCTGCGGATCGGTCTGGTCATGGCGGGTGTCGTGGTGGCCGCGCCGGCGGCGTTCGAAGTGAACAATGCCTATTCCTTCGGTCTCAACGTCCTGCTGCTGCATTCGATGGGGTTCATCGACTATCTCAGCTGGAATGCGCCGAGCTGGAGCATCAGCGTCGAGTTCTACACGTATCTGGTGTTCGGCCTGATCGTGCTGCTTGCCCAACGCATGCGTTCCCTGCTCTGGTTCTACGTCCTCTGCGGGGCGCTTGCGATCGGCAGTCTGGTCTTCATCATCTTCGTGCTGGACAAGAGGAGCCTCGGGCTTCAGACCGACTTCGGCATCCTGCGCTGCTTCGTGAGCTTCTTTCTGGGCGTGCTGACGGTGAGGATCGTCGATCGCCTGCCGGCCAAGCCGGGCCCTGCCGTGCAGGGCGTGCTGCAGTTCGCCGCCATGATCGCGAGCATCGCTCTGGTGTCCCTGGCGGAGACCAATCCCGCGGCAACCTTCCTCGCGCCGGTGACGTTCGCGATCTTCCTCGGCAGCCTGCTGGCTTTTCCGAATGCGCTGCTGGTGCCGCGGATGCTGGTGGCCGGGCCGCTGGTCTGGCTCGGGAAACGTTCCTACTCCATCTACATGGTGCACGCGCTCGTGGTGCTACTCGCTGAATATTTCGTACGGGCCGTGGGGGCGGGGCGGATCGCCGTTCTGGATTCGGTCTGGGCGGGCCTGCCGGCCACGCTGAATCTCGTCGTCTCGCTGGCTGCCGTGCTAGCGGTCTCGCACTTCACTTATCTCTACATCGAAATTCCCGGCGGCAAGTTCATGCGAAATGTGCTCGGAAGCCGTCGGGATTTCGCGCGATCCCCCGCGCCATCGGCGCGGCTGACGAACTGAGTCGGTCATGAGCATCCTCGCACTGCAACGGCCGCGGCTGATCCTGATCAGCCTCAGCATCGAGGCGATCGCGCTCGGGGTCTATCTGGTCCGCGACGCCTTTGGCGGCGTGATCCGCTATTACACCAGCATCTATCACATGGATGCGCTCTGGTATCTGCCCGATGCGGTCGCGCTTGCGTGCCTGATCCAGTTCATCGTGCATTGCATCTTGCGCAATCGCAGCACCCTGGCCCTGTTGGTGTTGGTCCAGATCATGCTGTCGCTCGTGCTTGGCTATTTCATGATGGGAACGGCAAACGCGGCGATCTCGTCCTTCAAGATGATGCTGCCGGTGTTCGTCGGCTTCTGCTTCTGTGATTCGAGTCTCGGCTCGTACAAGAAGCTGCTTTCGGTCATCGCCGTGACCTTCTACCTCTCGGTCATCGGGGTGTTGCTGACGAAATTCTACCTCATGCCCTGGGTCGGGTATAAATATGAGTCCTTTGGCGCGGTTCGGGAGGCGGGCCGGCTGTGGTGGGCCTATGGCGGCGACGATCAGCGCCTCATGGGTTTTGCGGCCGACAACACCATGGCCGCCTTCTTCATTCTCGTGTCGTTCGCGATCACCTCGATTCGCAAGAGCACGACGTGGTGCCTTCTGTTCGGCTCGCTCGCGGTCTATGTCATCAAGCTGACCACGAGCAAGACGACGATGATCGTCCTCGTGCTCTATCTGCTCCTGCTCGTGTTCGTGCGTATGCTGCCGGAGAAGTCGCGCTTTCCCGCAATCAGGGGCATCGCGCAATGGTCCTTTGCCGCGATCTTCGTTCCGTTCTTCATGATCGTGATCGCTTCCGGCACCGCCGCCGTCCCGCACTCGACCCTGTTCAGCATCGTCGATCGCATCAACAACAGCTGGCAGTTGCCGTTCGTCTACATGAACCAGCTCATGCCGATCGGTCTGGTGACGGGCTGCGGCGCGGGCTGCTTCAACTATCCGCAGAAGCTGTTCTCGCCGCTCGCGCACTTCTGGGTGCCCGTCGACAATTTCTACATCGGGACCTACCTGATGTTCGGTCTGCCGTTCGTCGCGTTCATGGTGATGGTGTTCAGGGCGACATTCGGAGCGACGGACGTGTACAAGCTGACGCTGATCTTCGTCGTCAACCTGTTCACGATCACGGTGTTGAACTACGGCCCGGCGTCCGGCCTCCTGATCATCGCATTGAGCTTCAGCGACGTGTTTTCGCGCCGCGCGGCCTCCGCACGGGCGGGCGACGCCGTGCCGATCGTCATGCGGCCGCCGATGCCGTCATTGGAAGGCTTCCGCCCGGACATACCGGCGGCGAGCGGAAGCAGGTGAGAACGAATAATGCATAAACGGCTCGCATTCATCGACACGCTGCGCGGCATTGCCGTGTTGTCGGTCCTGGTCCAGCATGTGTTCGAGGTGATCGTCGAGAAGCACCCGACGGGCGCCTATTACTGGCCCATCCACGATTTGTTCGGCTACTACATGAACTTTGGCCGGTTCGGCGTGGTGTTGTTCTTCTTCGTCAGCGGCTTCGTCATTCCGTTCAGCTTCCCGGACAGCGCCACGCCCGTGCGGGATTTTTCGATCAGCCGCTTCTTCCGGCTCTACCCGGCCTACTGGACTTCGCTCGTGGTCGGGCTCGTGACGATGCAGCTGATGGATTCGAAGATCTATCCGCTCGGGCAGATCGCCGCGAACGTGACGATGTTGCAGACCTTCGTGAACGTCCCGAACCTCTGGGTGTTCTATTGGACGCTGGCGATCGAGCTGCTGTTCTATGTCGGATGCACCATTCTCTTTGCGATGGGGCTGCTGAACCGGCGCCTCACGGCGGTGACGATCGTCGTTGCGGCCGCGCTGGTCGGAACCACTGCTGCTCTCGCGGTGGAGAACAGGGCGGTTTCCTCGGTGATGGAGGTCGGGCTGAATCTGTCGGCGATGTTCCTGGGCAAGATCATCCGCGACACCGTCATCGGCGGAAAGCTGCGATGGTCCCACGTGGCGGTCTGCACGCTCCTGTATGCGATCTTCGCCATCACCCTGGCCGACCGGCGATTCGGAGGCGTGTACCACGAGAACTTCTTCTACAGCTATTCGATCGCATCGGCCTATGTCTGCGCGGCGCTCGTCTTCATCGGCTTTGCCGTGTTCGGTGAGAGAATGGCGTGGCGGCCATTGGCATTCGTCGGCGTGATCAGCTATTCGGTCTACCTGATGTCGCCGTTCGTGCTCGTCTTCATCCATCGCCTCGTGTGGTTCGGCGACGGGCCGCTCGGATGGTCGATCTTCATGGCCCTGATCCTGGCGTTGTCGATCCTCGTCAGCTGGATGACGTTTACATTCGTCGAGAAGCCCAGCATCGCCTTCGGACAAAGGTTCCGATCAGCACGGCGAAAGAAAGTCGTTCTTGAGCCCGCCCTCAGTACTCAGGGTGCTGCAGAGTGAGTAACGCGCTGCACCAGCCGGGCGCCGCCTACGACGGATCGTTCGTTCCCTCGGTCCAGGGGCTTCGGGGGATTGCCGCGCTGAGCGTGCTGATGGATCATTTCTACGACATGCCGAAGGGAGGCATGTACGACATCCCGGATCCCGGCTTCCTGCCGCCGCTCTGGCTCTGGCTGCAATCGGTGATCAATGTCGGCGGGCATGGCGTCGAGCTGTTCTTCATGATCAGCGGCTTCCTGATCCCGGCGAGCCTGGTGCGGCACGGCTCGCTGCCGCGGTTCTTCTTCGACCGCGTCCTGCGCATCATGCCGGTGTTCGTCGTCCTGCATCTTGCGCTGTTCGCGATTGGTCCGATCGTCGGCTACAAGTTCTTCCGGGGCATCGATCTGACGAGCTATCTCGGGATTTTCGCGGCCAATCTGTTCTTCGTGCAGGACGCGCTTGGCTTGCCCATTGCCCAGCAGAATGCCTGGACGCTGACCTATGAATGGGCATTCTACATCTGGTTTGCGCTGACATTCTCGATGTGGCGCGGCGGGGGCAAGCTGCTGGCGGCGCCGCTGATCCTGCTGGGTCTGGCCTGCCTGATGCACTGGCCGATCACGGCGTTCTTCTGCATCGGCATGCTGTTCAGCGCCACCGGGTTTCGCATCTCCATTCCCGGACGGGTCGGCCTGCTCGCGGGCCTCGTCTGCGGAGCTGCCCTGTATGCGAGCCTCGTGCTGTTTCACCCGTTCGTGGGGCTTCTTCCCGGATTCCTGCTGTTCGGCATGGTGCTTGCCCCGGAGTCGGGCCTTGGCAGGGCTCTGAGCGCCCCGGCCCTGCAATATGTCGGCAAGATCAGCTACAGCCTCTATCTCGTGCATCCCTTCGTGCTCTTCCCGTTGCAGGTGATCGGCCTGAAGCTGGTTGCCGCGGGCGCCGATCGCTGGCTGCTGTGGGCCGCCTTCATCGTGCTCGGGCTGGTGATGTCATTGGTCGCAAGCGCGATCAGCTATGAGCTGATCGAGGTCAGGCTGAGGCGCCTGCTGGACGGTGCGATCCGCGGCATGTTCTTTCGACCGCTGAAGGTCGGGCAATCGGTTTGAGCGACCGCGTGCCCTGTCGCTGGTGACTATTCCATTGCCGACATCGGGTCGCGGTCAGCTCACGGTACGGCCTGCGAGCTTGTGATAGGACCCCAGCAGCTGTTCGGCGATGTGGTCCCAGTTCAAAATGCCGGCCGCGGTCTGCTGTGCGCCATCCGTCAATGTCGCGGCAAGTGGCTTGGAGGTCAGCACGCGTTCGAGTGCATCGGCCAATGCAGTGGCATCCCCTGGAGGAACCAGCAGCCCGTTAACGCCGTCGGTGACGACGTCGGGAATGCCGCCGGTGGCGCTTGCAACGACGGGACGAGAATTGCCGTAAGCGGAGGCAAGCACGCCGCTCTGCGTTGCATCCTTGTAGGGCAAGGCGACCACGGTGGCGGATTGAAACAGCTGTCCGGTGTCCGCAGGCGAAATGTAGGCGTTGATGGTCTTGACCGTCGGCATCGCTTCCATCCGCGCGCCGAGCCGTGTCATCTCGGGTCCGCGCCCGGCGACGATCGCCTCATGCGCCACACCGCGCTTGGCCAACATGTCGATCGCGTCGATGAAGACGTCGAGGCCCTTGTAGGCCCACATTCGTCCAAAAAACAGGATGCGAGCGGCTTCGGGCGCGGTGACCGCATCTCGGGCCGGTGGAACCATGAGCACGCCGTGCATGCTTGAGACCGTTCCGCCCTTGAAGTTGGGCGAGGCGCGACGAAAATCCGCAATACAGCTCTCGCCATGGGTCGTGACGATCGACGCGGCGGCGCGCATGTGTTCGCGCCAACCGTCTTCACGTGGCGAGGTGCCGGAGCCGCCTTCCGAATGCGGAATAGCATCGTGAACTGTGAGCACCAGGGGGATGCCGAGGGGTCGAAGGAACTGAATCAGCTTGGACGTATAGATCTCCGGAACTTCGTGACAATGAACGACGTCCGGACGAAACGAAATTATGTCGAGGAAAGAAGCCGGGATGCCGATCACGCCGCCGCGGCGCAGGCTCAAATCGCGAACCCGGGTCTCGAAGGGAGCCGCCACGGCGATGTCGGCCAGTTCCCATTGCTGATTGGCGTCCTTGCGGTTGAGCACGAGCCTGACGTCGCAATGATGAGCCAATCCCGACGCGAGGCGGTAGGAATATTCCGCAAAATGCGGTGCGTAGATCGCCACACGCAAGCGCCTGGAATTGGGGATAGAACGCGGGGCCGGCGAATTCATCAAGGCATCCATTTTGCATCACATCGCAGAGAGCGATTGGAGTGTAGTCCACGATTTGAACTCACTTCCACTCTAAATCGGAATCGTGATGGCGCTCATCTGATTGCCATCACTCCGTCGTATTGTAGCGAGCAATCAGTCGCCGTTGTGAGCGGCGACAAGCGGTGGCGTGTCATCATCATTGTCGCGTCGTCTGGATCGGAATTGGGTCGAATTGTTGATGAATGTCACTCGAGGCAGGCAACATCAGGTCGTGGTGGCGCTGTTTTGGTCGCTCGCGCAGAATTGGGGCGGCCGCGCATTGTCGTTCGTGCTGTTCCTGGTGCTGGCACGGCTGCTCGATCCCGCGGATTTCGGTCTTGCGGCGCTGGTCGCCTTTATCCTGCTGCTTTTGAGCTCCATCGCGGAATTCGGCTTCGGTGATGCATTGATCCAGCGGCGGACGCTCGAGCCCGCCGATGTGACGCTGCCGTTCTTCTGCTCGTTTGCAGCCTCAGTTCTCCTGGCCGTTCTGATCGCATTGCTCGCGACGCATATCGAGCATTGGTTCGACGTAAAGGGGCTGGCGCCGCTGCTGACGGCCGCCAGTCTCTCGCTTCCGATCGGTACCGCGACCCTGTTCCAGGAGGCGCTCTACAAGCGCCAGATGGATTTTCGGGTGCTCGCGGTCAGGACCATGGTGGCGACAGCCATCTCCGGCGTCGTGGGGATCGCCTGTGCCTATGCAGGGTTCGGCGCCCTCAGCCTCGTGATCCAGGTGGTCGTTCAGAGCGCGATCAGCGGCTTGTGGCTCTGGAGCCAACCGCGATGGTTGCCGATGCGCGGCTACGATCTGAAGAGCTTTCGCGAGCTCTCCGGCTACAGCATCCACGTCATGCTGAACAGGCTGCTGGACTTCGCCATCGTTCGGACGATCGACATGATCATCCTGTCGCTCTATGGCGTCGCCGCGCTCGGCATCTACACGGTCGGCGCGAGGGTCTACATCATCCTGATGCAGTTGCTCACCCAGGCGGTCATGGACGTGGCGCTGAGCGCCTTGTCCAAAATCGCGCACGAGCGGGACCGCATCGCCGGCGCCTATTTGCGCAGCGTCAGTCTCGGCGCACTGATCGGATCTCCGGTCTTCGTGCTCCTCGCGGCGATCGCGCCCGAGTTCTCCCTGCTGCTGTTTGGTGCGAAGTGGGGTGGCAGCGAAGCGGTGATGCGGCCGCTGATGCTGATTGGCGCGGTCCAGACGGTGCAGTTCGTCAACAGCGCCTATTTTGGCGCTCTGGGCAAGCCGAACTACGTCTTTCTACTCAACATTCTCAAATTCTCTACGGTCGTGCCGGCAATGTTCCTGCTTCCCTCGCGCGACATTGGTCAACTGGCCACGATCTTCGCGTTCTCGCAGCTCGTGGTGACCCCCGTCACGTTTGCGCTGGCGCTCCGGCTGCTGGGCTTGAGCTGGCGTCAGTTTCTGCGTCCCATTGCGGGATGCCTTTGCGCCATCGCTCTGGCCTACGGCGCGGTCGTGCTGTGCCGGGAGGCGACGCCGGGCATGAACCCGTACTTGCGGATTGGACTGCTGTCGTCCTGTTTTGGCGCGACTTACCTGACAGGCATTCTGCTGTTCTGGCGGAAGCAGCTCCTTTCCCTGATTGATTTCGTCGTGAAGCGCGGTGCGACCGCTTGATGAAGACGAGGAGGATGTCGTGAAGCAACTGATCCCGGTGCCCGTACGCAGGCAGCTCCGAGGCTGGCTCAACAGCGCGAAGAATACGCCGTTGGCACTCGATCTGCTCGAGCTGCGCAGATGGCAGATCGCCCGGAGGGACGTCGGCGTCAACGCCGCGCCGCGCAACACTCCGCGCCGGCTCGTCGTGCTCCCCTCCGATCCCTGGAGCGTTCGTCAATCGCGCGGCGATGAGGCGATGATCGAAGCGGCCACTGGGGAAGTGAAGAAGACCTATCCGAACCTCGAGGTCTACATCGTCACCGCTACCGCAGCGGCCAGTGCGGACGTGCGCGCGATGGGTTTCAAGCCCCTCGAACTCTGGCGTCAGCCGTTCTCATACGAGACGGTCGCGCAGGAGCTGTCGCTCACCAAGCCGGATTTCGGACTGGTTCTGGGGGCCGACGTGCTCGACGGCTATTATTCGCCGGTGGATGCCGCGCGCATGCTGCTCGTGGCCGACCTGATGGCTGCGTTCGGCGCCAAGGTCAGCGTGCTCGGCTTCAGTTTCAACTCCCGCCCGGCGAAGGCGCTACGCGAGGTGTTCCGGCTGCTGGACCCGGGCGTGGTCCTGAATCTGCGCGATACAGTATCTCTTCAGCGTTTCGACGATTTCGCGCGGAAACGCGCCCGTCTGGTCGCCGATGCGGCGTTCATGCTGACGCCGCGGGCGGATACGGCCGCAGTGAAGCAGATCGCGACGACGATCGCACGACAGCGCGAGCAGGGTCGCAAGGTCTTCGTCTTCAACATTCATCCGATGTTGTTCAAGAAGCCGGAACCGGCCAAGCTGCGGCAAATGATAGAGCTCGCCGCGGGCGCCATGGAGCGGCTGTCTCGCGAGCACAATGCAAGTTGGTTGTTGCTCGCTCACGACTACCGCCCCGAGATCGCCGACGACAATTGCCTACGACCGCTGGCGGACCGCCTGAAGCCCACGCTCGGCGATCACGTGCATCATATCGATCAGGCGCTGTCGGCGGGCGAGATCAAGGCCGTAGTCGGTCTGGTCGACGGCGTGATCACCGGCCGCATGCATCTGGCGATTGCGGCGCTGGGGCGGGGAACGCCCGTCGCAGCGATTACCTATCAGGACAAGTTCCAGGGCCTGTTTGCGCACTTTGGCGTCAGCGAATCGCTGTTGCTGTCGCCGGCCCAATTCCTGGTCGACGACAGTTTTGAGAAGTTTGTGCTGCAGTTCCTTGGCACGCACGAAGCCGTCGGTGAGAAGGTACGTCAGATGCTGCCGGATGTCATGGAGCTGTCCCGCGCCAACATCGCACCGCTGCTGGGCGAGAGCGCGATGCGGACGGTGCAGGAGGCCGGCGGCAAGGTCGCCTGAGCGCCCTCATGTCGCCGGCAGGCGTCAGTTGACCGCCCGCTCGGTGTTTTCAAAGCGCACGGGGGTGTCGGCTGCGGCCGGCTTGCGCGAGGACGTGGCACCAATGTCGGCCCAGCGGTTGATGAAGCGCCGCGCCGGATTTTCGAAGTAGGCGTAGGTGCGGTCCGCGGCGATGGTCAGGACCGCGCAACACGCCAGGGCGAACAGGCCGAACTGATCAGGACGCAGTCCGAGCCAAATCCACAACGGCTTGAACACGGCAATGAGAATGGCATCGTGTAGCATGTAGATCGCATATGAGGTGTTGCCGAGCCGTCCGAGCAGGCGGGCGCCCGGAAACTCCTTGAAGGCGCTTTCGCCGACCGCCGTGAGCAGGATGGCGCAGGAGAACAGCAGGATGGCGAGGTCCGGCTTGGCGAAGACGTTGAGGACGAGCACGGAGAGGCCGAACGTGCCGATGCCGGCGAAGATCATCCGCTTGTGCCGGTAGGGATGCGACATCCGGAATAGAATGGCGAGCAGGATACCGTTCAGGAAGCTCGGCAGCGCGCGGAGCATCCCGTAGTCGAAATTGGCGCCATACATCTGCGACCGTTCCTGCCAGAGCGGCAAATGGCCGTGGGCAAGGACCAGATAGAGCGCGGCTACGATCGCGCCGAGCACGATCGGTTGCACCTTGCGTGCAAGCAGCATCAGCAGTGGAAAGATCAGATAGCAGAAGAACTCCGCGCTGATCGACCAGGACGGCGAGTTGAAGCTGAGATGATCGGTGACGCCCCACGCCTGGAGCAGCAGAAGGTTGTACAGGAAGTCCAGCGGGGTCGAGCGAGCCGTGCGCTCCAGGCCGACGCCGATGAGCACCACGAAGATGAGCAAGCTCAGCAGATGCAGCGGATAGATCCGCGCAATACGCCGAATCATGAACCGGGAATAGGCCGCCACGCCACGCGCGTCGGACGGGTAAGAATAGGAGATCACGAAGCCGGACAGGATGAAGAACATGTCCACGAACAGGCCGTAGGACCCGTTCCAGGCCGGCGAAATGCCCGTGTCGATCAGCTTCAGGTGGAAGATGAAGACCCCGAGCGCGGCGACGAAGCGGTAGAAGTCGAGAACGACAAAACGTCTTGCTTCACTTGCTTCCATCGGGCCTCGGAGTCCTTGCGCGGTTCGTCTCGCTTCTAGAGACGAATTGTGACGCAAGTTCGCTGGATGGAGCGGGGAAGGTGGCGTGATCGCGGATCGGTCGGCCTCGAGTTCCTCGAAACCATCTTGCCAAGGAGTGAACGTCTTCATCGCCTAGCTCTGCCTCTTGATGAGGCAGACGCCTATTGAGCGGGCCGGGACCTTGGCTGGTCCCGGCCCGTGTCAACGTTGATGCGGTCTTGTGGTCAGTTCGCCGTGCTCAGACGAACACGAAATCGTGGCTCGTCAGGCTGCTGACATACACGTTCTTCAGCAGGATCGAATCATTGGCCGAGAACGTGATCAGCGCATTCGTGCCGGACTGCGTCATCTGCAGATGACTGTAGTCAGCGGCCAGGAGTTTCGAGATCTGGACCACGTCGTGAGTTGTGCCGTCACCGGCCTGGAAGTTGAGGATCTGGTCCTGGCCGTGATCGTAGGCAACCGTTGTCGAGTTTGGCGCGGCCGAGAACACGTCATTGCCGGACCCGCCCTGGATCGTCACGCCGCCGGCGACGGCCGTGACATTGTGGGTGCCGTCGGCCTTGCTCTGATCGAAGAATTGCAGCGCACTGGCCGAGTTGTAGTTCTCGTGCTGCGTCGTGCCAGTCTGTCCGTTGAAGTTGAACAGGAAGACGTCCTTCGAGCCGTCGACGTTGTTGGCGATCTCCTGGGTCTTGGTCCCGGAGCTGTTGTAGATGTCGGTCAGCTTGCTGCCGTCGTCATGGATGACCTGGGTATAGTCCAGAGTGCCGTCGGCGTGGGTCCGGGTGAGCTCGACCATCTTGCCCGAGGCATCGAGGTGCTGATGCTGGGTCGTATAGGACTGCCCGGTGATGTTGTAGTTCCAGTTGTCGGACGTGCCATCGGCGTTCTTGATGTAGGCAGCGCTCTTCACGCCGCCGGCATAGACGGTCGTGGAGCTGTAACCATCGCTCTTGGTCGTCACCTCGCTGGTGATGACGCCGTTGGCATCGTACCAGTCGGAGGTCTTGGTGCCGTCGGCGCTCTGCTCCAGCGTGAAGGCCAGGCTGTTGTCCGCGTGGGTGCGAACGATATCGGTGAGGAAGCCGGTCGAATCGTAACTGTCGTGCTCGTTCGTGTAGTTCTGGCCGACCACGTTGAACTGGAAGACGTCCTTCGACCCGTCGGCGTGGTAGTCGGTTTCCGTCTTCTTGACGCCTGATGCATCGTAGTTGGTGACCACGCTGCTGCCGTCGCTGTTGACGACCTGGGTATAGTCGAGCGAGTTGTCGGCATGCCAGCGGGTCACCTCGGTGGTCTGGCCCGATGGATCGAGGTGCTGATACTGCGTGGTATAGCTCCGCCCGGTGATGTTGTAGCTGTAGTTGTCGTGACTCATGTCCGCGTTGGTGATGTAAGCCGCGGTCTTGACGCCATTGGTGTACACTGTGGTCGAGCTGTAACCGCTCGGCTTCTGGACGACCTCGCTGGTGAGCACGCCGCTGGCATCGTACCAGTCCGTGGTCTTGGCCCCATCGGCACTCTGCACCAGCTTGAACGCCATGCTGCCGTCGGCGTGCTTGCGAATCAGCGTGGTGAGGAAGCCGGTCGCATCGTAGATGTCGTGTTCGGTCGTGTAGGTCTGGCCGGTGATGTTGAAGAGGAAAACGTCCTTGCTGCCGTCGGCGTGATAGTCGGTTTCCTTGGTCCGCGTTCCCGCGGAATCATAATTGGTGACGACGCTGCTGCCGTCGCCGTTGATCACCTGGGTATAGTCGAGCGTGCCGTCGGCATGCTTGCGGGTCACGGCGGTGACCTTGCCGGACGGATCGACGTGCTGGATCAGCGTGGTGTAGCTCTGGCCGGTGATGCCATAGGCATAATTGTCCTGGCTGCCGTCGGCATTCTTGACATAGGCGTTGGTCTTGACGCCGTTGCTGTAGAGCGTGGTTGAGGAGAAGCCGTCGGCCTTCTGGATCACCTCGCTGGTGAGGCTGCCGGCCGCATTGTACCAATCGGTCGTCTTGGTGCCGTCGGTCGTCTGAGTTAGCTTGAAGGCGAGGCTGCCGTCGGTGTGCAGCCGCGTCAGGCTGGTGAGAAAACCGGTCGAATTGTAGACGTCGTGCTCGGTCGTGTAGTTCTGGCCCGTGATGTTGTAGGTCCAGACATCCTTGCTGTGGTCGGCATGATAGGCGGTCTCGACCAGCTTGACGCCGGTGGCGCTATAGGTGGTGATCACGCTGCTGCCGTCGGCGTTGTAGACCTGCGTCGAGTCCAGCGAGCCGTCGGCATGGCTGCGGGTCACCGAGGTGACCTTTCCGGATGCATCGAGATGCTGAACCTGGGTGGTGAAGCTCTTGCCCGTGATGCCGTAGGTGTAATTGTCCTGCGAGCCGTCGGCATTCTTGACGTAGGCGGCCGTCTTCACGCCGCTCGTGTAGAGCGTGGTGGAGTAATAGCCGTCGGACTTCTGGACGACTTCGCTCAGAAGGGTTCCGGCCGTGTTGTAGGTGTCGGTGGTCCTGGTTGCGTCGGTGCCGACATGAACGAATTTCGTCTTCACGCCGCCGGTGTAGCTGATCAGGTCCTTGGACCCATCGGTGTAGGCGACGGTGGTCGAGGTCGGCTGTCCGCTCGCATTCAGGCCGGTGTCCGACTTCGACACAAGCGTTCCGCTGGAATTATAGGTCTTCGTGCTGCTCCAGGTCGCAGCCGAGTTCGTCACCGAGAACGAGTAGCCGCCCTGGATCTTGGAGAGGGCGCTGCTGTAATGGGCGATCATGTAGTCCATGGTCGCCTTCGAGGCGACCGGCAGGACGTGCGAATCGCTCAGCGTGATGGTCTGCAGGGCCGTGGAGTCGCTGAGGTCGGACAGTTGCGGCACGATCTCGGCGGCCGTGCCGCTGACAGTGGTCCTTGTATCCGGCGGAGTCGTGGTCGTTGGAGGCGCGTCGATCTCGATGATCAGCGGGTGATCGCTGACCGGGATGGTGATCGTGCTGACGTCGGTGTAGCTGGCGATCGCCGTGGTCCCCGTCAGCGTGTCGTACACCTTCACCGAATGATGCACGCCGCCGAGGTTCACCGTGACGGTCTCGGTCGGATTGGAAATCTCGGTGTCGTTGGCGTCCTTCCAGAGCTTCGGCTCGGCCCACACGACGAGCTCGTAGGCGCCGTTGCTCTTGCCGAGCACCATGCTGTTGCCTGTGGCTGGCATGTTGCTGAGGGTGTAGTTCAACGGATCAGTCGGCTGCAGGCTGCCCTTGCCGTCGTCCGCCAGAATGGTCGTCAGGTTGTGAATGGCGGTGGCGGCGAGCTTCGGCGTCCCGTCGGAATTGAACAGTCCGAAATTGGCCTCGGGATTGGTATTGCCGGCGGAGGAGTCGCGGTCGAAGAGCTCGTAGAGATAAGTCGCGCTGACGCCGGCCTTGTAGGCATCGACCAAGGTGTTCAGGATCGATTTGGCCTGCACCGTCTCGTTGACGCCGAGATATTGGGTGTTGGCCTGCGTGGTGTAGCCGGTTTCGGTGATGACGACCGGCTTTCCCGGTGCCGCGGTCATCACTGCGCTCAGTGTCGCCGCAATGGAGCTGCTGGTCGTCAGGCTGGTGCTGACATAGGCATGGGCGTTGGCGTAGTCGACCGAGCCCGACATGTTGCCGAGCTGGCTGTACCCCTGCGGATCGTTGTAGGCCAGTGACAGATTGTAGACGGGGATGCTGCCGAGCGCGGCGTTGGCGTTGACGGCCTGATAGAGCGCGCTCTGGAACTGAGCTGCGGCGGAAAGGCTCGAGCTGCCGTTGTAGCTGAAGGGCTGGTGATTGGCCTCGTTGAGCCCTTCGATGGCGCTGATGCTGCCCGGGTGGCTCGCCGCGAACTTCTGGAGCGAGGCGATGTAGTTCTGCAGCCCGGTTGTGCCGGTCTGGGGCAGCGCGGATGACACCAGGAAGTCGAACTTGTAGCCGGCAGCGGCCAGACCCTCGACGACGGGTTGCGCGGCCGGGCTGGTCCCCATGGCGTCGCGGAGGTGGGTGACGCCGAGATACTCGAGGTCATCGACCATGAGCGCGAGATTGTTGTAGCCGGTCCAGCCGAAGCCGGCGTGCGTGTTGACGCCGATGGAGTCGATGAAGCCGCTGGCGGACAGGATGGTTTGATCGGACATTGCACACTCGAGTTTCAGCGCGAACGAAATTGCTCGCAGGGATTGCGTTCAAGCTTCTCTGTCGAGTGTGAATTTCAGATAAAAATGGAAGCTACAAATCGTGAGCGAAACGAGGTTCCTTGTGCAGGAACAGACTTGCTCTGTGTTGCAGCAGAATATTGATGCGATGCCCGGGCAGCATGGCGTGAGGAAGGCGCTTTCAAGATTTTCGCGATTTGCACTGCTGAATGTATGCGCAGGCGCGCGAATTGGATTCTATATGACAGATTTTGAACGAGCGTCGGCGCGCTCGCGGCGCGCGAGGTCGGCAAGGAGCAGCAAGACATTTTCTCGCTGGCCGTCAATCGAAGTATCTTCGTCTCATTCCTCGCGCAGCTCGCGCTTTCCTGCACGGGAAGTTCGCAGATGCCGCTTCCATGGGCGGTTAAGCTAATCAATTTACTCGTAATGGTTGTGGTTGCTCGGGGATGGTGCAGCGTTCGCCGGGGGATCTGTTGATGAAGACCTGGTTCCGGATCGGAACCAGATCTGCTTCGCACGCCGCTGGGCGACCAATCAGCCGCGGCGGGCCAGCATCAGAAAATCTCCGCGCCATCCGATGACCGCCGTTGCAATCGCGGCGATCGCGATCTTGCCGGCCAGCCATGCCGCGGGCTCCGTCGGTATCGAACCGAGCGATCCGATCAGGATTGCGGCCACCCCCGCCTGCATGACCAACGGCCAGCGCGGGAACGCCTCAAACCGCAGCGTAGGACCGAGTGCGACCAGTATGGTCGCGAGCGTGGCGAGCGAAGCACAGCTGACCGCCGCTCGCGGCGGCAGGCCGGCCGATACCGCGACCACGGCGAAGGACACGACGAGGGCGAGCTGGCCGGCCGCGACGACGACGAGCCTCGTCGCCAGCTTCTCGAGGTGGGGAACGACCGCGATCGTCGCCTGCAAATGGGTGTGCAGGAAATAGAAGGCGGCGACCGTTGGCGCCGTCTCCAGAAAGCCATCCAGGCTCGCCTGCGGCACCAGGATACGGGCGGCATCTGGAATGAATCCAATGAGACCACCGAGCAGCACGAGGGTCGTGCAGATCATGAATTCGAACATTCGCCGCGCCGACTGCACCGACTTTGCGCTGCCTCCGTGTTCGAAATCGTTGACCACTTCGGGATAGCTCACGGTGTGGATCGCGGCATTGAGGACCCAGAAGGGACGTTGCAGGAGGTCGAGCGCAATCGAAAATCCAGCCCCGGCCCCGGTCGCGCCCAGCCGGCCGAGGACGATGACACGGAGCAGCACCGGCACCGACAGATGGATGACGGACGCGCCCGCCGCGAGCATGCCGTAGCGGGAGAAATCCTTCCAGTCGGCCAGCACCGCCTGCAGCGAGACGCGCTCCATCGGGGTGCGATAGGCGACAAGGCCGGCGAGCAGGCCGAGGGCGTGACCCGAGGCAATACCGAGCAGCGCTGCTTCGGCCGTTCCCGAGATCATTGCCCCCGCGGCGGCTCCGATCAGAAGGGCGGTGGCACGCAACGCAAGCAGAAAGGATGCGATGCCCAGCCGGTCGGACAGGCGGACCGACAGGAAGTAAAGATCCGTTAAGCCCTGAAGCACGGATATGCCGAGGCCCAACGCGACGATCCCCGTCGGGAGCACGCTGGCCAGAGACGCGCAGCTCCCGACCACGACGAGCGCGGCTGCGCTCGACAGGCCTGCTGCAAACAGCGACCACCTCAGCCGCGCCGCCTCGTTTTCTTTGGCTGCCGCCAGAAACCGCAGTCCGGCCAGCTGCAGCCACTCGAACATCAGGACGCAGAGCAATTGGCTCGAGGCCAGCGCGAGGGAAAAGTTGGTGTAGTCGGCGGCGGGCAACAGATGGCTGATCGCGAAGATCAGGATGATCGCCGCGGCGCTCTGGTAGACATAGCCCGCCATCGCGAGGAGGCGTGTCATCGCGGAATGAGGCGCTCCTTGCCGACGACGGACGGTCCGTGTGGCGCTTCGGCCGTTGCTGCGCGCACGTGCGACATCCGCTGCTCGCGCAATTGTTCATACAGGTTCTTGTATGACGACAGCACGTCGGAGAATATCCACTTGTTGGTATCGGCGATCAGGCGCCGGCTGATCTCGTCGATCTTGTGCGGATCGGCTGCGACCGCGAGCATGCTCTTGGCCAGGGATTGTGGATCGGCTTCGGTCAGCCAGCCGGTCACCCCGTGCTGGATGACCTCGGGCATGCCGCCGAAGCGCGTTCCCAGCAGCGGCCTGCCCGCCGCCTTGGCATCTGCGACGACCAGCGGACCGGGGTCGTGCCAGATGGAGGGCGCGACCACCACGTCGACCTGCTTGTAGAAATCGTCCGGCGCCACGAAGCCCATGAACTCTATTCGCGCATCCGGCGCGAGCGTCCTGAGGCGTCGCTGTTCCTCGTCGCTGACCCGGCCGGCGATCATCATGCGGATGCGATCGCGGGGCAGCAGGGCTAGGGCGCGCATCAGGTTCTCGATGCCCTTTTCCTCCGTGAGACGGCCGATGAACCCGAACGTCACTTCCGTGGTGCAGATGGGGCGGGGATAGGGCTCGTGCGGCGGCTCGGTCGAGGCGTTGCGGATCACGGTGCGGATCGGCGTCTCCGAGAACATGCCCATGTCGGTATGAATGGACAGGACGCGCTCGCTCACGCCGACCACGGCGCTGAGCCAATGCGTGGCGCGCTTGCGGTGAAAGCTCAGAATTCCGCAGCTCTTGCAAGTGTGCTCGCAGGACCGTCCATTCTCGAAGCGGGAGCAGCGCGGACAGGTCAGGTAATAGTCGTGAAGCGTATGGAGCACGGGGACCCCGAGCTGGGCGGCAACGCGCCAGACCGCGGTGGTGAGTCCCGACAGATTGTTGGAGTGCAGCACGTCCGGCTTGAAGGCCCGGATGCGTTCCGCGATCAGGGGGGCCTGCATCTGCCAGTCGTCGACCGCGTGCCAGATGCTACGCAGCGCGACGTTCTTCTGCTCCGTGAAGGGCAGATACACGTTTCGCACCGGCGCGGAATAGACGTTGATGCCGTCGCAGGTTTCCGGAGCCTGATGAGGCGTGGATGCGGCCCGGATCACTTCCACCTCGTCACCGCGCTGCACCAGGCCTTCGGCGAAACGCCGGGCGAAAATCTCCGCGCCGCCGACGATCTTTGGGGCCTGAGGCGTCGGATAAAGCGTGGACGTCAAAAGAACTTTCATCGCGTCAACCTCATGTCTGCAAAATCGCGTCTACCGCGCCGGCCTTATCTCCAGGGCGGGAACGGCACTGTCATTGGCTGCAATCAGAACCGGTGTGCTCGAAACGGGGATCCAGACCCCGGACGCAGGCCTTGCCGCCTGGTCGCACGGCATCGCAAAGCTTGTGCCCTGTTGATCGCCCTTGAGCCGGATCTCGTAACGTCGGTCCGGGGCCTCGGACCAGACCGCAACTCTGCCGCCGGAAGCCGTCGATGCATTGATCGACACGACGCCGCTGGCGAGCTCGCGGCGCTCGGCACTCAGGCTGGGGCGAATGAAGGCCCAGGCCCCCTGGGCCGCGCAGGCAACCGGCTTTGGCGAATTATCGAAACGATAGAGTCCGAAATTATCCTCCAGCTCCGACGGGTTCTTTCCACTGTCCTTGAGCTCGTAGAGCCACATGCCCTTGAGCCAGCGCGCCGCGGTCGACGCCCACAGGATCAGCTGCGCGGTATTGTCGGCCTGGGCCTGCTCGCTGACGCCGCATTTGTTGGTGGCCGTGGTCCAGCCCGTCTCGGTGACATAGATCGGGAAGTCAGGATTTCCGCTGGCCTGGCCGACCATACGGTGAAACGCCGTGAGCCGGTCGATGATCTCGGCCGACGTGCGCTTGCTCGGGCCCATGCAGAAATTGTAGAGATGGATCGAAGCACCGTCCGCATACTGAAGAATGCCGGTTCGCAGCATCTTCTCCGTCCATGTCCAGCCCGGATCGTCGCCGAGAGCTCCGACCAGGAAAGGCGCATGCGGTGCAACGCGCTTCACCGCCGGCCGCGCGGCTTGCGCGAGCGCCAGATAGTTCTCCGGCGAGAACGCCGGATCCTTCTTCGCCGCCAGATTCCATTCGTTCCAGAGTTCGAAGACCGGATGCTGTGCCACGACCGATTGCGCCGCCGCCGCGGCATAATCGGCGAACCGCTGCCGTGCCTCATCGGTGGTCGGTGGCGAGGAATTCGGAACCAGATGATGGCCGAAGGCGAGGATCAGGAGGGGGCGCGCGACGCCGGACCTGACTTGCGCTTCGAGCCTGCCGAGCCTGGGCGTGAAGCCCATCCGGCGTCCCCCCACCTCGAAATCGGACCAGGGAAAATCATCGCGGAAGGCGTTGAGGCCGAGCTGCTTGATCTGCGCGACGTTTTCCGAAGGAACGTATCCGCGTGCGCTCACCGGGCCACCCAGCCCCTGATGGGTGCCGACGCCAAGCAGGAATCGGGCATCGAGCGGCTGCGCCTGCTGTGCGCAGACAGAGACCGGCAGAAAAATCGATGCGATGAGGCCCGCGAGGCGGAAGCTGCCGCGAACCAAGGTGCGTGAGAATATCATCGGCTAGTTCATGCTCGCGCGTGCTGCGTTCGCGGTGGCACCCAGTCCGGTCAATGACATCGCCATCGCGATCTCCTGCATCTGCGAGGGCAAGTGTGAACGTCGAGCCGCCCAGGCCATCAGAAATTCTTGGAGAGGTCCGACTGCAGCCCCGCCTTCGCGTCGATCGGTGTCCGGTCGTCATGGAGCAGCTCGGCATAGACCTGCTGCAATTGCCCATGCGTCTTCTGAACGTCATAAAACTGCTTGAACCGGTCGTAGCCGCGCTGTCCCAGCACCTTGAGGTCGAGATCGAGTGCTCGCCGGAAGCCGTCGACGAGCGGCTGGACCGCGACGGGCTCGCAAAGCACGCCGGTCACGCCATCGACGACGATCTCGGGCAATGCTCCGCTGCGGAACGCCAGAATGGGTTTGGCCGCACGCATCGCTTCCAGGGCAACGAGGCCGAAGGCTTCCCATCGTGACGGGATCACGACGAGGTCGGCAGCCTCAAGCTGGGTCTCGATGGTCGGGCGATCGAGCCAGCCCAACAGGGACACGTTGGACGGGACGCTCGGGCCTTCGTACTTATTGACGACGGAGGCGCCGATCATGCGGATCTCCAGCACATCCTCGAGCGAGCGTGCCGCTTCGATCAGGAGATCAAAGCCCTTCTGGCGGTCCAGGCGTCCAATGAACAGGACCTTGACCTTCTTGGACGTCCAGTCGGCCGCGACAGGCTGCGGCGTGCGGCTCTTCGAGATGCCGTTATGGACGAGGGTGAGGCGCTCGGCGGGAATTCCAGCGCGAACGGCTTCGTTGAACTCGTCGCTCGAGATGCAGATGATTCGGTCCGACGTGCGGGCAAGGAGGTTCTCCGCCGCTTTCGTCACGAGATGACTGAGGCGGCCGGTCTCGCGTGAAAACGCCCAGCCGTGCGGGCAATAGACGACGCGCGGACCGTCGGAGCGGGCGGCCAGCGCCGGGCGCAGCACGAGGCCTGCAAACGAGGAATGCAGGTGGACGACATCAGGACGAAAAGCATCCAGCGCTTGCATGCTTGCGCGCAACATCTGGAATAGCCCGGCGATGCCGCGGCCGGATCGTTCGAACGTCGTAATCTGGTTGTCATCGATCGCCGGAAGATCGCGACGATGATCCGACGGCACGACGTAGTGCACGTTCCCGGCGCCGAAGCTCGCCTGTTGCTGTGGGTGCAACTCGTTCAGGTAGCTGGCAATCCCGCCCCGGATCGTCTCGGCGATGTGCAGCACTTTCATCGTTTGCCTTCCGTAGGGCGGCGTTGGAGAGCCGGACATCCTGTATCCCTGTTCTGAGTTCGCTAGTGTTCGCTAGTGCGAGAGACAGTTCCTCGAATACGTAGCGATATTGGGGCAGCGATGTGGTGATGTTGCGCCAAGCTCTTTGCGCGCATGATTGTCATAGGAAGAACGAAAACAATTCGTGGAACCATATGCACGTGCGCGAGTTGCAGCCAGTTGCAAATTGTTTGTGCGAAAACCGATGCGCGCGATGAGCGAAGTGCATCGAACTTCAAGCAGCGCTGGCAATGTTTGCCGATGGTGTGAGATGATCGAGCAGCGACTTCGCCGACTTCTGCCACGAAAAGAACGCAACGCGTTCCTGCTGCCGCCGGCGCTCCTGATCGGAGATGGCGCCGATTGCCAATCTTTCGAGCATCAGTTGCTTCAATGATTCGGCATCATTGGCGTCAAAATACGCAGCGGCGTCGGCGCACGTCTCCACGACCGCATCGGCCGTCGAGGCGATGACCGGGCAACCGAAGATCATGGCTTCGAGCGGCGGCACGCCGAAACCTTCATAGAGCGAAGGAAACACGAACGCCGATGCATGCGCATAGAGAGCGGCGATCTCGCTGTCCGTTAGACGCCCGGCGAGCAGCAGGCCGGCAGCGCTCTCGCCCGAATTGTCTTGAAAGACCTTGCTGTTGTCGCCGCCGACGATGACCAGGGGAACGTCAGTCCGGTCGAGCAGCTGGATGGCACGGATCGCGACCGAAAGATTCTTGTTCTTGGTTCTGGAGCCCACATAGAGAAAGAACTTCTGCGGCCGAATGCCGAGCCGGGCAATGATGTCGGGATCAGGCTTCGTCCTGGCGAAGTGTTCGGCGCTATTGGGGAAAACCGGGATCGCCGTTGCTGACAGATTCAGCACCTCGGCAAGCTCTTTGCGCGAAAATGCCGATACGGTTGCGATGCTTGCGTGCCGGGCGAGCAGCCGGCCCATGGTTCGGTGAACTGCCAGATAGCGCCAGTTGAAGAAGTCGGGCCTGCGAAAGACTTGTGCGTCGTGGATCACCACAATGTGGTCGCGATGGAACACGGGGCCTGAATTGGCGAGACTGATCAAGCGGCCTCCCGCAGCGGCGCGCGCCAGGTCGATTTGGTCCCAGGCGTGCCCGCGCAAGCGGCCGACGGCACGAATCTTGATTCGCTCCAGCTGGAGCTGCTCGCTTGCATCCACGGGCGTCAGCAACTGCCAGTCTGCGTTCCGTAGCGAGGCGGGAGTTTGCTCCGACGCCAAAAGCACGTCGATCGCCTTGACGATCTCGGCGGCATAACGCTGAACGCCGGTGAGCTTTTGCGACAGAAAGCGGCCGTTGATGAAGAATTTCAATTGGCTACCACAATGGTTGATCGGAGTCCGGGTCGACCCTGCAACAAGCAGGCGGGGGACGAACCGCAAAGGAGCAACCGTTAGGTACAGAAATATGACGCAGCCTTGCACAGTGGAGACGCCCCGCCTGCATGGCTGGCGCTGCCTTGCTGCATGTGAGGTCGCGGTGTAGATGTCCGCCATGAGTGACGATACCCACTCCCTCCGCAGCGGAGGGCTGACCGCGACCATCAAGGCGCACGGCGCCGAGCTGTGCTCGTTGAAGGACAATGTCACCGAGTTCGTCTGGCAGGCCGGGCCGGAATGGCCGCGCCATGCGCCGCTGCTGTTTCCGATCGTGGGGCGCCTCGCCGGGGACGAATTGCGGCACCGGGGCAAGACATACCGGATGACCCAGCATGGCTTTGCGCGCGACAGCCGCTTTGCATGGACGGAGCGTGGCGAAAGCCGCTGCACGCTGGTGCTCGAAGACAGCGAGACGACCCGCGCGCTCTATCCGTTCGCGTTCCGTCTGACCGCAATCTATAAGCTCGACGCCGCCGGCCTCGATCTGACACTTACGATCGCCAACACCGGCAAGGAGACATTGCCGGCTTCGATCGGCGGCCATCCCGCCTTCAATTGGCCCCTCCAGCCCGAAAGCGCGAAAGAGGACTACGCGCTGACCTTTGCGAAGGTGGAATCGTCTCCCGTCCGCCGTCTTGATGGCGGGCTGCTGCGCGCGGCCGCGGAGCCTGGTCCCGTCAAGGGTACGCAGCTGACCTTGTCCGAGTCCCTGTTCGTCGATGACGCCATCATCTTCGACCGGATCGAGAGCAACGCGGTCCGCTATGCTGCGTCTTCCGGCCCCTGGCTGAAGATGTCTTGGCGAGGCTTTCGCGAGCTAGGCGTCTGGTCGAAACCGTCGGGCGCGCCGTTCCTCTGTATCGAGCCCTGGCGCGGCTATGCCAGTCCCGCCGGCTTTGACGGCGAGTTCACGGACAAGCCGGGCCTGATGCATATCGCGCCGGGTGCGGAAGAGCGCTTGTCGTTCCGGATCGAGGTCGGATCGTCTTGAGGCCGAAGGGCGAGCTGAGCGTCGGCCCTCAGACCTCGATGCGCGTGAGATCCTCGCCGAGCACGACCGGCCCCGCATAATCCTGCCGGACATCCGCAAGCAGCGCGTTCAGCATGGCATCGTCGGCGCGCGGCCGGTGATGAGTCAGCGCGAGCTTTTTGACGCCGGCCTTGGCCGCAACCTTGCCGACGGTGTCGCCGCAGGCGATCGTGAATTTCGCAAGGCGGCGGAGGTGCTCGTTGTTGATCTCCGGCGTTGCAAGAAAACAGCACTGGACAAGCAAATCGGCTCCCTCAGCCAGCCGCTCGAGCCCGGGGCAGGGGACCGTGTCGCCCGAAATTGCAATGATCTTGCCCTCCGCCTCGAAGCGGTAGCCGAGACACATCCATCGCGCGAGAAATGCCGGCGGCATGTCGAGGCCGTCGCCATGCGACACCAGCCCGGCGCTGATCTTCCAGCGCCCGGTGTCGAGAACGGGCCCCGGGATGATGTCCGTCGCGACGACGGGTTTCCAGCCGCCGAAGGCCGGCTCGCCCTTATCGCGCCAGGCGATGTCCTTGTCGTAGACCTGCGTGATCAGCGTGTTGACGAGCCGTTCGGTGTCCGGCGGTCCATAGATGCGCAGATCGTCCTTGCGACCATGCATCCATGAATTCAGCATCACATCGTAGAGATCGCCGATGTGGTCGAAATGGTGATGGGTGAGGAAGACCGTGTTGATCGCGCCGAGCGGAACGCCGGCCTTGCTGAGCTGGACCACGACGCCGCGGCCGGCGTCGAACAGGATATTCTCGTCGCCGAGCCTGATCAGCGTGGTCGTCGCCATGCGGCGCGGGTCCGGCCGCGGGCCGCCGGTGCCGAGCAGTATGACCTCCATGGTGCCTACTCCAGCGTGAAGAGTCTCCACAGTAGAGTTTAAGGCGGCAATGAAGCAAGCCGCATCGGGGCGGCAGGGACGGAGCAGGGGCTTCAGCGCGTGCCGGCCGCAGTGGCGGCGATGGTCGGCGGGAGGATCGATCGGTCCGATCCCGCCGACGTCAGACGGTGAGCGAGATCCTGCGCGCGCTGCTCGACCAGATTCCAGGTCGCGCGCGCGACGAGATAGCTCAGCGCGGCGGTGACGACATAGGCGATGAGCAGCGAGACCAGTCCATCGGCGAGCGGCCAGATCTGATGCAGGCTGTAGATCACCGCGAAGTGCGACAGGTACATCGAATAGGAATTGCGGCCGAGCGCCTCGAGCGGCTGGAAGCGGATCGCAAGCTTGATGCAGCCGGCAACCAGTGCGCCGAGCACGAGGTTGATCATGAGATAGTTGAATTCGTGCGAGCCGGTTATGCGGTTGGCGAGGAAGGACAGCGCGATGAAGACCGCGTAGAACGCTGCGTCCGTCCGGGCAAACCCGTCGCGTAGCGCGAAGAACAGCGCGCATCCGACCAGGAAGACCGGAAGCTGGTTCAGGAAGCTGATGTGCAGCGTGGTCCAGACGAACGCTTCGTGACCGGGACCGTAATAGGCGGAGAACAGCGCGAAAGCCCACGGCTTGAACAGGCAGACATTGACGAGATGCAGCACGATCGCCAGCGCGAGATAGAGATGGCGGCGCGACCCGAACGCGGTGATCAGAAGCGGGAAGACGAGATAGAAGGTCATCTCGGCCGCGATCGACCAGTCGCCGGGCACGACGCTGTTGACGCTGTCCGGCCAGAAGCCGTGCAGGAACGTCGCGGTGAGGATCACTTGAACGGGCCCGATGCCGTTGGGCGCGTTGTCGCTCGGCCCGGTGCCGTTGATGACGAGGTAGATCGGGATCGCGAGCCAGAACAGTGGCGCGATGCGCAGGAAGCGGCGAATATAGAACTTCCGCGTCGGACTGGTTTCGACACGCTGCGTCCACATCAGGCACATCGTCATGGCGCTGACGAAGTAGAACACGTTGACGCCGGTCCAGCCGCACATGAAGGCGTAGTCGACGGCGTGGATATTCGACGGAAACGACTGCGAGACGTGGATGGCCATCACGCCGGCGATGGCGAGGCCGCGCAGGACATCGAGCGTGTGCGAACGGCCGAACGGCGCCGTGCCTTGCTCGGTTCGACCGGCAGCCAACCGGGCCTGCCCCTGCATCACGTCTGCTCCGTGGTTTCACATTGTGCGGGCGGGACAATAGAGGCGCAGGTGGGCCTTCCGAAGCCGAAGGCCATTTTTACGTTAACCGGCGGTTGAGTCCGAAGCCGAATGTGAGGGATCGGCGGCGCAAGGCCCCTGCAGGGGCCGTCCCGCGCTATGATGCGCGGAATGAGAATTGTGGGCCAATTCATACTTAATCCCTAGAAATCATGACCAATATTGTTTGCGCGACCAATATTGTTTGCGCGTCGCAACGCGCCTAATATTCCGGCAGGCAATTTCGGGGGCTCGAACAAGTCGTGAATGTCCGTTCACATGACAGCGCATTGCGCGGTGACTTGAATTTCCAGGTCGGGTCCCAGGCACACAGGACACCCAAGACCGTGGTTGATCCCGCACTGAAGGAGTTGCGTCCCGCCGGCCGCGAGCGGCTGATCGTCGTCGAGGACGATCCGGTGACGCGGACCATGCTGGTCGGCTATTTCAGCGAGAACAATTTCGACGTGGTCGGCGCCAGCTCCTGCGCTGAGTGCCGCCAGGCGTTGCGCGCCCGAACCGATCTCATCTTCCTCGACGTGCAGCTGCCCGATGGCGACGGCTTCGAGCTCGCCAAGGAGATCCAGGCGACCAGCAACGCCGGCATTATCTTCGTGACGCGCCGCGACACCGACGTCGATCGCATTCTCGGCCTCGAGATCGCCGGCGACCACTACGTCACCAAGCCGATCAATCTGCGCGATCTGCTCGCGCGCGCCCGCAGCGTGCTGCGGCGGCGCTCGCTCGATCGCAAGGCGGCGCGCAACCACAATTCGATCGCCTTCGGCGACTGGATCATCGATCTCACCCGGCGCGAATTGCTCGGCAGCGATGGCAAGCCGGTGGCGCTGACGCGCGCCGAATTCGATCTGCTCGCGGCGCTGGTCGGTGCCGACGGACGGCCGCTCAGCCGCGACTATCTGATCGAGGTCGTCAGCAACCGCCAGGCCGAGGTCGACATACGCACGGTCGATGCGCTCGTGGCGCGGCTGCGCCGCAAGCTCGTCGGCAGCGGCACGCCCGTGATCGCGACCGTCACCGGCGTCGGCTACAAGCTCGCGCTCAGCGAGCGGCTATAGGGCATAACCCGACGCATCATCGTCAGCGCGATGCGACGCGCTTCCATCGCGCTGCGATGCGGGCTTTGATGAGGCCGACCCGGGCCTCGTGCGCGGCCCAATAGGCGCGACTGGCGGCTGCGGTGCCTTGGCGATAGCGGGCATAGACGGCTTTGGGCTGCGCCGCCATCTTCGGGCGGCTCGCCGGTTTTGCCGGAGCTGCCGCAGGTGCTGCGGAAGTGGGCCGGGGCGCCGGATCCGGAGCGGCCGCAACCTCGGTCTCAAGAGCCTTCGAATTCATGGCGGCAAGACGGTTGCGGGCCCGATTGCAATAGACCTGCGACCGCGCGGTCATATCTTCTTCGGCATGGCCTGCCCGATACTTCATCAGTGCGCGGCACATGTCTCCGCCAGCCAGCCGCCACGCCTGGCTGAGATAAAGCACCCCATAATGGATGTTGATGTCGGGTTCGGCGAGTTCCGCCTCGCTGCCCTTGAAGCCCAGCATCGCGGCCGTCTCGGGCCGCACCTGCATCAGGCCGATCTCGCCGACGCTGCCGACGACGGCCGAATTGTAGCCGCTTTCGACGAAGACGACCGCTTCGGCGATATCGGCCGGTAAATTGGTGTTTGCGGTTTCTCGCTCGATGATCTTCCGGAGCATGGCCCGGGATGACGGCGTTTCGCCGGCGCCGAGCTCCGTCCTGCCGGTGGAGATCGCCGACGTCGCGTGCGGCCCGTCCAGATCGCCGTCTCCAGCCTGTGCGCAGACCGGGGCCGACAACAGCAGGACGACCGCCACGTGTCTCCACGTCGCGCCGAGATTGAAGCATGCCCGATTCCACAGCATCGGTTCGTCATAGAGCTCCGGAGTTAACAAACCGGCCTCCGCTGCGGCGGCTAGGGCGCGCGGGCGCTCTGATCGGTGGACGTCGCTTGCGCAGGTTCAGCCAGCCGGTCGTCGATCGCATAGAGCGTGCAGGTGGGCGACCATTTCATGCAGGCCGCCAGCGAGTCGCGCCGGGCGTCGTCGGCCGTGATGTGCCCCGAGCGCCAGCCGTAGCCGCCGTTCGGCGACACCGCGAAGGCCTTGTGCGGCAGCATGCTGGCGAGGTAGCGCGCGAACTCGGTCCGTGCGGCCTCATTGAGCTGGCGCGGCGGCGGCAGCGGGTCGGGCGGGCTCAGGATGTCGCGGCTGACGAGGGCGCGCTCGCGCAGGAAGGCGTCGACGTAGGGCGTCCATTGCGCACGGCTCGCCACCGCATAGAGGTAATGGCCGTCGTCACCGAACGGCGGCGCCGCGATGAATTTTGCATTGCCGCCACTGGCGCGAAATCCGTCATGGAGGCGGCGCGCGAGGTCGGGGCCGAAGTAGGAATCGTTGGTCGCATAGACCCACAGCATCGGTACGCGCGAGGATTTGCCGAAGGCGGCGAAGGCCTGCACCAGCCCATCGGGATTGCAGACGTCGTCGTCGTCGCGCGAGCCGCGGCCGCCCGCGAAGTTGATCGCGGCGACGAGACCGGCCGGCGCCTGCGCGGTCAGCGCGACGGTGGCGAGCCCGCCGGCGGAATGGCCGGCCGCGATCATGCCTGTTGTTGTGACGTCGGTCCGGCGCGCCATCGCGTCGATCGCAGCACGCAAGTCGGCAACCGCGACCGCGGCCGCAGGCAGGTAAGCGGCTTTCGCGCAGCCGCCGACGCTATCGACGCGTCCGCCGGGCGAGGTGCCGTAGCCGCGCCGCATCACGATCAGCGCGGCAAAGCCGCGCCGAGCGTATTCGAGCGCGATGCCGTAATATTTATGCGCGGACATCGTCGCGCGGTCGTCGAAGCTGCGCGGCGAGCCGTGGCTGAGCAGCGCCAGCGGATAGCGCTTCGTCCCGGCCGGGCGGACCAGGAAAGCCTCCAGCCCCTGTGGCCCGGTCTCCGCCATGGGGATGCGGAGATCCTCGGTGTAGAACTCCGCAGCACGCGCCGGCGCACCGGCCACGACGAGGCCGGCGATCAGCAGAAGCAGCTTGTGCAGGAGAGCCATGGGGCGATTCGAAGGGGCCACTTTGGTTGGAGCATAGCACGATCCCGTAGCCCGCATGAGCGAAGCGACATCCGGGGCAGATGGTCCCGCATATCGCTTCGCTCATGCGGGCTACGGTAGCCTCCAGGGAACGCCTTCCCCACCGCGGGTGTTGTGCCCTTGGCGGGGGCCCGGCCGATGCTATGGTGTCGCGCTATCTCTGTACGACAGGACGAGGATATTTTCAGTGGCTGATGTTCATCCCGGGGCGGGCAAGCAGGCTTCGCCGGACGCGCTCACCAATATTCCGCGGCTGGTGACGGCCTATTTCGCCGGCAAGCCCGATGTCACGGATCCCGCGCAGCGCGTGGCGTTCGGCACCTCCGGCCATCGCGGCACCTCGTTCAAGAACACCTTTAACGAAGGCCATATCCTCGCGACCACGCAGGCGATCTGCGACTACAGGCGGGAAAAGGGGCTGACCGGACCGCTGTTCATCGGCATCGACACCCACGCGCTGGCCGAGCCGGCACTGGTCAGCGCCGTCGAGGTGTTCGCCGCCAACGGTGTCGACATCATGATCGACAAGGACGGCGGCTACACGCCGACGCCGGTCATCTCGCACGCGATCCTCACCTACAACAAGGGTCGCACATCGGGACTCGCCGACGGCGTCGTCATCACGCCCTCGCACAATCCGCCGGAGGATGGCGGCTACAAATACAATCCGCCGCATGGCGGTCCGGCCGACACGGATGTCACGGGGGTGGTCGAGAAGCGTGCCAACGCCTATCTCGCCGACGGCCTCAAGGGCGTGAAGCGCATCGACTATGCCAAGGCGCTGAAGTCTTCGAACGTCCATGCCACCGATTTCGTTACGCCCTACGTCGCCGATCTCGGCAATGTCGTCGATCTCGACCTCGTCAAATCCGCCGGCATCAAGATCGGCATCGATCCGCTCGGCGGCGCCGCCGTGCACTACTGGCATCCGATCATCGAGCGCTACGGCCTGAAGGCCACCGTGGTGAACGAGGCGATCGACCCGACCTTCCGTTTCATGACGGTGGACTGGGACGGCAAGATCCGCATGGACTGCTCCTCGCCCTACGCGATGGCGAGCCTGATCGCGATGCGCGACCGCTTCGACGTCGCCTTTGCCAACGATACCGATGCCGATCGCCACGGCATCGTCACGCGCTCCGGCGGCCTGATGAATCCGAACCATTATCTGGCGACCGCGATCTCCTATCTGTTCGCGCATCGTCCGAACTGGGGCAGGGATGCTGCGATCGGCAAGACCGTGGTGTCGAGCTCGATCATCGATCGCGTCGCCAAGAAGCTCGGGCGCAAGCTGGTCGAGACGCCGGTCGGCTTCAAATGGTTCGTCGACGGACTCCTCACGGGCGGCTTCGGCTTCGGCGGCGAGGAGAGTGCGGGCGCCTCGTTCCTGCGCCGTGACGGCACGGTGTGGACGACCGACAAGGACGGCGTCATCCTCGGCCTTCTCGCAGCGGAGATCATGGCCAAGACCGGCCGCGATCCCAGTCAGCTCTTCAATGATCTCACCGCCGAGTTCGGCGTGCCGCATTACGCGCGCATCGACGTCGCCGCGACCGGGCCGCAGAAGAATATTTTGAAGTCCGTCACGCCCGAGCAGCTCGGCCTGAAGGACCTCGCCGGCGACCCCGTCCGCTCAACGCTGAGCAAGGCGCCCGGCAACGGCCAGCCGTTTGGCGGCATCAAGGTCGAGACCGACTACGGCTGGTTCGCCGCGCGGCCGTCAGGGACCGAGGATGTCTACAAGATCTACGCCGAGAGTTTCCGCAGCACCGAGCACCTGACGCGGATTCAGGAAGAGGCCAAGGCGGGCCTGGCGAAGGTGTTCGCGGCTTAAGGGTCCGAACGCTTACGGCTCTCGCTGCTGCCCGCAGGGATACCTGCCGCTCCGAGGGGGCCGCTCGCCGCATCCACCGCCGTCATCACCCGCGAAAGCGGGTGATCCAGTACGCCGCGGCTCCAGTTGTGTGAGCCTCATGCCCGCTGCGGAGTACTGGATTCCCCGCGCTTTCATGGGGAATGACCCGTCACCTTGTATGTATACATCCAAACACATAAAGGTATTTTAATACGGCAAAATTGCCGCTTGAACCATTCTTCATCCCCGCTATTGTATACATAACGTATTCATAAGCCGTGGGAGTGAGACCAATGACAAAGCCCTTCCCCATGAACGCCTGGTATGCCGCGGCCTGGGACGCGGACGTGAAAGCTGCGCTGCTGCCGCGGACGATCTGCGGCAAGCATGTCGTGATGTACCGGAAGGCCGACGGTTCGGTCACTGCGCTGGAGGATGCCTGCTGGCACCGTCTGGTGCCGCTGTCCAAGGGCCGGCTCGAAGGCGACACCGTCGTTTGCGGCTACCACGGCCTCAAATACAATGCGCAGGGACGCTGCACCTTCATGCCCTCGCAGGAGACCATCAACCCCTCGGCCTGCGTCCGCGCCTATCCCGTGGTCGAGCGCCACCGCTACATCTGGCTCTGGATGGGCGATCCCGCGCTGGCCGATCCCGCGCTCGTCCCCGACATGCACTGGAATCACGATCCGGCCTGGGCCGGCGACGGCAAGACCATCCACGTCAATTGCGACTACCGGCTCGTGCTCGACAATCTCATGGACCTCACCCACGAGACCTTTGTGCACGGCTCCTCCATCGGCAACGAGGCGGTGGCGGAGGCGCCGTTCGACGTCACTCATGGCGAGAAGACTGTCACGGTGACGCGCTGGATGCGGAACATCGAGCCGCCGCCGTTCTGGGCCAAGCAGCTCGGCAAGACCGGTCCCGTCGATCGCTGGCAGATCATCCGCTTCGAGGCCCCGTGCACCATCGCGATCGACGTTGGCGTGGCGCCCACCGGCGCCGGCGCGCCGGAAGGGGACCGCTCGCAGGGCGTCAACGGCTTCGTGCTCAACACCATCACGCCGGAGACCGAGAAGACCTGCCATTATTTCTGGGCCTTCGTGCGCAACTATCAGCTCGGCGAGCAGCGCATCACCAGCGAGATCCGCGAGGGCGTTTCCGGCATCTTCCATGAGGACGAGCTGATCCTGGAAGCGCAGCAGCGCGCGATGGACGAGAACCCCGATCGCATCTTCTACAACCTCAATATCGACGCCGGCGCGATGTGGACGCGCAAGCTGATCGACCGGATGGTGGCCAAGGAAAACGGGCCGCAACATCTTCAGGCGGCGGAGTAGATCATGGCCGAACGTGAGGTCGACCGCTCCGTCTCGCAGACCGTGAAGGCGCAGCTCGCGCTGCGCGACCAGATCCTGTCCGGCTCCTTACGCCCGGGCGAGCGCATCTCCGAGCTCCAGGCGGTGGAGACCACCGGTGCCTCGCGCACCCCGGTGCGCATGGCGCTGGTGCGGCTGGAGGAGGAGGGCCTGCTGGAGGCGATCCCGTCCGGCGGCTTCATGGTGAAGGCGTTTTCGGAGCGCGACATCTCCGATTCCATCGAGCTGCGCGGTACGCTCGAAGGGCTCGCCGCGCGCTTCGCCGCCGAGCGCGGTGTTTCCGCGCGCGAGCTCGAGCCGCTCAAGGAGTGCCTTGCCGCGATCGACGAATTGCTGCGCCAGGTGCCGATCTCGATCGAAGCCTTCTCGTCCTATGTCACGCTGAACGCGCGCTTCCACGCCCTGCTCACGGAATTGTCGCGCAGCCCACCCTTGATCCGCCAGATCGACCGCGCCTCGGCGCTGCCGTTCGCATCCCCGAGCGGCTTCGTGATGGCGCAATCGGCGCTTCCCGAGGCGCAGCAGATCCTGATCATCGGCCAGGAGCACCACCGTGTCGTGATCGACGCCATCGAGAACCGCGAAGGCGCGCGCGCCGAAGCCATCATGCGCGAGCACGCGCGGCTGGCGGTGCGCAATCTGCGGCTCGCGCTGCGCAACCGCACCCATCTCGACCTCTTGCCGGCGCTCGCGCTGATCAAGACCGCAACCGATTGAGGGCAGTCCCATGCGCTTCATCGAAACCTGGATTCCGGCAACGCTCGTTTCGACGCGCGATCTCGCCCCCGGCATCCGCGAATTCCTGATCCGGCCGGATCAGTTCGACGCCGCCGCCTATCCGGTCGGCAGCCACATCAATATCAGCGTGACCATCGACGGTCTGCCGGAGACGCGGTCCTATTCGCTGGTCGGCGAAGCCACCTCGGCTGGCTTCAAGATCGCGGTACGCCGTGCTGATGATTCCCGCGGCGGCTCGCGCTACATGTGGCAGCTCGCGCCGGGCGCGCGGCTCGACATCACCCAGCCCGCTTCGCTGCTCGCGGTCGACTGGGCGCGCGAACATTATTGCCTGATCGCCGGCGGCATCGGCATCACGCCGATCCTCGGTGCCGCGCAGGCGCTGGCGCGGCGCGGCGCGGATGTCACGCTGCATTATGCGGTGCGCTCGCGCGCTGAGGCCGCTTATCTCGACGATCTCGCCGCGATGCTCGGAGATCGCCTGGTCGTTCATGCCAGCGATGAAGGCAGACGGCTCGACCTCTGTGCGGTGTTCGCGTCATTGCCGCAAGGCGCGCTGTCGCTGTTCTGCGGCCCGATGCGGATGCTGGATGCCGCGCGCCACGCCTGGATCGGCGCGGGCCATCCGCTGCCCGATCTCCGCTACGAGACCTTCGGCTCCAGCGGCACGCTGCCCACCGAGACGTTTCGCGTGCGGCTGAAGGGCTCCGACGTCGAGCTCGAAATCCCGCGCGAGCGCTCGATGCTGGACGTGCTCAATGCCAGCGGTCACGACGTGATGTACGACTGCAAGCGCGGCGAATGCGGCCTCTGCGCCATCGACGTGGTCGAGGTCGACGGCGAGATCGACCACCGCGACGTCTTCTTCAGCGATCACCAGAAGCAAAGCAACCAGAAGATCTGCGCCTGCGTCTCGCGGGCACGGGGCACCATCACGGTGGATACCTTACTGCGCGCGGATGCGGTTTGAGGGAATGGCTTAGGGAAGTCGGGCGGCAGGCTCCCCAACCTCTCCCGCTTGCGGGGGAGGTCGGCGCGAAGCGCCGGGTGGGGGCTTTCTCCTCTAGGGGAGTGTCCCGTTGCGGAGACACCCTCTCCCCAACCCTCCCCCGCAAGCGGGGGAGGGGGCTCACCTCCCTCATTGCCTGCACTCAGGATCTACCGCAAACTACGCCGCAAACGTCGCCCGAAGCTTCTTCGTATCCAGCAGCGCCAGCACGCCATCCACCGACACCGGCCGGCTGATCAGATAGCCCTGCACCTCGTCGCAACCGATCTGCCTGAGATAGTCGAGCTGGTCGGCGGTCTCGACGCCTTCGGCGACGACGGCGATGCGCAGGTCGCGCGCGAGCGAGATCACCGATTTGACGATGGCGGCACAGTCCGGCTGCACCAGCATGTCGCGGATAAAGGACTGGTCGATCTTGATGCGGCTGAACGGCAGCTTGCGCAAATAGGTGAGGGAGGAGAAGCCCGTCCCGAAATCGTCGAGCGCCACGGTGACGCCGAGCTGCAGCAGCGCGTTCAGAACCGGCTCGGCCGAGCCGTATTTCGACAGCAGCATCGATTCCGTGATCTCGATCTCGAGCCGGTGGGGCGCGATCTTCGCCGCCGCGAGCGCCTGCACGATGATCTGGAGGATGCCGGCGTTGTGAAATTGCGCGGCCGAGAAGTTCACGGCGACCCTGATGTCGTCCGGCCACTCGGCCACGGTCGCGCAGGCGCGGCGGACGACCCATTCGCCGATCTCGTGGATCAGCCCGGTCTCTTCCGCAATCGGAATGAATTCGCTCGGCGGCACCAGTCCGCGCTCAGGATGTTGCCAGCGCAGCAGTGCCTCGAAACCGGTGATCCGGCTTTCGTCGAGATCGAGGAACGGCTGGAACACGAGGAACAGCTCGTTTCGCGCGATCGCGCCCTCGAGGTCGGATTGCAGCGCCTTGCGATCGCGAGACACCCTGTCGTCGCTGGCCTCGAAGAAGCGGATCGTGCCGGGGCCGGCCTTCTTGGCGCGGTAGAGCGCGGCATCGGCATTCTTCATGACGTCGAGCGGCGTGGTGCCGTCGCGCGGCGCCAGCACGATGCCGACGCTGGTCGCGCCCACGATCTGGCGGCCTTCGATGCGGAACGGTTCAGTGAAGGCCGCGACGAAACGTTCGGCGATTTCGAGTGCATCCTCGGGACGCGCCAGATTGGCCATCACCAGCGCGAACTCGTCGCCGCCGATGCGCGCGACGTGCTCGGCGGCGCGCGTGCAGCGTCGCAGGCGGCTTGCGACCTGGACCAGGAATTCGTCGCCGGCGGGATGGCCGAACTTGTCGTTGACCTCCTTGAAGCGATCGAGATCGAGCAGGAGCACCGCAAACTCCTCGCCGGACAATGCCAGTCGCTTGAGCGCGGCCTCGAGCGTCTCGTTGAAGGCGACGCGGTTGGGCAGGTGGGTCAGAGGATCCAGCCGCACCGTCCGCTCCGCCTCGATCTGCCGCATCACGCGCCGGGCGAACGAGAACGAATTGACGAACACGCCGCGCAGCAGCACGCTGCCGTAGACCACGACGAGGAAGGCGATCAGCAGAAAGGCCAGATCGCCGTTCCTGCCGAGGCAGATCGCGATCCCGACGAAGATCGGGGCCGTGAAGGCGATGGCCGCGATCGGGATGGTGGCGAAGGCGAGCGCGCCGCCCGCCAGCATGCCCGAGCACAGGCAGGTGATGACGAGCTGGCCGCCGGTCGAAGCGTCGGCGAAGAAGGCGACCGGGACGATGCCCCAGGCGGCGCCGAGGCCGAAGGCGTTGCGTACCAGCCTGTGCATGGCGCGGCGCGAGACGAATTGCGGCTTGGTGATGCGGCGCGCCGCGCGGGATTGCAGTCCGAATGCGATCGCGGCACTGGCGACGGCGGCGGCCCAGATCAGGGCGGATATCCTGTCCGGCGATTGCCACAATGCGATGGCGAGCACGATGGCGTTGCAGGCATTGGCGAGCATGATGCCGACCGAATAGCCGAGCACCAGCGACATCTGTTCGGCGCGGATATGGCCGGCCACGGCTTCGTCGGTTGCGGGACCGCCAAAGGCCGATAAATCGCCCGCGAACAGCCGCGCGACATAGCTGGTCGTTTGAGTCCGCATTTCAGAGCCTAGCAGCACGGGCCGTTGGTCGGCTCCGTCAGGGAGAATTCGCCGCAAACCTTTGACGAACTATGAATTATCCCTGACTGCGGCGTTCGCCGCGACCACTTCTGCGTGTTCGTGACGTGATATCGATAACAAATCGATACAAATGCGGACTTCGACACTTACGGAGGCGGCTGGAGGCCCTGTTCGGCCAGGAAATGCGTGAGCCCACCGATCTGCCGCGAGCCCACGAAGGCGCTAATGTAACCGTCAGGACGCACCAGCACCCAATCCCCGGGCGACACGGCGTATGCGTCGCGAAAGTGCTCGCTGTCGTCGACGAGTTCGGCATCGGGGCCGATACAGTGGATGTGCAGTCCAGTGTACGCCGATACGGTCTCACGTTTCACCTGATAGCCAAGCAGCGTCCAATGAGGCCCCTTGAGCAACCCGAACAAGCGTACGGGTTGTCCGGCGGCTCCGCGCAGCGGCGCATCCGGAGCACGAGCTCCCGCGGATGGGCCTGCCATGCGCGCTGGTGTTTCCAGTGCCAAGGGCGATCCCGGATAGCCGATGTCGAGTTGCTGCACCTCGCGGCCGCGCCTGATGTCGCCGCGCTTGGCCGCTTCCAGCAAGTCGGTGGAAAGGCCGAGCACATTTGCAGCGACGGGGCGTCGTTCTCCCTCGTAACTGTCGAGCAGAGTTGCGGACGCGCCGCCGATAACGGCCGCCAGCTTCCAGCCCAGATTGTAGGCATCCTGCACGCTGGTATTGAGACCTTGTCCACCCGTCGGAGGATGGATGTGAGCCGCGTCGCCGATCAGAAATGCACGGCGATCCCGGTAACGATCGGCGAGTCTCGCATTCATCTGATAGGCCGACGCCCAAAGCACGGATTGGATGCGGATATCGTTGCGTCCCGTGCGCTCGGCAAGCATGGCCGAAAGCCCTTCGGCGGACAGATCGACCTCGCCTTCGAGCGGGACGGGTGCCTGCAACTGAAACAGCTCCGTTCCGGCCAATGGACACAGCGAAATCTGGCGGTCCATCGCGCCATCGTGGAAGCGGTGCCACGCCAGGCGGTCCAGGCCCGTCAGCAAGACGTCGGCCACCACGGCTCGTACGCCGAGCGTCTTGCCTTGAAAACCAATACCGAGTGCGTGACGCACGAAGCTGCGGCCGCCGTCGGCACCGACGAGGTAACGCACGCGCACCGTCTCTTCGCCGTCCCGGCCTGAAAGGCGCGCAGTCACACCGTCCTCATCCTGTTCCAGGCCGACCAATTCGCAGCCAAATTCCACCCGCCCGCCGAGTTCGAGCAGCCGTTCGAGCATCACGCCCTCGGTCAGGAATTGCGGGATCATCAGCGCCATGTTGTAGGGCTCGGCCGGGGTGGGGGCTGCGTGCTCTGCAATCTCCGACTCGATGAAGCTGCCATCATCGCGGTATTTGCGCTGCGGCGGGTAGAGACCTCCGGCGGCAACGATGCGGTCGATGATGCCGAGATCCTCGAAGATCTCCAGGGTTCGAGGCTGGATTCCCTTGCCGCGAGACCCATGGAACGGACTGGCTTGCTTCTCGATCAGCCGAAACGACACGCCTCGCCGCGCGAGGTCGATGGCGAGTGTAAGGCCGGCCGCACCTGCTCCGCAGATCAGAACGTCCGCCGTGAATTGCTTTGTCATGGCACCCTCAATATGTGTAATATGCACACATTAGGCAGAGGATCATCGGGATGTCAAGAAGAGTGCAAAATACACATATTAAAAAGCAGGTGCGCTCGCTTCACGAGGCGTTGATCGACATCATCAGTGTCATGAACCGCCGGCAGGGCGACGACATGATGATCCGCGAGGCGGGCATCTCGCTGGATCGTGCGCTGTTTCCGCTGCTCGTCGGCATCGAGCGGCGCGGCCCGATCGGGGTCGTCGACCTCGCCGATCGCATGGGGCGGGACTACACGACGGTCAGCCGGCAGGTCGCGAAACTGGAAAGTCTGGGTCTGGTCAAGCGCCACGCCAGCGAAGCGGATCGCCGCGTCAGTGAAGCCACCATCACGCCCAGCGGCAAGGCCATGACGGAGGCGGTCGACAGGGCACGCGAACGGATTGTCGGGGGGATGTTTGCGAGCTGGGACGATCAGGATGTCGAGGGTCTGGTGCGCTTGATGCGCAAGCTCGCCGACGCGATGATGGCGCCAGACGACCCGAACTGATCTCGACGAACAGGTGCAGGTGCTGATCAGGCGCCTGCAAATTCAGTGCGCTGAAGCAGTTCAGACATCTCCGGGTCCCGGGTTCAGCACGTTCAAATTGCTCACGGCAGCGGCCTGTACCAGTTCGATGTAGGGGCGAAAGCTCCCCTCGTAATGCCGAAATGCCAGTCTGAAGTCCCCATTGCTTGTCTGAAATGCATCCGCCAAAGCAGTTGCGCCGATGATCGCAAGTGACCCGCCCATGCCCGCGGCCGGAGAGGCGCAGTAGGCCGCATCGCCTATGAGCGCCACTCTGCCTTTCGTCCATGACGGCATTTTTATCTGACAAATCTTGTCGAAGTAGAATGACGTCGAATTCGCGACTTTCTCCAGGAGCTCCGGGACCTTCCAGCCTTGTCCGGCGAATTGGTCTGAAATGATCTTTCGCTGCTGCGCTTCGTTTCGATAGTCGTAGGAAATCTCGTTCTCGGAGGCGAAGCAAAGAACGATATCCGTCTTGTTGTTGCATGCGTTCAACATCACGAACTTGCCGCGTTCGTTGAACACCTGCGTCGTGTTCTCCCTGATCAGCAGTTCGTCGACGATCGTGATCGAAAAATACTGGCCGAGGAAATGCGCGTACAGGGCTTCGTCTCCGAACCGCAATTTCCGGACGCGTGAATGGATGCCGTCGCATCCGAATATCAGGGCGAACGATCGCTCCGTCCCGTCCTCGAATGTGATCCTGACATCGTTTTCCGTTTCGACCAGTTCGTGGATACTGTTTCCGAAAACGAAGTCCACGTCGTCCTTCACGACGCCCCACATGAAATCCAGAAGCGTGTCGCGCTCGATCTCCCAATCGATTTGGGACTGGATGCTCTCCGGCGACATCTCCAGCACTCCCGCTGCAACGTCGTCGGTACTCCTGCGCTCGGGCGCCTCCATCTTGAGTCGGGCTGCCTCGACCCGTTCGATCAGGCCCATGCGGCTCAGGATACTCCCGACCTCATCGCCGACGTTCACCGGAGTTCCGCCCTTCTTGAGGCCTTTCGAGGCTTCGACGACCGTTACCGCGTAGCCGAGTTGGTTCATCCAGTAGGCCGTGGTCAGTCCTGCGAAGCTCGCCCCCGAAATGAGCACGTTTTTTCGCGGATGAAGGTCATCCTGTTGATTTTCCATGCATTTCATCCAATTATGTATGCGTAATATTTATGGACTAACCATAAATATGTACTGAGTATACAAATCTGCGTTTCTGGAGATTTTGTCAATGCCCCCCGATAGACGGGTCCGTAAGCGCCTCGCCACGCGACAGGGCATCTCTGACGCAGCAACCCGCCTCTTTATCGAGCGCGGCTTTGACAACGTGACGGTGGATGAGATTGCGGAGGCCGCCGATGTCGGCCGCATGACGGTCTTCAATCATTTCCCGCGCAAGGAAGACATGTTCTTCGATCGGGACGAGGAGGGCCGCGAAGCGCTTCGCAATGCGCTTCGGCTTCGCGATGCAGGTGTCGGCCCTATCGAGGCGCTGCGCCTGCTCGCGCACCGGGCCGCTTCGGAGGAGCCGCGCTACGTGCAATTCTCGCCCGAGACTCAGCGCTTTGTGGAAACGGTCGAGAAAAGCCCCACCCTCATTGCGCGGGCCAGAGCGATCCGTGACGAATTCGCGCAAGTCGTGACGGTGGCGCTCGCCGAAAGCGTTGGGCAAGACGTAACCGATCCCGATGCTCAATTGGCGGCCAACCTGCTAATGGCAACATGGACCGTGGCCTTCATTCGGGCACACCGCACCTATCGTGACTCCCGTGATCCCGCGAAGGCGAAATCGCTCTTTCTTGCGCTGGTCGAGCGGGGAAGTCGCGGCATCGAGGCCGCCATGGGAGGAACGCCCTACGCCTCGGCACCGATTCAACAGGCGGCTACGCTGAAGCGCGTTGAACGAAGGCGAGAAAAGAACTCACGCTAGGGAGTGCATTCATACTTCTGCGTTCGGGAAAGCTCGGGTCGATCACCGCCCGAGCTGCTTGGGGTCATAATAGAACCGCTCCTCGACCAGCTTGTCGCCGCGCCAGGTTTGCCACGCGATCTCGTCCAGCGTTCGTGAGACACCCTCTGCGTTGGTGAAGCTGAACGTCCAGCGCGTCGCCACATGGTCGCCGTCGATCAGGCTCGGTCCGATGCGGACGGCCCTGACCTCTTTCGAGGCCGCCAACACGGCACGCTCCTTGGCGACGAGCTTGTCACGGCCGATCGTCGGGGCGCCGTTGTTCTCATAGGTCGCGGCGTCGGGCGTGCAGAACTGCTCGATCGCGCCGATGAAATCCCCGGCCTCCAACCGCTGCGCAAAAGCTTCGACGACGTCACGGCTCGGCATGGCAAACCTCGCGATTAAAACCGACTGATAGTCGGTAAATACCGACCGGTAGTCGAAAAGTCAACTGGCCGCATCTGGCGAATTCGACTAGACGAGAGCCATGGCGAAACAGGCGGAGCGGCGGGCGGCGACATCGGAGGCTATCCTGACGGCGGCGCGCCGCCTGTTCGGGACGCAAGGCTTTGCCGCCACCACCATGGACGAGATCGCGGAAGCAGCCCACGTCGCCAAGGGCGCGGTCTATCATCACTTCAAGACCAAGGAGGCGGTGTTCGAAGCCGTGTTCGACCAGGTCTCGCGCGACCTCGTCGTCGAGATCGACGGCACGGCTCGCGCCGAGAAGGACGTGCTCGCAGCGATGGTCGTCGGCACGCAGCATTACTTCGCGGCGACCGCCAAGGGCCCGACCGGCCAGATCATCCTGCGCGACGGCCCGGCCGTGCTCGGCTGGGAGCGCTGGCGCGAGATCGACGCGCAGCATTTCGGCGGCAAGCTGCCGCGGGCGCTTTCGGTGGCGATGGAGGCTGGCCTCATCGCAAAGCAGCCGGTCGAGCCGTTGGCGCGGCTGCTGCTCGGCGCGGTGACGGAGGCCGCGGTCGCCTGCGCCGGACGCGCTGACATCGCAAGGGCGGGCGCGGAATATGCCCGTGCGTTCAAGTCGCTGGTCGAGGCGCTGCGCCTGCGGGAATGATTGTGCTAAGCCACGCAGACGGAAACGCCCCAACCAACAAGAAGACTGACAAGACATGACCATAAACTCCTCCCTCGCGCCGTCCGATCCCGAATTTGATTACATCATCGTCGGAGCCGGCTCGGCCGGCTGTGTGCTCGCCAACAGACTCTCCGCAAACGGCAAGCACAGCGTCCTGCTGCTCGAGGCCGGCCCGAAGGATTCCAACATCTGGATTCACGTGCCGCTCGGTTACGGCAAATTGTTCAAGGAGAAGAGCGTCAACTGGATGTACCAGACCGAGCCGAAGCCCGAGCTGAAGGGACGCCAGGTGTTTCAGCCGCGCGGCAAGACCCTGGGCGGATCGAGCTCGATCAACGGCCTGCTCTATGTCCGCGGCCAGCACGAGGATTACGACCGCTGGCGCCAGCTCGGCAACACCGGCTGGGGCTATGACGACGTGCTGCCCTATTTCAAGAAGGCCGAGAACCAGTCGCGCGGGGCCGACCAGTATCACGGCAGCGGCGGCCCGCTGCCGGTGTCCAACATGGTCGTGACCGATCCGCTGTCAAAGGCCTTCATCGACGCCGCGGTCGAGACCGGTCTGCCCTACAATCCTGATTTCAACGGCGCCACGCAGGAAGGCGTCGGCCTGTTCCAGACCACGACGCGCAACGGCCGCCGTGCTTCGACCTCGGTGGCCTATCTCGGCCCGGCAAGGACCCGCGGCAATCTCAAGGTCGAAACTGGCGCGCTCGGCCAGCGCGTGTTGTTCGAGGGCCGCCGCGCCGTCGGCGTCGAATATCGGCAAGGCGCAGCTGTGCGCCGGGCCCGCGCGCGAAGAGAGATCGTGCTGTCGAGCGGCGCCTACAACTCGCCGCAGCTGCTGCAGCTCTCCGGCGTCGGCCCCGGCGACCTCCTGCGCAAGCATGGCATCGATGTCGTGCTGGATGCGCCGGGCGTCGGTCACGACCTCCAGGATCACATGCAGGTCCGTATCGTCATGCGCTGCTCGCAGAAGATCACGCTGAACGACACCGTCAATCATCCGCTCCGCCGCACCATGGCCGGCGCGCGATATGCGCTGTTCCGCAAGGGGTGGCTGACGATTGCGGCGGGCACGGCGGGTGCGTTCTTCAAGACCAGCCCGCGGCTGGCCTCGCCCGACATCCAGGTGCACTTCCTGCCGTTCTCGACCGACAAGATGGGCGAGAGGCTGCACGATTTCTCCGGCTTCACCGCCTCTGTGTGCCAGCTCCGTCCCGAAAGCCGCGGGACCTTGCGCATCCGAAGCGCCGATCCGACGGCGCCGCCGGAGATCCGCATCAACTACATGTCGACCGAGACCGACCGCACCACCAACGTCGAAGGTCTGAAGATCCTGCGCAAGATCTTGAATGCGCCGGCGCTGAAGCCATTCGTGGTCAATGAGTACGATCCCGGGGCGAAGGTATCCACGGACGCCGAGCTGCTGGAATATTGCCGCGAGCGCGGCAGCACCATCTACCATCCGACCTCGACCTGTCGTATGGGCAATGATGCGCTCGCGGTCGTCGACCAGCGGCTGAAGGTGAGGGGGCTCGAGGGCCTTCGCGTCGTCGACGGCTCGGTCATGCCGGACCTCGTCTCGGGGAACACCAACGCGCCGATCATCATGATCGCCGAAAAGGCCTCCGACATGATATTGGAGGATGCGCGGTAATTTCGCGTCTTGAGAGGGTTTGGACTTGGCTACTCGATTTCGGATCGGCACCCGCAAGAGCGCGATGGCGCTGGCACAGACGGAAGAGATCGCGCGCCGCCTGACCGCCGCCGTGCCCGGTCTCGACGTCGAAATCGTCAAGTTCGACACCACGGGCGATACCGACCAGACCAGCAAGTTGCTGCCCCATGGCGGCAAGGGCGGCGCCTTCGTCGCGCAGATCCGGGCCGCCGTGCTCTCGGGCGAATTGCATGCGGCGATGCACTCGTTGAAGGACATGCCCGGTAACGAGGACACGCCGGGCCTCGTGATCGGCGCCACGCTGTCGCGCGATCCGCCCGGTGATGCGCTGGTGCTGCGCGACGGCGTCACAGTGCAGGCGCTCCGCCAGTCCAACGGCAAGGGTTTCAAGATCGGCACCAACGCGGTGCGCCGGGCGGCCTATGCAAGGCGGCTGTTTCCCGACGTCGAGATCATCCACTTCCGTGGCGCCGCCGACACGCGCGTGCGAAAGCTCGACAATGGCGAGAAGCAGCGCCTGCCGGACGGCGGCACGGTGGGGCCCGCCGATGCGCTGATCATGGCGCGTTCGGGCCTCGACCGCGTTGGGCTCGCCGGCCGCATCGCGTACGAATTCACCGCGGCTGAGATGTTGCCGGCGGCGGGCCAGGGCATCGTCGCGGTCGAATGCGCGGCGCAGGACTGGCAGACGCGGCAGATCCTGTCGTCGATCGACGATCCCGCCGCGCATGCCTCTGCGGACGCCGAGCGCGAGGTGTTGTGGGTGCTGAACGGCCACTGCAATTCGCCGGTGGCGGGCTTCTCGACCATCGCGGGCGATCAGATGTCGCTGACCGCATCCGTGCTCGACCTCTCCGGCAACACCATCATCGAGGCCTCGCGCGCAGGCCCCGCCAATCGCCCGCGCGAGCTCGGCCGTGCCGTGGGTCTGGATCTGCTGACGAAGGGCGCCGCCGAGATCATCGAGCTCAGCCGGCCGCGCTAGGCGGCCGCGATCACGAGATCATGCAGGCGTGCGCCTGTTTTGCCCGACGTGTCGAGCGCGCCTCTGAGCCGCGCGTGGCCGGCCTAGTTTTTTCAATGACTTGTCTACTGTGCATGGGGTTGTTTTCGCGTTTTTTGTTTCCGCCCCGTTGGGGGCGGGCGAATTAGCCCCGCACGCGCTTGATCATCTGCTCGACATGGGCGATCGGCGTTTCCGGCTGGATGCCGTGCCCGAGATTGAAGATCAGCCGCCCTTGGGCAAAATTGGCCAGCGTGTTGTCGACCGCGCGGTCGAGCGCCGCGCCGCCCGTGATCAACACCAGCGGATCGAGATTGCCCTGCACGGCGACCTTGCTTTGCACCCGTTCGCGAATGAAGCCCGGCTCCGCGGTCCAGTCGATGCTGACCGCGTTGACGCCGGTCGCCTCGACATAGCCAGGCAATTGCGCACCGGCGCCGCGGGGGAAGCCGATGATCTTCGCATCCGGCACCTTGGCCCGCACGCCCTCCGCGATGCGCCGCGTCGGCTCGACCGACCAGCGCGCGAACTCGGCCGGCGGCAGCACGCCGGCCCAGGTATCGAAGATCTGCAAGGCATTGGCGCCGGCTTCGAGCTGCAACAGCAGATATTGAATCGAGTTCTCGACCAGCACGTCGATGATTTCAGCGAACGCCTCCGGGTGCCGGTAGGCCATCATCCGCGCCGGCGCCTGATCCGGCGTGCCCTGGCCCGCGACCATGTAGGTCGCCACCGTCCACGGCGCGCCGCAGAAGCCGATCAGCGCGGTCTTTGGATCGAGCGCGCCGCGGACGAGCTTGAGCGCCTCGAACACCGGCTCGAGCTTGCCGAAGTCGGCGCGCGCGGCGAGCGTTGCGACCTTCGCCGGATCATCCAGCGGATCCAGCCGCGGGCCCTCGCCGACCTCGAACCGCACCGAGCGCCCGAGCGCATGGGGGATCACCAGGATGTCGGAGAAGATGATCGCCGCATCGAAGCCGAACCTGCGGATCGGTTGCAGCGTCACCTCGGCCGCAAGCTCCGGGTTGAAGCACAGATCGAGGAAGCCGCCGGCCTTGGCGCGGACCTCGCGATATTCCGGCAGATAGCGGCCGGCCTGCCGCATCATCCACATGGGCGGGATGCTCTGGCGCTGGCCGGAGAGCACGTCGATGAAAGGTTTCGTCGCAGATTGGGGCACGAATGGTCCTGAGCAAGGTTATGGCCTCTGATACACCGCTCCGGCCCTCAGCGGAACAGGGGAACCAGCGCAATCGGGCCGCGTTGACCAGCCGATGGAGGACATCATGGCTGAGACATTCAATCCCGCGCCGCATGACAAGCACGCCGACGATCTGCGTGAAGCGCTCGTCGCCGACCGGCAATCCAAGCTCGACGCCGGGCTCAGGGACAGCTTCCCAGCATCTGATCCCGTAAGCGCCACCCAGCCGACGCCCTCGAAGGCCGATGCGGAAGCCGACAGTCCCTCGCTGTGGGAGAAGGTTAAGGCCATCTTCAGCTAGCGGAAGGCGACGCCGGGATTCCGATCGGCTTGCTAATACCTTGTTAGCGATGTGCTGATCGCGGCGTCCGTAGGACTACTGGAAACCGGGTAGATGGCTGCGTATTCCAGTAGTGATTTCAGAGTTCAATAATAGAAGCGGCAGAGTTTCCGACGATCGGAGAATTCTGCCGCATGAGCCTTGCGACCCAAAGAGCCGGATGGAGCCGTCTGCCGCTGCGCGCGGCGGCGTTCGTCGTGCTGACCTGCGTGACCATCCTCGGCGTCAGCGGCTGGCGCGAATGGGCTGCGCGCGATGCGGTGCTCAGGGGTGCCGAGACCGAGATGGCGAACGTCGCCCGTTCGCTGACCCAGCACGCCGAGGACAGCCTCGATCTGCTGGACTCCGGCGTCGTCGGCGTCGTCAGCCGGCTCGAGATGGACGGCACTGCACCGGCCACGATCGCCAAACTGCGCACTCTGCTGGAAGTGCGCAAGAAGGCCATCGAGCGCGTTCACAGCCTCGCCATCATCGACGACCAGGGCAACTGGCTGACCTCGCCCGGCACAATCGGCTCAACGCTCAGCGACGATGCGTTTTTCCGCTATCATCAGCTCTCCCCGAAACGAGAGCCCTATGTCGGCCGTCCCGTAAAGAGCCTCCTGGACGGCGAATGGGTCGTCACCCTGTCGCGCCGCTTCAACAAGCCCGACGGCAGCTTCGGCGGGGTGGTGCTCGCGACCATCAGCTCAAAATATCTTTCGCATTTCTACGAGCAGTTCGAGATCGGCCGCAACAGCTCGGTGTCGCTCACGCATGGCGATGGCCTGATCATCGCGCGCAACCCCAGCAACGAGACATTCGTCGGACGCAGCGTTTCCGACAAGCCGTTATTCCGCGACGCCAGCCTGCAACGGCCGAGTGGGGCCTACTATTTCAAGTCTCCCCTGGACGGCGCCGAGCGCGTCAGCTTCTTCAAGCGCAGCAGCCGTTTCCCGCTCCTTTTGCTTGCCACAGTCGACAAGGACGAGTTGCTCGCGCCCTGGCGCGCCGCGGCAATCTCCCGCATGCTCTACGTCGTCGCGCTGGTGATGCTGATTGCGATCATCGGCGCCGTGCTGGTGCGGCAGTTGCAGCGGGGCCAGCGCATGGCCGCGGCCCTGGTCGAGAAAGAGGCTCACTTCCGCCTGCTCGCCGAAGGCTCCAGCGACATGGTGACCCGCATCGGGCTCGACGAGCGGCTGCGCTATGTCTCGCCCTCGTCCGCGCGCGTCGTCGGCTGGCGCGCCAATCAATTGATCGGCACGCCGGCGCTGGCGGGCATCAATCCGGAGGATCTGCCGGAGGTCCAGGCGATCGTCGACGCCATGAAGCGTGGCGAGCGGGAGGAGGCGCGTCTCACCTACCGCAACTCGCACCGGCAGAACGGCGAAGTCTGGCTGGAATCGACCATGCGGGTGACGCGCAAGGACAATGGCCGCGTCGACGGCGTGGTCGCGATCTCCCGCGACATTACCGAGCACAAGAAGCTGGAAACCAGGCTCGAGACGCTTGCGATCGAGGACAGCCTCACCGGCCTTGCCAATCGCCGACGCTTCGACGAGCGGCTGAAAGAGGAATGGGCGCGCGCCTATCGCGACCGCTCGAGCCTTGCTTTGCTGATGATCGATGTGGATCACTTCAAGGCCTATAACGACGAATACGGCCATCCGGCGGGCGATGCCTGCCTGCGTCTGGTCGCAAAGATCATCGCGGCCGAGACGCAACGCGCCGGCGATCTGGCGGCGCGCTATGGCGGCGAGGAATTCGCCATGCTGCTGCCCAACACCGATGCCACCGGCTGCGCCCTTTTCGGCCAACGGATCCGCAGCGCCATCCACGAGGCCGGCCTCGTTCATGCCACCAATCTGGAATCCGGATGCGTCACCGCCTCGGTCGGCGGTGCGACCTGTCGGCCGGCGCTGGAGCGCACGGCGGGCGTGGCCTCGCTGGTTGAGGCTGCCGACCGGGCGCTCTACGCCGCCAAGGATGCAGGCCGCGACCGCCTGGTGATGTCCGGCGAGCTCATGAATTTGATGCCCAAGGCCTCCGGCCAGTAAGACGGCTCAATAATGCGGCGGAGGTTCGTTGGTAGGCCCCGGCGCATTGGCCTCGGCTTCCTGCAGCCGCTCGCCGAGCTCTGCGATCTTGCGCGTCAGCAGATCGATCTGCTTCCACTGCGCAGTGATGGTCTGGTTCAACGTCTCGATCGTGTCGTCCTGGTAGGCGAGGCGCGTTTCCAGCGTGTCGATGCGCTCGCCCAGCGTCTTGATCTCATTCGTCACGCGTCGCACCCTTGTCCCGTTCGCGCAAACCGGATTCTTGCAAGCCAGATTCTTGCAGACCATGGCCGAGCGCGACGCGCTCGTCGAACACGAAGCATTCGCCGCGCCAGCGGCTCTGCGCCTCCGGCACCTCTTCCAGGTATTTGAGAATACCGCCCTTGAGGTGATAGACCTCGGCAAAGCCGCGCGCGAGCAGATGCGCGCTAGCCTTTTCGCAGCGGATGCCGCCGGTGCAGAACATCGCGATCCTGCGGTGCTTTGCCGGATCAAGCTCGACGGCGGCAAAATCCTTGAACTGGCCAAAGCTCCTGATGCCGGGATCGACGGCGCCTTCGAACGTTCCCATCGCCACCTCGAAGGCGTTGCGGGTGTCGAGCAGCAGCGTGTCGGGCGCGGAGATCAGCGCGTTCCATTCGCTCGCATCGACATAGGTGCCGACCTGGCGGGTCGGATCGGCAGCCGTATCGCCAAGCGTGACGATCTCCTTCTTCAGCCGCACCTTGAGCCGCCCGAACGGCATCGCTTCGGCGGCCGAGAACTTCAATTCGAGATTGTTCAGCCTGCCGCCGAACATGTCGCCGTGAGCGAGCTCGTGGGCAAGAGCGTCGATTGCCCCCGGCGCACCGGCGAGCGTGCCGTTGATGCCCTCATGCGCCAGCAGCACGCTGCCCTTCAGCTTAAGGCCGGCGCAGAACGCGCGCAGCGGCTCGCGCAGCTCGCGGTAATCCGGGAGTGCGGCGAATTGGTAGAAGGCGGCGACCTTGATCGAATCCGGATCAGACATGGCGGCTCGTTTAGCAGGCGCAGGCGGCCCGGAAAACCCGCATGGCCGCCGGCCTCGAAAGGTCTATTCGCTCAGCGGATGGCAGCCATTTCCCTGGTATGCCAGCATTGCCGAAGGCCGCCGGAATGTGTCATGTAACCCCGGTTTTTCCGAGATGGCGCGCCATCCGCGCCACGGGCCCAAGAGAGCAAGAATTCGATGAGAAACTTTCATTTCCCAGGCAGGTCCACGGTCCACGCCACCAACGCGATGGTGGCGACCTCGCATCCGCAGGCCTCGCTCGCCGCGATCGAGGTGTTGCGCGAAGGGGGCACCGCGGTGGACGCGGCGGTTGCGGGTTCGGCCCTGCTTGGCGTGATCGAGCCGCAATCGACCGGCATCGGCGGCGACTGCTTTGCGCTGATCCAGCCGCGCGGCGAGGGCAAGATCATCGCCTATAACGGCTCCGGCCGTGCCCCGAAGGCGGCGAACGCCGATTGGTACCTGGAGCGTAAGATCAACTCGGTGCCGCTGACCTCGGCGCATGCGGTCTCGATTCCCGGTGTGGTCGATGCCTTCGCGACCGTCTTGCGCGACCATGGCAAGTTCGGCTTCGACCGGCTGCTCCAGCCCGCGATCAGGGCGGCCGAGGAAGGCTACGTCGTCGCCCCCCGCATCGCCTTCGACTGGAAGAACCAGTTCGAGAAGCTGAAGGGCGGTACCAACACCGTGCGCTACCTGTTGCCGGGCGGCAAGCCGCCGGTGGCCGGCGACGTCATCCGCCAGGCCGAGCTCGGCAAGACGCTGCGCGCGATCGCCAAGGACGGCCGCGACGCCTTCTACAAGGGCCCGATTGCCGAAGACATGGTCGAGACCCTCAGGGGCATCGGCGGCCTGCACACGCTCGACGATTTCGCCGCGCACACCACCGAGACGACGACGCCGATCGGCACCATGTATAAGGGCTACGACGTCTGGCAGTGCCCGCCGAACGGACCCGGCCTCACCATGCTGCTGATGCTGAATATCCTGTCGCGGTTCGACCTGACGAAATACGCGCCGCTCAGCATCGAGCGTTTCCATCTCGAAGCGGAAGCCGCGCGCATCGCCTACATGCACCGCGAGCTGCACGTCGCCGATCCCGACCACATGCAGGTCGAGGTCGCCAGGATCCTCGCCAAGGAATTCTGCGACGAGCATATCGCCAAGATCCGCATGGACGGAATGCTCGACCTGCCGAACGTCGCACCGCCAATGAATCCGTCGACGATCTACATCACCGTCGTGGACAAGGATCGCAACGTCTGCTCGTTCATCAATTCGATCGCGCATTCCTTCGGCTCGGCGATCGTCTCGAACAAGACCGGCGTCCTGTTCCAGAACCGCGCCGGCGGCTTCCGCATCCAGCCGGGCCATCCCAACTGCATCGCCGGCGGCAAGCGGCCGCTGCACACGATCATGCCGAGCCTGCTCACCAAGGGCGGCCGCTCCGTGATGCCGTTCGCGGTGATGGGCGGGCAGTACCAGCCGGTCGGCCAGACCCGCGTCGTGACCAACATCCTCGACTATGGCTGCGACGTGCAAGAGGCGATCGACATGCCGCGCGGCCTGCACTACGAGGGCCAGTATCAGCTCGAGGACAGCGTGCCGGCTGCGATCGTCGAGGGCCTGAAGAAGCTCGGCCACAAGACCACCAGCGTGGTCGGCCCGCTCGGTGGCGCGCAGGCGATCTGGATCGACTGGGACAAGGGCACGCTCACCGGCGGCTCCGATCCGCGCAAGGACGGCTGCGCGCTCGGCTATTGAGTGCTGCCGCGCGCGGTTCCGCGCGCAAGATCAGGAAAAGTTGACGAAGGGCGGCGCGGCATTTGCTGCGTCGCCCGTTCTCGTTCGGAACAGAGTTCATCGCTTCCGGTTAAGGGCCGATGAGCGGTGCAGGCGTGCGCTGCTTCGCAGATGAGCGGCGGAGGCGTCGATGTCCGACACATCAGGTTCCAAACAATCAGCATTCGATCGGCGCGCCTTCATGGCCGGCGCGGCTGGCAGTGCGCTCGTCCCGATCACAGCGCGCGCGGCCACAGAGGAAGCCAAGGCCCCAGCTGCACAGGACCCCTCACTTCCCGTCGAAGTCACGCTACGCGTCAACGGCAAGGACAAGCGCCTGCGCATCGACGCACGCACCACGGTGCTCGATGCGCTGCGCGATCACCTCAAGCTCACAGGCAGCAAGAAAGGCTGCGACCACGGCCAGTGCGGCGCCTGCACGGTGCTGATCGACGATCGGCGGGTGGTGTCATGCCTGACGCTGGCGCTCGCGGCGGAAGGGCAGGAGATCATGACGATCGAGGGGCTGGCGACCGACGATCGCCTGCACCCGATGCAACAGGCCTTCGTCGACAACGATGCGTTCCAGTGCGGCTATTGCACGCCCGGCCAGATCATGTCCGCCGTGGCCTGCGTCAAGGAGGGACATGCCGGGAGCGAGGCCGACATCCGCGAATATATGAGCGGCAACATCTGCCGTTGCGCGGCCTATCCCAACATCGTCGCGGCCGTGAAGCAAGCCGCGCCCGAGATCATGAAAGGCTAGGCGCATGCGACCTTTTTCGTATCAGCGGGCAACAGACCCCGACATGGCCGTGCAGGCGCTGAGCGCCGCCGCGGCAGCAGCCAATAATCCGTTGACGCAGGCGACAGCCCAGCCGCTTGCGGGCGGCACCACGCTGATCGATCTGATGAAGCTCGACGTGATGCGGCCCGCCGCGATCGTCGATATCAATCCGCTCGCGCACGCCTGGTCGGCAATCGAACCGGGCAGCGACGGCTTGCGGCTCGGCGCGCTCGCAAAGATGTCCGACGTGGCCGCCCATGCCGAGATCCAGCGTAATTATCCGGTGATCGCCAATTCCCTGAAGCTCGCCGCCAGCGCCCAGCTGCGCAACATGGCGACGCTCGGCGGCAACGTGATGCAGCGGACGCGTTGCAGTTATTTCCGCGACGTCTCCTACGAGAATTGCAACAAGCGCAATCCCGGCTCCGGCTGTGCCGCCATGGACGGCGTCAACCGGATGCATGCCGTGCTCGGCACGTCCGATCAGTGCATTGCGACCTATCCCGGCGATTTCGCGCAGGCGTTGATCGCCCTCGATGCCCTGGTCGAAATCACCGGCAAGGCCGGTACGCGCAGCATACCGTTCGCGGAGCTGCACAAGGCGCCGGGGAACTCCCCCGACATCGAGACCACGCTTCAGCCCGGCGAGCTGATTTCGGCCTTCTCGATCCGGGGCCGCTGGCCGCGCTCGGTGTATCTCAAGGCGCGCGACCGGCAATCCTATGAGTTCGCACTGTCATCGGCCGCGATCGCGCTTGACGTGCAGGACGGCACGATTCGGGATGCGCGCGTCGGGCTCGGCGGCGTCGCCACCATGCCCTGGCGGGCGCGCGAGGCGGAGGCGCTGCTGAAGGGACAAAAGTTCGACGAAGCTCTGGCGCAGCGCGTCGCCGATGCCGCCTTTGCAGACGCCCGCGGCCGCCGGCACAACAGCTTCAAGATCGCGCTCGGCAAGCGCGTGGTGGCGCGCGCGCTCCAGCAGGCCGTAACGATGGAGATCTGATCATGACCGCTGCAGCTCCCGCGCCCAAGGCGAATATGGGCCAGCCCGTGCCGCGCTATGATGCGGCTGCAAAGGTCACGGGGCGGGCGACCTACGCCTCCGACATGCCGCTGGACAATCCGGCCTACGCATTCCTGGTCACCAGTGCGATTGCCAAGGGCCGCATCGACCGTTTCGATCTCGATGAGGCCAAGGGTGTCCGCGGCGTGATCGAGATCGTCACGCACGAGAACGCCCCGAATCTGAAGGAGTCGAAGCTGTTCAGCAACGGCGGCTATGCCGGGACCACGATCCAACCGCTGAAGTCGGCCGACATCGCGCATGACGGCGAGATCATCGCTGTCGTTGTCGCGGAAAGTTACGAGGCCGCGCGCGAGGCGGCCAATCGTGTCAGGGTCAGCTACACCGCCACCGCGCCCAGCGCGAGCTTCGATTCGCCGGGAACGACCACGGCCGCCGCAAAGGGACAGAACGCGCAGTTCAAGGAAGACCCCGCGGTCGGCGATTTCGCCAAGGCATTCGATGCGGCCGAGGTCAAGCTCACCGCCGCCTATGACACGCCGACGCAGCACCACAATCCGATGGAGCTGTTTTCGACGAGCTGCGCCTGGATGGGCGACAATCTCGTGATCTACGAAGGCAGCCAATTCGTCCATGGCTTGAAGAACGGCGTCGCCGAGCAGCTCGGTATCGACGCCGACAAGGTACGCGTGGTCAATCCCTATGTCGGCGGCGGCTTTGGTTCGCGCGGTTCGATGACGCCGCGGACCGCCATCATCGCCGGCATAGCCAAGCGCCTGGGCCGCCCGATCAAGCTGGTCCCGACCCGCGATCAGGGTTTCACAATTACGACCCACCGTGCCGAGACGCGCCAGGAGATCAAGCTTGGCGCAAACCGGGACGGCAAGCTGCTGGCTTTGAGGCATGAGGGCGCCGAGGTCTCCTCGCGCGCCGACGCCTATTGCGTCGGCGGCACCAAGACGACGACGCGGCTCTATGCCTGCCCGAACGTCGACAGCCTGGTGTCGATCGTGCGCGCCGACCGCAACACGCCGGGCTTCATGCGCTCGCCGCCGGAGGTGCCGTATCTGTTTGCGCTGGAGAGCGCGATGGACGAGCTCGCGGTCAAGCTGAACATGGATCCGGTCGAGCTTCGGCGCATCAACGACACCACCAACGAGCCGATCGGTGGCAAGCCCTACACCTCGCGCTCGCTGATGGCATGCTTCGACGAGGCCGCCAAGGCCTTCGGCTGGGCGCAGCGCTCGCCGCAGCCGAAATCGATGTCGGACGGCGACTGGCTGATCGGCTATGGCTGTGCCGCGACCTGCTATCCGACGCAGATGGGTCCGTCGGCCGCGCGCGTACGCCTGCAGCGCGACGGCCGGACCCGGGTCGAGATCGCCGGCCACGAGATCGGCACCGGCGCCTATACGGTCATCGCCCAGACCGCGGCCGAGCGCCTCGGCGTGCCCCTCGAGAAAGTTGCCGTCTTCATGGGTGACAGCGATCTGCCACCGGCGCCGGTTGCCGGCGGCTCGAACTCGACCGCGAGCACCTGCTCGGCGGTGATGATGGTGTGCGACCAGATTCGCCAGCGCCTATTCAAGGCCGCGATGCCGGCTCAAAGCCTGGCCGACCGGGCCAAGGAGACCGTGGGCCTCGGCCAGACACCGTCCACGCAGGCCGCGAAGGGCGATCGTCCGCTCGACATCGAGAAGGCCTTCGATGCGCTCGGTGTCGGCGTCGTCGAGGAATATGGCGAGTGGAAGCCGGAAGGCGCGCCGCTGGATTCCTTCCGCGCCATGCACAACGGGCAGGTGCGGCTCGTTGGTGGCCACGCCATGAAAGACCAGATCGCCTACGCATTCGGCGCCGAGTTCGTCGAGGTCCGTGTCAATCGCTTCACCCACGAAATCCGCTGTCCTCGCCTCGTCGGTGCGTTTGCGGCGGGCAGGATCATGAATCCGCGCACGGCGCGCAGCCAGCTGATGGGCGGACTGATCTGGGGCATGTCGTCGGCATTGCTGGAGGCCACCGAAATCGACGAGCGCAATGCGCGCTATGTCAACGACAATCTTGCCGACTACCTCGTGCCCGTGAATGCGGACGTCGCCGGCGTCGAGGTCATTTTGCTCTCCGAGCAGGATGACCGCATCAATCCCGTCGGCGTGAAGGGCCTCGGCGAACTCGCCAATGTCGGCACCAATGCCGCGATCTGCAACGCGATCCACCATGCCACCGGACAGCGCATCCGCAAGCTCCCGGTTCGGCTGGAAAATATCGAGGTGTGAGGGGTGGAAACCGCATCCGCGTTGCGCTAGACACCTTCCGCCTCAAACGGAAGGTGCCTTATGCAGCGTTTCCAGCGCGCGCTCCTCACCCTGATGTCGGCACTCGCGATCACGGTGATCGCAGGCGTGTCGCATTTCGTTTCCACCACGGCCTCGGCCCAGACCGCAGGAAAGACCATGACCACAGCTTCAGGCTTGCAGATCATCGATTCCACCGTCGGCACCGGTGCCTCGCCGCAGCCCGGCCAGACCTGCGTGATGCACTATACCGGCTGGCTCTATGAGAACGGCCAGAAGGGCAAGAAATTCGATAGCTCCGTCGATCGCAAGGAGCCGTTCGAATTCCCGATCGGCAAGGGCCGTGTTATCGCCGGCTGGGACGAGGGCGTCGCCTCGATGAAGGTCGGCGGCAAGCGCACGCTGATCATCCCGCCGCAGCTTGGCTACGGCGCCCGCGGCGCCGGCGGCGTGATCCCGCCGAATGCGACGCTGATGTTCGACGTAGAATTGCTTGCGGTGAAATAGCTGACGTCTTCACGTCGTCATGCCCGCGCTTGTCGCGGGCATCCACGTTCTTTCTTCGTGCTGCTAAGATGTGAATGGCCGGGTCAAGCCCGGCCATGACGGATAATCGATACGAACAAAAAGACCGGCCGAAAGGCCGGTCTTTTCGCGTTCAGTTTTGCGCGTGCTATTCCGTCGCGCGCTTTGCCCCTGCCGCTGCGCGATCGATCGCGTCCTTTGCGGCGTCCTTGGCATCGCCCATGGCCTGCTGGCCCTTGCCCTTCACTTCCTGGACCACGCCTTCGCCCTTCATGCGTTCGGAACCGGTGGCTTCACCGATGCCTTGCTTGGCCTTGCCGATGGCCTCGTTGGCGTTACCCTTGATCTTGTCGGTCGCGCTACCCATGAAACTCTCCTTCCATTTTGCTCGCAAAGGCAACGTCCCGCAGCTACGAGGGTTCCGATTTTGGCATGGCTCGCGAGTGCGGCTTCGGGTTAGTTTGCCGCGCACGGAACCAACAGAAAGCAAGTCCCATGACCGGCCATGACCATTCGCATTCCCACCATGACCACGATCACGATGATCGCTGGAAACATGACGGCGTGCGCGTCATTCCCGGCAACCAGCTCGATACCAACGTGCCGTCGACGGCGGGCATGGACCGAGCGGCCGCGATCAATTTCGCGCGCGTCGGCGCCCAGAAATTGTGGGCCGGCACCGTCAGCATCAAGCCGGATGCCAAGACCGGTGCACACCACCACGGCCATCTCGAAAGCGTCATCTATGTCGTGAAGGGCAAGGCGCGGATGCGCTGGGGCGAGAGCCTGCAATTCACCGCCGAGGCCGGCCCCGGCGATTTCATATTCGTCCCGCCCTACGTGCCGCATCAGGAGATCAACGCCAGCCCGGACGAGGTGCTGGAATGCGTGCTGGTGCGCAGCGACGGCGAGGCGGTGGCGATCAACCTCGACATCGAGCCGGTCGAGAAGCCCGAGACCGTGCTGTGGGTCGACCCCATCCACCGGGATCCGAACGAGAAGAAGTAAGACCGCCCCGCGGTGGGAGGCGCGATCGTCTCCGGGGGGTGAAAAAATATTCGGAAGCTGTGTCGGGTGGCCCCCCGGCGATCCGTCCTTGGGCAGAACCCGCCCAAGGAGCTTCCGATGCCCAGGATGATCTTCCTCAACCTTCCCGTGACCGACCTCAAACGTGCGACCGCCTTCTATGAGGCGGTCGGCGCGACCCGGAACCCGCAATTCAGCGACGACACGGCGAGCTGCATGGTCTTTTCCGAGGCCATCTACGTGATGCTGGCGACCCACGACAAATTCCGCCAGTTCACGCCGAAGCCGATCGCAGATGCCAGGACCTCGAACCAGGCGCTGTTCTGCCTGTCCGCCGACACCCGCAACGAGGTCGACGCGATTGTCGGCAAGGCAGAGGCGGCGGGCGGGGTGGCCGATCCCGGCCCGAAGGACGAATACAGCTTCATGTACGGCCGCAGCTTCGAGGATCCGGATGGTCATATGTGGGGTGTGAACTGGCTGGACATGGCGGCCGTCCCTCCGCAGCCCGCCATGGCGAATGCCTGATCGCAGCCCGTCGAACGATAAACCAACGAGGAACATTCACGATGTCCAAGGTCGTACCCTGCATGTGGTTCAACGGCGATGCCGAGGAAGCCGCGAAGTTCTATGTCTCGCTCGTGCCGAATTCGGCGATCACGCACGTTCAGCGCAATGTTTCGGACGGGCCCTCCGGCAAGGAAGGCTCCGTGCTCGTCGTCGAGTTCACGGTCGCCGGTCAGCCGCTGGTCGCGCTCAACGGCGGGATGAAGATGGAATATACCCACGCCATTTCGCTGATGATCCATTGTGATGATCAGGCCCAGGTCGACAGCGTCTGGGATGCTTTCCTCGCCGATGGCGGCAAGGAGGAGCAGTGCGGCTGGCTCCGGGATCGCTGGGGCGTGGCCTGGCAGGTCGTGCCGAAGGTGATGTTCGAATTCCTGTCGAGCCCGGACAGGGCAGCGGCCGCGCGCGCGATGCAGGCGATGATGAAGATGGTGAAGCTGGATGTCGACGCGCTGCGCCGCGCGTTCGAGGGTAAGTCGGCGGCGTGACGACGACACAGGTGCCGTAGGGTGAGCAAAGGCGCTCTTGCGCCGTGCCCACGATCCGTCTCCGGTGGAGAGAAGTGGTGGGCACGCGTTCGCTTTGCCCACCCTACGAAGCTGCCTCAGTAATTTATCCGCAGCCCCACGCCGCCGTGGATGGTGTTGCCGACCGGCTGCGGACCCAGCGTGCCGTTGGCGAAGAGATCCACGACCCAGCCCTTCTGCACGCGGAAACCGAGCCGGCCCCCATATTCGAACCAGCCCTGGTTGCCCATGGTCGGCACCACCACGCCGTCGCCGGTCACGGTGGCGACGATGCCGCTGCGGCTCGCAAACGACTGCACCCAGCCGCCATTGATGTTGGTCTCGACGTTGCTGCCGAACAGATGCGTCCACTGGCCGCCGATCTTGACCAGGCTGGTGCGGTCGGTGCCGGTCGCGATGGTGGCGTCGAACGGGTTGAAGGCCACGGCATTGTCGCTATAGCCGGACACGCGCTGCCAGAGCTGCCAGACTTCGATCGAAGCTGCGACCTCGTCGCGCGGCGACACGCGGCTCATCCAGCCGGCGCGGCCGTAGACCGCGTAGTTCGAAGCGTTGGTCGAGCTCGTCACGCTCACCGGACCGAGGTTGGTGTTGTAGCTGCGGGTATAGCGCGCCTTCTCCCACGGCGTCAGGATCGTTCCGATGTCGAAGAACGGACGCGACGATCCCCAGTCGGTGAAGTCGTAACGCAGCGCGAAGGCGCCGATCGGCGCGCTCGTGATCTTGTAGCCGCCCTCGTTGTAGTGCGTGTAGGCGATGCCGGCGAGCAGCGACAGATTGTTGGTGAGCTCCTTGCGGCCGTGGATGCCGGCCGAGAACGAGCCTGCCGAGCCAAACGCGCTGATGCAGTCGCTGCAATTGACCTGCTCGTTGACGCCGAGCAGGACCGTGCCGAGCACCCGGTTGGTGATCATCTGGTTGAAGCGCTGGCCCGCGAGGCCGCCGATCGAATTGCCGCTGGAATCGGCCCCGGTCGGTGTTGGGCTCGGCGAGGGATATGGACTCGGCGACGGGGAAGGATAGGGGCTCGGCGAAGGGGAGGGTGAGGGCGACGGAGAATATGTCGGCGTCGGAGACGGTGAATAGGTCGGGTAGGGCGTCGGCTCGCCGCATCCGATTTCGCAGGTCGCTTGAGCTGCGGCGGGACGAACGTCGAGCGCGACAAATGCCAGCGCAGCGGCCGCGGTCAGCAGGCCGGTGAGGGCGAAGAGCCGAAAGTTGAATTTCGCCATCGTCAGCGCCCGCACAGCATGCCGTCGTCCTGGACGGCCGGCGTGATGGTCGGCGAGGCGCCGGCATATTGGTTCACCGCGCAGAGCCCGGCACTTGCGGCGCAGTTGGCGGCGAAGGTCCAGGGCGGCGTGTTGGTCTTGGTGATCGAGACCTTGCCGCCGGTCGATGTGATGATTGCGGTGTCGCCCGGCTGGGTGAGCTGCACGCATTGTGAGCTCGTCGTGCAGACGCTGGCTGCGCCGTCCTGGAGTACGACGACGGAGCGTCCCCGCTGCGAGAGGATGTCGAGCGTCGTGCCGCGCACGCCGATGGTCGCAAGCGGCGTCGTGATCTTGTAGGCGGTCTTCTCGGAATGTCCGGTGACGAAACGGAACGCGCCTGTTGTCATGCGGATCGCGACGTCGCGATAGCTGCGCTCGTCGTTGAAGACGGTGCGGTCGAGCTTGAGCGTCGCGCTCGGACCGAGCGACAGATTGGTGCTGTCGGCCATCACGAAGCGCGCGGCGCTGTCGGCGCCGGTGCGCACGGTCTCGTCGCGCAGCATGCTGTCGCCGACACTGATCGGCGTGGTGGCCGCGGCCACGCGCACCACTTCGTTCTGGATCACGACGGCTTCGCCGACGCGCGTCTGCGCCAGCGCAGCAGGCGCCGCGCACAGTGCGGCCGACAACAGGGTGGAGAAAAGCCAGAAACGCAAATTCATTTCACAACCGATCGATGTGCCCCTGATCGTACCGGATCGCGCGCGCTTCTGATGTGGCGAAATTATCACAAGCGGCGCGGACGTGCGTTATGCTTAGTGACAGCCGCGGCGGAATGCGTTCAATGAAAACCGCGATCCTTATTTTTGTCCGCGGTGACGCAAATTTGCCACGCAAAACATCCCCACAGCAGCCGCTTGAACGGTCCGCAGTTCCGAGATTGTCGCGAAGCGCAGTGGTTGCTGTCGCTATTTTCCTAGCTGCCCATCTCGCGCTGCTGATCGGACTGACGACGCCGGAGAAGTTCGTCTTCGACGAGGTGCACTACGTGCCGGCGGCGCGGCAGATGCTGGCACCGGCGATGTCGCAGCCGATGCTCAATCCGATGCATCCGCCGCTCGCCAAGGAGCTGATTGCGGCCTCGATCGCGGCCTTCGGCGACAACGCGCTCGGCTGGCGTTATCCCGCGACATTGTTCGGCGCGTTGGCGATCGTCGCAATCTATCTGTGCGGCCTCGCGCTGTTCTCCGCGCAAGGGCCCGCGATCGCCGCGGCGCTGATCGCCGCCTTGAACCAGATGCTCTACGTGCAGGCGCGCATTGCCATGCTCGACATCTTTGCGCTCGGCTTCGGTCTGCTCGCGACCGCCGCCTTCATGCACGGCTTTCGACGGGAGCGGCCGCAGGCGCTGTTCGCACTTGCCGGCAGCTTGTTCGGCCTGGCCGCTTCCTGCAAATGGAGTGGCCTGTTTCCACTCGGCGTCTGCATCGTCATCGTTGCGGTGATCCGCCTGATGCAGGGCTGGCGCACGCTGTTCGCCGACGCGAAGCCGGACGACTGGTACCGGCCGGACTTCTGGCCTGGCCTGAGGCTGCATCATGTCGCGCTCTGCTTCGCCATCCTCCCGGCGATGACGTATCTTGCGGCTTTCGTTCCGCTCTACGGCGTGTCGTTGCCGGATCTGATCGAGGCGCAGCGCCGGATCTTCGCCGACAACACCACCACCGCGATCGCCGGACACACCTATATGAGCGCGTGGCCATCCTGGCCGCTGCTCGCGCGCCCGGTGTGGTTCCTGTTCGACAAGACGGGAGAGGACAACGTCTCCGCGATCGTCTTCCTCGGCAATCCGCTGGTGTTGTGGCCGGCTCTGCTCGCACTCGCGCTCGTGCTGCGCGATTTCATCGTGCTGCGCCGGTGGGATGCATTCCTGATCGCGGCGTTCTATTTCGGTCCCTGGCTCGCCTGGGCATTGCTGCCTCGTACGCTCGGGTTCATCTACTACTATCTGCCGGCCGCCACCGCAGCGTCGCTCGCGCTGGTCTATGTGCTGCGCCGGGACGGCCTGCCGCGCTGGCTGCTGTGGGCCTATGTCGGTGTCGCCGCGATCGGCTTTGCGGTCATGCTGCCGGTCTCTGCGGCCTTCATCGGCACGTCGATGCGGAGCTTTGGCCGGCTGATGCTGTTCCAGAGCTGGATATGACATCGCCGCCTGCTGGGGCGGCAGGCGGCGTGTCTTCGGTAGCGATCAAATCGAGATCACTTCGACGCGGTCTTGGTGTCCATGTTCACGACCTGGACGCGGCGGTTGACCGGGTCGGCCCCGTTGGCAGTGTCCTTCAGCTTGGTCTCGCCGTAGCCGACGGTGACCAGATCGGTGCCGTTGAGGCCGTAATTCTGCACCAGGTACTTCTTGATGGTGTCGGCGCGCCGTTCGGAGAGGCCTTGATTGTACTCTTCGCCGCCGGTCGCATCGGTGTGGCCGGCGACCACGAAGGTCGAGCCCTTGAGCGCCGGATCGGACAGGGCCTTGCCGAGCGCCTGCACCGAGGTCATCGAGGTCTTGGCGATATCGGCCGAGTTGTAGTCGAACTGAATTTCCAGGTCGATCTTCGGCTTGGTCGCGGCGAGCTCGGCGATCTGCTCGCGCTCACCCGTCGAGAGCGACCGGGTCGAGCGGTTGCGCACGGTGTTCAGGAATGTCGATTCCTTGGCCTGCGTCGCCGGATCGGCCTGCGGACCGGCGGACAGGCCACGGGTCGCCGGCTTCGGCTTCAGTGCATCCAGGATCTGGCCTGTGGAGACATTGTTGTCACCGGCTACAGCTAGGCCCGCCGTCATCGACAGCGCGGCGGAAAGAGTTATCGCCTTCAGTCCAAAGAACTTATCAAAACGGGTCATTGTCGTATCCTCGCTGTTACGCCTGATAGCGATTTGATGCTGCGAGCATAGGGCAGGTTCAAAGGTCCCGATGTGATCTTGGTCACGGTGGCCACAGCCGCTTCCAAGCCTATCCTGGCGCATTCCCGGGCGTTTCGGGCATCGGACCGGCGCGTTTCGCGATGGCCCCGGGGACGGGGCCGATCGGACCAATAGCAGTCGTCGCACGCTCCGCGGCGTGGGTTCAAGCAGCGGCAATCACCGGTGTGATTGAAATCACCTTGCGAGCAGCCTCATTCCCCTCCTTGCCGTGGGAGGTGGCTGACCAAGGGTTCCGGCGCAGGCGATGGCCCGCAGACTCGGCGTCGGAAACCTCTGCACACCGATCGTCGCAAAGCCGTCGCCGCTTGGCCCGGCCGTGAACAAGAAATCGGCCAGATGCGCGCCTAGCAGGACGTTGTCCCCGCCAATCTCCGAATGAAGGAGCCGAGTTCCGTCCAGTGCCGAGGCCAAGTGACTATCAGCGTGACTACTTCAATCGCAGTGGCCCGCCGGATCGGACAGTGTCCCTGAGCTCGATGCCCATCTATATCGGTGCGGCCATGATCGCGGTGGCGATCCTGCTGTCGACGCTGATCACGGGGCTGACCTCCCGCTATGTCGGACTCGAAGCGCCGACCGACGAGAACGTGTGGCTGGTCGATCGCCTCACCGGCAGCGTCTATCGCTGCCAGGCGGAGGGGCGCGGCAAGGCCCTGTGCGAGCCGGATGTCGCCACCGGAAGCCTCGGGGACCGGCCCAAGACCCCGAAGGATGGCCGCTAGGCCCTCCGCCTTCGCATCGCAGCAAGAAAATTGTCTTCTCCGCGAAACGTCAGCGCGAGAGAATACGTAATTGCGAAGGCCGGCATGACGCCGGTTTTGTTTTACGGAGGAGGCTTTTCCATGAAGATCTTGCTCACGTCGGCAGCCATTGTCGCGTTCACCCTTTCGCTGTCCCCCGCGTCCGCCGCGATGATGGCGTGCACCAAGGACAACATGATGAAGTCAGCAGCCATGATGGGCGGTACGCCCGACACGCCGGCCAAGATGGCGGCGAACAAGGAAATGGCCATGGCCAACACGGACATGAGCAACGGCAAAATGAAGAGCGCCTGCATGCACTACATGAAGTCGCAGAAGGCGATGACGATGAAGTAGGCGCGAGGCGCCCCGCATCCGGCCGCGCTGTCAGCAGATGGCAGCGCGGTTTTTTTGACTGCTGCCTCGAGGTCTTCTTTTTCTTCTTCTTTTTCTTGGCGCGAATCCCGCTACATTCCTCCCCGCAATGTCTCGCGCGCCGAAACCAATCCACCTCACCACGACACAGGCCCGGCAGATCTGGCTGCATGCCCAGCGGCTGGATGAGCGCGCCCCGTTCGGCGAGGGAGCGCAGGCCGTCGCGGACGCGGTCGCTCACCTCGGCTATGTGCAGATCGACACCATCAACGTGATCGAGCGCTGCCATCACCACATCCTGTTCAGCCGTATCCCGTCCTACCGGCGCGCCGATTTGCGCCACGCCCAGAGCGTCGACAGAAGCGTGTTCGAGTATTGGACGCACGCGCTTTCCTACGTACCCGCCGGCGACTTCCGCTTCTTCCTGCCGGCGATGCGCGAGCACCGCCGCGAAGGGCACAAATGGTTCGCCTCGGTGAAGCCTGCCGACACGCGCAAGGTGATGCGGCTGGTGCGCGCCGGGCCGCTGACGATCCGCGACATCGAGGACGACGTGCTCACTGAGAAGGAGCATCTGTGGCAGAGCCGCAAGCCTTCGAAGCGGGCGTTGCAGCTCGCCTTCTATACCGGCGCCGTGACCATCAGCGAGCGGCAGGGCATGCTCAAGACCTATGAGTTGATGACGCGGCACTTCGGCTGGGACACACTGCCGAGGCCAGCCTCAGCCAGGGAGATTACGACCTATCTGCTCGACCGCGCGCTGCGGTCGCAGAGCGTGGTGAGTCTGGATTCGATCTGCCACCTCGACGCGCCACGCAAGATGGCGGTGGCCGGCCTGATCGCCTCCCGCGTCCGCCGCGGCGAGCTCGTGCCTGTTGTGATCGACGGCGCCGGCAAGCAGGAGCATTGGGCAGCGCCGGCCGCGCTCGAGATGAACGGCGAGGCGGTCTCGCCTGATCTCGTCCACATCCTCTCGCCGTTCGATCCCTTGATCATCCAGCGCAAGCGCACCAGTCTCATCTTCGGCTACAACCACCTGTTCGAGGCCTATGTGCCGAAGGCCAAACGCAAGCTCGGCTATTTTGCGCTGCCGGTGCTGGTCGGCGACGAGATCGTCGCCGCGCTCGATCTGAAGACCGACCGGCAGGCGAAGAAGCTGCTGATGCAGAAATGGACCTGGGTCGGGCAGGGCAAGAAGACGGCGGGGCGCAAGGAGCTCAAGCAAAAGATCGAAGAGGAGCTCGATCGCTTCGAGCGGTTTCAATTGGCGGAGTGAGCTGCAAGGCAGCGGTCTCGTAGGGTGGGCAAAGCAAAGCGTGCCCACGTCTTGCCTATTGGTGAGAAGACGTGGGCACGGCGCTAGGGCGCCTTTGCCCACCCTACGAGACCGCGCATCTTGGCAACTCGATCGATCCAGACGCCGAACGCAATCCCAACCGCATACGCCACCAGATTCCACAGCGAGAAGATGCGCCCGAGCAGCAGTGCGCCGGCCGTCGTCAGCCGGAACGCATCGAGCCAGGGCGTATGCACCAGTCGGGAAAACTCGACCATCACCGCGATGACCAAGACGATGGCCGCGAGCCCGCTCCGCGACAGCCGTGGCAGCAGAACCCCGACCAGCAGAAACACCATCGTCGCCCACAACAGCGAGCCGCCGTATTTCACGACGAAGGCGGGCAGGCCGAGCGGAAAGCCGTACCAGCGCAGCGACAGCCCGCAGACGATCACCGCGAGCGCGAGGGCAACGCGGATCAGCGATGTCCGTAACAGCGCAACAGGTTTATCCGGCTGCGTCCCGTGCATTGCTCGCTCCATTGACTCTTTGGCCGCGATGCTGAAAACCGCAACCAGCCCATAAAAGCAACAACCCTGGGGGAAGCCATGAGCCAGACCACGACCTATGCCGGTTCCGCCGGCGCGGCCAAGAACTTTAACAAATCGGAAATCGAGACCTCGACGATCCGCGCCATCTCCTGGCGCCTGATCCCGTTCCTGGTGCTGGCCTACTTCTTCTCCTATCTCGACCGCGTCAATCTCGGCTTCGCCGCGCTGACCATGAATGCGGAGCTGAAGTTCACGCCGCTGATCTTCTCATGGGGCGCCGGCATCTTCTTCTTCGGCTATTTCATCTTCGAGGTGCCGAGCAATCTGGCGCTGGAGAAGTTCGGCGCCAGCCGCTGGATCGCCCGCATCATGGTGACCTGGGGCATCATCTCGGCCCTGATGGCGCTCGTCAGCGGCGTCACGAGCTTCTACGTCCTGCGCTTCTTGCTCGGCGTCGCCGAGGCCGGCTTCTTCCCCGGCATCATCCTCTATCTCACCTATTGGTATCCGGCCGAATATCGCGCCCGCTTCCTGGCGGCCTTCGCCATCGCCGTGCCGGTGTCGACCGTGATCGGTGCGCCGATCTCGGGCCTGCTGCTCGGGCTCGACGGTGCAATGGGCCTGAAGGGCTGGCAGTGGCTCTTCATCATCGAGGGCATTCCCTCGGTGCTGCTCGGCATCGTCACCTGGTTCTATCTCACCGACAAGCCGGAGAAGGCGGATTGGCTGTCGGCCGAGCAGAAGGCGTGGCTGAAGGCGAAGCTCGATTCGGAAATCGCGGCCAAGCAGGCGGTGAAGCACTTCTCGCTCGGCGAGGCGCTGTCCTCGCCGAAGGTGATCGCGCTCAGCCTGATCTATTTCGGCTTCGTCGGCGCGCTCTATGGCATGCAGTTCTGGCTGCCGCAGATCGTCAAGGCATTCGGGCTGACCAACGCGCAGACGGGCTTCGTCACCGCGATCCCGTATCTGTTCGGCACCATCGCCATGATCCTGTGGGCGCGTCACTCCGATGCGACGCGCGAGCGCGTGAAGCATGTCGGCGCGCCGTTGCTGCTCACTGCCGTCGCGCTCGCCGTCTCCAGCTACCTCACCGATCCCACCATGACGATGGTGGTGCTGACGGTCGCCGCGATTGGCGTGTTCTGCTGCTTCGGTGTGTTCTGGACCCTGCCGACCGCCTGGCTCTCCGGCACCGCGGCCGCCGGCGCCATCGCCCTGATCAACTCGATCGGCAACCTCGCCGGCTTCGGCGGGCCGTATTTGATCGGCTGGGTCAAGGAAGCCACCGGCCAGACTTCGACCGGCCTGCTGGTGCTCGCTGTGCTCCCCCTGATCGCCGGCATCCTGGTGTTCGTCGGGGGCCACGACAGCAAGCACGAGTTTGCCGAGCAGAAGGAATAGAGCCGAGCAAACGGAGGGTGGGCAAAGCGGAAGAGTGCCCACCATCTCTCTCCGACCCAAACAGGTCGTGGGCACGGCGCTAGCGCGCCTTTGCCCACCCTACGGAGTTCAGCCTGAGGCGCCGGACCCGGGCTGTGAGCCTCAGCCCGCCCTAAAATTTCACCTTCCTGACAACCCCTCTCGACCCTCACCATCCCTTAACGATCACGCATTCCTGATGACTGACGATTATTGACTTTTATCAGTGATTAGTCGACATTCCTCTCATTCGAGATGCAGGAGTGTCCTTCGATGTTCGTCCGGTCGGTTTTGTCGAGCTATTCCAGGCTGTTGGCAGGTGTGTCGTTGGCCCTGATGGCGGCTGGCCTTGCCGGGTGCAATGACACCGTCGCCGAGAAAGCCGAGCCGCCGCGGCCGGTTCTGGTCGCAACCGCACATTATGATGCCGAAACCCCCGAGCGCAGCTTCGTCGGCACCATCCGGCCCCGGATCGAAAGTGATCTGGGCTTCCGCGTTGCCGGCAAGGTCGCCAAGCGGCTCGTGGAAGTCGGCCAGACCGTCGAAATCGGCCAGCCCCTTGCCACGCTCGATGAGATCGACCTGAAGCTCCAGGCCGAGCAATCCGTCGCCGAGCAGACCGCCGCGACCGGCGTGCTGGCCCAGGCCGCCGCTGCCGAGCAGCGCGCCAAGGATCTGAAGGCCAAGGGCTGGACCACCGACGCGCAGCTGGATTCGAGCCGGGCATCCGCCGATGAGGCCCGCGCGCGCCTCGATCGTGCTGTCCGCTCGGTCGAGCTGACCAAGAATTCCCTTTCCTACGCGACGCTCGTTGCCGACGCCCGAGGCGTCGTCACCGCAACGCTGATCGAGCCCGGCCAGGTGGTCTCCGCGGGCCAGGCTTCGATCCGTGTCGCCCGCTTTGCCGAAAAGGAAGCGGTCGTCGCGATCCCTGAGACGCTGGTCGGACGGGCCAAGTCGGGCGTCGCCAGCGTCACTCTTTGGTCGGAGCCGGACAAGAAGTATACGGCCAAGCTGCGCGAGATCGCGCCGACGGCCGATCCGGCCACGCGCACTTATCTTGCAAAGTTCTCGCTGCCGGAGGCCGACGACAAGGTCGCGCTCGGCATGACCGCGACGCTGACGCTGTCGGACGCCGCCACCGAGCGCGTCGCGCGGCTGCCGCTGTCGGCCTTGTTCAACGAAGGCGGCAAGCCCTCCTTCTACGTCGTCGACGACAACGGTGCGCTCACGCTGAAGCCGGTGGCGGTGAAGTCCTACGAGAGCAACGACGTCGTCATCACCGGCGGTGTGGAAGAGGGCGCCAAGATCGTCGCCCTCGGTGTGCAGAAGCTCGATCCGGCCCAGCGGGTGCGGGTCGTCTCGTCGCTGTCTTTCTAGTTCTGTCTTTCCGGGTCTGGTCCTTCGGACCATCCCGGAATGAGAAGAGAGCGAGTTACGTCGTGTGAGGTGAGTTTCGGCCTTTGTCCCTAAGCAGAGGCTGAAGCGGCGAAGCGATCCAGAATCTGCCCAGCCCCCTGGATTGCTTCGCTGCCTCGCGACGACGGCCTGAACAGAGTGGCTGTCTTTTTTTGGCAATTGGATCGTCTTTTCGGAGAGAGCGATGAAGCGCTTCAACCTTTCGGCCTGGGCCGTCAGCCATCCGACGCTGGTTCTCTTCCTGATGCTCGTGCTCGGTGTCGCCGGCTTCTTCTCCTATGAGAAGCTCGGCCGCGCCGAGGATCCGTTCTTCACGGTGAAGGTGGTCAACGTCTCAGTGCTCTGGCCGGGCGCGACCGCGCAGGAGATGCAGGCCCAGGTCGCCGATCCCATCGAGAAGAAGATCCAGGAGCTGCCCTATTTCGAGAAGGTGCAGACCTACTCCAAGCCCGGTTTCACCGCGCTCCAGGTCACCTTCCGCGACTCCACGCCGCCGAAGGACGTGCCTTACCTGTTCTATCTTCTGCGCAAGAAGCTGGTCGACGTGCAGGGCCAGCTGCCCTCCGGCATCCTCGGTCCCGTCGTCAATGACGAGTTCTCCGACGTCGATTCCATCCTCTACATGATGACCGGCGACGGCGCCGACTATGCCCAGCTCAAGAAGGTCTCGGAAGGATTCCGCCAGCGCCTCCTGAAGGTGCCCGGCGTGACCAAGGTCGACGTCTACGGTAACCAGGATGAGCGCATCTTCGTCGAGTTCTCGCACGCCAAGCTCGCCACCCTCGGCATCACCCCGCAGGCGCTGTTCGATTCGCTCGCCAAGCAGAACAACGTGACGCCGGCCGGCACGGTCGAAACCTCCTCGCAGCGCGTGCCGCTGCGCGTCACCGGTGCGCTCGACGGCGCCAAGGCCGTCGCCGAGACGCCGGTCGAGAGCAACGGCCGCGTGTTCCGCCTCGGCGACATCGCCACCGTCACCCACGGCTATGTCGACCCGCCGAGCTTCGTCGTGCGCCAGGAAGGCAAGGCCGCGATCGGCATCGGCGTCGTCACCGCCAAGGGCGCCAACATCCTCGAGCTCGGCAAGGAGGTCGAGAAGGCGACGGCTGAGTTCATGAAGGCGGTGCCGCAGGGCGTCGACGTCAAGCTGATTGCCGACCAGCCCAAGGTGGTCGAGCACGCCGTCGGCGAGTTCGTGCACTCCTTCATGGAAGCCCTCGTCATCGTGCTGTTCGTGTCGTTCCTGGCGCTCGGCTGGCGCACCGGCATCGTGGTCGCGCTGTCGGTGCCGTTGGTGCTCGGCATCGTCTTCGTCGTCATGAACATGATGTCGCTCGACCTGCACCGCATCACGCTGGGTGCGCTGATCATCGCGCTCGGCCTGCTCGTCGACGACGCCATCATCGCGGTCGAGATGATGGTGGTGAAGATGGAGCAGGGCTGGGACCGCATGCGCGCGGCGTCTTTTGCCTGGGAATCTACCGCGTTTCCGATGCTCACGGGAACGCTGGTCACGGCCGCTGGCTTCCTCCCCATCGGCTTTGCCAATTCCGCCGTCGGCGAATATGCCGGCAGCATCTTCTGGATCGTGGCGATAGCGCTGGTCGCCTCCTGGTTCGTGGCGGTGATCTTCACGCCCTATATCGGCGTCAAGCTGCTGCCGGAGATGAAGGCCCATCACAACCACGATCCGCACGCGGTCTACGAGACCCGCATGTACCGGGGCCTGCGTGCCATCGTGCAATGGTGCGTCAATCACCGCATCACCGTGGTGGTCGCGACCGTCGGCGTCTTCATCGCCTCGGTCGTCGGGTTCGGACATGTCCAGCAGCAGTTCTTCCCGCTGTCGGAGCGGCCCGAGCTGTTCTTCCAGCTGCGCCTGCCTGAGGGCACTGCCTTCAACGTCACCGAAAAGGCGGTGAAGAAGGCCGAGACGCTGCTCAAGGACGACAAGGACATCGAGACCTATACGTCCTATGTCGGCCAGGGCTCGCCCCGCTTCTGGCTCGGCCTCAATCCGCAGCTGCCGAACGAGGCCTTTGCCGAGATCGTCATCGTCGCCAAGGGCGTTGAGGGGCGCGAGCGCGTCAAGGCCAAGATCGAGAACGCGGTTGCGGACGGCATGCTGTCCGAGGCGCGTGTCCGCGTCGACCGCTTCAACTTCGGCCCGCCGGTCGGCTTTCCCGTGCAGTTCCGCGTGATCGGCCCCGATGCCAACAAGGTGCGCGAGATCGCCTATCAGGTCCGCGACGTCATGCGGCAGAACAAGAGCGTCAAGGACGTCCAGCTCGACTGGAACGAGCAGTCGCCCTACCTCAAGCTCGTCGTCGATCAGGACCGCGCCCGCGCCATGGGCCTGACCCCGCAGGACGTATCGCAGGCGCTCGCGATGCTGATCTCGGGCTCGCAGGTCACGACCGTGCGCGACGGCATCGAGAAGGTCGGCGTGGTCGCCCGTGCGATCCCGTCCGAGCGCCTCGACCTCGGCGGCGTCGGCGATCTCACCATCACCTCGCGCAATGGCGTCGCCGTGCCGCTGCAGCAGATCGCCAAGATCGAGTATGCCCATGAGGAGCCGATCATGTGGCGGCGCAACCGCGACATGGCGATCACCGTACGTTCCGACGTCGTCGACGGCGTGCAGGCGCCCGACGTCACGGGCCAGATCACGCCGAAGCTGAAGGCGATCAAGGACCACCTCGAGCCGGCCTACCGGATCGAGGCGGGCGGCGCGTTCGAGGAATCCGCCAAGGGCAACGCCTCGATCTTCGTCCTCTTCCCGCTGATGGTCATGGTGATGCTGACGCTGCTGATGATCCAGCTGCAGAGCTTCTCGCGCCTGATCCTGGTGTTCCTGACTGCGCCGCTCGGTATCGTCGGCGCCTCCTTCGGGCTCAACGTCGCCAATGCCCCGTTCGGCTTCGTGGCGCTGCTCGGCCTGATCGCGCTCGCCGGCATGATCATGCGCAACACGGTCATCCTGGTCGACCAGATCGAGACTGACGTCTCCCATGGCCTGACCCGGCGCGAGGCGATCGTGGAGGCAACCGTCCGCCGCGCCCGTCCGGTGGTGCTGACGGCGCTCGCCGCCATCCTCGCCATGATCCCGCTGTCGCGCTCGGCCTTCTGGGGCCCGATGGCGATCACGATCATGGGCGGTCTGTTCGTCGCGACCTTCCTGACGCTGCTGTACCTGCCGGGCCTCTACGCGCTGTGGTTCAGGAAGAGCCTGGACGAGGCGGGTACCCCCGAGCAGCCTGCCGCGCCGCAGCATGGGAGCAATGACCCGCACGCAATTCCGCTTGCTGAAGCGGCTGAATAAGTGAGATGAAGTGCTGATTGACGAGTCCTGACAGATGACACTGATTGCGGAACATATCGAAGGCGACACCCGGGATCGTATTCTCGAGGTGGCCGAGCGGCTGTTCCGCCAGATCGGCTACCAGAAGACCACGGTCGGGGACATCGCCAAGGAGCTCAGGATGAGCCCCGCCAACGTCTATCGCTTCTTCGAATCGAAGAAGGCGATCCATCAGGCGGTGGCGCAGGGCCTGATGGGCGAGGTCGAGCTCGAAGCGCAGCGGATCGTGGCGAGGCCCGGTCCGGTGCTTCCGCGCTTCCGGGAGCTGCTCACCACCATCCATCGCATGAACACCGAGCGCTATGTCGGCGACAACAAGCTGCACGAGATGGTCGCGATCGCGATGGAGGAGGACTGGGACGTCTGCGTCGCCCATATGGAGTGCATTGCCGGGGTGATCGGGCAGATGATCGCGCAAGGCGTTGCCTCCGGCGAGTTCGAGGCGCCGGACCTCCAGCTGGCCTCGCTGTGCGCCTGCACCGCGATGATACGCTTCTTCCACCCCCAGATGATCGCCCAGTGCGCCACCAAGCCGGGCCCGACCATCGACCAGATGATCGATTTCGTCATCGCGGGTCTGTCGCCGCGCCACTGACGGGGCAGCGGGTTTCTTCCTATAAGCACGATTGCCGTCATTCCGGGGCGGTCCGCAGGACCGAACCCGGAATCTCGAGATTCTCAGGTGCGCAATTGCGCACCATAGTTCGATGCTTTGCATCGCCCCGGAATAACGGATAGCGGAGAAGCAAGCGCGTGACCGACAAAGACCTGTACTTCTACGAGCCCTCCAAGGGCCACGGCCTCAAGCATGATCCCTTCAACGCCATCATCGCGCCGCGGCCGATCGGCTGGATCTCCTCGCGCGACACCAAGGGCCACGTCAATCTCGCGCCCTACAGCTTCTTCAATGCGTTCTGTTACGTGCCGCCGATCATCGGCTTCTCCTCCACCAACTGGAAGGACTCGGTCGAGAACATCCAGCAGACCGGCGAGTTCGTCTGGAATCTCGCCACCATGGACCTCGCCAAACACATGAACGCGACCGCCGCGCATGTTGCCCCTGAGGTCGACGAATTCGAGATCGCGGGCCTCACCGCCGTGCCCGGCAAGCTCGTCAACGTGCCACGCGTCGGCGAAAGCCCGGTCGCCTTCGAATGCAAGGTGTCCGACATCGTCCGCCTCAAGGGCGCCGACGGCAAGGAGGCCGACGCCTGGCTGACGCTGGGCGAGGTCGTCGCCGTCCACATCGACAGAGCCATGATCAAGGACGGCGTCTACCAGACCGCCGCCGCCCGCCCGATCGTCCGCGCCGGCCGCCGCGGCGACTATTTCGAGATCAAGCCGGAAAACATGTTCGAGATGGTGCGGCCGGATTAGGCCCGGCCCCGCTCTCTCCGCCGTCATTCCGGGGCGACGCGTGCGTCGGGCCCGTAATCCATAACCACGATCGGGAGTGGATTCCGGGCTCGCGCCCAGAGGCGCGCCCCGGAATGACTGCCCCATTTTCCCCTCCCGGAACTGCCGCCGCACCCTGGCCGTTATGGTCCGGGGGCGCTTGGCCGCGTCAATGTCGCAGGCGAAGTCTTCACCGCCGCCGGCCGCTTTCCGCTAAAATGCCGACAACCGCGCCGATGCATGAGGTCCGCCATGAGCTTCCGCCGCGACAAAATCACAAAGCCGATCTTCTCCTGGGCCCGCGGCGTGCTGCCGGCGATGTCCGATACCGAACGCGAGGCGCTGGAGGCGGGCGATGTCTGGTGGGATGCCGATCTGTTCACCGGCAACCCTGATTGGTCGAAGCTGCTGAAAATTGCGCCGGCCAAATTGACCGACGAGGAGCGGGCCTTCCTCGAGGGACCCGTCGACGAGCTCTGCGCCATGCTCGACGAATGGAAGATCTTCTGGGAATGGCGCGACCTGCCGCCGGACGTCTGGCACTTCGTCAAGCACGAAAAATTCTTTGGCATGATCATTCCGAAGGAGTTCGGCGGCCTCGGCTTCTCGCCCTATGCCCATTCGGAGGTGGTGCGCAAGATCTCGACCCGCTCGATCGCCGCTGCGGTGACGGTCATGGTGCCGAACTCGCTCGGGCCAGGCGAGCTCCTGATGCGGTTTGGCACGAAGGAGCAGCAGGCGCGCTGGCTGCCGCGCCTCGCCGACGGCCGTGACATTCCCTGCTTCGGCCTCACCAGCCCGGAAGCCGGCTCCGACGCCGCTTCGATGGTCGACACCGGCATCATCTGCAAGGGCACCTTCGAGGACCGCGAGGTCGTCGGCCTCAGGCTCAATTGGCACAAGCGCTACATCACGCTCGGCCCTGTCGCGACGCTGCTGGGCCTCGCCTTCAAGGCCTATGATCCCGACCACCTCGTGGGCGACCAGGAGGAGCTCGGCATCACCGTGGCGCTGATCCCGACCCATCTGCCCGGCGTCGAGATCGGTCATCGCCATCTGCCGTCGATGCAGGTGTTTCAGAACGGCCCGAACCGGGGCCGCGACGTCTTCATTCCGCTCGACTACGTCATCGGCGGCAAGGAGCGGCTGGGACAAGGCTGGAAGATGCTGATGACCGCGCTCGCCGCCGGCCGCGGCATCTCGCTGCCCTCGCTCTCGGCTGCGGGTGCCGCCTACGCCGCGCGCGCCACCGGTGCCTATGCCCGCATCCGCGAGCAGTTCGGCATCTCCATCTCGAAATTCGAGGGCGTCGAGGAGCCGCTCGCGCGCATCGTCGCGACCGCCTATCAGCTCGACGCGGCGCGGCGGCTGACCTGCGCGGCACTGAATGCCGGCGTTCATCCTGCCGTCATCTCCGGCATTATGAAGCTGCACGCCACCGAGCGGATGCGCACCGCGATCGACGACGCCATGGACATCCATGGCGGCAAGGCCGTGATCGACGGTCCGCAAAACTATCTCGGCAATCTGCACCGCGCCGTGCCGGTCGGAATCACGGTCGAGGGCGCCAACATCCTGACCCGCAATCTCATCGTGTTCGGGCAGGGCGCCATCCGTGCGCATCCCTACCTGCTCGACGAGATGAACGCGCTGGCCGATACCGACCGAGAGCGCGGCCTGACCGCGTTCGACAAGGCGTTCTGGAAGCATATTGGCCATAGCCTCCGCACCCTGTTCCGTGCCTTCGGCCAGAGCTGGACCTTTGGCGTCTTTGCGATGGCGCCCGATGCGGGCGACGCCACGCCATTCTATCGCCAGCTCTCGCGCTACTCCGCCGCGTTTGCACTCTGTGCCGACATGGCGCTGCTGACGCTCGGCGGCGCGCTCAAGCGCAAGGAGATGCTGTCGGCCCGTTTCGGCGACATTCTCTCTGAACTTTATCTCCTGTCTGCCGCGCTGAAACGTTGGCAGGACGAGGGCCGTCAGAAGGAGGACTTTGCCGCGCTCGAATGGTGCATGGCGACCGGCTTCAAGACGATCGAGAACCGGCTGGCCGAAATTCTCGCCAATCTGCCCAACCGCTTTGTTGCCGGCTTCCTCAAGCTCGTGGTCCAGCCGTTCGGCGCCCGCGTGCTCGGCCCCTCCGACCGCCTCGTGCATCAATGCGCTGCCATCGTGCTGGAGCCCTCGGCGGCGCGCGAGCGCCTCACGCGGGATCTCGCCCATGTCGATGACGACGGCGGCTTTGCCCGGCTGGAGCGCGCGTTCCTGCTGGTCGCAAGCACCGATGCCATCGCCAAGCGGATGCGCGCCGCGCATATAAGCGACTGGAAGGAGGCTGTTACAAAGGGCGTGATCACGCAAGTCGAAGGCGAGCAGCTGGCCGCCGCCCGCGAAGCCGTCACAAAAGTGATCGAGGTCGACGATTTTGCGCCGGAAGCGCTGTCGCCGATTTACAAGAAATCCGGCGACGTGCATCAGTTCTTCCAGGAACTCGGTGAACAGAGGGCGGCGAGCTGATGGCACGACCGGTATTCATCGTCGACGGCAGTCGGACGCCGTTCCTGAAGGCGCGTTCGGGGCCGGGGCCGTTTACGCCGGTCGATCTCGCCGTGCAATGCGGACGGCCGCTCTTGGCGCGCCAGCCGTTTGCGCCGGACAGCTTCGACCAGGTCATCCTCGGCTGCGTCAACGTCATCGCCGACGAGATGAACCCGGCCCGCGTTGCGGCGCTCCGGCTCGGCATGGGCGAGGACATGGTCGCTTTCACCGTGCAGATCAATTGCGGCTCCGGCATGCAATCGATCGACACCGCCTATCGCTACATCCGCGAAGGCCATGCCGACATGATCCTCGCCGGCGGCACCGAGGCGCTCAGCCATGCGCCGCTGGTTTGGCCGAACTCCGGCGTGCGCTGGTTCGCCGGCCTTGCCACCGCCAAGGGCGTGGCCGCCAAGCTCGCCGCCGCGTTCAAGCTGCGTCCGCGCGACCTGAAGCCGATCATTGGCCTCGAGCGCGGGCTCACCGATCCCGTCACCGATCTGAACATGGGCCAGACCGCCGAAGTCGTCGGCCACCTCTTCGGCATTACGCGCGCGCAATCCGATTCCTATGCCGCCGAGAGCCACCGCCGGCTCGCCCACGCGCAAGGCGCGGGTTTTCTGAAGGGCGAGGTCGAGACCGCGTTCTCCCGCGACGGAAAATTCTTCGACCATGACGATGGCGTGCGTCCGGACTCGACGGCGGAGACACTGGCAAAGCTCCGACCGGTGTTCGAGCGCGCGTGGGGCCAGGTCACCGCCGGCAATTCCTCGCAGATCACCGATGGCGCGTCCTGGGTGATCCTCGCCTCCGACGCGGCCGTCGCAAAGCACAGGCTGACACCGAAGGCCGCGATCGTCGACAGTCACTGGGCCGCGCTCGATCCCAGCATCATGGGGCTCGGGCCGGTGATGTCGGCAACACCATTACTACAGCGCAACGGCCTCACCATCACGGACGTCGAGACTTGGGAGCTGAACGAGGCCTTTGCCACGCAGGTACTCGGCTGCTTAGCTGCGTGGAACGACGACAAGTTCTGCCGAGAAATTTTGCGCCTCGATGGCGCCGCCGGCGAGATCGACCGCGACAGACTCAACGTCGATGGCGGCGCCATCTCGCTCGGCCATCCCGTCGGCACCTCCGGCAACCGCATCGTGCTGCATCTCGTCAACGCGATGAAGCGGCTCGGCACGCGGCGCGGAATTGCCACCGAGTGCATCGGCGGCGGGCTCGGCGGTGCCATGCTGATCGAGGCGGTGTGACCATGGATTCCAGGATCATGACCGCGCTCGGTGACCGCGTGCTCGAACTCGGGCCCAAGCCCGCGACGGACAACCCGTACAGGCACTTCAAGCTGACGCGCGATGCAGACGGCGTCGCCTGGCTGCTGTTCGACCGCACTGATGCCAGCGCCAACACGCTGTCCTCGGATGTGATGGAGGAGTTCGACGCCGTGCTCGCGGCGATCGAGACCGAACGCCCGGCCGGCCTCGTGATCCGCTCGGCAAAGCCATCCGGCTTCATCGCCGGCGCCGACGTCAATGAATTCCGCGGCGCATCCGATCCCGAGATGGTGGAGATGCGTATCCGCGCCGCGCATGCGGTGGTCGACCATCTCGAAGCCTTGAAGCTGCCGACGGTCGCTGTCATCCACGGCTTCTGCCTCGGCGGCGGGCTCGAGGTTGCGTTGGCCTGCCAGTCGCGCATCGCGATCGACGGTGCGCGCTTCGGCTTCCCGGAGGTGATGCTCGGCCTGCATCCCGGCCTCGGCGGCACCGCGCGGTTTACCGCGCTGGTCAATCCCACCCAGTCGATGGCGCTGATGCTGACTGGCCGCACCATCGACGCGCGCCGCGCCAGATCGCTCGGCCTCGTCGATACCGTGACGCAGGAGCGCCATGTCCGCGGCGCGGTGAAGGATGCATTGTTCGGCCGGCTGAAGCGGGCCAAGCCCGGCCTGCTCGCGCGTGCAGCCAATTTTGGCTTCGTGCGCGGTCTCCTGGCCAGGCGCATGCGCGCGGAGGCGGCGAAGGCCGCGTCCCGCGAGCACTATCCCGCGCCTTACGCGCTGATTGATCTCTGGGAGACCCATGGCGGCAGCAAGGCCGCGATGCTGAAGGCGGAGCAGGCGTCCTTCGCCAAGCTGATGGTGACGCCGACTGCCCAGAACCTGATCCGAGTCTTCTTCCTGCGCGAGCAGATGAAGAAGGCGGCGGGCTCCGGCAACACAGTGAAGCATGTCCACGTCATCGGCGCCGGCGCCATGGGCGGCGATATCGCGGCTTGGGTAGCCGGGCAGGGGCTACGCGTCTCGCTCGCCGACATGAAAGCCGAGCCGATCGCAGGCGCGGTCAAGCGCGCGGCCGAGCTCTACGGCAAGATCATCCGCAAGCCCACGGACGAGCGCGACGCGCTCGATCGCCTGATCCCTGATATGGACGGTGAAGGCGTCCGCAACGCCGATCTCATCATCGAGGCGGTGCCCGAAAAGCTGGAGCTGAAGCAGAAGGTCTATGCCGGCCTCGAGCCGCGGATGAAGCCCGGCGCGATCCTCGCGACCAATACGTCGAGCATTCCGCTTCAGGATCTGCGCACGACTTTGGCGCGGCCCGAGCGGCTGGTCGGCCTGCATTTCTTCAATCCGGTGTCGCGGCTGCAATTGGTCGAAGTCGTCAGCCATGACGGCAACGACCCGCAGGTGCTGAAAGACGCGCTCGCGTTCGTCGGCGCCATCGATCGCCTGCCGCTGCCCGTGAAAAGCTCGCCGGGCTTCCTCGTCAACCGCGCGCTGACGCCCTACATGCTCGAAGCCATGGTGATGCTGGACGAGAAGATCGATCAGCGTCTGATCGATGCCGCGGCGGAGCAGTTCGGCATGCCGATGGGGCCGATCGAGCTGGCCGATCAGGTCGGGCTCGACATCTGCCTCGACGTCGGTGACATGCTGCGCACCAAGTTCGGCGATCTCCTGCCGCCGACGCCGGCGTGGCTGCGCGACAAGGTCGCCAAGGGCGAGCTCGGCCGCAAGACCGGCAAGGGCTTCTACACCTGGAAGGACGGCAAGGCCGAGAAGGCACCGCTCCCCGAGACCGGCCCACGCGTCACCGACCAGATGATCGACCGCCTGGTGCTGCCGATGTCCAATGTCTGCGTTGCTGCCCTTCGCGAGGGCATCGTCGACGATGCCGATGCGGTCGATGGCGCCATGATCTTCGGTACCGGCTATGCACCGTTCCGCGGCGGCCCGCTGAACTATGCCCGCACGCGCGGCGTGGAGAATGTCGTGTCCACCTTGCGCGGGCTCGCCGAGCGATTCGGCGGACGTTTCGCGCCGGATGCGGGCTGGGACAGTTTGCAATAGGGGGCCGTCGGTCAAAAGATGCTATCATGGGTGGTGGAGCCCGTGGGGAGTATCGCCGATGCCGACGATCCCGTTCTTCAAGCAAGCGACCCTGCGCGAGATCATCATCACGCGGCTGTGCTGCGGGGCCGATGTCGTCGTGATCCTTTGTTGCGCAGGCTATCTCGTCGGGCGTTATCCGACGGCGGGATTGCACTGGCCGTGGTTGATCGTCGCGCTCTTGGCCGGATATTTCCTCGCTGACCTTTTTTCAGGGCTTGTGCATTGGGTGGTCGACACCTGGCTCGACGAGGGGATGCTCGGCCGCGGCATCGCGATCACGCGGGAGCATCACACCCACCCCGGCCACGTTTTGCTCTACGGATTCCTCGACCAGGCGTCTCTCGGTGCGGCTCCGAGCGCGGCGGTGGTCGGAGTCGCGGCCACCGTCACGGCGTTGTTTCCGGTTTCGGCGCTCACCTGTGCGCTGATGATCGTCTGGTTCGTGATCGCGACCTGCATGCTGTTTGGCATGAGCTTTCACAATCTCGCGCACCGGCCGGTCCGCCCGCTGCTCCTGCGCATGGCGCAACGGCTGCATCTGGTCTGCTCACCCGAGCATCATTGGTGTCATCACCGTGACCACACCATCCGCTATTGTGTCATCAATGGATGGGCCAATTATCCGTGCGACCATCTCCGGCTATGGAGCAGGCTGGAACGGTTGGTAACGGCAACGACCGGACGCGCGCCACGGGCCGATGATGCGGAGTGGCAACGCAAACTGAACGATACCGGAATCCTCGTCGGGTCGCCGCGGCCGATTGGATAGCGCGAGCTTGCCTCGTGTCGATGTTGCGCAAGGCGCCGCGGCTTTGTATCCAGAGCCGAGAGCCGCCGGAGATCAACCATATGACCGACCCTCACGTCCACACCCCTATCAGCTCCGACACCGGGCCGAGCGGCGATCTCTGCATCCGCACGCTGGCGATGCCCGCCGACACCAATGCGAATGGCGACATCTTCGGCGGCTGGCTGCTGAGCCAGATGGACGTCGGCGGCGGCGTGTTTGCGTCAAAGGCGGCGAAGTCGCGCACCGTGACGGTCGCGATCGAGGCAATGAATTTTCGCAAGGCGGTCTATGTCGGCGATCTCGTGTCGGTCTACGCCAATCTCGTACGCGTGGGCCGCACCTCGCTCACCGTGCATCTGGAAGCGTGGGCGCTGCGCCGCGGGGAGGAGCATCCCTTCCTCGTCACCGACGGCAACTTCACCTACGTCTCGATCGACGAGCACGGCCGCCCGCAAGCCGTTCGCTCGACCCACACGACGATCGCGACGTAATCGCGCGCGACGCTCTGCCTCAGGCGCGCGGCGTCGCCAAACGCGGCGCGCGTGAGTCATCGCGTCGCGGCTTCGCCAAGAACCAGTCATAAAACGGATGAGGTCTCGGCGTACTCAATTGCGTGTCGATTCGGGGTGAAAACGGCCTCAAAATGCCTGGGAACCTTTGGGCAGGAGTGCCGTTATTTGCCCGCACTGAGGAATCCACGGACCATGCCGGACAGCTACATCATCGAAGTCAATTCGCAGACCGCAGGTATCGTCGTTCGTTCTTCGGGAGGCTATTGCTTCTTTGCCTCGTCCCACCGATTCAACCGTCTCGAAGGCCAGCTCTTCCGCAACGCGCGCGAAGCCGAACGCGCCGCGCAAAAGCTGGTGAACGGTGACGTGAAGGAAGCGGCGTAAAGCGCCTGCTGGTTATTCCCGGCTCGCGGAGCCGGTCGGAATTTTTTGCCGAGCACACCGCTGCTCCTTCCTTCTCCCCTCGTGGGAGAAGGTGGCGCGAAGCGCCGGGTGAGGGGTATATTTCGGCGTTCTCGAGATTCAGAGTAAGGGGCTCGCTGAGGCAACCCCTCACCCGTCTCGCCGCTACGCGACGAGCCACCCTCTCCCACAGGGGGGAGAGGGTAAGAGTCGTCACAACTTCGTTGCTGCCCGCGACAGGAGCTTCCACTCGTCGCCCTGCTTCTGCCAGTTCATCAGGATGTGGAGGTTGGTCGATACTTTCTTCCCGTCGGCTGCCATCTCCTGTTCGCCCAGCCAGTGGAAGCGCACGATCGCTGCAGGACCGACGACCTTGATGGTGGGGTCCTTGTAGTCGATCGACAGGAATTTCGACTTTCCGTCGGTGGCGTTGGCGATGAACGTCGCCTTGTCCTCGACCTTGCCGCTGGAATGGCTGTAGCTGAGATCGTCCCAGCACAGTGCGCCGAGCGCCTTCGGATCGGCCGCGATCTGGGCGAGGCGGAAGGCCTCGACCTTCTTCGCCACGGCGTCCTCGTCCGCCGAAGCGGCGAGCGCCGATGTCGTGAGCGCAAGCGCGGAGACGGCAAGAGTCGAGAGAGCCAGATCGCGTCGGTTGATCGTCATCGTTTCCTCCTTTTTGATCTTGCGGCGAGTGTTGCAGCCGCGCGCGGCTTTGTCGAGTGTCACGTCGTCGTCATCTCCATGCGTCATTGCGCGGTCGAAGCCATATTGATACGTCTCGCGCATCAATGCGCCGTGGATTTGGGAAAGTACGGAAATGATCGAAGCCAAAACGGAAGCAATGGGCAGGGCTTTGCTGTTCGACATCGACGGCACGCTGGCCGACACCGACCCGCTGCACTTGAAGGCGTTCAACCAGGTGCTCGGCCCTCGCGGCCACGTCTTCGATCACGCGCGCTTCTCCAGAGAGCTGCAAGGTTTCGCCAATGTCGCGATCGGTGAGCGATTCCTGCCTGACGAGGCGCCGGAACGGCGCGCCTCGATCCTCGATGAGAAGGAGGAGGTCTTCCGTACGCTCGTGGCCGGGCAGATCGAGCCGCTTCCGGGCCTGATGGCGCTGCTCGACCGGGCTGACGCCGCCAGCGTTCCCATGGTGGCCGTGACCAATGCGCCGCGTCTCAATGCCGAGCTGCTGCTCTCCGGCCTCGGCATCTCGCATCGTTTCAAGGCGCTCGTGATCGGCGCCGAGCTGCCGCACGGCAAGCCGCATCCGCTGCCCTATCAGGAAGGGCTGCGTTTCGTCGGCGCGAGCGCAGAGGCCTCGATCGCATTCGAGGACTCCCGTACCGGCGTGCAATCGGCCACGGCGGCCGGCATTCCGACCATCGGCGTCCGGACCAGCCTCAGCCATGCTGACCTGGTTGCAGCCGGCGCAGTCGCGTCCGCCAGCGCCTTCGACGATCCGCAGCTGCTCGCGCGTCTCGCGAGCACCATGGCGTGGTGACGGGCCGCATAAGTTAACCGTGATCGGCGCGCGCATTGACCGAAGGCGCGAACCGCCGCACGATGCATTCTCCTGATTTGAGGCCTTTGCCGTGACCGGACTAACCCATCGCCAAGCCGAAATCCTCAACATCGCGCGGGCCTCGGGCCGCGTCATGGTCGAGGAGCTCGCACGCCGCTTCGAAGTCTCGGCGCAGACCATCCGCAAGGATCTCAACGACCTCTGCGAGCGGAGATCGCTGACGCGCATCCATGGCGGCGCCATCATCGCCTCCGGCGTCGAAAACCTCGCTTATGAGGCAAGGCGCTTCGTCGCTGCCGACGAAAAGAAGGCGATCGGAGCGGCGGCCGCCTCGCTGATCCCGAACGGATGCTCGCTCTTCATCAACATCGGCACCACGACGGAGGAGGTCGCGAGCGCGCTGACCTCGCACGAGGATCTCCTCGTCATCACCAACAATCTCAACGTCGCGATGCTGCTCTACCGCCATCCCCGCATCGAGGTGGTGGTCGCCGGCGGCACGGTCCGGCGGGCCGACGGCGCCGTGGTCGGCTCGACCGCGACGCAGCTGATCGGCCAATTCAAGGTCGACTACGCCATCATCGGCGCGTCCGCGATCGACGAGGAGGGGGCGCTGCTCGACTTCGACTATCGCGAGGTGCAGGTGGCGCAGGCCATCATCGCCAATGCCCGCAGCGTGATGCTGGTTGCCGATTCCACAAAGCTCCGCCGCAGCGCGCCGGTGCGCATCGCCCACATGACCCAGATCCAGACCTTCGTCACCGACCAGGAACTTCCCGAGCGCCTCGCCACGATCTGCCATAGCAAGGGCATCGAGGTGATGGCGGCGATGCCGAAGGGGGCGGACATCGACGATGTGCCGGCCGATGCCCAGGATGCGGCACCGGAAGCCGCGCCGGTGGTGCGGCTTCGCTGAGGCTTATGTACTGCTCCACGGATTGAGCAGTGGCACGCCCGTAGGTTCAAAATCCCCCACATTGCGCGTAACGACGGTCAGGCCGTGGACAAGCGCGGTGGCTGCAATAAGGGCGTCGCGTTCGGCCCGCGGATTGGGAACGTGAAGTTGTGCATAACGCTGCGCCACGGCCATATCGATAGCCAGGATCCGCCCTTCGAAGCGGGCCAGAATGTGATCGTCGATCCAGGCGCGCAGGACAGCACCTTGCACCGCGTCTTTGCGCTCGATCAGGCGCGCGCCAAGTTCAATTTCGAGAATCGAGATGGCGGACATGAAGAAATTCGCCGCGGGCGCTGTATTGGCCCAAGCAAGCACGTTGCGATCAGCCTTGTCCGGCCGCCTCAGTTCGGAAATGACGTTGGTGTCCAGCAGAAACATCAGTCGAGATCGGCTGGCCTGGAGATTCCGCCGGTGATGCGAGGCGGATCGAAATCGAAGTCCGCGTTCGCCTGTGCCAAAGCTTCGGCAAGGCTCATGTGCCCGCCGCTCAGGCGCAGATAATCTTCGATGCTCAGCAGGACATGGGCTGGACGGCCGCGGTCGGTGATGAAGACGGGCCCCTTTGATGCTGCTTTCTTGGCACCGCTCGTATCCTGATTGAACTCTCGACTGGTCAGGGTGGTGACCATCGTTCGCGCCTCCTCGCCTGCGATGGGGTAGAATATATGTAGGCATGTTGCTACATTCAAGTCAGCTGAAGCGGTGCGGTGCGCCCCCTGTGCCGATCAGCCGAGCCGTCTGCCTCAAAACTTGTCCGTTCTCCTGCTGATTTCTCCGCCGTATTGGCGTTGAAAAAGTTTTGCTTTCACTTCCTTCCTCCTCTCTTTCGTCTTGCTTTCGTTTTTCGGTGTGATCTAATCAAAAACGAAAGTAGCCGCTCGACGGAACGAGCGGTCGCCGGGGGATGCGTCTGTTGGAGCGTATTTTCGACCTCGCCATCATTGGAGGCGGTGTTAATGGCTGCGGCATCGCGCGCGACGCGGTGGGCCGCGGCAACACGGTTTTCCTGTGCGAAATGAACGATTTGGCGAGCGGGACATCGTCCTGGTCGACCAAGCTGGTGCACGGCGGCCTGCGCTATCTCGAATATTACGAGTTTCGCCTCGTTCGCGAGGCGCTGATCGAGCGCGAGATTCTCTGGGGTATCGGGCCCCACATCATCCGCCCCTTGCGTTTCGTATTGCCGCATCACGCCGGCCTGCGCCCCGCCTGGCTGCTGCGGCTCGGCCTCTTCCTTTATGATCACATCGGCGGCCGTCATCTGTTGCCGGCAACCCGCTCAGTCGATCTGCGGCGTGACGAGGTCGGCAAGCCGCTGATCCCGAATCGCTACTCTCGCGCCTTTGAATATTCCGACTGCTTCGTCGATGACGCCCGCCTCGTCGTGCTCAATGCACGCGATGCCGCCGACAAGGGCGCCGAGATCCGCACCCGCACCCGCGCAACGGATATCAGGCAGTCCGACGGCCTCTGGACCGTGAGCATGGTCAACACGCTGACCGGTGAGCGCTCGCAGGTCCAGGCAAAGGCTCTGGTCAACGCCGGCGGCCCCTGGGTCGAGGACGTGCTCGGCCGCGGCGCCGGCGTCAACGCGAAAGCCAAGGTGCGCCTGGTGCAGGGCTCGCACATCGTGGTCAGGAAGCTCTACGACCACGACCGCGCCTACATGTTCCAGAATGCCGACGGTCGCATCATCTTCGTGATCCCGTACCAGGACGATTTCACGCTGATCGGCACCACGGATCGCGATTATGACGGCGATCCCGCCAAGGTGAAGGCGACGGCGGAGGAGATCCAGTATCTCTGCACCGCGGCGAGCGAATATCTGGCGAAGCCCGTGACCCCGGACGACGTGGTCTGGACCTATTCCGGCGTGCGGCCGCTCTATGACGACGGCGCCAGCGAAGCCAAGGCCGCGACGCGGGACTATGTGTTCGAGCTCGACACGCCCGGCGGCGTGCCGCTGCTGTCGATCTATGGCGGCAAGATCACCACCTATCGCCGCCTCGCCGAGGAGGCGCTGGAGCGGCTCGCGCCCTATCTTCGCAGCGCAAAAGCGCGGGAGGGCTGGACCGGCAAATGGCCGCTGCCCGGCGGCGACATGAATGTGTCCGACATCGACGGCCTGATCGCCGAGCTGCAGCGCGGTTATCCCTTCCTCAGCCACGAGCACGCGAGGCGGCTCGCGCGCGCCTATGGCACCAAGGCCATCAAGCTGCTCGGTGACGCCAAATCATCGGCCGATCTCGGCCAGGCCTTTGGCGCGACGCTGACCGAACGCGAGGTCCGCTACCTCATGGCCAACGAATGGGCCGTGACCGCCGAGGACGTCGTCTGGCGCCGTTCCAAGCTCGGCCTGCGACTATCTGCCGATGAGATTGCTGCGCTTGACGACTGGATCAGGACCCACGCCGTGCCGCAAAGTCCTCTGCTGGAAGCGGGAGGACGCTCATGACCGTGACGCTCGATCACGTGACCCGAACCGTCGAGGGGGTCCAGCATATCCGCGACGTCTCGCTGACGCTCGAGAGCGGCACGCTGAACGTGCTGCTCGGGCCGACGCTGTCGGGCAAGACCTCGATCATGCGACTGCTCGCCGGCCTCGACAAGCCGACCTCGGGCAAGGTGCTGGTCAACGGCAAGGACGTTACCGGCGCCGACGTGCGCCAGCGTTCGGTCGCGATGGTCTACCAGCAGTTCATCAACTACCCCTCGCTGACGGTCTACGAGAACATCGCCTCCCCCTTGCGCGTGCAGGGCAAGCCGCGCGACGAGATCGAGACGCGGGTGGCGGAAGCCGCAAAACTGCTGCGGCTCGAGCCGTTTCTGAAGCGCACGCCGCTCCAGCTCTCCGGCGGCCAGCAGCAGCGCACCGCGATCGCGCGCGCGCTGGTCAAGGGTGCCGATCTCGTGCTGCTCGACGAGCCGCTCGCCAATCTCGACTACAAGCTCCGCGAGGAGCTGCGCGCCGAGCTGCCGCGCATCTTCGAGGCCTCGGGCGCGATCTTCGTCTATGCCACCACCGAGCCGACCGAGGCGTTGCTGCTCGGCGGCAATACGGTATGCATGTGGGAAGGCCAGGCGCTCCAGATCGGCGAGACCGCCAATGTCTACCGCCGGCCGCAGACGCTGCGCGTCGCCCAGGTGTTTTCCGATCCGCCGCTCAATCTCGTCGGTATCGAGAAGAAGAACGGGCAGGTCGCTTATGCCGGCGGCACCGCCTCGCCGGCCTCAGGGCTCTATTCGTCGCTGGCCGACGGCGCCTATCGCGTCGGTTTTCGCGCGCATCAGCTCGCGCTCGCCAATGGCGAGGCTGATCGCCATGCCTTCCATGCCACTGTCACGGTGACCGAGATCACCGGTTCGGAGAGTTTCGTGCATCTGACCCGCGAAGGATCGAACTGGGTGGCGGTGCTGCACGGCGTGCACGAGTTCGAGCCCGGCCAGACGCTCGACGCCGTGCTCGATCCCAACGACGTTTTTGTCTTTGATGCTGCCGACCGGTTGGTCGCAGCACCTGGATCGTAGGAGGGGATGCGCCATGGCCCGCATTGACCTCGTCGATCTCGCCCATTCCTACGGCGGCAACGATGCGCCGCAGGACAGCTTTGCGCTGAAGCCGGTGACCATGACCTGGCGGCAGGGCGGCGCTTATGCGCTGCTTGGTCCGTCCGGCTGCGGCAAGACCACGCTGCTCAACGTCATCTCCGGCATCATCACGCCGTCGCGGGGGCAAATCCTGTTTGACGGCAAGGACATCACACCTCTGTCAACCCAGAAGCGCAATATCGCGCAGGTGTTCCAGTTTCCGGTGATCTACGACACCATGACTGTGGGGCAGAATTTGGCGTTTCCGCTGAAGAACCGCGGCGTGCCGAAGGCCGAAATCGACAAGCGCGTCGCCGAGATCGGCCGCCTGCTCGACCTCGAACCCTATCTGAACCGCAAGGCGACGCGGCTCACGGCCGATGCCAAGCAGAAGATCTCGCTCGGCCGCGGTCTCGTCCGTTCCGACGTCGCCGCCGTGCTGTTCGACGAGCCGCTGACGGTGATCGATCCCGAGCTGAAATGGCAGCTCCGCTCCAAGCTGAAGGCGCTGCATCGCGAGCTCGACCTCACGATGATCTACGTCACCCACGACCAGACCGAGGCGCTGACCTTCGCCGACACCGTCGTCGTCATGCATGACGGCCGCGTGGTGCAGAGCGGTACGCCTGCCGAGCTGTTCGACAAGCCGGCGCATACCTTCGTCGGCTATTTCATCGGCTCGCCCGGCATGAACATCCTGTCGGCCGAGGTGAGGGGACGCGAGGCGCGCATTGGCGGTCACGTCATCGCGCTGAACCGTGCTTACGACAATCTGCCTGTCGGCGCGAAGATCGAGATCGGCGTCCGTCCAGAATTCGTGGAGGTCGTGGCCCCCGCGCCCGGCCTGCTCACCGCGAAGATCGAGCGCCTCGACGATCTCGGCCGCATTCGTTTTGCGCGCGCACGCTTCGGTGACGCCAAGCTCGCGGCGCGCGCGCCCGCGGGATTCACCAGCTCGGATGGCATGGCCGGACTGAAATTCGATCCGTCACACGTCCACGTCTATGCCGACAGCCTTCTGGTGGAAGGAGCCGCCTGATGGACAAGACCGTCAACCAAAAAGCCTGGTTCCTGGTGCTGCCGGTGTTCCTGGTCGTCGCCTTCTCGGCGGTGCTGCCGCTGATGACGGTGGTGAACTATTCGATGCAGGACACCTTCGGCAACAACCAGTTCTTCTGGAACGGCGTCGGCTGGTTCAAGGAACTGCTCGATCCCTCCACCGATCTCGGCGGCCGCTTCCTCGCTTCCCTCGGCCGCAACCTGTTCTTCTCGCTGGTGATCCTCGCGATCGAGGTGCCGCTCGGCATTGTCGTCGCGTTGTCGATGCCGCGCGAGGGCTGGACGGTGGCGGCCTGCCTCGTGATTCTCGCGCTGCCGCTGCTGATTCCGTGGAACGTGGTCGGCACGATCTGGCAGATCTTCGGGCGTCCTGACATCGGGCTGCTCGGCTACTTCCTCAACGCCGCGGGCATCGACTACAATTACGTCTCCAACGACATCGACGCCTGGGTCACCGTCATCGTGATGGACGTCTGGCACTGGACCAGCCTCGTCGCGCTGCTCTGCTATGCCGGCCTGAAATCGATTCCCGAAGCCTATTACCAGGCTGCCCAGATCGACGGTGCCTCGCGCTGGGCCGTGTTCAAGGCGATCCAGCTGCCGAAGATGAACCGGGTGCTGTTGATCGCCGTGCTGCTCCGCTTCATGGACAGCTTCATGATCTACACCGAGCCGTTCGTCGTCACCGGCGGCGGGCCCGGCAACTCCACCACCTTCGTGTCGATCGAGCTCGTCAAGATCGCGCTCGGCCAGTTCGACCTCGGCAAGGCTGCGGCGCTGTCGCTGGTCTACAATCTGATCATCCTGATCGTCTGCTGGATCTTCTACACCGTCATGACCAATGCCGGCGCCGAGCGGAAGGTTCAGGCCGAAAGCGAGCCGGCGGCGGAGCCGAAGCCTGCGGCCGCGCTCAAGCCCGTGCCAGCGCTCAAGCCAAAGGAAGGAGTGGCCTGATGCATTCGATTCCCGGCCGCCGCCTCATCATGGGGCTGTTTCTGATCTTCCTGCTGCTGCCGATCTACTGGCTCGTCAACATGAGCTTCAAGACCAACGCCGAGATCGTCTCGACGATGACGCTGTGGCCGCATACCCCGACGCTCCAGCACTACAAGCGCATCTTCACCGACGAGAGCTGGTATTCCGGCTACATCAACTCGCTGGAATATGTCGTTCTCAACACCATCATCTCGATCTCGGTTGCCTTGCCTGCGGCCTACGCCTTCTCGCGCTACCGCTTCCTCGGCGACAAGCACCTGTTCTTCTGGCTCTTGTCGAACCGCATGGCGCCGGCCGCGGTCTACGCGCTGCCGTTTTTCAATCTCTATTCGGCGATCGGCCTCTTCGATACGCCCTGGGCCGTTGCGCTCGCGCACTGCATCTTCAACGTGCCGCTGGCGGTGTGGATCCTCGAAGGCTTCGTCTCCGGCGTGCCGCGCGAGATCGACGAGACTGCCTTCCTCGACGGCTATTCCTTCCCGCGCTTCTTCATCAAGATCCTGGTGCCCTTGATCGCGAGCGGCATCGGCGTCGCCGCCTTTTTCTGCTTCATGTTCTCCTGGGTCGAGCTTTTGCTCGCGCGCACGCTGACCTCGGTGTCCGCCAAGCCGATCGCTGCGATCATGACGCGCACGGTGTCGGCATCGGGCATGGATTGGGGCCTCTTGGCAGCCGCCGGCGTGCTCACCATCATCCCGGGCGCGCTCGTGATCTGGTTCGTCCGCAACTACATCGCGAGCGGTTTTGCGCTCGGTCGCGTCTAAGGAGGCATCAATGGAATCGATCGCATGGATGGCCTGGACGCTGCCGACGGCGATCTTCTTCGCCGCGCTGGCCTGCACGCTCGCCGTGATGACGTGGCTTGCGGCGGTCTATCCCGAAGCCGAGCGTGTCGGCGTGCTCCGAATTCCGACCACGCGCGGCGACCGCCTGTTCATTTCGCTGATATCAGCGGCGGTCATCCACCTTCTCTGGATCGGCTTCTTCGGCACCGATGCAATCGCAACGCTGCCGATCGGCGAGGAGGGCGTTGAAATCTCGCGCCTGTGGCTCGCAAGTGGAATTTCGCTGGTCACGGCCGTGCTCATTTTTCGCACGGTCTGAAGCTCGCGAAGGGACGGCCAGATCCGGGGGCAATCCGGGTCTGTATAAAAGTTTGTCGCTGCAACGGAGGAACAACATGCGACAGTTTAGGAGAAGGAAAGGCCCATTGACCAAGAATAGCTTTCTGACCATGTCCAGCGCCGCCGCCATCATTGCGGTGTCGTTCGCCGTCTCGGCGCCGGTCCGCGCCGCCGACGACGCCGTGATCCAGAAGTGGATCGCGGAATTCACGCCCTCGACGCTGTCGAAGGAAGACCAGAAGAAGGAGCTGGAGTGGTTCGCCAAGGCCGCCGAGCCCTTCAAGGGCATGGAGATCAACGTCGTCTCCGAGACCATCACGACTCACGAATATGAGTCGCAGACGCTGGCCAAGGCGTTCTCCGAGCTCACCGGCATCAAGCTCAAGCACGACCTCATCCAGGAAGGTGACGTCGTCGAGAAGCTGCAGACCCAGATGCAGTCCGGCAAGAACGTCTATGACGGCTGGATCAACGATTCCGACCTGATCGGAACGCATTTCCGCTACGGCCAGACCGTCGTGCTGTCGGACTACATGACCGGCGAGGGCAAGGACGTCACCGATCCCATGCTCGACGTCAACGACTTCATCGGCAAGTCGTTCACCACGGGGCCGGACGGCAAGCTCTATCAGCTGCCCGACCAGCAGTTCGCCAACCTCTATTGGTTCCGCTACGACTGGTTCACCAACGCCGACTACAAGGCCAAGTTCAAGGCCAAGTATGGCTACGAGCTCGGTGTGCCCGTGAACTGGTCCGCCTATGAGGACATCGCCGAGTTCTTCACCAACGACATCAAGGAGATCAACGGCGTCAAGGTCTACGGCCATATGGACTATGGCAAGAAGGACCCCTCGCTCGGATGGCGTTTCACCGACGCCTGGCTGTCGATGGCCGGCAACGGTGACAAGGGCATTCCGAACGGCCTGCCGGTCGACGAATGGGGCATCCGCATGGAAGGCTGCCGCCCGGTTGGCTCCTCGGTCGAGCGTGGTGGCGACACCAACGGTCCGGCCGCGGTCTACTCGATCACCAAGTATCTCGAGTGGCTGAAGAAGTACGCGCCGCCGCAGGCGCAGGGCATGACGTTCTCCGAAGCAGGCCCGGTGCCGGCGCAGGGTAACATCGCCCAGCAGATGTTCTGGTACACCGCTTTCACCGCCGACATGGTGAAGCCGGGCATCGCCGTGATGAACGCGGACGGTACGCCGAAATGGCGTATGGCTCCCTCGCCGCACGGTTCGTACTGGAAGGAAGGCATGAAGCTCGGCTACCAGGACGCCGGCTCCGTGACGCTGCTGAAGTCGACCCCGGCGGATCGCCGCAAGGCGGCCTGGCTCTATCTCCAGTTCATCATCTCGAAGTCGGTGAGCTTGAAGAAGAGCCATGTCGGTCTCACCTTCATCCGTGAATCCGACATCTGGGACAAGTCGTTCACCGAGCGTGCGCCGAAGCTCGGCGGCCTGATCGAGTTCTACCGTTCGCCCGCGCGCGTGCAGTGGACCCCGACCGGCAACAACGTGCCCGACTATCCGAAGCTCGCGCAGCTGTGGTGGCAGAACATCGGCGATGCGTCGTCCGGTGCGAAGACGCCGCAAGCCGCGATGGACGCGCTGGCCGCCGCTCAGGACTCCGTCATGGAGCGCCTGGAGAAGTCCGGCGTGCAGGGCGCCTGCGGTCCCAAGCTGCACAAGAAGGAGACGGCCGAATACTGGTTCGCCAAGGCCCAGAAGGACGGCACGATTGCTCCGCAGCGCAAGCTCGCCAACGAGAAGCCGAAGGGCGAGACCGTCGACTACGACACCCTGATCAAGTCGTGGCCGGCAACCCCGCCCAAGCGCGCGGAAGCGAAGTAAGCGGCGCGTAGCGTCATCCAAAACGAAAGGCCGGGAGCGATCCCGGCCTTTTTCTTTGCGCTGGTGGCGCGAGCGCGTCCACACATTCGATCTCATTGCCCGCGAAGGCGGGCAATCCAGTATTCCAGAGACGGTTGTGATCGAACCGAGAGGTCACGGCGTACTGGATGCCCCCGCCCCCGTGCGCAATTGCGCACTAGGCGGGGCATGACAGCGGCTGTGTGGGTGGACGCTCCCTTACTCCGCCGGCTCGGCCGCCAGCGTCGGGTAATCCGTATATCCCTTCGCACTGCCGCCGTAGAACGTGTTCTTGTCCCAGTCGTTCAGCGCCGCGCCCTGCTTCAGCCGCTCGACGAGGTCGGGGTTGGAGATGAAGGGTTTGCCGAAGGCGATGAGGTCGGCCGCTTTGGTGTCCAGCACCTTGGTGGCGAGATCGAAATCGTAGCCGTTATTGGCGACATAGGCGCCGGCAAAGCGCTTGCGCAAGGATGCATAATCGAACGGCGCGATGTCGCGCGGGCCGCCGGTGGCGCCTTCGACGACATGGAGATAGACCAGCTTCAGCGCGCTGAGGCCGTCGACGATATGGTCGTACAGGGCTTGCGGGTTGGAATCCGAGATATCGTTGGCCGGCGTCACCGGCGAGATGCGGATGCCGGTACGGTCGGCGCCGGCCTCGGCCACGACGGCCCTGGACACCTCCAGCATCAGCCGTGCGCGGTTCTCGATCGAGCCACCATAGGCATCGGTGCGCTTGTTGGCGCCGTCCTTGGCGAACTGCTCAAGTAAATAGCCGTTGGCACCGTGAATCTCGACGCCGTCGAAGCCGGCCTCCAGCGCGTTCTTCGTGGCGCGCTTGAAATCGTCGATAATCCCGGGGATTTCGGAGAGCTCGAGCGCGCGCGGCTCGGAGACGTCGGCGAAGCCGCCGTTCACGAAGGTCTTGCCCTTGGCGCGGATCGCGCTCGGTGCCACCGGCGCTGCGCCACCCGCCTGCAGGTCGACATGCGAGATGCGGCCGACATGCCAGAGCTGGATGAAAATCTTGCCGCCGCGCGCATGGACCTTGTCGGTGACCTTGCGCCAGCCGGCCACCTGCTCCTTCGAATAGATGCCGGGGGTGTCCTGGTAGCCTTGACCCTGCTGCGAGACCTGGCTTGCTTCGGTGATCAGGAGGCCGGCCGAGGCGCGCTGGCCGTAATAGTCGGCGGCGAGCGCACCAGGCACGAACGTGGCGGGCACGGCACGGTTGCGCGTCAGCGGCGCCATGACCAGGCGGTTCGCCAGCGTGATCGGGCCGAGCTTGTAGGTCTCAAACAATTTGGTCGAACGGCTCATGGGGAATGCTTCCAGGGGTGTGAGGTCCCGAACACTTGTGCATCGCGACATCAGGCGCAAGGGAGGAGCCATACGGAAAGTGCAGGCGAGCTACGCGACGGGGCCCGCGTAGCATAATTCATGTGCGATCTTGGCCGTGACAGTGGATTACGACTGCCACGGCCGTGCGATTTCGCAAATCAGTTCGCGCCCATAAAATCCCGCTTGCCGATCTCGACGCCGTTGTGGCGCAAAATGCCGTGGGCGGTCGTGGCGTGGAAATAGAAGTTCGGCAGCGAGAACGCGCTCAGGAATTGCTGGCCCTTCATGGTGATGGATTTGTCGGGGCCGGCGGGGAAGGTGACGTCCTTGGTCTCGGCACCTTCGAATTGCTCGGGCTTGAACGACTTCACATAGTCGATGGTCTTGGCCAGCCGCTGCTTCAATTCCGTAAAGCTGGTCTCGGTGTCGGGCGTCGAGGGCACCTCGCTATGGGTCAGCCGGGCGCAGCCCTTGGCGGCGAAATCGCTGACGAGCTGGACCTGCTTCGACAGCGGCAGCATGTCCGGGAAGAGGCGCGAGCCGAGCAGGACACTGGGGTCGATCTTCCTGGCCGCGCAATGCGCCTCGGCTTTGGTGAGCAGGCCGGTGAGGCTGTTCAGCATTTGCAAATAGGCGGGGACGGCCGCGTCGTAGAGGGACATGTGATGCTCGCTTGTGAATGGGAAATCTCAGGAGAAAACCTGAGCTACTCACATGGGAGGCTCACGGAAAAATACAATCGCGGGAGCCGTTTGTGCAGTGCGAAAATTCTACCGCACCGTCCCCGCCGGCTGCGCCTGCGCCGTGGCGCCGCGCATGCGTGCGAGGAGTTCCGGCGTTGGCCACGAATCGGCCGGCAGGCCGTGCTTGATCTGCATCGCCTTGACGGCCGCGCGGCTCTGCTGGCCCAGCACGCCGTCGACCTTGCCGACATTGAAGCCGGCACGCACGAGCAGTTGCTGCAATTCCTTGAGCTCGTTGAACGGCAGCTGCGCCACCGGCGCCGTCGGCTTGCGCATCGGCGCGGCACCTGCAATGCGCGAGGCGAGATAGCCCGCGGTGGTCGAATAGATCAGCGAGTTATTCCACTCGGTGTAGGCCGCGAAATTCGGGTACGCCATGAAGGCCGGACCATTGCGTCCCATCGGCAGCAGCACGGAGGCCGCGAGATTGTCATTCGGCAGCGGCCGGCCGTCGGGATAGGTGACGCCAAGCTGCGCCCATTTCGAGCGCGGCTCTCGCACCGTGAGGTCGGTCTGCTCCCACGGCAGGTTTTGCGGCACCTTGATCTCTTCCAGCCACGGCTCGCCGCGCCGCCACTTCAGGCCGTTGGCAATGTAGTTCGCGGTCGAGCCGATCACGTCGGCTGGCGACCGCAACAGATCGCGCCGTCCGTCGCCGTCATAATCGACGGCGTAGTTGACGTAATGCACGGGCAGGAACTGGGTCTGCCCGAGCTCGCCGGCCCAGGAGCCGATCATCTCATCGGGATGCAGATCGCCGCGGTCGATGATCTTTAGCGCGGCGATGGTCTCGCCCACGAACATCTCCGAGCGACGGCAGTCATAGGCGAGCGACACCAGCGATTTCAGCGTCGGCAGATTTCCCATGTTGGCGCCGAAGTCGCTCTCCAGCCCCCAGAACGCGGCGATCACCGCCGGCGGCACGCCGTATTCCTTTTCGGCTCGTGCGAACGCGGCAGCGTATTGCTTGATGTGCTGCTGCCCGTTCTGCATGCGATAGGGCGCCGCCATGCGTCCGGCAAATTCGGTGAAGAGCTGGCCGAACACGCGCTGGCCGCGGTCGCGGTTGACGATGCCCTGGTCGTAGACGAGGTAGGGCGAAGCCTCCGCGATCGTCCGCTGCGATACGCCGGCGGCCACAGCCTGTTGCTTCACGTCGGCGAGAAAGCGATCGAAGCCCGCACCGTTATGGCACGCCGCCGCACGCGGCGAGGCTGCGGCCCTGGGCGCCACGGGTTTGGCGGGCGGCGGCGCGAACTGGGCGGAGGCGGTGGCGGAGCATGCGAGGAGCGCGACGGCCGCGATCAGAAATCGGGTCTGGACCATAGGGGTTCCGGAGGGGAAGGGGCAGGCGTGGATTCGCCCGAAGTTTAGGTGAAGTGATGGCCTCAGGCCATCCTTTCCGTGCCATGCCAGCATATGGAATGCGAGTGGATGCGGGCCTAGCCGAACAGCCGCATCAGCAGCGCTTTCCCGACCGGGAGCGCCCTGACGCCCTGATAGGCGCGAACATACTCGCCGGCATAGAACGCCCTGATCGCATGCACGCGTGTATCCATGCCTTCCTCGAAACGCACCGCGAATCCATCCGCGGTCCGCCGCACCACGACCGCGGCGATCGGGCGGCCATAGATCCGGCATTCGATCGCGCTGCCGGGGTGCGGCGGATCGGGATCGATCAGGCGCGCGCCGGTGATCGAGATGTCGGCGAGCCGCGCGAGATGCCACTTGCCGTGCTGGCGCAGCAGCACCGTCTCATTGCGATCAAAGCGCTCCGCCTTGCGCTTGCGCGGCTGCTCGATGCAGACGAAGCAGACCACGGTGAGGATGAATGCGTTGTAGAGGCTCCAGGTCAGGGCCAGCCCGCCGTAGGCGATGTTCTCGCCGCGCAGGTGCAGGATGAAGGCATAGGCGATGGCTGCGAGCGTGACGAGAAGCGCGGTGCCATAGAGCCGCAGCAGCGGCCATTCGACAAATCTCCTGTCCCGGTCCCCGCCTTTCGCCGTGACCTTGAACTTGTGTCCTTTCGGCTTCAGCAGACCGGTTGCCACCGCCTTCAGCACTGCGGGCGCGGCGATGAGTTGCGACACGTCCGTCATCATGGCCAGCGAGCGGCCGTGCGACAGCCAGGCCATGCTGAGGCTGTGCCAGACATAGAACGGCAGAAAGAATTGGAGCAGCTCGCTCAGGTCGGCCCGGACCGCCTTGATGCCGAACAGCAGGAACAGCCAGGGCACCACGAGGCCCGCCACCTTCGACGTGTAGACCGCGGACCAGCTCATAAAAGCATCGACCAGCGAGAGTCGGTCGATGAAGGAGAGCTTCGACTCCCTCGACAGCGGTCCGCTGCGGCCGCGCACGATTTGCATCAAGCCGAGGCACCAGCGGGCGCGCTGGGTGATGTACTCCTTCAACCCTTCCGGCGCGAGCCCGATCGTCAGCCGCTCGTTGAGATAGATCGTGCTGAGGCCGCGTTCCTTGAGGCGAAGGGTGACGAGATAGTCTTCCGTAACGGAATCGGTCGGAAAGCCGCCGATCAGCATCAGTCCGTCGTAGCGAATGAGCGATGAGGTGCCGCAGCAGAATGCGACGCCCCAGGCGTCCTTCGCCGGCAGCAGGATGTCGAAGAAGAAGCGTTGCTCGTCCGGCCAAACGTCGGTTGCAGCAAGGTTGCTCTGGATCGGGTCGGGATTGATGAAGTGCTGCGGCGTCTGCACCACCCCGACCGAAGCATCGTCCATGAGCGAGATGGTCCGCGCCAGGAAGTCGGGCCGCGGCACGAAGTCCGCATCGAGGATCGCCACGAATTGCGGCGGCTTCGGCATCGCACCGACATGTCGGAGCGCATGATTGATATTGCCGGCCTTGGCGTGATGGTTGTCGGGCCGCGTGAGATAATGGCAGCCGAGTTCACCCGCGAGTCGCCGCAGCCAGGGCCGTCGGCCGTCGTCGAGCACCCAGACGCGGTAGTTGCCGTACGTCATGCCGGTCGCGCCGATGATCGTGCGCTCGAGAATCGATCGTTCCTCGTTGTAGGTGCAGATGAAGACGTCGATCAGCGGCGCGCCGGGATCGAAGGCGCGGCTGTCGATCCTGGCTGATCTGGAACGATCGATTGTTCGGCTCAGGAACAGCAGAGACAAACTGACCGCGACGAGCGAGGCCGCTTCCAGCAGCATGAAGGGATAGCCGATCACGGCATCCGCGGTCAGATGCGGCGGCGGGAGAGTCGCTGTGACGCGCCAATGGAGATAGCGGAGCAGGAAAACGACTGACACGATGGCCAGGAACGAGCGTGCCATCGTGCTGTCGCGCCTGAGCAGCGGCACGATCGCCATGAAGGCGCCGAGCGCAATCAGGCCGGGTGTCAGCGCCGTCGTCACGGCGCGGTCTCTTGCCTTGCAAACACCACGCGGCCGGTGCGTCCCACCGTGCAGGCGTGGGCAGCGCCATCACCGAGCGCAACGGTCACGCGATAGGGCTCCTTGCTCAGCGCGTCGGGATTGATGGCGAGATTGGCGGGCGCACCGGCGGCGCCGGTCAGGTTGACCACGGTGCCGGAGATCGGCGCACCGCCGTCGTTCGGCTCGAAGGTGGCGTGGTCGCCGAGCTGCAAACGGTTGTAGACGTTCTCGGTGACGTTCGCGGTGATGACGGCGCTGCTGCAATCGAGCACCTTCAGCAGGGGCTGGCCGGCCTGTACGTCCTCGCCCGGCGAGGTCATCATCTCCCAGACGCGCCCTGCGACGGGCGTCGTGATGTTGGCTTCGGACAGATCGGCGAAGCGAATCTCTTCGGTGATGATCTCGCTGGCGAGCCAGGCGATCTCGGTGTCGGCGCGTGCGAGGTCGGCGTCGAGGTCGCCGGCACGCTGGCGCATCTCTTCCTCGCGCTGCACCGAGCTCGGCCGGTCGTTGTAGCTGTCGCCGAGGAAGGAGCCGTTCCGTGCCGCGGCAAGCTCGACCTTGGCCGCGTCCAACCGCTTGCGCGCACCGAGCTCGGTCTGCTGCGACACGGAGAGCTCGCGCGTCAGCCGTGCCAGCTCGACGGTCGAGACATTGCCGGATTTCGCCAGCGAGGATGCGCGGTCGACCGCGGCACTGGCTTCCTCCCGCCGCGCTGCGGCGGCCTCGATCGAGGTCTGGATCTCGGCGATCCGGGCCTCGAGCTGGAGCACGCGCCCGTCGCGGAATTGCGTCGCCTGCCGCGCCAGGTCCTTTTGCGCTGCCTGGGCCGAGGCAAGCTTGGCGGCAAGGCTGGGCCGCTCGTTCTCCAGGCGCGATTTCTGCCGCCGGAGATCGTCGAGCCGGGTGCGATCGCCGCGCGGGTTGACCACGCGCAGGACCACGGTCCCGGCGTCGAGCCTGGCCTGATCGGTCAAGCGCTGCGCGGCTGCCACACGGCCGCCGATCGGCGTGCGCAGGGTGACGAGGCGGGAATTCAACACGGCCTCGACGCTTGAATACTCCCAGACCGCGCGCAGCGGCAGCCAGCCGAAAATGGCGATGAGGGCAAGTCCGATCGCGATCTTCGCGCCGCGCCTCAGATGTGGCCAGCGCCGCTGCGTTTCCGGCTGTGTCTGCGCATCGGGCGCGGGGCCGGGCTCGTCATTGGCGAACATCTGCTCATACAGCGCCTCCTGCAATCCCTTCGCGTCAGTCCTCGTGTCGATCTTGGCGTCAATCTTGGCGTCGTGAGGGGAGGGAGCAGATGCGGGGTCGACGGAGGCGGCGCTCGAGCGGTCCATCATGACGGTCACCTTGCTGACGGGGTGCCAACGGAACCGGTCAATGCGCCGCGACCGCGCGGCGTGCCCGGTTACCACGAATTAAGCCGCGATTGCGCTTTCCAGGTTGCTAAACGTCTGCGGGTGTTTTTGCGCAAATCCCGCTCAAGCTTTAGCGGCGCGGGAAAGGCTGACGCCACGATGGAATGTGCGGCCGGGCGACGCACGAACCTTGCGGTAGCAGGCAGCCTTCATACCTCCGGGGTGCCGGCCAGAGGTTCGCCCGCGGCCGCCTTGGGAGACGGCCATGAACTATTTTCGTACCGCAATGCTGCTCGCAGGCCTCACCGCCCTGTTCATGGGCGTCGGCTATCTGATCGGCGGTGCCTCCGGCGCCATGATCGCGCTTGTCATTGCCGCGGCAACGAATCTCTTCACCTACTGGAACTCCGATCGCATGGTGCTCAGCATGTACGGCGCCCATGAGGTCGATCGTTCGACCGCGCCGGAGCTGGTCGGGCTGGTCGCGGAACTTGCGGGCCGGGCAGGCTTGCCGATGCCGCGCGTGTTCCTGATGGATGAGGTGCAGCCCAACGCGTTCGCGACCGGCCGCAACCCGCAAAACGCCGCCGTCGCCGTCACCACCGGCCTGATGCGCCAGCTCAGCCGCGAGGAGCTCGCCGGCGTGATCGCGCACGAGCTCGCCCATATCAAGAATCACGACACGCTGCTGATGACGATCACTGCGACCATCGCCGGTGCGATCTCCATGCTGGCGCAGTTCGGCATGTTCTTCGGCGGCAACCGCGAGAACAACAATGGTCTCGGCATCGTCGGCTCGATCCTGATGATGATCCTCGCCCCGCTCGGCGCCATGCTGGTGCAGATGGCGATCAGCCGCACCCGCGAATATGCCGCGGACAATCTCGGTGCGCGCATCGCGGGGCAGCCGATGTGGCTGGCTTCCGCGCTGGTGAAGATCGAGGGCGCCGCGCATCAGGTGCCGAACTATGAGGCCGAGCGAAACCCCGCGACCGCGCACATGTTCATCATCAATCCGCTGTCGGGCCATGGCGTGGACAATCTGTTCGCCACCCATCCCTCGACGCAGAACCGCATCGCGGCGCTTCAGCAGCTCGCGGCCGAGCTCGGCACGCGGCCGGCGCCGTCGGTTGGCGCCAACGAGAACTATCCGCCGCGCGGCCCATGGGGGCGCTCGTCCTCGCGTGGTCCCTGGGGCTGATATGGAACCTGCGGCAATTTGCGGTCGGCTTTGTGACCTGGCGCACACAGGATCGTCGGAGCCGGTGTTAAGACCCGGGCGAGACACTTCCTTCGAAAGGGGATGCGTGACCGGCTCGCTGCCGGCCACCGTCGAAGATGACCAGAGCTGCCGTACCATTGCTGATCGTCCTGTGCGTGCTCGTCGGCTTGTCCACGCACATGGTCGTCAATTGCGGCGACGAGGACGATCCCGACATCTGCTCGGCCGTGATCGGCTTCTCGCCGCTGCGCGGCTCGCTGATCGCCTTTGCCTATGAGGGGCGCGGACGGATCGCGCTGCGCCATGGCGACTTCAGGCGGGCGGTCGCCGATTTCGACGAGGCCATTCACCTCAATCCCAACCGCGCCTCGCTCTATCGCGACCGCGCGCTCGCGCGCCGTCAGAACGGCGATCTCGAACTCGCCATCGCCGACTATGACGAGGCGATCGCGCATGATCCCAAGCGCGCTGCGCCCTATCACCAGCGCGGTCTCGCGCTCGCCGCCACGGGCGATCTCGACCGCGCGATTCTGAGCTACAACACGGCGGTTCGCCTCGACCCCTCGGACGCCCAGGCCCGCCTCGACCGTGGCCTGGCGTTCCTCGCCCGTGGCCAGGCCGACGATGCGCGCGCCGATTTCGAGGCTGCGCTGGCGCTGCCGGCCGGCAAGGACGGTCGCACCCGCGAAGCCGCGCGCGCCAGGCTCGCCGAACTCGCCAGCGCCGAGCCGACGCAGGTGTCAGTGCCGAGGCAGTGAGGGGGCTCTATCCACCGAATCCTGGAATCGTAGGGTGGGCAAAGGCGCCCTTGCGCCGTGCCCACGATCTCTACAATACGGCAACAGACGCGTGGGCACGCTTCGCTTTACCCACCCTACGGCGCTGATTGTGCGGAGGGATACTCCTCATCCGCCTACTTCGCCTTCTTGGCTTTGGCCTTCTTTGCCTTCGCGGCCTTCTTTGCCGGCTTCTCCTTCGCCTGCTTCTCGACCTTCGCCGCCACCGGGGTACTGGCGGCAAGCCGCATTGACCGCGCGTAGCTGTCGGCGACGTTGTCGGCGGACATCTGCAGGCGCTTGGCGGCGGCAGTGGCCTGCTCCATGGTGGCCTTGGCCATCATCTTGAAGCGATCGCCGGTCTCCTTGCCCTTGGCCTTGGCCGCCAGGCCGTTGAAGCGATCCCGCCGCTCCTTGGCGCGGGTCATCAGGCCCGTATGCAGCTGTCTGGCCAGTTGCCGGATCACGACATCCAGGTCGGCGTCCGCCATGTTGTTCTATCCTCTTCGAAAAATGGGTCTCGATGCGGGCGGGACTATGCAGATCGGGCCCCGCCTTGGCAATTCCCGCCTGGACGTCATCCGCAGCTTCCGGCCTGCAAAACAAAAAAGCCGCGCATTTCGCGCGGCTCTTTGGTTGATCTGGCTGAGGCAGCTCTACGTTCGCCTCACTTCAGCGAGGCGACCGGGCCGTTTGCCGCCGCCGGCTCCGGGTCGAAGCCGAACACGCCGACCAGGTATTTGTAATAGTCCGGCATCTTCTCCTTGAGCGTCTCGCGCGACTTCGGATCGTGGAATTCGCTCTTTCCGGCCAGGAAGATGCTGGCGGTCACGGCAAAGAACTCCATGGGGTTCTTCAAGGCATAGGATTCCTTGGGGAGTAAATCCTTGGACTTGGCGAGGGCGAAGTAGGCGATTACGCCCTTGTTGGCGTAGCCGTCCGGCAACAGCCGCGCGTGATAGGCGTGCAGGAGCTCATGCAGCAGCACGGCCTCCTTTTCGTAGCGCATCATGTCCGGCCGCAGCATGATCACGCCGAGGCCCGAATCGACCGCGAGGTCGACGGCGTTCGGATTGGTCCAGCGCTGCTTGTCGTGGTCCCAGACCGTCAGCGTCCGCGGCACGCGGCGTTCGACGTTGGGGGCGACGCGACCGTAGCAGGCGGTGGCGGCGCCTTCGTCGAGGCAGGCGAGCTCGCTGGCGATGATCGGCACGGTGCGGAAGAAGCGCAGCACGCGCGGCGACAGGCCGGCCGCCTCGACCGCGTCGATCTGGCTCTTCAGATTGTCGGTGAGCTTGTCGACATCCTTGCGGTCGGAGTTCTCCGACAGGTCGAACATGTAGCCGCGATAGCTCTGGAAGCCCGGCGGCAGCGACTGCGCTGCATCGGCATCGAGCGATCCGGCTTGGGATGGATTGGCGAAGAGCGCGCCGACAATGGTTGCGGTCAGCAGCAACGCAATGCGCATGATGAACCCCCTGATGTCACTTCGCCCGGCAGAATAGGCCTTCGCCGTTTGCGAAAAGTGAGTGCGGCGAGACTAGGGCAGCGATGTTGAGGCGTGCTTAACCGTTGGTTGCAGATCGCGAGGGCGGATTAGTGCCGGATTAACCAAGCGTGGATTGGCGGCGGGCTTCGGCGTAACATCCAGCACCGGGCACCGAGCCCGACAATCCAGACAGCCGGAAATGGAGGATGCCATGTATGCCGCCATCCGTCAGGCCAAGGCGAAAAGCGGGAGCGCGGAAGAGCTGGCGCGCCGCATCAAGGACGGCGCAGTTCCGATCATCAGCGACGTCGACGGTTTCCGTGCCTATTACGTCGTCTATGCCGGCGACGACACGGTGACCGCGATCTCGATCTTCGACAAGTTCGAGCAGGCGGAGGAGGCGAACCGGCGCGCGATCGCCTGGATCGAGAAGGATCTCGGGCCGTTGCTTGCGGGGCATGCGAGCGCGGCTGCGGGGCCGGTGATCGTGCATACGCTGGCGTAATCTCGTGCCCCGGACGCAGCGCAGCGCCTCTTCGGCGGTGCGCTGCAGAGCCGGGGCCCATGTAGTGCGGCTCGCTGGGTCCCGGCTCTGCGCAGCAGCGCAAGAGCGCTGCAGCGCGTCCGGGACACGAGAGCGTCCGGCCTCACAACTCCCGCGCATTCGAGAACGCGAAGCTCGACACCCGCCGTGTCGTCTCGTCCAAAATCAGCGTGCGCGTGATCGGCGGCTCGGCGCGCTGGGCGCAGTTTTCGCGCTCGCAAAGGCGGCAGTTGACGCCGATCGGCGTGCCTTCGGTTTTCTCCAGGTCGACGCCGGCGGCGTAGGTCAGGCGCGCGGCGTGACGGATCTCGCAGCCGAGCCCGATGGCGAAGCGCGGTTGCGGCAGCGGGTGCGGCGCGACGGGGCGGCGGACCATCTGCGCGATCGAGAAATAGCGCGTGCCGTCGGACAGCTCGATCACCTGCTTGAGCAGGCGGTCGGGCGTGTCGAAGGTCGAGTGCACGTTCCACAGCGGACAGGTGCCGCCGAATTTCGAGAACGGGAAGGTGCCGGAGGAGAAGCGCTTGGAGACGTTGCCGGCATTGTCGACGCGCAAGAGGAAGAACGGAATGCCGCGCGCGTTCGGCCGCTGCAAAGTAGTGAGCCGGTGGCAGACCTGCTCGAAGCCGGAATTGAAGCGCTGCGCCAGCACGTGGATGTCGTAATTCAGCGCCTCGGCCGCGGCGAGGAACGCGGGGTAGGGCATCATCACGGCCGCCGCAAAATAATTGCCGAGCGTGATGCGGAACAGCCGCCGCGGCGCATCGTCGAGCGGGCCGGCGCGGCCGATGATGGTCTCGAGCGCTTGCGCGCATTCGCCGAGGCCCAGCTGGAACGCGAGCTGGAACGCGCGGCCGGGCGGATCGACCAGTTCCGAGATCAGCAGCTGACGGCGGTGGCGGTCGAAACGCCGGAGCGTCTCGCGCATCACGTCGACGGGCATGATGCGGGTCTGGATTGAATGCTTTTCGCGCAGGCGCTCCACGAGCGCGGCATAGAGCCCTTCAGCCGGCACGTTCAGCTCGTCGCGCAGATTTTCCGCGGCCTGCTCCAGCTCCGGAAAGTAATTGCGATTGGCCTCGATCAGCTCGCGCACGCGCTCGACCGGATTGGCCTCATAGCGCGTGCCGACGTCACGGTCGGCCATCTGCGCCGCCGCCAGCGTCTCGCCCTGGCGTGCCTCGGTATAGGCGGCGTAGAGCCGCTGCAGCGCATGGGTAACGCCGGGGCAGAGCTCGGCGAGGTCGCGCAGCTCCTGCTTGGGCACGTCGATCTGGCGGAACAGCGGATCGGAGAAGATCTCGTTGAGCTCGGCGAAGAAGCGGTCCTCATCGGCGGTGGCGAGGTCGCGCAAATCGAGGTCATAGGTCTCGGCCAGCCGGAGCAGGATCTGCGCCGTCACCGGGCGCTGGTTGCGCTCGATCAGGTTGACATAGCTCGGCGAGATTCCGAGCCCCTCGGCGATTTGGGTCTGCGACAGCCCCAATTGCTGCCGGATTCTGCGGAACCGCGGGCCGACGAAGAGTTTCTTGCCGGAATTGGCGGACATGTCTCAGGACTCCGTGCGCATTAAGGACAGTTTAGCTGACCTATAATTTTTACAAACTTTACAAAATAACATCTGTTACATGTTCTGATGTTACATGACATCACCAATAAAAAACAAGCCATCTATACGAAGTTTCTGTTTTCGCGTTTAGCTCCTGACACGCATCTCGCAATGCACTGTCAAGAATGTCGATGGCAACAATCGCCATCGTCAGCGAAAGGATCAGGCACATGAACTACCAGCCGCGCGGCATCAGCACCCTTCAGGGCCCGGGTTCGTATCAGAACGAGGTCGAGGCGGCCCAGGCGCTCCTCAAGACCCAGCCGACCTGGAACGGGGTGACGGCCGAGGCCGTCGCACGCATGCGCCTGCAGAACCGCTTCAGGACCGGTCTCGACGTCGCCCGCTACACCGCGGCCTTGATGCGGGCGGACATGGCCGCCTATGACAAGGACCCCACCAAGTACACCCAGTCGCTGGGCTGCTGGCACGGTTTCATCGCCCAGCAGAAGCTGATCTCGGTCAAGAAGCACTTCGGCGGCAAGACCGATCGCACCTATCTGTATCTCTCGGGCTGGATGATCGCGGCGCTGCGCTCCGAGTTCGGCCCGCTGCCCGACCAGTCGATGCACGAGAAGACTTCGGTGCCGGCGCTGATCGAGGAGCTCTACACCTTCCTGCGTCAGGCCGACTCGCGCGAGCTCAATGACATCTTCCGCCTGCTCGACAAGGCGCGCAAGGAAGGCGACACGACCCGCGAGAAAGAGTTGATCGAGAAGATCGACAACTTCCAGACCCATGTCGTCCCCGTCATCGCCGACATCGACGCCGGTTTCGGCAACGCCGAGGCGACCTACCTGCTCGCCAAGAAGATGATCGAAGCGGGCGCCTGCGCGCTGCAGATCGAGAACCAGGTCTCCGACGAGAAGCAGTGCGGTCACCAGGACGGCAAGGTCACCGTTCCGCACGAAGTGTTCATCGCGAAGATCCGCGCCTGCCGCCACGCCTTCCTCGAGCTCGGCGTCGAAGACGGTGTCATCGTGACCCGCACCGACTCGCTCGGCGCCGGCCTGACGCAGCAGATCGCCGTCAGCCACAAGCCCGGTGACATCGGCGACCAGTACAACAGCTTCCTCGATTGCGAGGAAATCACCGCGGAGAACGCCCGCAATGGCGACGTCATCATCAACCGCAACGGGAAGATGATGCGTCCGAAGCGGCTGCCCTCCAATCTTTATCAGTTCCGCCCGGGCACCGGCGAAGACCGCTGCGTGCTCGACAGCATCACCTCGCTGCAGAACGGCGCCGACCTGCTCTGGATCGAGACCGAGAAGCCGCATATCGAGCAGATTGCCAAGATGGTCGATCGCATCCGCAAGGTCATTCCGAACGCGAAGCTGGCCTACAACAACTCGCCGTCCTTCAACTGGACGCTGAACTTCCGTTGGCAGGTCTACGACGCGATGAAGGAAGCCGGCAAGGACGTCAGCAAGTACAACCGTGCCGAGCTGATGAAGCCGGAATACGACGATACGCCGCTGGCGCAGGAAGCCGACGAGCGCATTCGCACCTTCCAGGCGGATTCGGCCAAGCGTGCCGGCATCTTCCATCACCTGATCACGTTGCCGACCTATCACACGGCGGCGCTCTCGACCGACAATCTGGCGAAGGAATATTTCGGCGACCAGGGCATGCTCGGCTACGTCAAGAACGTCCAGCGCGCCGAGATCCGTCAGGGCATCGCCTGCGCCAAGCACCAGAACATGGCCGGCTCCGACATCGGCGACGACCACAAGGAATACTTCGCCGGCGAGGCAGCCCTGAAGGCGGGCGGCGCCCACAACACGATGAACCAGTTCGGCTAACGCAGCACGCTATTGGACAGGAGACTGACAATGACCAAAGGCAGCAATTTCTGGGTGATCGGCGGCGAGTTCGGTTCGATGAACTTCCACAAGCTCGTGGAAGGCTCTGCCCAGGTGCAGGGTCCGTTCAAGACCCGCAAGGAGGCCGAGGACGCCTGGCGCACGGTCTCGGAAGAGAACCGCCACAAGGCCGGCGTCCGCTTCTCCATCGTGGAAGAACCGTCGCGCGTCTCGGCCTAAAGGGCTAGCTGCTGACCTGAATTAAGAAGACGTCCAAGGACGGATGGTCCCATCCAGGCTCTGCCTGGGTGGGATCGTCTGTTTTTGGCACAGGTCAATCGCCTGTGGGTGCCGTAAGTCTCTGGAATTATGGACCCTTTGCGGGCCTCGTGGTTGCTGATAGGTTAATGGAGGAAAGTCGAGGACGAGGCCGACAATGTCAGAGCCCGAGACCAGCGGGACCCATCCCGGCCAGCCACGGCCGGTGCGGCTGCGCGATGCGCTGCTGCGCGCGCGGATCGAGGCCGCCGACCGGACCGGCGTCGTCGTCGATCTCAGGGACGCCGAGGTGGCGCGGCTCGAGATCCTCAACGACGCGCTCGATCCCCTGTTCGCGCAGGTGCCTGACAGGATCGACCTGTTCGACCGCGGCATCAGCCAGGGCGATACGCCCAGACTCTGGATCGACGTCGTCGCCCACATCGTGATGGGGCGCGACAAGCGGATGTACCGCTTCGTCCAGGACACCCGCTTTGGCCGCATCGTGCTCGCCGAATCGCACGACACCACTGTGATCGTCGAGGCCGTCACCGACTATGTCGCGCGCCGCATGGTCGAGCGCGAGCATGCGATGGTGGTCCCGCCCGAACCGAAGCCCGCGGTCGCGCCGCCGCCGCGCCGCTCGCGCCTGTGGCCGTTCGTGTTCGGCTTCGTGCTCGGCGCCGCCGCCTTGTTCGGCCTCGCCGTACTGGCGGCTCTGCAGAGCTGGTGAATTTTTCTCAGTCGTCATTCGGGGCGCGCGAACCGGGAATCCATTCATCGTCACGTGCTGCGGACCGATCGATTCCGGGTTCATGCTTCGCATGCCCCGGAATGACATCGGGTCTAAATCAACCTTACATGCTTGATCTGTCCAATCTGAAACCCAGCCCCAAGGCTCCGCACCGTCTGCTCGCAGCGCCAGCCGGCATTGTCCTTCTCGATCGTGAAAAGGTTGTAGGCCGCGGCCGGGTAGCGCCCGTGCGCGAGCGCGGAGGCCGAGGGCACGCCGAGCGCGGGAATGTTGCCGTTGGGACCCTCGAACCACATCGTCGAATGAATGTGGTCGTGCCCGTGCAGGATCAGTTCGACGCCGTGGCGCTTGAGCAGCGCCAGCAGCGCCGCCGAATCTGTCATCCGCTTCTGCCGCGCATCGGACTTCAGGGGATGGTGCACCAGCAGCACGCGGAAGACGTCCTCGGCCGCGAGCCGTTCGAGCATTGCTGCAAGAGAGTCGAGTTGATCGCGCCCGAGCGTGCCCAGGGCCATCAGCGGCAGGGTCGGCACCGCCGTGGACAGGCTGATCAGCGCGAGCGGCCCGCGCCGGCGCACGGATGGAAAGCCGATGCCGCCGTCGTCGCCGGCAAGATAGGGCGCAAACGTCTCGCCGAAGCGATGCGAGGTGGCGCGGACATAGGCGTCGTGATTGCCGGGAATCGTGGTGACGCGGTCGGGCGGGCCGACGCCCTCGAGCCAGGCGCGGGCAGGGGCGAACTCGGCTTCCAGCGCGAGGTTGACGAGATCGCCCGTCACCGCGATGTGGTCGGGCGCCTGTGCCTTCATGTCGGCGACCAGCGCATCGAGCACCTCGCGGCGCTGGTACTTGTGGCGGTTGCGCGTCCAGTTGACGTAGCCGAGCACGCGCTTGCCGGCGAGCTCGATCAGCCGCGGTTTCGGCAAGGGCGCTAGATGCGGATCGGACAGATGGGCGAGCGTGAAGGGGGCCAGCGTGTTGTGAGTCATGGCGTGCGATTGCCTCGCTATTGCTACGTTGTAATGGCAAGGTCGCGAGGACTGTGCAAGCGGGGCCGGGACAGCGGCCTCAAGGAAGCCTGATGGGAGATCGTCTGGGCCGCATTCGACGAAAATTCGAGCCGCTGCTGCGGCGAGTCTTCCACGCTTATTTCCTCATCGTCCGCGGTATGACGCTCGGCGTCCGCGCCGTGGTGCTGGATGCCGAGAATCGGGTATTTCTGGTCAGGCACAGCTACGTCAGCGGCTGGTACTTGCCCGGCGGCGGCGTCGACCACGGCGAGAGCATGGAGCAGGCGATGCGGCGCGAGCTCAAGGAGGAGGGCGACATCGACCTCACCGGCGAGGCCGTACTGCACGGCATCTTCCTCAACAGCCACGTTTCCCGCCGCGACCACGTCGCGGTCTACGTCGTCAGGCAGTTCAGGCAGGACCGCCAGCCCGAGCCCAACCGCGAGATCGTCGAGTGCGGGTTCTTCGCGCTCACGGCGCTGCCCGACGGCACCACGCGAGGGACGCGGCTGCGGATCGCCGAAGTGCTGGACGGCAAGCCCCCGATTGCGACGTGGCGCTGAGGGCGGCCTGTGCTGGTGCGTCAGGAGTTGGGAGTTGAACGAATGCAAGCCGAGGGTTTCAGAACACGTCTCCCATCGACCTTGAAAAGGAGCTGAGCGCCTTGTTGCCCGATGGACCGCGCTGCGTTCAGGTGCTATCCCGCGAATTGACATGACCGATCTTTCACTGACCATTCTCCCCGAGGCCGCTGGCGATGCCCAGTCGATCGTGCGGCTGCACGAACGTACCTTCGGTCCCGGCCGCTTCGTCCTCAGCGCCTACCGGATCCGCGAGCACGTCGACCATCTGCTCGAATTGTCCTTCACCGCGCGCATCGGCACGCTGCTGGTCGGCTCGGTCAGGCAATTGCCGGTGCTGGTCGGCGAGACGCCGGCGCTGCTGCTCGGGCCGCTGACGGTCGAGCCGCCGTTCCGGGGCCGCGGTGTCGGCCGTCTGCTGATGGAGCGCGCGCTAAAGGACGCGAAGGCGAAAGGTCACCGCCTCGTGCTGCTCGTCGGCGACGAGCCATATTACAGCCGAGTCGGCTTCAAGCCGGTCCCGAAGGGCCGCGTCACCATGCCCGGCCCGGTCGACGCCGCCCGCATCCTGGTGTTCGAGCTCGTCGACGGCGCCTTCGAAGGCGTGTCGGGCCCGGTCGGCCCCGACTGGAGCAAGGCGCGGGCGGGGTAGGGCGTCAGGTTCGTAGCTTGTAGCCCGGATGAGCCAAGCGTTATCCGGGAAACCTGTCGATGCTGATGCAACGCCCCCGGATGTCGCTTCGCTCATCCAGGCTACGACGTTCATACGGAGTATCGCCAATGCAGGTGCGTCCAGCCGATCCCACGGAGATCGACCACCTCGCGCAGCTGTGGCACGATGCCTGGCACGGGTCTCATGCGCATCTTGCGCCGCCCGAACTGGTTCGCCTCCGCACGCTGGCGAGCTTTCGCGATCGCCTCGCGGTCAGGCTTGCCGACATCTGCGTCGTCGGCCCCTCCGGTGCGCCGCTCGGCTTGTGCGCCCTCAGGGGCGACGAACTGTACCAGCTCTTCGTGTCGCCAACCGCCCACGGGACGGGCGTGGCTGCGGCGCTGATCGCCGATGCGGAAGCACGGCTCGCCGCGCGTGGTGTGGAGCTGGCGTGGCTCGCCTGCGCGGTCGGCAACATGCGCGCCGCCCGATTCTACGAGAAGAGCGGCTGGCGCAACGCCGGCACCTTCGTGATGATGTCGGAAACCTCGAAGGGGCCTTTCCCCGTGGATCAGTGGCGCTTCGAGAAGCGGCTCGCGCAGATTCCGTAGCCCGGATTTCGCTGCGCTTCATCCGGGCTACGATGCTGTCAATGACGCGCGCGGCCGCGCCTTAATGACCGTTAAGCCGGGGCCCGCGGGGCCCGGCTTAATCACCGTCAGAACTTGAAGTTCGCGAACGCACGCACGCCGATGCCGGGCATCAACACCTCGTCCTTGGTGTAGGACACCGAGTTGCGGATGTTCTCGTTGAGGAGATTGTTGCCGACGATGCCGGCCATCATCTCGCGCGCGCCGAACCAGTTGCGGTCGAGCTTGGTCTTGTAGCTGACCTCGGCCTTCAACAGATTGTAGCCCGCCGTCGGCGTCTCCGCGATCACGGCGACATTGTTCTGCGCGAAGGCGTGCAAGAGGTTGACGCGCATCAGCCAGTTGTCGTCGCGCCAGAACACGCCGCCGCCCATCCGCACCGGCGGAATGCGCGGCACGTTGGTGCCGTCGCTGAAGGTGGCGCGGACCACGTCGAGCTGGTTCTCGATGCCCCAGATGCCGCCCTGGAACGCGCCGACGTCGAGCTGCGACTGGAATTCGCCGCCGCGGAAACTTGCGTTGCGCTGCGAATACACCGCCTGGTTCAGCTCGGCGCCCGGCGTGCCGCAGGAGGCAAAGTCGTCATCGCAGGACACGCCGGTGAGGCGGCGATAGATGAAATTGTCGAAATGCGTGTAGTAGACCGTCGCTTCGAAGCGGAACGGCCCCGTCGCCTTGCGCACGCCGAGCTCGACCGATTTGGCGGTCTCGATGGTGAGGTTGGGATTGCCGATGTCGAAGGTCGCAGTCGCGTCATGGCCGCCGCGTGAAAACAGCTCGGCCGCCTTCGGCGCGCGCTCGACATATTGCGCGGTGATGCTGCCGACCATGCCGCCCGGCAGATCCTGCAACAGGCCGATGCTGCCGCTCTTGGGCGTGAAGGACGGATTGCGCGCGATCGCCGCCTGCGGCGTGCCGTCGGGCAAATAATCGGCCGGGAAGTCCGGCGTCGTGCCGTGCAGCTCGACATGCTCGATGCGGCCGGCGATCTGCGCCCGCGTCGCCTCCGTGAACTTGAACTCGTTGAAGGCGTAGCCGGCGACGCGCGTGCTGTTGTTGGGGTCCCACAGGCCGTTGAACAGCGTGCCGGGATTGTCCGGGCTCGGCGCGCTCAATTCCTGATGCCCGACCTGGAAGCCCAGCGCCGTCGTCACTTCGGCGAAGCGCGCGTTGAACGGCATCAGCTGCACCTCGGTGCGGATTTCCTGCTCCTTGTTGGTGAAGGTCTGCCTGATGCCGTCGCTGTTGAGGTCGGCGGGATCGGCAAGTCCGATCTCGTTGTGCCGGTAGTCGGTCGCGCCGGCCCAGAAGCGGACGGCGTCGATCGCGGCGGCGTCGGGATGATACTCGCCCTTGACGTTGATCTTGGTCTGGTGGCCGTCGATCCGCGTGCGGTGGTCGGCGCCGTCGATGCCGGGGATATGGTAGAGCGAGTCGTTCTGCGTGATCGACGCGCCGATATAGCCGCCCTGGAAGAAGTAGGAGCCGCCGATCGAGGCGCCGTCCGAGCGCGTCGCCGAGTTCGGCTGGCGGCCGTTCACGGGACGCGACTGATCGTTCAGATAGGGATAGCTCGGGATGGAATAGTCCGAGGTCGTGCGGCCATAGGCGTCGGCGTGGAACGCAAAATTGCCGCCGCCGGTGTCGAGCAGTACGCCGCTTTCGACGCCGCGATCGACCGAAGAGAACGCGGTACGGGTCTCAGCGGTGACGCAGGGCGACGTCGCGGCGGTCGCGAGCGGCGCCTTGGTCGGCAGGCCGTAAGCCTGGAATGACGGCGCGCAGGACGGCAGCGCATCCGGAATCCGGTTGTTCGTGGCGCTGACGACGCCGCCGATCGAGGTCGAGCCGTAGCGCAGCGCGGCGGGTCCGCGCACCACTTCGATCTGGTTGGTCGCGAGCGGATCGATCGGGACGAAATGATCCTCGCCGAGATCGGACGCGCCGCTCGAATTGGTGCCGTTCTCGACGATGCCGACGCGGTTGACGTCGAGACCCCTGATGATCGGCCGGCTGGATGCGCCGGGCGCGAAGCTCGAGCCGGTGATGCCCGGCTTGGAGAACAGGAGATCGCCGAGTTGGCCGCCGCCCTCGCGGCGGATCTCCTCGTTCGGCACGACGGTGACGGTGGCGAACTGGTTGGTCACGATCGGCAGCACGCCCTGCTGAGGCGCGGCCGTCGCCGGCGCTGCCGGCGTTGCTTCGGCCGTGCGCTGCTGGCTGCGCGAGCGTCCGGTGCGCGCGACGCGGACCGGGCTGCGGGTCGGCACCGCCCGGCGCACGATCGGGCTCGGCGCCGTCACGGTGACGGCCGGGATCTCCGTCGACGACTTGTCTTGCGCAGGTGCTTGTGCGAGCTCTTGGGCGAGGGCGGATGAGGCGGCTACGCCGAGCAGGAGCAGGCTCGCTCCGCCCAGACGCTGCGCGCGTCGCAATTCAAATGACATGGTCCTGATTCCATCAGGCGCCGTCCGCATATGGATGTGCTGATCGGAGGCGGCCTGCCGTCGCGGCGCGACGGAATTCGACTTCAACTTCTCCCGGGCATTGCCGATGCGCGGCGAGCCCGGGCGTGATCAAGCGATGTTGAGAGTCAGGACGCGGGAGGGGCGCGCGGCTGGAACGCCGTGCCGGCCGATTTCAGATGGAGAAATTCGGCATCAGTGGTGCCGTGGAGCAGCTCGATCGCCTGCGGCAGCAGCAGCACGGGCGGCGTTGCTGATATGACGGTGCCCGCCATCGCGACGACGGCGCAGATCGCGCAATTGTCCTCGCCCGGATGCTCGCGGTCGGGAGCGGCGGGCGATTGCTTCTGGACCGCGGCGCGGTCGATCGCAGCAATGCCGTTGGCGCTATCGGTCTGCTGGAGCGAGGCCTGGGCAAGCGGCGCAGCCTGCGCGAACCAGTGGCTATGCCCGAACGTCAGCGCGAACTGCACCAGCATCGCGAACAACGCGAGCCGGGCGCCGTGCCTGATATTCGACCGGAACCACTTCATCTGGAAAAGCCACCCCCACGTCGCGAGGCATCAATCCCTGATGCCGCGACGTTATAATGTAACATCGCGCGACAGGTCGGCGGATGTCAACGGCGGGGCAGGCCTGCCTGTGCAGGCAGCCGGCCCGATGTGTCGTTCGGGCAACTAACGCGTGATGACGTTAGGGTTGCTGTTGCGACGACGGAGGTGCGCTCCCTCTCCCGCTTGCGGGGGAGGGCTGGGGTGGGGGTATCTCCGCAAGCGAGAACCCTGTGTGGAGAGAACCCTCACCCGGCGCTTTGCGCCGACCTCTCCCGCAAGCGGGAGAGATTGAAACGAGCCCGCGGCCAGACTCAAAGCCATCACGCTCCAGGAGTTCACCGCCCCTCGCGGACCCAGGTCGCGGCAAACGCGCCAAGCAGCAGCAACAGGCCGATCAGGCCGGCGAAGATCGGCAGCACGCCGACGCCCTTGACGACGCTGGCGTCGCGCATTCGCACGCCCATCCAGCCGTCGCCGGCAAAGACGCTGGCCGAGCGCACCGGCAGGATGCGCGGCAGCTCGACGTCGGCGCCGCTGGCCACGCGCACGGCGTTGCCGCCTGTCGCCTGCGTCAGCGGCTTCAACGTATCGACGGTCGAGGTGACTTCCGAAAACTCCTTCGGATTGGTCGGGCCGACATTGATCAGCGCCTTCAGCGTGCCGTCGGTGGCCTGCCACAGGCCGAGCTCGCTCGCGGGAAGGCTGGCGCGCCATTCGCCGGGATCGCCGGGGCTCAGCGTCAGATCCTGCGACGCGCCGGACGGCGAGGTCACGCTCACCGGCTGGACGCTGTCGGCCATGGTCTGACGCACCACGACGAGGTTCTTGCCCTGCACCTGCAGACGCAGTGCCTCCTCGTCGAGGTCAGGCTGTTTCATCAGCCAGTGCGACATCCGCCTGAGCAGGTCCAGATGCGGGCCGCCGCCCTCATAGCCGCGCGCCCACAGCCAGATGTGGTCGGAGAGCAGAAGCGCGACGCGGCCCTCGCCGAAGCGCGACAGGAACAGAAGCGGCTTGCCGTCGGCTCCCGTCATCACGGGCGGGTTGACGGAATTGCGGGTGTCGACGGTCCTGAAGAAACGGCTCCAGCGCGGCGGCTCGCTGGCGGAGCCCTCCAGGGCGCGCGTGACGGGGTGGCGTTTGCCGATGTCGGACAGGTGCGCATAGAACGGCTTTTCCGTCACGCCGACCGGCTCGGCCGGCAGCACCGAATCCAGCGGCGTGCGCCAGATGCTGGTGTTGGAGGCGTAGTCGGGGCCGGCCGAGACCAGCACCGCGCCGCCGCCGCGCACATAGCGCGCGATGTTGTCGAAATAGGCGATCGGCAGCACGCCCTGGCGGGCGTAGCGATCGAAGATGATCAGCTGGAATTCGTTGATCTTCTGCTGGAACAGCTCGCGGGTCGGAAACGCGATCAGCGACAATTCGTTGATCGGCGTGCCGTCCTGCTTCTCCGGCGGACGCAGAATGGTGAAATGCACGAGGTCGACGCTGGCGTCGGACTTGAGCAGATTGCGCCAGGTGCGCTCGCCCGAATGCGGCTCGCCCGAGACCAGCAGCACGCGCAGCTTGTCGCGCACCCCGTCGATGGCGACGACGGCGCGGTTGTTCACCGGCGTCAGCTCTCTCTCCAGCGGCGAGGCCTCGATCTCGACGATGTTCGGGCCGGCATGCTTGATGTCGACGTCGACGCTCGCGGCCTGGCCGCTCGAGAGCGTGCGCTCGTTGATGACCTCGCCGTCCCTGCGGATCGTGACCTTGGCGCGCTCGCCGGAGACGCCCTGGTCGTCGAGGCGATAGCTGATGGTCTGGGTCTGGCCGACGATGCCGAAGCGCGGCGCCGCCGTGATCGCGATGCGGCGGTCGCGCTCGTCCTTCTGGCCGGTGATCAGCGCATGCACCGGCGCCTGGAAGCCGAGCGCCGTGGCGCTCGCCGGAATGTCGTGGACGCGGCCGTCGGTGATCAGGAATGCGCCGGCGACGCGATCGACCGGCACGTCCGACAAGGCCGAGGCGAGGGCGCCGAACAGCTTGGTGCCGTCGGTCTCGCCGTCGGCCTGTCCGGCCTCGACGACACGGACTTCGAGCCCCTTGACCTTCTTCAGGCCGTCGACCAGCGCCTCCTGCGCTTGCGCAGCCTCGCGATTGCGGTTGCCGAAATTCTGGCTCGGGCTCTTGTCGACGACGACGGCCGCGACCGAGGTGAGGGGATCGCGGTCCTCGCGGGTGAAGGAGGGATTGGCGAGCGCGAGCAGGAACAGCGCCAGCGCGGCCACGCGCACGGCAGCGCCGCGCGCGCGCGCAACCAGCAGCAGAAGCGCGATGACGACGATCGCGGCGAGCGCGAGCCACAGCACGATCGCGGGGACAAGCGGCGTGAATGCGATGCCGTAATTCATATCGGTCCTATTGCCCCAGCCGTTCGATCAGGGCCGGTGCGTGCACCTGGTCGGCCTTGTAATTGCCGGTCAGCGTGTACATCACGATGTTGGCGCCGGCGCGGTAGGCGAATTCGCGCTGGCGGGTGTCGCCGCCGGTCACCGGCAGCATGGCCTGGCCGTCGGGCCGCACCGCCCAGGCGCCGGCAAGATCGTTCGAGGTGATGATGATCGGCGAGACGCCGTCGCCGCCCCGCGCCGGCCGCTGCGCGCTGTCCTCGTCCTCGTCGCGCGGCAGGGTCTCGACCCAGGTCTGGCCGGTGACGAAGCGGCCGGGGAAGTCGCGCAGCAGGTAGAAGGTCTTGGTCAGCACGTGCTCGCGCGGCACCGGCTCGAGCTCGGGCACGTCGAGCGAGGACAGGATCTCGCGCAGCGTCTGCATACCCGGGGTCTGCGCGGCGCCGTTGGCGCCGGGCGGCGCCTCGATCGCGTCGCGGGTGTCGAACAGCACGGTGCCGCCCTGCTTCATGTACGCGTCGATCTTGTTGATGGCGTCCTGCGGCGGCTTGGGCGCACCCGGCACGATCGGCCAATAGATCAACGGGAAGAAGGCGAGCTCGTCGCGCGCGGGATCGATCCCGACGGGATCGCCGGCCTCGAGCGCGGTGCGCTGCGCCAGGAACAGCGTCAGTCCGGACATGCCGGCCCTGACGATGGAATCGACATCGGCATTGCCCGTCACGACATAGGCGAGGCGGGTCTGCGACGTCGCCTTCATCGCGAACTCGTCGGCGGCGCTGTCGGCGCGCGAGGGCGTCGGCGAGAGCGCGGTAAGGCCTGCGAGCACCAAAGCGAGGATGATCATTGCGGGCGCTGCGCGTCGGCGCAGCAGCGCGGCGATGCCGCCGCCGAGCACCGCGACGATGATGGCGTCGACCAGGAACAGCGCGAGCGCCGTCGACAGCAGCCAGCCGCGCAGGTCCCGCGGCTCGGCATTGGTGTAGGTGGCATGCCGGGCGCGCAGGGTCGCGGTGTTCAGCGCGGCGATGCGGTCGGCGCTGGCAAGCGTGTTCACGGCGAGCGGTCCTTCGGCCGGACCATAGAAGCCCGGCGGATGATCGGATGTGGCGCGGTCGCGGTAATCCGCGGGCAGCGGCTTTGCGGTGGCCGGCGGCGGCCCGAAGGCGCCAAAACCGTCGAGGATGTGCAGCGGCGCCACCGTCTCGGTGGTCGCTTCGCTGGCAACGCCTGCGCCTGGCTTTGAGGTGTAGCCGGACATGTCGACGACCCGCCGCAGCATTTCGACGAAGGTGCCCGACATCGGCAGATCCGACCAGCGCATGTCGGCGCTGACGTGGAACAGGCTGACGAGGCCCTTGCCGCGATGCTCGCCGGTGACCAGCGGCGTGCCGTCTTCCAGTGAGGCCCAGCTCTTGGTGGCGAGCACCGCATCGGGCTCGGCCAGCACCTGGCGGCTCACGGTGACGTCCTTGGGGACGGCGACGCCGGCAAACGGGCCGTCGGCCGCGAAGGTCGCAAGATGCTGCGGCTTCTCCCAGGTCAGGCTGCCGCCCAGCGTGCGGCCGCCCTTGCGCAGCTTGACCGGCACGAGATCGTCCTCGGCCTGCGCCAGCCGGGGACCGGCGAACCGCACCAGCACGCCGCCTTGGTCGACCCAGGCATTGAGGCGCTCGCGCAGCTCCGGCGCGATGGTGCCGACATCGGCGAGGATGATCATCGGCAGCTTCTGGTCCAAAAATTGTGTGATGCCCTGCTGCGGCGAGCCCTTGTCGGCGAGCCTGACGTCGGCGAACGGCGCCAGCGCGCGGGTGAGGTAGAAGGTCGGTGCCAGCAGCGGCTGCGCGGTCTCGCTGGTCGCACCAGAGACGATGCCGATGGCGCGGCGGCGCCAGCGCTTGTCGAGCAGCTGCACGGCGCCGGCGGAGCGCTCGCCGGATATCTCGAGCCGCGTGATGTCATTGCGCAGCTCGACCGGCAGGTCGAACGCGGCGTCGGTTTCCTTGTCCTGCGGACCGAACGTGTAACGGGCTTCTCCGATCGGCGAGGCCTTCTGGTCCAGCGCGCGCACCGTGCCCATGGCGATGCCGCTGTCGGTGCGCAGCACCTTCACCGTCATCTTCGCCGCGGCGTTCTCGGCCGCGACCAGCGCCAGCGGCGCGGAGGTACCGCCTTCGAACACGGTCAGGCTGCGATCGCCGATGGTCTTGCCGAGGCCAGCCACGAAGTCCTCGCCGCGGCCGGTGTCGACGCCGTCGGACAGCCAGGCGATCTCGCAATCGCCGGTGGCTTTCAGGAAGCGGTCGACGGCAGTCAGCGTCTCGACGCGGTCGATCGAATAGGGTTTTGGCGCGAGCTGGCGCAGGGCGACGCGCGCGGCACCCGCCGGCATCAGGGTGATGTCGCGGTTCGGCTCGGACAACGGCACCAGCGCGATGGCGCGGCGGTCGTTGTCGGCATTGGCGATCAGCTCGTCGGCGGCCCTGATCCTGATGTCCCAGTGCGACGCCGCGCTCCAGCCGTCGTCGAGCATGATCATCAGCGGCGCCTTGCTGTCGGCTGCGCCTGTTTGCGGATTCCAGATCGGGCCGGCGGCCGCGAAAATGACGAGAGCCGCAGCCAGGAGACGCAACGCGGTCAGCCACCACGGCGTCCGCGAGGGCGTCTCCTCCCGCGGGGCGATGTCGAACAGCAGGCGCGTTGGCGGAAACTCGATGCGGCGCGGCCGCGGCGGCATCACGCGCAGCAGCCACCACAGCACGGGCAGGCTGACGAGGCCGATCAGGAGCAGCGGTTCGGTGAAGGCGAGCGGCAGTCCCATCATGCGGCCGGCCCCACCTTGATCGTCGTGGTGCGGGCGCCCGACTTGCTCACCTGCATGCCGGCATGCAGGAACAGCAGCAGCTCGGCGGCGGAGCGGTCGGTGGCGTGCGTGGTGAACAGCCAGTCCAGCTTGTTGGTCTCTGCGCGGATCTGGTCGCGGTGCAGCGCGAGCCGCGCGGTGTAATCCTGCGCCCAGCTCTCGGCGCGGCCGGCGGTGATCACGCCGAAGCCTTCCGGCTCGACGAACTCGACGCGGCCGGAATAGGGAAACGATTCCTCGGCGGGATCGACGATTTGCACCATGGTGCCATGCGCACCCGAGCCGGAAAGACCTGTGAGCGTCGTCTTGATCTCCGCGATCGGCGACCAGAAATCCGACAGCACGATGATCTCGGCCAGCGCCGCCGGCACGAAGGACGGCGGCAGGCTGAGGCGGTCGGCATCGTCATGCAGCATCGCCTGCGCCATCTTGTCGATCACGCTGCGGCTCGCGGTCGGCGCCATCAGGCCGGGAATGCCGACGCGCTCGCCGCCGGCCACCAGCAGCTCGGCCAGCGCAAAGGCGACGATCAGCGTACGCTCGAGCTTGGACTCGCGCGCTGTCTTCGAGGCGAACGCCATCGACGGCGAGCGATCCGGCCAGATCCACACCGTGTGCGAGGCTTCCCATTCGAGTTCGCGGACATAGAGATGGTCGTCGCGCGCCGAGCGGCGCCAGTCGACGTTCTGCGCCGGCTCGCCGGAGACGAAGCGGCGGTATTGCCAGAAATTCTCGCCGGAGCCGGCGCGGCGCCTTCCGTGCAGGCCGTGGATGACGTTGGCGGCGATACGGCGGGCTTCGAGCACCAGGCGCGGCAAGGAAGCTGCGAGCGTGCGGCTTTCGCCATCGGCACGTCGGATCGCGATGATCTCCTTCGCTGTGTGCCCGTTCTCCGCTGCCATCAACCGATCCGTGTCTTCAATTGCCGGATCACGTCCGGAATCGTGCGGCCCTCGGCGCGCGCCTGGAATGTCAGCGCCATGCGGTGCTTCAGCACGGGTTCGGCGAGGTCGAGCACATCGTCGACCGAGGGCGCCAGCCGTCCGTCGATCAGCGCGCGCGCACGCACCGCCAGCATCAGCGATTGGCTGGCGCGCGGGCCGGGGCCCCAGGCGATGAACTTGCCGGCTTCGCCGGCGTCCGGACCAGGACGGGCCGAGCGCACCAGGGACAGGATTGCCTCCACCACGGAATCGCCGACCGGCAGGCGCCGGATCAGCCGCTGCGCCGTGATCAGCGCGTCCGCGGTCATCGAACCCCTCGCCAGCGTTTCCTCGGCGCCGGTGGTCTCGAACAGGATGCGGCGCTCGGCGTCGCGATCGGGATAGTCGACGTCGATCTCCATCAGGAAACGGTCGAGCTGCGCTTCGGGCAGCGGATAGGTGCCTTCCTGCTCCAGCGGGTTCTGCGTCGCGAGCACGTGGAATGGCTTCGGCAGATCGTGGCGCGCGCCGGCCACGGTGATGTGCTGCTCCTGCATCGCCTGCAGCAGCGCCGATTGCGTGCGCGGGCTGGCGCGGTTGATCTCGTCCGCCATCAGGAGCTGCGCGAACACCGGACCTGCGATGAAGCGGAAGGCGCGCCTCCCCGCGGTGCTCTCATCCAGCACCTCGGCGCCGAGAATGTCCGACGGCATCAGATCGGGCGTGAACTGGATGCGCTTGGCATCGAGGCCGAGCGTCACGCCGAGCGTCTCGACCAGCTTGGTCTTGGCAAGGCCGGGCACACCGATCAGCAGCGCATGGCCGCCGGAGAGGATGGTGACAAGCGTGTTCTCGATCACGCGATCCTGGCCGAAGATGACGGACGCGATCGCATCCTTCGCCGCGCGAATCTGGCTCGACACCTGCTCGGCCGAACGAACGATCCCGTCCTCGAGTTTCTCGACACTCTCCGCCATCCGTTTAGCTCCTTCAGCCTGCCGCGCGGCTTGCTTACGTCGTCACGTCACCACATCACGGATCATCATGTCAGATCATCGCGTCAACTCATGGGCCTATGCTAGACTTGCAGGAAGGCCATGTATTCGTTGAATTAACCTATCCCCACCTTATCGGCTTCGGGTTATGTACGGCATCACGAAGTGGCGACCTCCCCCACCGGACTAATCCGGGGTGGAACCGTGCACCCGATCACAACGTAGACCTGCACCAATCGTGCCAAAGGACAAAGTCAGGGCAAACCATGGCGAACCAAGGGCAGAGCGCCGATCGCGGTCTTGAGGGGCTGACTGCCGCCGCCAAAAGTGCTGCCGATGCCGAAGGCGCCAAGAAGGGCTTGCCTCCGGTGCATCTGTGGAATCCGCCGTTTTGCGGCGATCTCGACATCCGAATTGCCTCCGATGGTACTTGGTTCTACTTGGGGACGCCAATCGGGCGCCCCGCTCTGGTGCGGCTGTTCTCGACCATCCTGAAGCGCGAGGGCGACAAGCATTTCCTGGTCACGCCGGTGGAGAAGGTCGGCATCCGCGTCGACGACGCGCCCTTCATGGCGGTCGAGATGCAGAAGGACGGCGAGGGCAACCATCGCGTGCTGCGCTTCCGCACCAATGTCGACGACTGGGTCATTTGCGATGCCGCGCACCGGCTGCGTTTCGAGCAGGCCAGGGACGGCGGGCTGACGCCGTATCTGCACGTTCGTGCCGAGCTCTGGGCCAAGGTCACAAGGGCGCTCTATTACGATCTGGTTGACATGGGCGAGGAGCGGATGGTCGATGGCCAGCCGATGTTCGGCGTCGAATCGGCTGGCGAATTCTTCGCCATGGCCGATGCGGAGCAGGTGAGGGCCGCGCTTTGAACAAGCCTATCTTGAAGAGCGATCCTGTCGCCCCCGGCGCGGCGGATTTCTTCGCCCGCTCCAGGGCGAAGCTCGGCTTCGACGTTCCGCTCGGCCTCTACGATCCGAACATCATTCCCGCTTCGGGCGATCCCGGCACCGACAAGATGCTCGAGATCGTCGCGCGCGAGCAGCCGGTGCGCCCCGCGGCGGTCCTGATCGCGGTGGTCGATCATCCCGAGCCGACCATCTTGCTGACGCAGCGCTCGGCGCATCTCAACGACCATGCCGGCCAGATCGCTTTTCCCGGCGGCAAGATCGACGCCACCGACGCCTCGCCGCTGGATGCGGCGCTGCGCGAGGCCGAGGAGGAGGTCGGGCTGTCCAGAGACTTCGTCGAGCCGATCGGTTATCTCGATCTCTACGGCACCGCCTTCGGCTTCCGCATCCTGCCGACGGTCGCCAGGGTCAGGCCCGGCTTCGAGCTCACCATCAACCATTCCGAGGTTGATGATGCATTCGAGGTGCCGCTATCCTTCCTGATGAACCCGGTGAACCATCAGGTGCACAGCAAGGAATTCCGCGGCATGGAGCGGTTCTACTACGCGATGCCGTTCGCGGAACGCTACATCTGGGGTGCGACGGCGGGCATGCTGCGTGTGCTGTATGAGCGGATCTATTCATCATGATCCGGCCGGTTCTGACCGAGATCGGAATCTTCCTCATTCCCTTTGCCGTCTACGCGTTGTTCCTGGCCGCGACGCGTTCCGGCCTGTTCGCGCGTTCCTCCTGGCCGGTCGCGGTCGTCGCGCGCCTTGCGCTGGCGGCGATCGTGCTGGTGATCGCGGGCCTGATCGGACTTGCGCACTTCTCCGGCGCCGCCCCGGATTCGACCTACGTTCCCGCCCATATCGAGAACGGCCGGCTGGTGCCGGGCGTGGAAAAATAGGGGCCGCACGATGAGCGCGGAGCCGATACTTGCGCCGATTCTCGCCGATGCGCCCTGGCTGACCGCAGGCGGGACCGCGCGCGTCCTGCAATTGCTCAACATCGACGGCGAGGAAGCGCGCGTGGTCGGCGGCGCCGTACGCAACGCGCTGCTCGGTCTTGTGCCCGGCGACATCGACATCGCGACCACCGCGCGGCCGGAGGAGGTGATCCGGCGCGCCAAGGCCGCCGGCATCAAGAGCGTGCCGACCGGCATCGACCACGGCACCGTCACGCTGGTGATCGACAGCCACCCCTATGAAGTCACGACCCTGCGCGAGGACACCGAAACCTTCGGCCGCAAGGCCAAGGTCGCGTTCGGCCGCGACTGGGTCAAGGACGCCGAGCGGCGCGACTTCACCATGAACGGCCTGTCGGTCGATGCGCGCGGCGTCGTCTACGACCATGTCGGCGGCATCGCGGATGCCAAGGCGCGTCGCGTGCGCTTCATCGGCGATCCCGACCAGCGCATCACTGAAGATTATTTGCGCATCCTGCGCTTCTTCCGCATCCACGCCGCCTTTGGTGCCGGCGATCCCGACCGCGACGGCTATCTCGCCTGCATCCGGGGGCGTGCTGGTCTTGCCAGCCTCTCGGCGGAGCGGGTGCGCATGGAGATGCTGAAGCTGCTGGTGGCCGGCGGCGCATCCGCGGCCGTGCTGGCCATGGCCGAGGGCGGGTTGCTGCAAGCGCTGATCGGCGGCGTTGCCTATACCGGGCCGCTGTCGGCGATGATCGCGATCGAGCGCGAACTCGGCCTCATCGCCAGCAGCACGCGGCGCCTCGCTGCGCTGACCGTCGCCGTGACCGAGGATGCCAAGCGCGTCGCCGCGCGTCTGCGGCTCTCCAATGCCGAGACCAAGGCACTGGATTCGATGGGCCACCGCTGGTGGCGCTTCGCCACCAAGGATGAGGCCAATGCACGGCGGCTGCTCTATCGGCTCGGCCCCGAGCGCTATCACGATCGTGTGTTGCTCGGCTGGGCGCGCGCCGGTGGCGACGTCACCTCGATGCGCTGGCGCGCTCTCGCCGAGCTGCCGCAGCGCTGGACTGCGCCGAAATTTCCGCTGAAGGCCGCCGATTTCATCGCGCGCGGTCTGGCCGAAGGACCCGCGCTCGGACATGTGTTGACGCTCGCCGAGGACGCTTGGCTTGCGGCGGATTTTCCCCTAGAGGAAGCCGCACTTGCTTCCATCGCCGATCAAGCTGCGGCACGAATCAGCCGCGACGAGAGAACGTGACCATCGTCTCAGGCTTCGCCGACATCTCGATCTTTCAGCTCCTGCTGGTCGCGTTGATGGCGTTGTTTGCTTCGATCATCGGTGGTCTCGCCGGCTACGGCACCGGCGCCCTGATGCCGCTGGTGCTGGTGCCGCTGGTCGGCGCCGAGCCCGTGGTGCCGATCATCGCGATCTCCGCACTCTTCACCAATTCCAGCCGAGCCGTTGCCTATCTGCGCTACGCCGACCGCCGCCGCGCGCTGATCGTGCTCGCCTGCGCCGCGCTGACGACCGCACTCGGCGCCTACGGCTATACGCGTCTCACCAATGTCGGCGCGGCGCTTGTGATCGGCTCCATGCTGATCCTGAGCGTGCCGCTGCGCCGCGTGCTTCGCCGCCGAAAGGTGCGGATCGGCGACAGCGGCCTTGCCGCCGGCTCGGTCGGCTACGGCGTGCTGGTCGGCGGCACCTCGGGCTCCGGCGTGATCCTGCTATCGCTGCTGATGGCCGCCGGCCTCGAAGGCGCCGCCGTGATCGCAACAGACGCGATGATCTCGCTTGGCACCGGCCTCATCAAGATCTCGGTGTTCGGCCTCGCCGGTGCCGTGACTGCGCAGGTGCTCGCCTTCGCGCTGCTGATCGGAGCGATCGCGATCCCCGGCGCGTTCCTCGCAAAGGCCTTCGTCGAGCGTATGCCGCTGCACATCCACACCGCGATCCTTGATGTCGCGGTGATCACCGGCGGGCTGGTGATGATCTCGGCGGCGGCGAGGCAGCTCGTCGCGTAGATCGGCGTGACCAGCATCAGCAACGCAAACAGCAGCACCCAGAGGGGCAGCGCACAGATCGGGATTGCATAGATCGGCTGGCAATCGCGAAGGCCGAATTGATCGCGCGCCCGCTTCCGAGCTGAAGCGCAGACGGCCGCGACCCTGACGTTTAATCCATACCGGCAAACGAAGGCGGGAAGGATTCCGATCCCCGCAGTTCGCGCGGCAACTGCGTCATCGAATCGCAACCGGGCCTGTGAAGCACTTCACAACACAGCTTCAGCGCGCGGCGTAAGCTCAGCGTCATTGAGGCGTGTTGCGGATGCGGCGGGCTCCTCGGCGTGGTCGGCGCTGGCCGGTTCACGACCATGCCCGAGCTATGAAAGCCGCCAGAAGCTGCGCCGCCTAACATTACATATTGCAGAGGCCTTGCATGAGCACGTCGGCGGATCGTCACCGGATGGCAGCCTCCATTCTCAGCTTCGAAGCCCGGCGCGATAAACAGGGACGCCTGACGATCTACAGGCTGCCGGCTGACGACGGTGGAGGAGCATATGAAGTCGCGGGCATCAACGAACGTTTCCATCCCGAAGAAGCACGGATGCTGGCCGATTTGATCGAGGGGGGCCACTTTCAAGAGGCGGAACGGGCGGCCTGCGAAATCATAGCCACTTACACTGATGGTGTGTCGAGTTGGTCGAGAAAGCCGGCGATCGAATGTTACTTGCGAGATTGCTGCTTCAACCGCGGTCCTCGCGGTGCTGCGCGAATACTCCAAAGAGCATTGCATATTCCTGACAGTGGCGTGATCGATGACGCCGGACGAGCGCTCGTAGCCGCCCGCGAGGACGACACGATGGAGCTCCTGCAAGACCTGCGCGCTGCGCGCGAACAGTACGAGCGGGATGTCGCGAAACGCAGTGAGACGAGCAAGTTTTGGAAGGGCCTGGTCAACCGGTGGAATAACGCATTGAACGTCGCAAAGAGTTTTATCACCAGCTCAGAGGAGGTTGCATTGACCGATACACAGATCGAAAGCCCCAGGATTCAGTCTCAATCTCGCGGCTTCAGCGCATCACGGGCCGCGACCAATGCAATGCTGTCGAGTGGCGTTGCGGACGCTTCTGCGGAGATCGCGCCAATCGCAGAGATATCCGCTCCATTGACGAGTGAGTCGACGAGGCCCGTTGCTTTGCGTGCGCTTCGGCTCGGTTCGCAGGGACCACTCGTGAAAGCTTGGCAAAGCTTCCTGCAGGGACAGCATTTCGATCCGGGTGGCCATGACGGAGAGTTCGGCGACAAGACCCAGGCGGCGACGAGTGCGTTTCAGGCGGCAAACGGACTGACGAGCGACGGCGTGGCAGGTCGCGAAACGATGATGAAAGCCATGCAGCTCGGATTTGAGCTCATTGAAGAGCCGGCCGCTGACATGACGGGTTCAAACTTCCCGCCACGGCCGGATTTTCCGCCGCTCGAAAATACGGCCGCGAGACGGGCGGTTTTTGGCGCGTTCAACTTCGTCTCGGAGCCTCGTCCGGATAACCGCGAGAACATCCGGATCCTCGGGACTTGGACCAGGGACAACATCGTGAGCGTTCCCATTCCCCAACTGCGGAAGGCTTTGGGACCGCATGCTCCTGCCTCCATGCAATTCCATAAGCTCGCGGCGGCACAGCTCAAGGCGCTTTGGGAGGAGTGGGAGAGCGCGAGTCTGCTGGATAGGATCCTGTCATTTGACGGAGCTTTCGTGCCTCGCTTCATCAGGGGATCGACGACGCAATTGAGCAACCACGCTTTCGGAAGCGCGTTCGACGTCAACGCCGACGAGAATCCGTTGGGGGCTCGGCCCGCGCTCGTGGGCACGCGCGGAGCGGTCCGGGAGTTGGTCCCGATCGCCAACAAACATGGATTTTATTGGGGCGGGCACTTTGGAAGCCGGCCCGATGGCATGCATTTCGAAATCGCCTTTATCCAATAGGGCGAACGAAATCGCATCGTGCGCAAGTCGCCATCGAACGCGACCTGATAGATCGGGGCCGAGTCCTCGGCCCGATCCTTCATTTCTGTCTGAGAGGGAGATCCGACGTGCTGGAGCTGAGGCACACCGATCCAGATAGGATGCGGTGTAGGCGGGCCTACTCTTCGTCCTCGTCGTCGTCCTCATCATCCTCTTCCTCCTCTTCCACCTGCACGAGCGTGGCCAGCGGCAGCGTCTCGCGGAACAGGTGGCCTTCCATGCCCATCCAGAGGCAGAGCACCCCGTCCTCCTTCACCTCAGCAACGGTCAGCGGCTGGCCGCCGGATTTCAGCATCACGACATCGCCGGCTTTCAAGTCCATGGATTGTCCTTTCGAGTTGATCGACCCGAAGGAGGCTAGCAACTTGTCATGACACGCGGAAAACGGAGGCGGCCGGGAGAGCAGCCTGAGACGGGTCGCGCGGTCCGATGCATCAAGCCTCAGTGCCGGAAGGCCAGTTCAGGACGCTCATCGCAAGCGTCGACGATGGCATCATACCCCTGTTTTGCCCGACGGAGCAAAAGCCGATTCGAAAAATCCGCAAGCTATTGATTTTGCAGCAGCGCCCTACTGTGCATGGGGTTGTTTTCGATATTTTGTTTTCGGGCCCGGTTACGGCCGCTCCGGCACCAGCTCGGTCAGCGAGCGGATGATGCGGTCGGGCCTGACCGTCGAGCCTTCGGGCAGGCCGTCGCCGTGCACGTCGATCCAGATCGAATAGATGCCGAGGCGCTGCGGCGTCACCACTTCCCATTCCAGATTGTCGCCGATCATCCAGGTGTCCCTTGCGGAAACGCCCAGCGCCTCCATCGCGTGCAGATAGGCGCGCGCCTCCGGCTTGCCGAAACCGTGCTCACCCTCGATCTGGATATGGTCGAAGCGATGGGTCAACTCGAACCGCTCGACCTTGGCGCGCTGCATGTCGGCGGCGCCGTTGGTGACCAGCGCGAGCTTGATGCCGCGTGCCCTGAACGCGTCGATCGCATCATGCGCGCCGGGGAAGACGAAGATTGCTTCCTCGCGATAGGTGGTGAAGCGGTCGGCGATGCGATCGGCGAGATCGTCGGGCAGGGCGCGATGGCCGTTTGCGGCGAGCGCGGCGAAGCCGCCGCGCACCGTGAGCCGCCGCGCCTCGCCGAGCTTCATCCGCCAGATCGGCTCCGCAGTCGACCAGAACTGCCGCGCAAAGGCGAGCACCGCGGTTGCGACTTGCGGCGGCGGCAGCGGCGCCAGCTCTTCGGCAAACTCGTTCGCGATCGTGTTCCAGGCGATCTCGGGCCGGCCATAGGCCGACAGGATGGTGTCGTCCATGTCGATCAGCATGGCGCGCGGCAGCGGCCTCGAAACAGTCATGGCCACTTCACCTCCGGCGGCATCGACGACAGGATCGAATCCACATTGCCGCCGGTCTTCAGCCCGAAGATGGTGCCGCGATCGTAGAGCAGGTTGAATTCGACATAGCGGCCGCGCCGGACCAATTGCTCCTCGCGGTCCGCGGCGGTCCAGCCTGCCGCGAAATTGCGCCTGACGATGTCGGGGTAGATCTTCAGGAAGGCGCGGCCGACGTCCTTGGTGAAGGCGAGGTCGGCGTCCCAGTCACCGCTGTCGTGCCAGTCGTAGAAGATGCCGCCGATGCCGCGCGCCTCTTTGCGATGCGGCAGGTAGAAATATTCGTCGCACCATTTCTTGTACTTGTCGTAGTCGGCAACGCCGTTCTGCTGGTTGCAGGCTTGCTTCATCGCGGCGTGGAAGGCGATGCTGTCGGCATCGTCCTGGGTGCGCCGTCGGTCGAGCACCGGTGTGAGATCGGCGCCGCCGCCGAACCAGGCCTTGGTGGTGACCACGAAGCGGGTGTTCATGTGCACGGCGGGCACGTTCGGATTGCGCATATGCGCGATCAGCGAAATGCCGGATGCCCAGAATTTTGGATCGTCCGCGGCGCCGGGGATCTGGGCGCGAAATTCGGGCGCGAACTCGCCGTGCACGGTCGAGCAGTGCACGCCGACTTTCTCGAACAGGCGGCCATGCATCATCGACATCACGCCGCCACCGCCAGCCGCGCCGGTATGGTCGGTGCGCTGCCAGGGCGTGCGCTTGAAGCGGCCGGCTTCGCCTGGATAAAGGCTTTGCGGGGCGTCGTCCTCGAGCCGCTCGAAGCTCGCGCAGATGTCGTCGCGCAAGGCTTCGAACCAGGCGCGGGCGCGGCCCTTGCGGTCTTCAATCGTTGACATATCCATCTGCATTCCCGGTCGCGTTCTATCTGATGCCGAGCGATTTATGCGTCTGCACGCTGAGCCGCCATTGCGGATGATGCAGGCAGTAGTCGATCGCGCGCGCGGTGTTCTCGATGACCTCGGGTCCGTCCATCGGCTGCAGCGAGAAGCGCTCGAAGGCGAGGTCCTCGAACGTCTCGGGCGCGGCGAGGGCCTGCGGATAGACCAGCTTCAGCTCGTGGCCCTGGCGCAGCACCAATTCGCTGCCGCCCTTGGGGCTGACGCAGATCCAGTCGAGCCCGTCCGGCGCTGCGATGGTGCCGTTGGTCTCGACGCCGATCTCGAAGCCGCGGGCGTGGAGCGCCTCGATCAGCGCGGCGTCGACCTGGAGCAGCGGCTCGCCTCCGGTCAGCACCACGTAGCGGTTGGGGGCGGCCGCAGTCCATTGCGCGGCGATGGTGTCGGCGAGTTCCGCGGCCGAGCCGTAGCGGCCGCCGAGGGTGCCGTCGGTTCCGACGAAATCCGTGTCGCAGAACTTGCAGGTGGCCTCAAGGCGGTCCGCCTCGCGGCCGCTCCAGAGGTTGCATCCGGCAAAACGGCAGAACACGGACGCGCGCCCGGCATGGGCGCCTTCGCCTTGCAGGGTCAGGAAGATTTCCTTGACCGCGTAACTCAATCGTCTCTCCTCAATCTATCAGGCTTGCGGGTTCCGGATCTGCCGCAGCGCCTCGCCGGCGGCCATGGCCGCAGTCATGGCGACATTGAGCGACCGCAGCCCCGCTTTGATCGGGATCACCAGCCGCGCATCCGCGACCTCGACCACCGCGTCGGTGACACCGGCGCTCTCGCGCCCGAATAGCAGGATGTCCGACGTCTGGTAACGGAAATCGCGGTAGTCGGTGGCAGCTTTCGTGGTGAACAGCAGCAGGCGGTAGCCATGTGCCGCACGCCAGTCCTCGAATTTCGACCAGGAGTCATGGCGGGTCAGGCTGACATGGTCGAGGTAGTCCATTCCCGCCCGGCGGAACAGGCGGTCGGAGACGGGGAAGCCCGCCGGTTCGATGATGTGGGCGGCGACGCCCAGACAGGCGCAAAGCCTGAGAATCGTGCCGGTGTTCTGGGCGATGTCGGGTTGGAAAAGCGCTATCTGCATGGGCTGTGCGAGGGCTGTATCGAGGGCGATGCGGACCGGAAATGTCTCAATAAAACATCGCTGGCCGCGGAATTCGTGCATTGCACGCTCCCGCGCCGATAGCGGGCTTGCGCTCGCCCGGCAAGGGTGCCAATAGAACGATTCTGGACTGCTGTTTCACCCGTTTAGAGGTGAATGGGCGAAGTTCTGCCGCCGCGGGGGGCCGCGGGCGCTGGCAGACTGTTCCGGGGACCTTGGGGGCTCCTGGAGCGGTTCCACCGGTGGCATAAGAAGAAAGGGTTGGAATCGTGACGACAGCGTCTTCGGCGGACCATCCGACACGCCGTGATTTCTTATTCGTTGCAACGGGGGCAGCTGCAGCAGTAGGGGGCGCAGCCGCGCTCTGGCCCTTCATCTCCCAAATGAATCCTGACGCTTCGACCATCGCCGCCGGTGCGCCGATCGAGGTCGATCTCAGTCCGGTCGCCGAAGGTCAGGACATCAAGGTGTTCTGGCGCGGCAAGCCGATCTACATCAGCCACCGTACCAAGAAGCAGATCGACGAGGCGCGCGCCGTCAACGTGGCGAGCCTGCCTGATCCGCAGTCCGACGAGGCCCGGGTCAAGTCCGGCCATGAGCAGTGGCTGGTCGTGATCGGCATTTGCACCCATCTCGGCTGCATCCCGATCGCTCATGAGGGCAATTACGACGGGTTCTTCTGTCCCTGCCATGGTTCGCAGTACGATTCGTCCGGCCGCATCCGCCAGGGGCCCGCGCCCGCGAACCTGCCGGTGCCGCCGTACCAGTTCGTTTCCGACACCAAAATCCAGATCGGCTGAGCCTCGGACCCTCGTCCGAAGCTTCGCGCCGTCTCGTCGTACTATTTCCTCAGGATCGCATCATGAGCGGACCATCCGACTACCAGCCGAGCAATCCGGCCCTGCAATGGATCGAGCGGCGCCTGCCGATCCTCGGCCTCATGCACTCCTCCTTCGTTGCCTATCCCACCCCGCGTAACCTGAACTATTGGTGGACCTTCGGCGCCATCCTCTCCTTCATGCTGGGGATGCAGATTCTGACCGGCGTGATCCTGGCGATGCACTATACGCCGCATGCCGATCTTGCCTTCAAGTCGGTCGAGCTGATCGTCCGTGACGTGAACTACGGCTGGCTGCTGCGCAACATGCATGCGGTCGGCGCATCGATGTTCTTTGTGGCCGTCTACGTTCACATGTTCCGCGGCCTCTATTACGGGTCCTACAAGGAGCCGCGCGAGGTGCTGTGGATCCTCGGCGTCATCATCTACCTCTTGATGATGGCGACCGGCTTCATGGGCTACGTGCTGCCCTGGGGCCAGATGAGTTTCTGGGGCGCCACGGTCATCACCAACCTGTTCTCCGCCATTCCCTATGTCGGCGAGAGCATCGTGACGCTGCTGTGGGGCGGCTATTCGGTCGGCAATCCGACGCTGAACCGCTTTTTCTCGCTGCATTACCTGCTGCCGTTCCTGATCGCGGGCGTCGTCGTGCTCCACGTCTGGGCGCTGCACGTCGCCGGTCAGAACAACCCCGACGGTGTCGAGCCGAAGACGGAAAAGGATACGGTGCCGTTTACGCCGCATGCGACCATCAAGGACATGTTCGGCGTCGCCTGCTTCATGCTGCTCTACGCCTGGTTCATCTTCTACATGCCGAACTATCTCGGCGACGCCGACAACTACATTCCGGCGAACCCGGGCGTGACCCCGCCACACATCGTGCCGGAATGGTATTACCTGCCGTTCTACGCGATCCTGCGCTCGATCCCGAACAAGCTCGCCGGCGTCATCGGGATGTTCGGTGCGATCATCATCCTGTGCTTCCTGCCCTGGCTGGACGCCGCGAAGACGAGGTCGTCGAAGTATCGCCCGCTGGCCAAGCAGTTCTTCTGGATCTTCGTCGTGGTTTGCATCCTGCTCGGCTATCTCGGGGCGCAGCCGCCGGAAGGCATCTACGTGATCGCCGGCCGGGTTCTGACGGTCTGCTACTTCGCCTACTTCCTGATCGTGCTGCCGCTGCTCGCACGCATCGAGAGGCCGCGACCGGTGCCGAACTCGATCTCGGATGCAGTCCTGGCCAAGACCGGAAGCAGGTCGACGCCGATGGTCTCGACCGCGATCATGCTGGCGCTCGCCGGTTCGTTGTTCGCAGGCTCGGTCGACAGCGCGAAGGCGTCTGAAGGCAGCGATACGCCCCCGGGCAACAAATGGTCGTTCTCCGGCCCTTTCGGTAAGTTCGACCGCGGCGCGCTGCAGCGCGGCCTGAAGGTCTACAAGGAGGTCTGCGCCAGCTGCCACGGCCTGTCCTATGTGGCCTTCCGCAACCTCGCCGAGCCCGGTGGGCCCAGCTATTCGGTGGCGCAGGCGGCGGCCTTCGCGTCGGAATACAAGGTCAAGGACGGTCCGAACGATGCTGGCGACATGTTCGAGCGTGCGGGGCGTCCGGCGGATTATTTCCCCTCGCCGTTCCCGAACGAGCAGGCCGCTCGCGCGGCGAACGGCGGCGCGGCGCCGCCCGATTTGTCCCTGATCACCAAGGCGCGCTCCTATAAGCGCGGCTTCCCCTGGTTCATCTTCGACTTCTTCACCCAGTTCCAGGAGCAGGGCCCGGACTACGTCTCGGCATTGCTGCAGGGCTTCGAGGACAAGGTGCCGGAAGGCGTCACCATTCCGGAGGGCTCGTACTACAACAAGTACTTCCCGGGCCACGCCATCAAGATGCCGAAGCCGCTCAGCGACGGCCAGGTGACCTATGACGACGGCTCGCCGACCACGGTCGCGCAATATTCCAAGGACGTCACCACTTTCCTGATGTGGACCGCAGAGCCGCACATGGAAGCGCGCAAGCGCCTCGGATTCCAGGTCTTCGTGTTCCTGATCCTGTTCGCGGGGCTGATGTACTTCACCAAGAAGAAGGTCTGGGCCAGCTCGCACTGAGCGCTCTGATGCGACGAGAAAATGAAGAAGCCCCCGCTAGGGGGCTTTTTTGTTGGGTCCGTGTCCCGAACGCGCGAAGCGCGAGTCGGGACCCGGAATGCCCGTAGCTGGGCCCCGGATCAGCAGCGCATCACGCCGCAAGGGGCGGCGCGCTGCGCAGCATCCTGGGCACGAGAGTTTGTTTGCGCGGTGATTGCGTCATTCGCATGCACCCGCCAAAATGCCACCAACCGCTCCCCCAAGAACTCATCGGAGGATACCATGGGAACCGCCATCACCTTCAAGCGCCCGGACGGCAAGGACGCCTCGGGCTATCTCGCCAATGCCGCGCGCGGCAACGCGCCGGGCGTGGTCGTGATCCAGGAATGGTGGGGCCTTTCGGACCAGATCAAGGGTCTGTGCGACCGCTTCGCGCTGGCCGGTTTCGACGCGCTGGCGCCCGATCTCTACAAGGGCAAGGTGGTGCCGTATCACGACACGGACAGCGCCAACAAGGAGATGAACTCGCTCGACTTCATGGACGCCACCACGCAGACCGTGCGCGGCGCCGCGCAATATCTGTCGCGTAACGGTGCCAAGGTCGGGCTGACCGGCTTCTGTCTCGGCGGCGCCGTCACCATCATCGGTTCGGTGCATGTGCCGGAGCTCGCGGCCGGCGTCGTGTTCTACGGCATCCCGCCGGAGCAAGCGGCCAAGCCCGCCGACGTCAAGATCCCGCTCCAGGCCCATTTCGCCAACAAGGACGATTGGTGCACGCCGGAGCTGGTGGGCGGCTTCGAGAAGGCCATGAAGGCCGCCGGGAAGTCGCTGGAGCTGTTCCGCTATGACGCCGAGCACGCCTTCGTCAACGAGCAGCGCCAGGCCGTGCACGACCGCGAGGCCGCCGAGCTCGCCTGGGGCCGGGCGATCAAGTTCTTCGCCAATCATCTCGGCGGTAACAGCGCTGCCTGACCCAGCCTGTAGCCCGGATGGAGCGCAGCGTAATCCGGGGACTTCCATTGTGGCACGCCCCCGGATTGCGCTGCGCTCCATCCGGGCTACTGCCGCGGCCGCCCTTGACGCCGTCCCCGTGCCATGGTGAGTATCCGCCCCATGAGCACCGCCGTCCGCCCAGCCCGTCTTTGGTGGCGCACCTCCTAACGAGGTGGCCGGTGCGATTTTCCTTTCCCAAATCGTCTGAGGTCGCCAACGCAGTGCGGCGGCCTGATCGTTTGTCCTGTGTGGCGTTTCCTCGGCAAGTCTCGTAAGAGGACCCCAAGAGGATCATATGAACAGGACAGTCTTTGCCCTCCCGGCCAGAAGCGATTACGTGACCCGCGCGGGTCTCGCGATCACGCGCGTGGCCGAGCAATTCACCGGCGGCGCGAGCCGGCTCGACGATCTCATCAATTTGCTCGACCGCCGTCGCGGCGTGGTGCTGTCCTCGGGCACGACTGTACCCGGCCGCTACGAGAGCTTTGACCTCGGCTTCTCCGATCCGCCGCTCAAGCTCGAGACATCAGGCGTCAATTTCAAGCTGGAAGCGCTGAACGAGCGCGGGCAGGTGCTGATCGCCTTCCTGGCCGATGTGCTGCGCGAGCCCTGCGTCGTCATCTCCGAGAAGACCACGACGCGCCTTGCCGGCCACATCATCCGCGGCGATGCGCCGGTCGAGGAAGACCAGCGCACGCGGCGTGCCAGCGTGATGTCGCTGGTCCGAGATCTCGTCGCCGCCTTCTCGGCCAATGACGACGGGCTGCTCGGCCTGTTCGGTGCCTTCGCCTACGACCTGGTGTTCCAGATCGAGGACCTCGTGCAGAAGCGCGCGCGCGAGCAGGACCAGCGCGACATCGTGCTCTACGTGCCCGATCGCCTGCTGGCCTATGACCGCGCCACCGGCCGCGGCGTGGTGCTCTCGTACGACTTTGCCTGGAAGGGCAAATCCACCGAGGGCCTGCCGCGCGAGACCGCCGAGAGTCCTTATCTGAAGACGCCGCGGCAGGGTTTTGCCGATCACGCGCCCGGCGAATATCAGGCAACGGTCGAGACCGCGCGTGCGGCCTTCGCCCGCGGTGATCTCTTTGAAGCGGTGCCTGGGCAGCTGTTCGCCGAGCCTTGCGATCGTTCGCCGGCTGAAGTCTTCCAGCGCCTCTGCGTCATCAACCCGTCGCCCTACGGCGCGCTGATGAATCTGGGTGAGGGCGAATTTCTCGTCTCCGCCTCGCCGGAAATGTTCGTGCGCTCGGACGGGCGCCGGGTCGAGACGTGCCCGATCTCGGGCACGATCGCGCGCGGCAGCGATGCGATCGGCGACGCCGAGCAGATCCGCCAGCTCCTGAACTCGGAGAAAGACGAGTTCGAGCTCAACATGTGCACCGACGTCGACCGCAACGACAAGGCGCGCGTCTGCGTGCCCGGCACGATCAAGGTGCTGGCGCGGCGCCAGATCGAGACCTATTCAAAGCTGTTTCACACCGTCGATCATGTCGAGGGCATGCTGCGTCCCGGCTTCGACGCGCTCGACGCCTTCCTCACCCACGCCTGGGCCGTGACCGTCACCGGCGCGCCCAAGCTGTGGGCGATGCAGTTCGTCGAGGATCACGAGCGCTCGCCGCGCCGCTGGTATGCCGGCGCGATCGGCGCGGTGAACTTCGACGGCAGCATCAACACCGGCCTCACCATCCGCACCATCCGTATGAAGGATGGTCTCGCCGAAGTGCGCGTCGGCGCCACCTGCCTGTTCGATTCCGATCCGGCCGCAGAAGACCGCGAATGCCAGGTCAAGGCCGCCGCGCTGTTCCAGGCGCTGCGCGGCGATCCGCCGAAGCCGTTGTCGACCTTTGCGCCGGATGCGACCGGTTCGGGCAAGCGGGTGCTGCTGATCGATCACGACGACAGCTTCGTGCACATGCTCGCCGATTATTTCCGCCAGGTCGGCGCTGACGTCACCGTGGTCCGCCATGTGCACGCGCTCGACATGCTCAAGCGGAAGACATGGGATTTGCTGGTGCTGTCGCCGGGCCCCGGCAGACCGGAGGATTTCGGGATCAAGAAGACCATCGATGCGGCGCTGGAGAAGAAGCTGCCGGTGTTCGGCGTTTGCCTCGGCGTGCAGGCGATCGGCGAATATTTCGGCGGCGAGCTCGGCCAGCTCACCCATCCCGCCCATGGCCGGCCCTCGCGGGTGCAGGTGCGCGGCGGTCGGCTGATGCGCAATCTGCCGAACGAGATCGTCATCGGCCGCTATCACTCGCTCTATGTCGAGCGCGACAGCATGCCGGAGGTGTTGTCCGTCACCGCCAGCACCGAGGACGGCGTCGCCATGGCGCTGGAGCACAAGACGCTGCCGGTCGCCGGCGTGCAATTCCACCCGGAATCGCTGATGTCGCTCAGCAATGAGGTGGGCTTGCGTATTGTTGAAAACGCGTTCCGGTTGGATGCGCGTGTCGATTGAGAGGCACCAATGACCTTTGACCACGACATCAAGGCGAGCGTCCGCACCATTCCCGACTATCCCAAGCCCGGGATCATGTTCCGCGATATCACGACCCTGCTCGCGGACGCGCGCGCGTTCCGCCGCGCGGTCGACGAGCTCGTCAACCCCTGGGCCGGCAACAAGATCGACAAGGTCGCCGGCATGGAGGCGAGGGGCTTCATCATCGGCGGTGCGGTGGCGCACCAGCTCTCGGCCGGCTTCGTGCCGATCCGCAAGAAGGGCAAGCTGCCGCACACCACCGTGCGCATCGCCTATTCGCTCGAATACGGCATCGACGAGATGGAGATGCATGTCGACGCCATCCAGCCCGGCGAGCGCGTCATCCTGGTCGACGACCTCATCGCCACCGGCGGCACCGCGGAAGGCGCGGTGAAGCTGCTGCGCCAGATCGGCGCCAACGTCGTCGCCGCCTGCTTCATCATCGATCTGCCCGAGCTCGGCGGCGCCGCCAAGCTGCGCGCCATGGACGTGCCTGTGCGCACGCTGATGACGTTCGAGGGACACTGAGAGGTCGACGCGATCTTCAGATCGCCTCGGCCTTCAGTTCATCCCGCCAATGCAGCAGGCGCTCCTTCAGGAGCGCGTTCCTGACATAGGCGGTTTCCTCATCCTCCAGGCGCTCGCATTCGCCAAAGGTCAGGCCGGCCTCGCCATGCGCATTCCAGGCAGCCTGAAGGCTGCGGCAGGTGTGGCTGCCCTGGCGTAGCGAGAACCAGATGCGGTTTTGGATCGTCTCGAGGTTCGGCGCCTGGCCGACCCAGGCCTCGCCCGAGACCGCGCAGCGCACGACGAAGATGCCCGCAATGGTCTTTCGCTCCTTGTAGGCGGCGATCGCTGCTTTCCGGTCGATGCTCACGGTGATGGGCCTTGCTGAGGGGATACCGATGCCCGCCTCAATAAGCCCGCTCGAGCCCGTAGTCAATATTATCCGGGTGAAATTATCTAGGATCGCTGGAGGATCAGGTTGAGCTCGAGCTCGCGGAAGGCAAAGTAATTCCGCCGGGTCCATTGGTGCAGCTCGGTCGAGGCGTCCTTCTCCTGGCGCAGATAGCCGGTGAAGGAGAAGTTCAGCCGGTCGACATAAGTCTTGAGGAAGCCGGGCAACGCGGGCAGGCGGAACAGGCGGCCGCCGGCCATCGCGACCGGCAGCTCGCCGCGCACGACATATTCATTGTCCACGGTGATCAGGTTCATCCGCGGGATCTGCCCGCGCAGCATCTCGTGGGCGCGGGCCGAGGCTCGGTCGGTGTCGGCGACGAACAGGATCTGTGGTGCGACGTTGCGGCGCGCAGCCTCCTTCAAGAGGCCGATCTCGTCGGTCATCTTGAAGAACTCGTCGAAGGCGTGGAAGCCGAGGTCGATCACCTTGGCCATGCCGTCATCGACGATGACGCGGTCCATCAGCTGCATCTTGCCGTAGGTGTCGATCACGTCGGCGGTCTCCGTGATCTTTGGCAGGTAGTCGAGCAGCGACGGTTCCTTCAGATTAACGTCGAAGGCCGCGACATTGCCGTTCTTGAGCAGCAGAAATTCGGCAAGCAGCCGCGCCAGCAGTGTCTTGCCGACCTGCGGGCGGGGCGAGCAGATGATGTAGACGGGCGTTGCGGGCATCGGCAGCTATATCAGTCGAACCTGGCGACCAATCCAGCCGTATCAGCCCTGCTTGCGCAACTATTTTTCGCTGTTGCGGGTGACGGGCTTCGACCCCACGATGTCAGTCAGCCGGATCCGGTCGAACTCGCTCCAGACATTCGCCAGCCAGTGCCGGACATAGCCGCGCAGCACGAAGGAATAGTTCGCGGCTTCGTCGCTGATGCCCTTGTTGGCGACGAATTTCAGGAACGGGACGGACGAAACCTCGACCTGCTCATAGGCCATTTCGTTGAGCTTGGGGATGGTCAGCTCGGTCGCGTCCTTGATGCGGTGGAAGTAGGAATTATAGGTCGCCTGGTCCCATTGGAAGAACTGGGTGTCGTTGATGAAGTTCTTCACCAGGAAATATTTTGCGCCGGTCATGAAGCCGGCGGTCTCGGCGATCTCCTCCAGCGAGGCGATCGAGGGCCCGAGGATGTGGAACACCGCGAACGTGATCTGGCCGGCCTTGGCGGCGTCGAGGAAACCGATGTCGCGCAGCGAAGCCAGCGCAGGCGAGAGCAGGCCGGCGCGAACGTCGATCACGGTCACCGACGGGCTCACCGCGTTGAGCGTGTCGAAGATCTTCATCTGGTCCGATGTCGTCGTCATGTCGACGATCTCGGTGATGTCGGGGTGGAAGCGCTTCAGGGTTCCGCGCGGCGATTCCGTGTCGAAGGCGCGCGTCGGCACGTTGTTGGCGGAAAAATAATCGAGCAAGGTCCGCGATACCGTGGTCTTGCCGACCCCGCCCTTGTCCGCGCCCACCACAACCACTGCCGGCTTTGCCATTGCTGTCCCCTAACGCGCGCCCCCGATCGCGGGTCGCAATCGGCCGGGCCCCAAATCGATGTCCCAAGGATGCCCCAAGGATGTCCCAAGTCTGCTGTTGGGCGCGAACATGGCAGAAACAAGGGAGAATTCAATTCCTCGGCATGTCGATACGGCAATTCCCGAAGTTTTTCCCAATCGCGGCGAAACCCACCGCGCATGGCGGGACATCGCGTGCTTAATGACGGCCCCAGGGACCCATGAGATCGCCTGTAGGCTTGCTGCTCGCGGTCTCCGAGGAGCCGGGTGCGGGCAGGGGCGGCGGAGCGGCCGGCCCGCTCGCATCGTCCCACGGGCCATGACGCCGCGGCGATGGGGCGTCCTGCGGGTCAGCTTGCGCCTCGGGCTCGTCCGTTGCCTCGGTCGGCGGCAGCGGGCCCGGATCGTGGCCGCCGGCGAACTTGACCAGCGCGTCGACCCGTGACTGCACTGAGGGATGGGTCGCGAACAGATCGGCAAAGCCCTCGCGGGGATTGTCGACGCAGAGCTCCATCACGGCCGAGGTTGCGCCGGGCAGCTCGCCGCGATTCTCGATCTTGCGCAGCGCCGAGATCATCGCATCGGGATCTTTCGTCAGCTCGACGGAGCCTGCGTCGGCGAGATATTCGCGCGAACGTGACAGTGCGAGCTTGACCACCTGGGACAGCAGCCAGGCCACCACGATCAGCACGATCGCGATGATGATCACGATTACCGCGCCGCCGCCGGAACTTTTGTTGTCGCTCGATGACGAGGACGAGCGCGACGACGAGGAGGAGCCCGAGGACCATGAGCCGCCGGAGCCGGAGCTCCAATTGAAATTGGTGAACAGGCGGAAGAACAATTCGCCGAAGAAGCCGACCACGCCGGCGATGATGACGGCGACCACCATCAGCTGCACGTCGCCGTTCTTGATGTGGGTCAGCTCGTGGCCCAGCACCGCCTCGATCTCCTTGTCGTTCAACGCGTTGAGGAGACCCGTGGTGACGGTGATGGAATATTGCCTGGGATTGAGGCCGGTCGCGAACGCGTTCAGCGCCGGGCTCTCCATGATCTTCAGCCTCGGCATGGTGATGCCGCGCGAGATGCAGAGATTTTCCAGCAGATTGTAGAGCCGGGGCTCCTCCTGCCTCGTGACGTCGTGGCCGCCGGTCACCGCGTCGATCATCGACTGGTGGAAGAAATAGGCGATCACGACCCAGGCCGCCGCCACGATGGTCGCAACCGGTGCGGCCACGATCAGATCGTGGAGGGCGCGCCTCAGATAATAGACGACGGTCTCATTGCCGTTGATGACGACTTCGGCGACCAACGCGCCGGCATAGACCAGCACGTAGACCAGCATGAACAGGCCGGCGAGCAGCAGCATCGAACGAAACTTGTTCGAGGCGATGTGCGTGTAGAGACCATACGCGGCCATGACGCGGGTGCCCTGCCGGCCTATCGGCTCAAGATCAGAACTTCACCTGCGGCGCGGCCTCGACCTCGGTGCGGCTGGCGCCGAGATCGAAGAAGTCCTTCCTGGTGAAGCCGAACATGCCGGCGAACAAAGCGGCGGGCAGCTGCTGGATGCCGGTGTTGTATTCCTGGACCGCGTTGTTGAAGAAGCGGCGGCTCGCCGCGATCTTGTTCTCGAGGTCGGAAAGCTCGGATGCGAGTTGCTGGAAATTGGCGTTGGCCTTGAGGTCGGGATAGGCCTCCGACAGCGCGATCAGCCGGCCGAGCGCGCCGGACAGCTGGTTCTCGGCCGCGGACACCTGCGCGGGACCCTGCGCCGACATTGCCGAGTTGCGCGCCTTGATGACATCGTCGAGCGTGCCGCGCTCATGCGAGGCGTAGCCCTTCACCGTCTCGACCAGGTTCGGGATCAGGTCGTGGCGCTGCTTGAGCTGCACGTCGATATCGGCAAAGGCCTGGCCGACGCGCTGGCTCAGCGCCACCAGGCGGTTGTAGGCGCTGAACGCGAACAGCGCGAGGACGACGATGACGCCGAGAACGATCCAGCCGGTCGACATGGAGAACTCCTGAAGGGGGAAGAAGGCGGGCGCTAGCCTAGACCAAATTGGCGCAGGACGAGAGCCCGGCGCAGAGGGGAGGTAAGACTTGGTCGAATGTGGAGCCGCCCGCGTTCAAGGCAAAAGTCCGGAACGAGGTTAACTTTCGGACAGAATAGCGTCGCCCCAGCGCCAGCGGCGTGCCCCAGCATAGGCGGCCTTGTCCCGACGAGGCACCCTTGTGATGGCGACGCCATCCTCGGTGCAGAGCTTCGCCGTGATCTCGGCCTTGCCGACATCCGGCGGCGCCAGCACGCGCGCGGCGCGCGTTGCGGGCGGCGCGCGGGTCAGGGCGACGTAGATGAAGCGCTCGTCCTCGAACGGCACCTCGGCGCCCTTGATCTGGCGGTGCGCCTGCGAGCGCGGCAGGCGCTGGTTGAAATGGCACCAGTCGGGCGCGGTGAGCGGGCAGGGCTTTTCGTGCGGGCAGGGGGCTGCGACGTAAGCGCCAGCCGTGATCAATTGCTGGCGCAGCGCGAGGATGCGGGCGTAGCCGGCCGGCGTGCCGGGCTCGATCACGACCAGCGCCTGGCGGGCTTTGGCCCACATCGCTTCGGTAAGCTTGCGCTGGTCGGCCTCGGTGAGTTCGCCGATGACGTAGCTGGCAATGACGAGATCGGCTTGCGAAGCTTCCGTGAGGTTGCCGCCTGCATCGCCCGGCAAATAGCGGCACTCCGCCAATCGCGAGCTGTCGCGCGCCAGCTCGAGCGCGAGCCGGCTGAGCGTGGCGTTGGCGTCGAGCAGGGTGAATTCTTGCAGCGAGGAAAAGGCCTCCGCGGCAGCCCAGCTCGCGGTGCCCGGGCCCGCGCCGACATCGAGCAACGTTTCCGGGGCGAGATCGGGCGCAATCTCGGTCAGCGCATTCAGGCTTGCGGCGACGGCCGCGTAGGTCGCCGGCATGCGCGCGAGCGCATAGGCGAGCGCATCGGCGTCCGACTTGATCGTGCCGGAGCCGCCGCCGGCGCGATAGGCGGTCGAGATTTTCTGCGACCGCTGTGCAGCGTCGGTGCGGGAGAAGCCCTGCAGCTTGCCGTCGAGGGCGGCCTTGAGTTCAGGAGGGAGCGTGGGCGAGATCATCGTCAACCTCACGTCATTCCGGGTTCTCGCTTCGCGAGCCCCGGAATGACGCCAAGGATATCACGCCACGTTCTGGTCGAGAATGTCCACCGCCTCTGACAGGCTGACCGACACCAGCTGCGAGACGCCGCGCTCGGCCATGGTGACGCCGAACAGGCGGTTCATCCGTGCCATCGTGATCGGATTGTGCGTGATGATGATGAAGCGCGTGTCGGTCGAACCGGTCATCTCGTGCAACAGGTTGCAGTACCGTTCGACGTTGTGGTCGTCGAGCGGCGCGTCGACTTCGTCCAGCACGCAGATCGGCGACGGGTTGGTCAAGAACACCGCGAAGATCAGCGCCATCGCGGTCAGTGCCTGCTCGCCGCCCGAGAGCAGTGACAGCGTCTGCGGCTTCTTGCCCGGCGGCTTTGCGATGATTTCGAGGCCGGCTTCCAGCGGGTCGTCGCTCTCGATCAGGTGCAGCGCCGCCTCGCCGCCGCCGAACAGCTCGACGAACAGGCGCTTGAAGTGGTTGTTGACCACCTCGAACGAGGTCAGAAGCCGCTCGCGCGCCTCCTTGTTGAGGCTCTGGATGCCCTGGCGCAGACGCTTGATGGCCTCAACCAGGTCGTCGCGTTCGGTGACGAGGCCGTTGTGCTGGGTCTCGACCTCGCGCAGCTCTTCCTCGGCGCGCAAATTGACGGCGCCGAGGCGCTCGCGGTCGCGGCGCATCTTTTCGAGGTCTTCCTCGATGTCGTGCAGCGGCGGCAGCTCCGCGCCGGGCTCGATCTCGGCGAGGCCGGCAACAGCCTGCGGCTCGACTTCAAGCATGTCGCGGATCTCGCGCTCGATATCCTCGAGCCGGCGCCGCGCGCCTTCCATGCGCTCCTCGGCGCGGGCGGTGGCCTCGCGGGAGCTGGAGAGCGCCTCCAAGGTCAGCTTGGCGACGCGATCGGTCTCGGCCATCGCGGTCTCGGCGGTCGCAAGCGCGTCGGCGGCCATGCGGCGATCGTTCTCGGCGTATTCGATCTCGGTGATCAGTGCGCTGCGCTTTTCCGCGAACACTTGCGGCGCGTTTTCGAGTTCGCTGCGCTCGATCGTGAGCTCGGCAATACGGGCCTGGATGGTGTCGATGTGGGAGGCCGCGCTCTCCTTGCGGTTCTGCCACTCGGTGCGTTCGGCCAGGATCGCCTGCACGCGGCGGTCGGCGAGCTCGGCCTCGCGCGCCAGCGCCTGCGCCTCGGCGCGGACCTGGGCGGCCATGCGGCGATGGCCTTCGATGTCGCTGCGGACCGCGGCGAGACGGGTTTCGGTGTCCTCGCTCGACGGCAGCTCGGAGATTCCGGCTTCGGCATATTCATACGCAGCTTCGGCCTCGGCGCGGTCGGCGGCGAGACGGCTGTGGGCTTCCGACAGCGTCGCCTTACGCGCGGCGTGACGGCTGATCTCGCGCTCGGCGGTGGCATGGCGCTCGCGCGCGACGTTGAGCTCGCGCTGCGCGGCGCGCCAGGCTTCGCGGCTGGCGCCTTCCGTGCTGGCCGCCATCTGCAGCTCGGACTCGGCATTCTCCAGCGCCTGGCGCTTGATCTGCGCGTCGATGCGGGCCTGCTCCAGCTCGTTCTCGATGTCGACGAGACGGGCGCGCTCGGCAAGGCGCCGCGCGGCACCGGTCGGCGCATGCGCCGCGGCAACAAAACCGTCCCAGCGCCAGACGTCGCCTTCGGGCGAGACCAGCCGCTGGCCGGTCTTGAGCTGCGAGACCAGCTCGGCGCCGCGCTCGCGCGGCACCACACCGATCTGGGCCAGACGGCGTGTCAGCTCGGCCGGCGCCTGCACATGATTGGCGAGCGGCACGGCGCCTTCGGGCAGCTCCGGATCGCCGTCGGTCTGGCCGACGTTGGTCCAGCGCATCGGCGCCGACGGGTCGATCGGGGCATCGAGATCGTCGCCGAGTGCGGCGCCGATGGCCTTTTCAAAGCCCTTGTCGACGGTGATGCCGTCGATGATCGGCGGCCACAGATTTTTGGTCTCGCCGTTGAGGATCTTGGAGATCGTGCGCGCCTCGGTTTCGAGCCGCTGTGCGCGCTTGTCGGCTTCGACCAGCGGCGAGCGCGAGGATTCCAGCGTCTGGCGTGCCGCGACGTGGGCGGCTTCGCTCGCTTGCGCTGCGGCTTCCGAGGCGGCCAGCGTCTGCTCCGCGGTCTCGACCGTCGCGGTCAGCTCGTCGAGATCGCCGAAGCCGCCGGTCTCGGCGGCAAGCTTCTGCTCTTCCGCAGCGACGTTCGCGATCTCCTGGTCGAGACGGGCGAGCTTGTCGCGGTGGGTGCGGACGTTGGCCTCGAGCTGGTTGCGCTTGGCGGTGAGGTCGGCCAGCGCGGTGGTGAGCTCGGCGAACTGCTGCTCGGTTTCGGTCAGCACCGCCTCGGCTTCGCCGACGCGCTCGTCGACGCCCGAGCGCTTCTCGACGCGCGACTTGATCTCTTCCTTCAGTTCGGAATCTTCGGTGTCGAGCCGCTGCAGCGCGACGTCGGCGTCCATGGTTTGTTGCTGAGCACGGGAAATGTCGCCTTCGAACTGGGCGAGGCGGCGCTCGAGCTCGGCGACGCGCTCCTTGGCGCGCTCCTCCTCGCGGTCGAGCAGCTCGCGAGCATTGGTCAGGCGCTGCAAGCCTGCAGCGGCGCGCGCCTCGGCATCGCGTAGCGCCGGCATTTCGGCGGCGCGGATCGCCTGGATGCGGGCGGCTTCGGCCTGGTGCTGGGTGCGCTCGGCCATCTCGCGCACCGCGAGATCATGAGTCTGGCCGGATTCGTTGACGTCGGCATGGGCGCCGATCCAGCGCAGATGAAACAGAGTAGCTTCGGCCTTGCGGACCTTGGCCGCGACCTCGCGGTAGCGCACGGCTTGGCGGGCCTGCTTCTTCAGGCCTTCCATTTGTCCTGCGAGCTGGCCGATCACGTCCTCGACGCGGGTGAGGTTGGTTTCGGCCGCTTTCAGCCGCAGCTCGGCCTCGTGGCGGCGGGCGTGCAGACCGGCGACGCCGGCAGCGTCTTCCAGCACGCGACGGCGCTGCTCGGGCTTGGCCTGGATGATCTCGCCGATCTTGCCTTGGTGGACGAGAGCCGGCGAACGCGCGCCGGTGGCGGCATCCGCAAACAGGATCTGCACGTCGCGGGCGCGTACGTCGCGGCCGTTGATGCGATAGACCGACCCCGCCTCGCGCTCGATGCGGCGGGAGATTTCGAGCAACTGGCTGTCGTTCATCGCCGCCGGCGCGGTGCGATCGGCATTGTCGATCGTCATCGTCACTTCGGCGTGGTTGCGCGCGGGACGGTTGCCGGAGCCCGCGAAGATCACCGCGTCCATGTCGGCGGCGCGCAGCGACTTATACGAGGTCTCACCCATCGCCCAGCGCAGCGCTTCGACGAGATTCGACTTGCCGCAGCCGTTGGGTCCGACCACGCCGGTCAGGCCGGGCTCGATGACGAAGTCCGTGGGCTCAACGAAGGACTTGAAGCCGTGAAGTCGCAGGCGGGTGATTTTCATAAGCACGCATCTCTGTTGGCAGGCGCGAATCCCCCTGCCGGGACAATACCATGGAAGGCAGTGTCGCTATCCGGGCGAGTCGCGCGAGGCGCCTCATGCGGCTGGACAATGGCTGCGGTGCGCCGCGAGGGCAACCGGCGAAAGCCGCTTTTCCCAAGGGATTTATGCCGGGAAAGATACGGCTTTCGAGATGCGAATCAGAATTGGGGCGTGCGAATCAGCTCTTCAGCAGCGGATTGATCTTCTTGGCGAATTCCTCGAACGAGGCCTCGCCCTTGATCTTCTCGCCGTTGATGAAGAAGGTCGGCGTCGAATCCACCTTCAGAACGTCGCTGGCATATTTCTGGTCGGCGGCGATCTTGTCGAGCAGCGCCTGGTCCTTCAGGCAGGCCTCGACCTGCTGCTGGGTGAGGCCGGCCTGCTTGCCGATCCGCGTCAGGGTCTCGGTGGTGTTCTTCACCACCCAGTCGTTCTGCTGGCGGAACAGCATGTCGGTGACGGCGAAGTATTTCGGCCCATCACCATTGGCGATGCAGCGCGACAGCATCGAGCCCGCGGCGGCTTTGATGTCGAGCGGGAACTCGCGGAAGATGTACTTCACCTTGCCGGTGTCGATGTATTCCTTCTTGATCTTCGGGAACACCTGCTCGTTGAAGGCGGCACAGTGCGGGCAGGTCATCGAGGCGTATTCGGTGATGGTGACGGCGGCATCGTTGGGCCCGAGCGCCATGTCGGGCAGCGACACGGGCTTGGCGACGTCGGCAGCCGACTGCGCCATGGCGTCGGAGATGAGCCGCAGCGGCGAGAACCCGGCGACCGCGGCAAGCCCGGTCAGCGACAGCATCGTGGTGAAGGCGCGGCGGGTGATGATCAAGGTCGGCTCCCGAATTGGCAAAAATGTCGCCCCAGGGGTCTATGAAGTTCCCGCCCGGGCGGCCTGTCGCTAGCTTGAAACGTAGCTTGAGGCAATGGCGAGCGGTAGAGACGGGTCCAGATTGACCGCTAAATAAGGCTCAATTTCGCTTGATGGCGGCCCCCAGCCGCGCCAGCGCCGTCTTCAGTTGTTCATCTTCGATGTCACCAAGGCTCTCCGCCACCTTGGCCACCGATTTGGGATCGGGCGGGCCGGGCCGCACCGGCCGGCGCGCGCGCGACAGCGGAGCCTGGCGGAAGGCGAGCTTGCCGACCGCGCTCCAGCCGAAGAAGCGGTTGACGCGCTCCAGGATGACGTCGGCGGAATGCTGGATCTCCAGCGCCATGGGCCCCTCGACTCGCAGTACCAGGGTCGCCGGCTCCTGCGGCTGGCCCTCCACCGGGCGCGGCCATTGCATCTTCAGCGGCTCGGCATGGGCCGCGATCTCGGGACCTGCAATCTGCGCCCACCGCGTCACCAGCTCGCGTGCGGCAAAGCCCTGCTTGGCATAGGCCTCGGCAAAGACGTCGTTGAGCAGGACGCCCAGCGGCTTGGCGCTGAGGGGACCGGGTTTGGGAGGGAATTTGGACATGGACCCTTATAGCACTTCGGCGGGGGCGCCACAGACCCGCGGCGCGTCATGGCCGGGCATAGCCGTCCGAAGGACGGCGTCGCTTCCGTCCGCCTATGTCCCCGCCATCCACCTTCTCCTGCGAAGAAAGACGTGGATGCCCGCGACAAGCGCGGGCATGACGTGGAGAGATTGAGGCCGCACCGTTACAGTGGGAGCATGAGCCCTAAATCCGCGCTGAAGGCGAAATCGGAACCCAGTCAGGCGGAGACCTCGTCGCGCCCGGTGGCGTTACTCGCTTGGTACGACCGCCACCGGCGCCGGTTGCCGTGGCGAGCCGCGCCCGGCGAGACGTCGGACCCATACTGCGTCTGGCTGTCGGAGATCATGCTGCAGCAGACCACGGTGAAGGCGGTCGGGCCCTATTTCGAAAAATTCGTCGCGCGCTGGCCGGATGTCACTGCGCTCGGACGGGCTTCGCAGGATGATGTGCTCCGGATGTGGGCCGGGCTCGGCTATTACTCGCGCGCGCGTAACCTGTACGCCTGCGCGGTCGCGGTGACGCGCGAGCATGGCGGCATCTTTCCCGATACCGAGGAGCGGCTGCGTGCGCTGCCGGGCATCGGGCCGTACACGGCGGCGGCGATCGCGGCGATCGCCTTCGATCGCCACACCATGCCGGTCGACGGCAATATCGAGCGCGTGGTGTCGCGGCTCTTTGCAGTTGAAGATGAGCTCCCGCAGGCGAAACTTCTGATCCAGCAATTGGCGGCGACGCTGCTTGCAAACTCCCGCGCCGGCGACAGCGCGCAGGCGCTGATGGATCTCGGCGCCTCGATCTGCACGCCGAAAAAGCCGGCCTGCTCGCTGTGTCCGCTGAACGACGATTGCACGGCGCGCCTCCAAGGCACGCAGGAGACCTTTCCGCGCAAGGCGCCGAAGAAGAGCGGAACGTTGCGGCGCGGAGCGGCCTTCGTCGTCACACGCGGCGAGGAGCTGCTGGTCCGCAGCCGGCCCGAAAAGGGCCTGCTCGGCGGCATGACCGAAGTGCCCGGCTCGGACTGGCTCGCCGGCCAGGACGACGCGGCGGCGAAGCTGCAGGCGCCGGCGCTGAAGGGGCTGTCGCGCTGGCAGCGCAAAATGGGCGTCGTCACCCACGTCTTCACGCATTTTCCGCTGGAGCTGGTGGTCTACACGGCGAAGGCCGAAGCCCGCACCCGTGCGCCCGAGGGCATGCGCTGGGTGCCGGTCGCCACCCTTGCGGACGAGGCGCTGCCCAATGTCATGCGCAAGGTCATTGCGCACGCGCTCAACCTTTCAGCGGGCTCGTCCTCCTGACAGCACGCTGGCAGCAGCGCTACGCTATCGGGGTGCGAAACGGAGGCTGCCAATGGTCAAGACCGCGCTCGACAATTTTCCAAGGCCACCCTGTGCGGAGCTCCTGGGATGGCGCCTGCTCGATGCCCGCCCTGAGGAGGGCTGGATCAAGCTCGGCTTCGAGGGCAAGCCGGAATTCTGCAATCCGGCGGGCTTCATCCAGGGCGGCATGCTCTCGGCCATGCTCGACGACACCATGGGCCCGGCGGTGCTGGTGATGAGCGAGGGCCGGCTCTATACCACCACCATCAGCATGACCGTGAATTTCCTCAGCCCCGCCAAGCCGGGCCCGATCATCGGGGAGGCGAAGGTGACGCAGCTCGGCAAGACGATTGCGTTCGTCGAGGCCAAGCTGATGGCGGAGAACGGCACGGTGCTAGCAACGGCAAGCGCGACCGAGCGGTTGCTGGAAGCGGCAAGGGTGGTGCGGTAGTCGTTACCGTCGGGGCCGTCTCGCGGAGTGCTGCGCGCAAGGCTTATACAGCGCCTGAAGTGCTTTGCCGCGCAGCAAGATGAGTTGCGGCCTCAACCCGCCGCGCGCCGCGATCCAACGCTGCACCGGCGCGGGATACATGGAGTATAGGTAATTGGTGGCGTCAGGGTCGGTAATCGTCCTTCCCTTCCGACCGAAATCCCAAGCAGCGTGGAAGCCGAGAGCGGCCTTCGAGGTCACACAGATTTTGTCAGCGGCAACTGCACCGAGAACGATGGTGCACGATGAGGCGCAAAGTCCATCGATGATGACGGTCTCTCCGGAAGTGCGCAGGCGTTCATATCTGTCAACATAGGTGTCGATTAGCCCGCCACGATCGCCGGCGATCCGTATCGCCGCATGACTTGCGTGCATTTCGGCCAGCAAGATAGCCGCCGCAAGCAACCCCGCCCGGAACTTCATGATGGCAGCCTCGGTTATTCGCGTCTATCGAATGGACAAATTTCTCTCGCATCCAAGGATTGGCTTAGATCGAAGCGCACCAGCGGGCGGTTGCGGCCGCTCATGGTCTTCAGCCTCGGCCTGAAAGCGCTGGACCATCCCGCGTCTTTGAAACAGACAGGCGTTGATCTAGGTCAATTGGACATGCAGGGCGCGCCGAATGATGGGGCAAGTGCCTGTCCCGTTGACGGCATCACCCTGCGGATAGAACCGGCACTCCAATGACGGGAGGACGCCCATGTTTCGATATGCTCTGGTTGGCTTGGCCGCAGCCGCTCTTGTCGGCGCAAGCCTTGTTCCCGATGACGCACTCGCCCGCGGCGGCCGCGGAGGAGGTGGCGGCTATCGGGGAGGGGGATTTCACGGAGGAGGCGCGCACTACAGAGGCGGTGCCGTTCACGCTGGTCGCTACGGCCGCGCTCACGTCTCCCGGCCGATAGCAGGGTACCCCGTAGCACGTACTGCGGCGCGTAGAGGCGTCTACCGGGGAGCCGCATACGGAGCCGCGGCAGTAGGAGTCGGGGCGGCGGCGGCAGGTGCATACGGCTACTACAACAACCGTTGCTACGATGCCTACGGCAATTGGGTGTGTTCCGGACAGTATGGATATTGATGGGCCGTGACGGACGCGGGGCGGTTGGACAACTCTTACCGCCCCGCCTTCAGGCGCTCGCGCGCTTCGCATCTCCGCTGACGATCGGCGGCTTCGCGTTCAGCGCCTCGACCTGGAAGCCCGCAACGCGCTTGTAGTTGGCGGCGATGTCTTCCAGTTCCTTCTGCGACAGCACGTCGGTGACGACCTCAAAGCCGTCGGGCGCGCGCTCCTCGACCAGTTGCATGACCTGCTCGGGTCCGTTCTTGCGGTTGAGCAGGACGAGGTCGGTGGTCGCGGGCCGGCGCTCGGCCTCATAGGCGAGCAGCGCCGCGGTCGTCGGTCCATGCGCGAGAATCTCGCGGGTGATGGTGCGGGCATCGAGGATGGCCTGCGAGGCGCCGTTCGAGCCGATCGGGTACATCGGATGCGCGGCATCGCCCATCAGCGTGACCTTGCCGAAGGTCCATTGCGAGACCGGATCGCGGTCGACCAGCGGATATTCATAGGCGTGCGGGCAGTTCTTGATCAGGCCGGGCACATCGAGCCAGTCGAACTGCCAACTCTCGAACCAGGGCAGAAACTCCTCCAGCCGCGCGGTGCGATTATAGTCCTCGCGCCGCCACTGATAGGTCGGCGGCATGTGGCGCTCGGCGACCCAGTTGATCAGATGGTTGCCCGCCGCGTCCGGCGCCTTGCTGATCGGATAGCAGACGAATTTCAGGATCTCATGGCCGGCCATGATCATGGTGCGGCCGGTCAGGAAGGCCTTGGACGGCGTGACGCCGCGCCAGAGGATGCGGCCGTTCCAGATCGGCGGACCTTCATTGGGATAGAGCTTTTCGCGCGCCGCGGAATGGATGCCGTCGGCGGCGATCAGGATCGCGCCGTCGTAAGTCCCGGCGGCCTTGCCGGTTGCCCGGTCGATGAAGTCGGCGCGCACGCCGTCTGCCGTCTCGGTCCAGCCGGTCAGATGGTGGCTGGTGAGGATGTTGTCGCGGCCGAGCCGCTCGATCGCGGTGTCGAGCAGGAGCTGTTGCAGCGTGCCGCGATGGATCGAGAATTGCGGCCATTTGTAGCCGGCCTCCAGCCCGCGCGGCTCGCTCCAGATCGGCTTGCCATGCTTGGAGAAATAGGCGAGCTCGCGCGTCCGCACCCCGCTGGCGTCCAGTCTGTCCATCAGCCCGAGCTCGATCAGCTCGCGCACTGCATGCGGCAGCACGTTGATGCCGACGCCGAGCGGCTTCAGTTCCGCGACGCTCTCGAACACTTTTACGGGAACGCCGATCTGGTGCAGGCTGAGCGCAAGCGTCAGCCCGCCGATGCCGCCACCGGCGATGAGTACGGTCATGACAAAATCCCCTCCGATTGACGGCGTCTTCGCACGGCCGGGCGGCCGTGGGCAACTGCGAAGAGGTCCCCTATGGACGGGGCGGCGGAGGGCCGTTAACCTCGGGCTTTCCCATGAGGTCCGACATGCTCAAGCTCTACTACGCCACCGGCACCTGCGCGCTCGCCACCTACATCACCCTGGAGGAGGCCGGCGCCGACTACGCGGCTGAACGGCTGAGCTTCAAGGACAACCAGCAGAACAGCCCGGACTATCTCAAGATCAACCCGAAGGGCCGCGTGCCGGCGCTGGTGACCGATCGCGGCGTCCTCACCGAGACGCCGGCGATGCTGGCCTATCTCGCGCAGACCTTCCCCAAGGCGAAGCTCGCGCCGCTCGATGATCCCTTCGACTTCGCCCAGGTACAGTCGTTCAACTCCTACCTCTGCTCGACCGTGCACATCAATCATGCCCACAAGATGCGTGGTCCGCGCTGGGCGACGCAGGAGAGCTCGTTCGCCGACATGAAGGTGATGGTCCCGAAGACCATGGCCGCCTGCTTCGCCCTGATCGAGCAGAAGATGTTTCGGGGGCCCTGGGTGATGGGCGATCAGTTCACGATCTGCGATCCGTATCTCTACACCCTCTCGACCTGGCTCGAAGGCGACAGCGTCGACATCAACGCAACGCCGAAGATCGCCGACCATTTCAAGCGCATGTCGGATCGTCCCGCGGTGCGCAAGGTGATGGACGCGCAGAAGGCGTAAAGGGGCGACTCTTGTAGGGTGGGCAAAGGCGCAAAGCGCCGTGCCCACGATCTTTCTCCGGTGGCGACAGGTCGTGGGCACGCTTCCGCCTTCGCTCTTCGAGCTACGGCGGACAAGCCGCTTTGCCCACCCTACGAGAGCTTCCGCTGCTCCAATTCCCGCCCCGTCTCCAGCATCAGTCGGCGCAGCCAGATCGAGCCGGGGTCCATCTGCGCGCGGGTCGGGTAGAACATGAACTGCTCGTCGATCCCGGGGTCGAGCGGCGGCGTCACTGTGACGAGGCCGAGCTGTTTCGACAGTGCCGCGATCAGCCGGCGTGGCACGAAGGCGACGAGATCGGTGCGGGCGGCGACGTGCAGCGCTTCGAGATAGCCTGACACGACCAGCGAGATGTGCCGCTCGATGCCCTTGGCCCTGAGCCAGGTGTCGATCAGATCCTCGTTGCTGCCTCGGATGATCACGCCGACATGACGCGCGGCCAGGAACGTCTCGCGCCGCTTCAGCTTCGCGGCCAAGGGGTGGCCGCGCCGCACCGCCAGCGCGTCGCTGTCGACGTAGAGCAGCTGGCGGTGAAAGCCCTTGAAGGCGTTGCCGATCGAAATCACGAGGTCGATGGTGCGGGCGAACTCGGCGTGGAAGATCGCCGATCCCCGCCATGGCACGATGTCGATGCGGACGTTGGGCGCGGCCCGCGTCACCTTCTCCATCAGCGGCGGCATCAGCAGCTCGACTGCGAGATCCGGCATCATCAGGCGGAATTGGCGCTCGCTGCGTGCGGCATCGAAGTCATCGGGCACGAACAGCCCGCGCACCTGATCGAGCGCCTGCGCCAGCGGCGCGCGCAGGGCCTGCGCCCGCGGCGTCAGCTCCATTCGCGCGCCGGTGCGCACCAGCAGCGGATCGCCGAGGATGTCGCGCAGGCGCTGCAGCGCGTGGCTGGCCGCCGGCTGCGACAGGCCCATCCGAAGCGCGGCGCGGCTGACACTGGCCTCGCGCAGCAGGGCGTCGAGCGCGGTCAGCAGGTTGAGGTCAAGCGAATTCAAATTCATCAGGCGAATAGATATCATATTCTCTATCGATTTGAAGAATTCTGATGCTGCGGCGATGATCTCCGCGTTTCCACCAAACGGAGATGCCGCCATGAACGCGAGCGCCAACAAGAAACTGATGCAGGATATTTTCGCCGCCGCCGCCAATCCAGATCCGGCCGCGCGCGATCGCGCCCTGTTCGCTGCAAGCCTTGCCGAAGATGCCAAATGGGTCGTGACCGGCCAGTATTCCTGGTCGCGCACCTTCTCAGGCAAGGAGTCGATCCTCAACGATTTGCACGGCTATGTGCGCACCCGCCTGCGCGACCGCACGCGCACGGTCGCGCACCGCTTCATCGCCGACGGCGATGTGGTCGTCGTGGAGGCCAAGGGCGACAACGTCACGCCCGAAGGCGTGCGCTACGACAATGACTATTGCCTGGTGTTTCGTCTCGAGGACGGCAAGATCAAGGAGATCCGCGAGTACTGCGACTCGATCCTGACCGAGCGGGCGCTCGGCCCGTACCCGCAGACGGCCGTGAGGGCCGTGGGCTGACCGACTTGAGCACTACCGAGCCGGCCCGGTGCCGTCCGTCCTGGTCTGCGATGGTCGCGTCGGTCTGGCAAAGACTGGCGGAGATCGTTCGTATCAGGCGCGAGCGGTCCTCGGCGCGCCGTCAGCTCGTTATGATGAGCGAGCGGGAGCTTCTGGACTGCGGGATGTCTCGTTCGGAGATTGAGTACGAGCTGAACAAGCCCTTCCGGCGGAATTGAAAATAGAGAGAGAATGGGAGGGGTTCGGGGCGGCAATTGCAGCAGGACCGCGTAACAGGCATGCATCCGGGCGCCCCATGCGGGTATCTATCTGCATGGGTCGCACGCCCTGCGCCAAGGGCGCAGCGCAACTGGCTATAAAATCAGCAGATATTGTGCGCGCCACTTTGGTGCGCGCGAAAAATTTGAAGGTTCAATTAACGAGTGTCCCCCATTGTGTCGCGGTGCAGCGTGGGTCGCAAAGACGCGCGGCTGCCAGGGTGGTCGTGACGATTTGCCGGACTTGTTCGGCCGCTCGAAGTGAAATGCATCTGGGTGGACAGTGGGAATGCCGAAGTTTCGTTTGCGGATCAGGGGACGCCTGTACGCAGGCTTCATGGCCTTGGTGGCGGTCGGTCTCGCGATGGCGGTGGTTGCCGTCTGGAATTTGCGGGCGGTGCAGGATCAGGTCGCGAGACAATCCGCACTTTCGGACAGCACGGCGCGGGTTTTGGAGATATCGACCCATCTTCAGGCGATCCAGCGGGCCAATCTGCGTTACGTCTACGACGCCAACGAGCCCGCGATGAAGGAGGCGCAAGAGCGGGAGGCCGCGGCGACCGAGCTGTTGCGGGTCGGCGCCAAGGGGACGCTCTCGGAGGATCGGCGAGCGCTCTACAACGGCCTCATCGACGACATTGCCAAGATGCGACGCCTGCGTGACAATCTCGGGGACGCCGTCAACGAGGCGAGAACGGGCAAGGCCACGTTGCTGCCGAGCGGCGAAGAGCTGGCCGTCAAGATGGGCAAGCTGGTCGATGCAGCGCGCGCAGCCGTCGACGAAGACACCGCGGCCCTCGTCGCCGACCTCGAATCCAGGATCCTCCTTGTTCGGGTCGCAAACTGGCGTTTCCTGGCGCTGCGTGACGCGCAGGGACCGGCGAATTTCAGGGCGAGCGTAGACAGGGCGGCGCAACGGCTCGCTGCTCTCGAAAAGAGCCCGCAGGCAGCGGAATTGCGATCCACGCTCGCGCCGGTGAAGACCTCGCTCGGAATCTACAAATCGGCGTTCGAGACGACATCCGCCGCGATGCTTCAGGCCGACGAGATCTACCACAAGACCCTCGCGCCCCTCATCGTCGACAGCGTCGGCAGGCTCAAGGCCGCGGAAACGACCCTGAAGAAGGACTATCTGGAATCGCGTACGACCGCCGAAGCCGTGATCGCCGGCACGACGACCATTCAGGAGATCGCCGGCGGCCTCGCCATCCTCTTCGGCGGCATCGTCGCCTTCCTGATCGCCCGCAGCATCGTCGGTCCCCTGACCTCGATGACGCGCGCGATGGGACTGATCGCGGGCGGCAATCTCGAGGTCGAGATCCCCGGACGCGGCAAGGCCGACGAGATCGGCGACATGGCCAAGGCGATCCAGGTGTTTAGGGACAACATGGTCGAGACCGAGCGCCTGCGCGCCGAGCAGACCGAGGTCGAGGCGCGGCAGGAGGAAAGCCGCAAGGCTGACATGGTCAGGCTCGCCGATCAGTTCGAGCAGGCGGTCGGCGAGATCGTGAACACCGTGTCGTCGGCATCGAACGAGCTCGAAGCCTCCGCCGGCACCTTGACCACGACCGCCTCGCGGGCCCAGGATTTGTCGACGGAGGTCGCCAGCGCCTCGCAGGAGGCCTCGGCCAATGTGCAGGCGGTTGCCTCGGCGACCGAGGAGCTGTCCTCCTCGGTGTCCGAGATCGCCCGCCAGGTGCAGGAATCCGCCCGTATCGCGGTCGAGGCCGTCGGTCAGGCGAGCAGGACCAATGACCGGGTCGGCGCGCTCTCCAAGGCCGCCGCGCGGATTGGCGACGTGGTCGAACTGATCAGCACCATCGCCGGCCAGACCAATCTCCTGGCGCTGAACGCCACCATCGAGGCGGCGCGCGCGGGTGAAGCCGGCCGCGGCTTTGCCGTCGTCGCCTCCGAGGTCAAGGCGCTCGCCGAGCAGACTGCGAAGGCCACCGGCGAGATCGCCCAGCAGGTGTCGGGCATCCAGGCCGCGACGGAGGAATCGGTCGGCTCGATCAGGGAGATCAGCGGCACCATCGAGCGGCTGTCGGAGATTTCGTCGACGGTTGCGGCCGCCGTGGAGCAGCAGGGCGCGGCGACGCAGGAGATTTCCCGCAACGTCCAGCAGGCGGCTCATGGCACGCAGAGGGTGTCGTCCAACATCGGCGACGTGCAGCGCGGCGCCTCCGAAACCGGATCGGCCTCATCGCAGGTGCTGTCGGCAGCGCGCTCGCTGTCGGCTGACAGCAACCGCCTCAAGCTCGAAGTGGCCAAGTTCCTGAACTCGGTCCACGCCGCCTGAATCCCAAACGCAAAAGGCCACGCGCATGCGCGTGGCCTCGAAGAGCGGCGCGGTGCGATCAGGCGACCTTGGTCGCCATGTGCTTGAACATGTTGGCGCGCGCCTCGTCGTCCATCTCGGCCTTGAAGGTGAACTTGTCCTTCAGGGCGATCGCACGCCCGGCTGCGGGGCGCGCCGAGATCTCGTCGACCAGCCGCTTCACGTTCGGGTAGCGCGCAAAGGCATCGTCGCCGAGCTTGAACGGCAGCATCCGCGCCCAGCCCCACAGCGCCATGTCGACGATCGAATAGCTGTCGCCGACCATGTAGCTGCGCCCTTTGAGGTGAGCGTCGAGAATCTTGTAGTGGCGATCGGTCTCGTACTGATAGCGGTTATGGGCGTAGTCGTGGTTCTGGTCCTTCGGCGCAAAATGCTTGAAGTGCACGGCCTGACCCGAATATGGCCCGACGCCGGTGGCGATGAACATCAGCCATGACAGCGTTTCGCCGCGCACGCTCGCGGCGGGCAGGAACTTGCCGGTCTTCTCGGCGAGATAGAGCAGGATGGCGTTGCTGTCGAACACGATGGTGCCGCCATCGTCGATCGCCGGCACCTTGGCATTCGGATTGATCTTGAGGAACTCCGCCGTGAACTGCTCGCCTTTGCGGGTGTCGATCTTCACCGGCTCGAAGGGCAGGCCGGACTCCTCCAGATAAAGCGCGACCTTGGTCGGGTTCGGCGATCCGTTGAAATAGAATTTGAGCATCGATCTCCCCAATGTTTGTTGCAAGGCGCGAACGCAGCATCATTGCCGCGCCGCCTGTCTTGCCTGAACCCGTTGCGGGAGGGCAACCGGCGAGTTTGCCGGGCGGTATCTGCGCAGTACGCAGATCAGCCGGCGTAACAAAGGCCGATTGCCGCCGTAATGACCATCGCGGCGCCGACCGCTTCCAGCCGCAGCCCGAGCCGCGTGGCCAGATGCATGTCGGAGGCCCGCGCCGCGCGCTCCGATCCGCGCGCATAGCCGTGAACGATGACGTCGTGATTGAAATTGTCGTGAGCCTCGTTGCTGCTGGCGAGCCCGACGCAGATCACGAGCACGCCGAACAGCGCGAGGCCGAAAAAGCCGAGCAGGGCGATCAGGAACATCGGAAACATGCCGAGCAGGAAGATCGGCAGCAGCGGCACCAACAGCAATGTCTCGGACTGTCGTCGCATGGGGCCCACCGGTCAGGACGGGGCTGATCGAGGGAACTTAGTCCCGCCTGGCGCGGCATTCAAGGCGCCGTAGGGTGGGCAAAGGCGCGTTTGCGCCGTGCCCACGTCTTCGCGTCAATTGGGCAGGACGTGGGCACGCTTCGCTTTGCCCACCCTACAAGATCGTGGGAAGCGGCTACTCCGCCGCCATGCCGGCGCGGATTTCGGCGCGCAGCTCGTCGATCAGCTTGAGACCCTTCTTGGTCTCGACGTGCCAGAAGGTCCAGCCGTTGCAGGCTTGCGCGCCTTGCGCCACCGCGCCGATGCGGTGGATCGAACCGACCTTGTCGCCGAACATGATGGCGCCGTCGGCTCGCACCAGCGCGCCGAGCTTCTTCTTGGCGTCGAACAGCTTCGTGCCGGGCATGATCATGCCGCGCTCGATCAGCTCGGAGAACGCGACCCGCGGCGCTTCGCGCGCAGTCATGAACGGGGCGAGGCTCTCCTCCGGCAGCGGCTCGACTTTGGCGATTCGGGCTTCCGCGGCCTTCGCATAAGTCTTGTCGCGCTCGAAGCCGATATAGGAGCGGCCGAGGCGTTTTGCGACCGCGCCGGTGGTGCCGGTGCCGTTGAAGGGATCGATCACGAGATCGCCGGGCCTGGATGACGACAGCAGCACGCGCGCGAGCAGGCCTTCCGGCTTCTGCGTCGGGTGCACTTTCTTGCCGTCGGCGCCCTTGAGGCGCTCCTCGCCAGTGCAGAGAGGGATCAGCCAGTCGGAGCGTGCCTGCACGTCCTCGTTCGCGGCCTTCAGCACCTCGTAATTGAACGTGTAGCCCTTGGCCTTTTCGTCGCGCGCGGCCCAGATCATGGTCTCGTGCGCGTTGGTGAAGCGGCGGCCGCGGAAATTCGGCATCGGGTTCGACTTGCGCCAGACGATGTCGTTCAGGAGCCAGAAGCCGAGGTCCTGCATGATCGCGCCGACGCGGAAGATGTTGTGATAGGAGCCGATCACCCAGATCGTCGCCGACGGTTTCATCGCGCGGCGCGCGGCAAGCAGCCAGGCGCGGGTGAAATCGTCATAGGCGGAGAACGAATCGAACTTGTCCCAGTCGTCGTCGACGGCGTCGACATGGGATTCGTCGGGGCGCTTGAGATCGCCCTTGAGCTGGAGATTGTAGGGCGGATCGGCGAACACGAGATCGACCGAACCAGCCTGAAGCTTCGACATCTCGGCGACGCAATCGCCGAGAATGATGCGATGCGACGGAGACTCAAAATTTGTGCGGGGCGCCCTTGCAGACGCCCCGCGACGCGACTCTACCATGACTCAAGAACTCTGACTCAGGCGACGCTGTCGGCGACGCGGGACCAAACAACCGACTGACCGTTACATTGAAGCGGCAAAGTAAAAATCGACTTAACCCGCCGCTTTCGTGAGCAGTCCCCGCACCGCGTCCGGCGCGCTGGTCGTCGTGCGCATTCGTCGTGTTTTACAGTGTATTTCGCAATTCTTCGCGTTGCGGGAGCAGCCCGGGCGCCAAAAAAGGTCCAAATTTCTCTCGGAAAAAATTGCTCGACCCTCGGAAAAAATTGCTGGCATCGGCATGTTGCCGCACTAGGCAATTTTTGCCGGCCACGATATTGATAAAGGCAACGGAAATTTTACGTGTGTGGCGCGTTGAGCTTTCGCGCTCTTGCGCGCCGACGAAGCCGACGACACTGAATCAGAGGCCCCGGGAATCGGGGGCTCCAAAGGGAAGGCCGCCATGCGTTACGATGACTTCCGCCGCAGCGACGACATCGAGGATCGTCGCGACGAAGGTGGTGGCGGCGGAGGAGGCGGCGGGTTCGGCCTGCCCATGGGCGGCGGCGGGCTCGGCATCGGCACCATCATCGTGCTCGGCCTCGTCGGCTATGCCTTCGGCATCGATCCGCGCATCCTGATCGGGGGCGCCGAGATTCTCACCGGCGGCGGCCAGGCGCCGAGCTACCAGACCGACCGCCAGTCGTCCTCGACCGCCAAGCGTGGCGCGCCGACGGACGAGATGGGCAGCATGATCTCCGGCATTCTCGGCGAGATCGACGATCGCTGGAGCGAGATCTTCCAGGCCTCCGGCCAGTCCTACACCGGTCCGAAGGTCGTGCTGTTCCGCAACGTCACCAATGGCGGCCGCTGCGGCCGGGCAGAGTCGGCGATGGGGCCGTTCTATTGTCCGCCGGATCGCACCATCTTCCTGGACACCTCGTTCTTCCGCGAGGTCGAGACGCGCTTCCGCGGTTGCTCCGGCAAGTCCGCCTGCAATTTCACCACCGCCTACATCATCGCGCACGAAGCCGGCCATCACATCCAGAACCTGCTCGGCATCATTCCGCGCGTGACGCGGCTGCAGCAGCAGGCGGGCTCGAAGGCGGAGGCCAACGCGCTCCAGGTGAAGGTCGAATTGCAGGCCGATTGCCTGTCCGGCGTCTGGGTCAATCGCGAGTCGAAGAAGCGTCCGAACTTCCTCGAGCCCGGCGACATCGACGCCGCGCTGACCACGGCGAGCGCGATCGGCGACGACACGCTGCAGCGCCAGGCCACGGGACGCGTCGTGCCTGACTCCTTCACCCACGGCTCGGCCGCGCAACGCAAGCAGTGGTTCATGACCGGCTATCAGCAGGGCACGGTCCAGGCCTGCAACACGTTCGGCGGCGGGCAGTAGTTGCCGCAAGCGTCCGCGCCCCGGGCGCAGCGTGAATTATGATGCGCCATTGCGCATCATGGGATTCAGAAGTAGTGGCGTCATCCTGAGGTGCTCGTCTCTTCGCCGAGCCCTGGAGGAGGACGAGGCCCCGGCCCATCCTTCGAGGCTCGCCGACCGGTGCGCTTGCACCGCACGGCGCGCACCTCAGGATGACGGCGGTGATTGGGGAAATAGGAGCGAAGCAATGGCCTCCATCGACGAAGCAAAACAGTTCATCCCGCTCGACATCGCAGTGCTCACCGTGTCCGACACCCGTGCGCTCGCGGATGACAAGTCCGGCCAGACGCTCGCCGACCGCCTTGCCGCGGCCGGCCATCGCCTCGCCGCCCGCGAGATCGTCACCGATGATGTCGAAGCGATCCGCGCCGTCGTTCGCCGCTGGATCGCGGATGCCGGCATCGACGTCGTCATCACCACCGGCGGCACCGGCTTCACCGGGCGCGACGTCACGCCGGAGGCGATCGAGCCGCTGTTCGAAAAGCGCATGGACGGTTTCTCGATCGCGTTCCACATGATGAGCCACGCCAAGATCGGCACGTCGACGATCCAGAGCCGCGCCACCGCCGGCGTCGCGGGTGCGACCTACATCTTCTGCCTGCCAGGCTCGCCCGGTGCCTGCCGCGACGGCTGGGACGGCATCCTGGCCGCTCAGCTCGACTACCGCACGCGCCCCTGCAATTTCGTCGAGATCATGCCGCGGCTGGACGAGCATCTGCGAAGGCCGAAGGCGAAAGGCGCGACGGTGTAAGGGCGGATCGTTCTCGGGGGTCTCTCCGCATCATCAGTATTGTAGGGTGGGCAAAGCGAAGCGTGCCCACGATCTCTGTCCGCAATGCAGGGGCCGTGGGCACGGCGCAAGGGCGCCTTTGCCCACCCTACGATTCCTGGCTTGTAGCGACAACGCTACAGATCCCGCTCCCAGGTCTCGCCGACCAGATCGGCACCGAAGCTGCGGTGCTTCTCTTCCTTCACGAGCGTGAATCCCGCACTTTGATAGATGCCGCGTGCGGCAACCAGGATGCTTTGCGTCCACAGCGTCATCCTGCTGTAGCCGCGCTCGCGTGCACCCTGGATGCATTGCTCGACCAGCGCGCGGCCGACACCGAGCCCGCGCGCCTTCTTCTCCACCTGCAACAGGCGCAGCTTGGCGATCTCGTCGGTGGCCTTGACCAGGAAGATCGAGCCGACCGGCTCGCCGCCCACTTCCGCGATCCAGCAGTGCTCGCGCGCGGCATCGTAATTCTTGATGAACTGTGCGCAGATCTCGGCGACCAGCGCCTCGTAGCTGATGTCCCAGTTGTAGTCCGCGGCATAGGCGGCGGCCTGCTTGGAGATGACCCAGCCCATGTCGCCGACGCGATGGCTGCGCAGCATGAAGGCCGCAGGCTGGGTTCGACGTTGCTCCAGCACGGCCTCGATGGTCGCCATGGCCTGCGTGAGCCGCGTTGCATCGCTGGCCGAAAGCTGAGCCAGCATTGCGGCGACCTCGTTTTGCGAGCTCAGGTTCAGCTTGGCGTAGGTCTGGCGGCCCTTGGCGGTGAGGCTGAGCTGGTATTGCCGGCGATCGGCGGGCAGGGGCCTTCGCGTGATCAGCCCCTTTTCGTCGAAGCTTTGCACGATGCGGCTGAGATAGCCGGGGTCAAGACCAAGCTCGTTCCCGATCTCCTTTGCCGCCAGCTCGTCGCGATGCGCGAGTTCGTAGAGCACGCGGGCCTCGCTGAGCGAAAACGGGCTCTTTCCAAGATGCTGGTCGAGCACACCGAGCTTGCGGGTATAGAAGCGGTTGAAGGCGCGGACCGCCGCGATGCGATCGTCGGCGACCTGTCCGATCGCAAGGGCTGATGGGGAAGAGCTTGATGGCATGGGCACCTCGATATTTGCCATTGTCAAATAATTATTTGACTTTGGCAAGTATCAGGTGACTTCAGCCCACCATGACGATCTGGCTGCGCAGCACGGTCCGGGACGAGCGGCCGAGCCGGCGGAGCAGCCGTGCCTCGGACCGGCGGGCCTGCGGCGGGTAGCCGCCGATCCGGTCGTAATGATCGCGCGCAATCAAAAGGCCCTGGTCGCCGAGCGGGCCGATCAGCCTGCGCACCACGGCCCGGAGGATGTCGCGCAATCCGGTATCGGCGTAAGGCGAGCGCGCATAGCGGAACACGGCTGCACGGTCCCGTCCGCTGGTCGCGACGGCCTGGATGAACTGGGTGGTTTCCTCGATCCAGCCGGTTTCGAGTACGGCGCCTGCGGGCAGGAACATCAGCCACGGCGAGCGGGCCTGGAGCGCGCCGGCCGCGAGCGCGGCGCCTTGCGAGGATCCCTCGAAGCCGACGAAACGGCAGCCTGCGACGTCGGCAACCCGCTCGATGACGCCGTTGCGGGTGCCGTCGACCAGAAGCACCTCGCGGATGACGCCGGCGGCGGCCCCGGGGACCAGCGCGGCCAGAGTCGCCACCGCGGTCTGCTCGACGCCTTCGGTCGGAATGATGACGCTCAGCATGATTGAGGCTTCAATGTCTGCACTTCGGGAGAAGCGTAGCTTGTTATGATGTTGTCATAAACACGTGGCGGTGCCGAGTGCAACTTTCCGGCCGCGCTTCGGCGTGCGATGGTAAACTGCAGCCAGTCCTCGCAGCCAAATGTGTCACGCGCGGGTTGGCGATGTTGCCGAATGTTTCGGCACAAGCTCGTCCCGGGGGTATCAGCCCGGAGTTTCGCGGCAACATTGCGTAGCGCGGGTAGCCGGCTCCTGCAGGGAGGGTGCGCCCTGCAAGAAAGGTTCGAACGGGAAATGTGTGACTTTGGTGCCGGCGGAGGCTTCCTGTGAACGCCGATCAACTCGCTGTTGGCACGGCCTCGACGTCGCCGAAGCCGGAGGCTGCGCCGACCTTGCGGATCCGCGCGCTGATGCTGGGCGACCGCATCAACGCCGCCGGTCTCGAGATCGGCACGCTGGTCTCGTCGACACCCGCCGCCTTCCGCGTCCATGCCGGCCTTGCCGTGATCTTCCGTTACGGCGTCGTGGTGCTGATCGGGCTGCTCCCGTCCGAGGAGAAAGTGCTGATCGACAGCCTGAAGCCGCGGGTGATCGGCGAGCTCAGCCCGTATGAGGAAGAGATTGCGCAGGCACAGCTCTGCAAGGATGAAAGCACTGAAGCGATCCAGCCGGGCGGGCCGATCTGCCTCGCAAAATTCTCCGACGACCGGCTGCTGCTGGTTGCGGACGCGCTCGCCAAAAGCACGTCGCTCGCGCGGGACGAGCGCCGCGTCGCCGCGGTCTTCGATGTGATCGAGCCGTTTGCGCGGGAGCTCGCCGAGCACGGCCGCACGCCGCGCCGTCGCAAGGGCATCCTGCAACTGATCGGCAATGCACTGCTGGTGCAGCAGCGCGTCGCCGGGCGCGTCGCGATCGCCGAGAAGCCCGACGTGCTCTGGGAGAAGCCCGAGCTCGACCGGCTCTATTCCCGCCTCGAGGACGAGTACGAGCTGAAAGAACGCCTCGACACGCTCGAGCGCAAGCTCACCGCGGTGTCGGAGACCGCCAACGCGCTGACCGACATCATCGACACCCAGCGCTCGCTCCGCCTGGAGATCGCGGTCGTGGTCCTGATCGTGATCGAGGTCGCGATCGGGTGTTTTCAGATATGGTCGGGAACGCATTGAGCGCTTTTTTCCGCGCGCTGTTGTGCCTCACATCTCCACGAGTCCGGTGTCGTAGGGTGGGCACGGCGCTTTGCGCCTTTGCCCACCCTACGATATTGTCCCTTTAGTTCGCAGCACCGCTGCACAGTGGCGCGCGATCGTCAGTTCCTCGTTCGTTGCAATGACGAACACCTCCACCGCGCTATCGTTACCGCTGATCCGCTCACGTGCCTCCTCGTTCGCCGCCGCGTCGATCCGCACGCCGAGCCAGCCGAGCCGTTCGCCGATCGCGCTGCGGATCTCCTTGGCGTGCTCGCCGATGCCGCCGGTGAAGACCAGGCAGTCGAGGCCGCCAAGCGTGGTCGCCATCATCGCGACCTGCTGCGCCGCGCGGAAGGTGAAGAGATCGACCGCGTTTCGCGCGGCAATCTCGCCGCTCGCAAGCAGCGTGCGCATGTCCGCGGAGATGCCGGAGACGCCGAGCAGGCCCGACTGGTGATAGAGCAGGTGCTGGACATCCTCGATCGACATCTTTTCGTGTTGTTGCAGATAGAGCAGCACGCCGGGATCGATCGTGCCGCAGCGTGTGCCCATCACGAGGCCGTCGAGCGGCGTTAGTCCCATGGTGGTGTCGACGCTGCGGCCGTTGCGCAACGCGCACAGGCTGGCGCCGTTGCCGAGATGCGCGATGACGGTGCGCTTGGCGACGAGCTCCGGCGCAATCTCGGCGAGGCGTCCCGCGACATATTCGAAGGCGAGGCCGTGAAATCCGTAGCGTCGGACGCCTCGTTCCTCGTAGCGCCTCGGAATCGCGAAGCGGCTCGCCGGCGGCGCCAGGCCGTGATGGAACGCCGTATCGAAGCACGCGATCTGCCTCAGCGCTGGCCGGATCGCCGCGAGCGTGCGAATTGGCGCGAGGCACCGCGGCTGGTGCAGCGGCGCCAGCGGCGTCAGCGCCTCAAGCTTTTCGATCACGTCATCGGTCAGCGCGACCGGGCCTGAATAGTCCGGCCCGCCATGAACGATGCGATGGCCGACGGCGCGCAGATGATGTCCGCCGAACCGGTCCTCGATGAAGGCGAGCACGTCGGCGAACAGATGGCCGCCATCGGCATCCGGCGCCTCTGTCCGCGTCTCGAACAGGTCTTCGCCCGCGGGGCTCTTCACCACCAGCCGGGGTTTTGCCTCGTGCTCGTCGAGCAGCCCCTTGCAGAGCAGGCGGGGTTCAACAGCCGAGATCTCGAACAGGCCGAACTTGATGCTCGACGATCCCGAGTTGAGGACGAGGACCGTGTCCGCCATGGCTAATCGCCGGCCTCAGTCGGGGTGTTGCCGCCGGAACTGTTGGGCCAGACCCAGCCCTGGACATCAGGCATGTCCTCGCCGTACTCGCGCACGTAGCGCGAATGCTCGATCAGCTTGTCGCGGAATTGCTGCTTCGCCTGTGCAGCCTTGGCCGCGAGCCCGGGTACGCGTTCGATCGCCTCGATCGCGAGGTGGTATCGGTCGAGCTCGTTGAGCACGACCATGTCGAACGGCGTCGTCGTGGTGCCTTCCTCGGCAAAGCCGCGCACATGCATGCCGGCATGGTTGGTGCGGTTATAGGTCAGCCGATGGATCAGATAGGGATAGCCGTGATAGGCGAAGATGACGGGCTTGTCCGTCGTGAAAAGGCTGTCGAAGTCGCGGTCCGAAAGCCCATGAGGATGCTGATCCCTGGGCTGCAGCGTCATGAGGTCGACGACGTTGACGACGCGGATCTTCAAATCCGGCAGCGCCTTGCGCAAGAGGTCGACGGCGGCGAGCGTCTCCAGCGTCGGCACATCGCCGGCGCAGGCCATCACCACGTCGGGCTCGCCCGTTGCATCTTCCGTTCCCGCCCAGGTCCAGATGCCGATGCCGGCATCGCAATGCGTGGCTGCTTCCTGCATCGAGAGCCATTGCGGCGCCGGCTGCTTGCCGGCGACGATGACATTGATGCGGTTGTAGGTCCGCAGGCAGTGATCGGCGATCCACAGCAGCGTGTTGGCATCGGGCGGGAAGTAGATACGAACGATATCAGCCTTCTTGTTGGCGACGAGATCGACGAAGCCGGGATCCTGATGGCTGAAGCCGTTATGGTCCTGCCGCCAGACATGCGAGGTCAGGAGATAGTTGAGCGAGGCGATCGGGCGCCGCCACGGCAGATCGCGCGTGACCTTCAGCCATTTGGCGTGCTGGTTGAACATGGAATCCACGATGTGGATGAAGGCCTCGTAGCAGGAGAAGAAGCCGTGGCGTCCGGTGAGCAGATAGCCCTCGAGCCAGCCCTGGCAGAGATGCTCGCTCAGCACCTCCATGACGCGGCCGTCCTGCGCAAGGTGCACGTCGTAAGGCTCGATCGGCTCCAGCCAGACCCGTTCGGTCGCCTCGAACACCGCATCGAGCCGATTTGACGCGGTCTCATCCGGTCCCATGATGCGGAAATTGCGCTCCTTCGCGTTGAGGCGGATGACGTCGCGCAGGAATTTGCCGAGCTCGCGCGTCGCTTCCCCGATGGCGCCGCCGGGCCGCGGCACCTCGATGGCGAAGCTGCGGAAGTCCGGCAGCTTCAGCTCCTTCTTGAGCAGGCCGCCATTGGCATGCGGATTGGCGCCCATGCGGCGAATGCCTTCGGGCGCGAGCGCCTGAAGTTCTGGAATGAGCGCGCCGCTCTGGTCGAACAGCTTTTCCGGCTCGTAGCTGCGCATCCAGTCTTCGAGCACTTTGAGGTGCGCCGGGTTTTCGCGACAGCCCGCCACCGGGACTTGATGCGCGCGCCAAAAACCCTCGATCTTCTTGCCGTCGACCTCTTTCGGGCCGGTCCAGCCTTTCGGGCTGCGCAGCACGATCATCGGCCAGCGCGGCCGCTCGACTGCCTTGCGGCCGTCGCGGGCGTGCTGCTGGATCGAGCGGATGCTGGCGAGCGCAACGTCGAGCGCATCCGCCATGGCCTGATGCATCAATTTGGGATCGTCGCCCTCGACGAACAGCGGCTCGTGGCCGAACCCGCGGAACAGATCGCGGATCTCGCTGTCGGGCATTCGCCCGAGCACGGTCGGATTGGCGATCTTGTAGCCGTTGAGATGCAGGATCGGCAGCACCGCGCCGTCATGGGTGGGGTTCAGGAACTTGTTGGAGTGCCAGGAGGCCGCGAGCGGACCGGTTTCCGCTTCGCCGTCACCGACCACGCAAGCCACGATCAAATCAGGATTGTCCAGCGCCGCACCGTAGGCGTGCACCAGCGCGTAGCCGAGCTCGCCGCCTTCGTGGATCGAGCCCGGCGTTTCCGGCGCCGCGTGGCTCGGAATGCCGCCGGGAAAGGAGAACTGCCTGAACAGCTTGCGCAATCCGTCCTTGTCGCGCGCGATGTCGGGATAGATCTCGCTGTAGCTGCCTTCCAGATAGGTGTTGGCGACCATGCCCGGCCCGCCATGGCCGGGACCGCAGACATAGAGCACGCTGATATCGAGCGCGTGGATGACGCGGTTGAGATGGGCGTAGATGAAGTTCAGGCCGGGCGTCGTGCCCCAATGGCCGAGCAGGCGCGGCTTGATGTGCTCGGCCCGCAAGGGCTCGCGCAGCAGCGGATTATCGAGCAGGTAGATTTGCCCGACGGAGAGGTAGTTCGCGGCGCGCCAGTAGCGATCGAGCAGGTCGAGGTTGCTGCTTGCCGCGGCCGATTGTTGTTGATTTGTCATGTTCCTGCTGACCTTCACCCGCCGATCGTCACCAACATTGTTCCGCGACGATTGATCCCTGGCCGGCATCAAACGAAATCGTTGCGACGGGCGTGTTGCGTGAGGTCAAAGGACCGCGCCCGAAATTTGGGCGGCACCTTTGCATGGGGTTGTTTTCCCATTTTTTGTTTGCGTTCTTGATTTGTTCCTTTTGCATGCTATCTTGGCTTCATGAGTCCAGCAGCATCCTCTCATGCTCTCAAGCACCCGCCGGTCACGGCGCCCTCCGAGCCGGCGGGTGTGGACTCTGACTTTCCGGAACTTGGCGTCGCCATCGACCGCGCGCGCAGGCGAGGGCGGGGCGCACAGTCGAATGCCAGCGGCCGCTATGAGGCCGAGGCGCGCGTCGCTTTCGACGACGGCTGGCAGAGCCTGGAAGAGCTGCCGCCGTTCAAGACCAGTGTCGGCGTCGACACCTCGCGCAAGGTGATCACCCGCAACGATTCCCCCGATATCGGCTTCGATCGCTCGATCAATCCCTATCGCGGCTGTGAGCATGGCTGCGTCTATTGCTTCGCGCGGCCGACCCATGCCTATCTCGGCCTGTCGCCGGGGCTCGACTTCGAGTCAAAACTGTTCGTCAAGCCCGAGGCGCCGGCGCTGCTGGAGAAGGAGCTCGCCGCGACCGGCTATGAGCCCCGGATGATCGCGATCGGCACCAACACCGATCCTTATCAACCGATCGAGCGCGAGCGCAAAATCATGCGCGGTATCCTCGAGGTTCTCGAGCGTGCCGGCCATCCCGTCGGCATCGTTACCAAGTCGGCGCTGGTGGTACGCGACATCGACATTCTCGCGCGGATGGCCAAGCGCAACCTCGCCAAGGTCGCGATCTCGGTCACCTCGCTCGATCCGAAGCTCGCGCGCACCATGGAGCCCCGCGCCTCGACGCCGTCGAAGCGGCTGGAGGCGCTGAAGCAGCTCTCGGATGCCGGCATCCCGACCACCGTGATGGTCGCGCCCGTGATCCCCGCACTGAACGATTCCGAGATCGAGCGCATCCTCGATGCTGCCGCCCATGCCGGCGTCAAGGAAGCCTCCTACGTGCTGCTGCGGCTGCCGCTGGAGGTGCGCGATCTCTTCCGCGAATGGTTGATGGCGAACTATCCGGACCGCTACCGCCACGTCTTCACGCTGATCCGCGACATGCGCGGCGGGCGCGACTACGATGCGAAATGGGGCGAGCGCATGAAGGGCACCGGACCGATGGCCTGGACCATCGGCCGCCGCTTCGAGATCGCCTGCGACAGGCTCGGCCTCAACAAGCGGCGCTCCAGGCTGACGACCGATCACTTTGCCCGGCCGAAGCGGAACGGCGATCAGCTCAGCCTGTTCTGATCGGGAAGTGGAAGAGGCGTCGCATGGTCAAGGAACTTCACTCGCCGGTGCCGCGGCTCACTGTCATCACGCTCGGCGTCAGCGATATCCGCGCCAGCATCGCTTTTTACGACGCCCTCGGCTTTTCGCGCCGGCTGAAGGCGACCGGCGAGGCGGTTGCGTTCTACGATACCGGCGGTCCGGTGCTCGCGCTGTATCCCTGGGATCAGCTCGCGGCGGACGCTGCGTTGGCGGACCAGCCGAGGCCGACAACCTTCCGCGGCATCACCCTCGCCTGGAACTGTCGGACACGGGAGGAGGTCGACGCGGTGCTGGCCTTCGCCCTCGGCAAGGGGGCAAAGCTGGTGAAGGCCGCGCACGAGACCGATTACGGCGGCTATTCCGGTTATTTCGCCGATCCTGACGGACATCCCTGGGAGGTCGTGGTCGCACCCGGCATCGAGGTCGGCGAGGACCGGCGGGTGCACCTGGCGGAATAGGGCGGCCTGAATAACGGGAATTGCGCGGGGTTCCCGGTTGCGCCGGCCGGGCCGCTTGCGCACGATCCCCGCCATGATTCGGGACAAGTCCGCCAAGACACCGGCCAAAGACGCGCCAAAGAAGGACGCTGCGAAGAAGGCAGCGCCCGCCAAGGCCGGCAAAGCGCCTGCGACCAAAACAACGGCCGTTCCCGCAGGCAAGAAAGGCATCATCGCGGTCGCACCGCCGAGCTTCCGGCGCGAGCGCGCGCTGATCAAGCGCGGCGTCTGGCCGGTCGCCGGCTGCGACGAGGCCGGCCGCGGGCCGCTCGCCGGCCCCGTGGTAGCCGCGGCCGTGATTCTCGACCCCGACCGGATCCCGCGCGGCATCGACGATTCCAAGCGTCTGACCGCCGAGGAGCGCGAAAAATTGTTCGACAAGATCTGCGCCACCGCCCAGGTCTCGGTCGCCGTCGCTTCGCCCTCGCGAATCGACCGCGACAATATATTGCGCGCCTCACTGTGGGCGCTGAAGCGCGCCGTCGTGGCGCTGCCGGAGGCGCCGAGGCACGTCTTCGTCGACGGCCGCGACCGGCTCGACACGGAATGCGACTGTGAGGCCGTGATCGGCGGCGACGGCATCGTGCTGTCGATCGCGGCGGCCTCCATCATCGCCAAGGTGACGCGCGACCGCTTGATGTGCGCGCTGGCGCAGGACTGCCCCGGCTACGGCTTCGAGCAGCACAAGGGCTACGCCGTCCCCGAGCACCTCGACGCGCTCGACCGCCTCGGCCCCTCCGTCCATCACCGCCGCTTCTTCGCCCCGGTCGCCGCCGCGCGTGCCAAGCACATGCCGTGGACGGTCGAGCCGATGCAGGATCTGTTTACGGTCACCGAGGTCGAGGTGCAGGTGGAAGCGAGCGTCGGGGTCGACCTCTCGGCGAATCTCTAGGGTTGGCCCCACAGCTTCTCCATCCGTCATGGCCGGGCTTGACCCGGCCATCCACGTCTTTCCCGCGGCACGACGGGCGTGGATGCCCGGGTCTTCGCCGCGCCGAAGCGGCTTCGGCCGCGCAGGCGGGACAAGCCCGGGCATGACGAGCAAACCGTCGTTGCCACGACGCGCAGCGCCCCTTATCAAAGTGTTTGTGAGCGAATAGGGCCGGCTGGACGGGTTGGCTGCATCTTTCGGACGTTGCATGCGGTTTACCTCCCTGGTCATCGAGCTCATTCGCGCCCGGCCGCGGCTGATCGTCTGGATCGCCGTGCTGCTGCAGGCCGCGATGTGGCTGTTCGTGGCGCTGGTGTTCTACCGCAGCCCGCCCGGCAGCCTTGCGACGCTCCTGGCTTTCGGACGCGAATACCAGGTCGGCACCGATCTCGGTCCGCCCTTGCCGGTCTGGCTCGCCGACATCGCCTATCGCGCCGCCGGCGGCCACATGTTCGGCGTCTATGTGCTCGCCGAGCTCTGCGAGATCGCGACGTTCATTGCGCTCTATCATCTCTCCCGCGCCGTGGTCGGCTCGCAGCAGGCGGTGCTCGCGGTGCTCTTGACCATGACGGTGCTCGCCTTCTCCTCGTCGGCGCTCGACTTTGGCCCGCTTGTCCTGGCCCGGCCGCTCTGGGCGCTGCTGCTGCTGCACTCCTGGCAGATCATCGGCCAGCGCCGCGGCAATGCCTGGTTCGCCTGGTCGATCGAGGCCGGTCTGTTGCTGCTGACGACGCCCGCGGCGATCTTCCTGCTGCTGCTGCTCGTCGTCTTCGCGGTCTCGACCGCCGGCGGCCGCCGGACGCTGCGCGCGCTCGATCCGCTGTTCGCGCTTGTTGTCGTCGCTGTGCTGGCGCTGCCCTATGCGGTCTGGCTGATGCGTGCCGAGACGCTGGTGATGCCGGCCTTGCCGCAAGTTGCGGAGCTGAATGCCCGCGCCCTGCATGCGGCCTGGCTGTTCGGCGGCCTTGTGCTCGGGGCCGCCGCGATCCCGGCGCTGACCTTCCTCAACACCGGGCTGTTCGCCGGCAAGGGCGAAGAGCCGCCGATCATCTATCGGCCGCCGGTCGAGCCGCTGGCGCGTAACTTCGTCTATTTCTTCGCGCTGGCGCCGGCGCTGGGCGCGGTGCTGATCTCCGGCCTGCTCGGGCTCGAATCCGTGGTCGGCGGCGCCGGCGTCGTGCTGGTTGTGTCCGGGCTTGCCGTGGTGGTCGCAGCCGGCGATCTCATCGCGATGCGCCGTGCGCGGATGCTGCGGACGGTCTGGGCCGCCGCTGTCGTGGCGCCGGCCGTCGGCGTCGTGCTCGCCGTCCTGCTGCTGCCCTGGACTGGCACTAACGAGATCGCGACCTCGATGCCGGCGCGCGCGATCTCGGACTTCTTCGACGAGAGCTTTGCCCGCCGCACCAACCATCGCCTGCGCGCGGTGGGCGGCGAGGCATCGCTCGCGAGCCTGATCACGCTGCATTCCGGCCGGCCGCATCTCTTCATCGACGCCGACCCCGCGCGCACGCCGTGGATCAATCAGGCCAAATTCAGCGAGACCGGCGGCGTCGTGGTCTGGCGCGCCTCCGATACCGCTGGCACGCCGCCGCCGGACATCCTCAAGCGCTTTCCCGGCATCGTCCCGGAAGTCCCGCGCGCCTTCGAATGGCTGGTGACCGGTCGTCAGCAGCTCCTGCGCGTCGGCTGGGCCATCGTGCGGCCGAAGGGGACGTGAGCCGCGCGTTGCTACGGACCTGAAATCGTAGGGTGGGCAAAGGCGCAACGCGCCGTGCCCACGTCGTGTCTATCCGTCGCCACGACAAAGGTGGTGGGCACGCTTCGCTTTGCCCACCCTACGAGAGCTCGCTAGCCCGCCAGCACCTTGGCGATCGCGCGCAGATCCTGCCAGGCCAGCCGCTTGTAGGACGGCGAGCGGAGCAGATAGGCCGGATGGAACGTCGGCAGCGCGCGGATGGTGCGCGCCCCCGTCTCGTAGTCGAACCAGCGCCCGCGGGTGCGCATGATGCCTTCGCGTGTTCCGAGCAGCGTCTGCGTCGAGGGATTGCCGAGCGTCACCAGCACGTCGGGATTCACCAGTTCGATCTGGCGTTGGATGAAGGGCAGGCAGATCTGCGTCTCCTGCGGCGTCGGCGTGCGGTTGCCGGGCGGCCGCCACGGAATCACGTTGGCGATGTAGGCGGTGCTGCGGTTGAGGCCGATCGCGCCGATCATCAGATCGAGCAGCTTGCCGCTGCGCCCGACGAAGGGCAGACCCTCGATGTCCTCGTCGCGGCCCGGCGCCTCGCCGACGAACATGATGCGCGCCTGCGGATTGCCGTCGGCAAATACCAATCGCGTCGCGGTGTGCTTCAGCGCACAGCCCTCGAAGCTCTGCATCAGCTCCTGCAGCGCTTCCAGCGTCGGCGCAGTGCGCGCGGCCTCGCGCGCCGAGGCGATCGCGATGTCGGGCGCGGGTGCGGCCTCGCCGCGCATGGCCGCCGGCGCGGCGACCGGCCGCGGTGCCTCGACCGGAGGTGCCGCGCGCGGGGCAGGCGGCGGGGCATCCAATTCCGCCAGGCGGTCGATCGGTTCCTCCACGAGCGCGCAATCGACACCGGCCTCCAGATAGAAGGCGAGAAGCTCGCGGACGGTGGGTGCGGGTTCTGGGATCATGGGAAAGTCTGACTATTATAGCATAGCGTTTTCGAGCGAAGTGGGCACCCGGTTCGCGTGAAGAAAACGCGTCAAAAAAGATGGGACTTCCCCGGTTCTGGCCTACCAGAACCGGGGAGGTCCCGTTTAGGGCGCCTTGCACCCCCTTGCACCCCGGCGAAACGCATTTCCGTGGTTGTCCTACCCGGAAAAATCGGAAACAAGAGGGCGCAAATGACCAAGGACCGTCTCAAGGGCTGAGATCAGATGAGCACCGAAGAACTTCCCCCGCGCGAATCCATGGAATTCGACGTCGTCATCGTCGGCGCCGGCCCCTCGGGCCTGTCGGCCGCGATCCGGCTGAAGCAGCTCAATGCCGATCTCAACGTCGTCGTGGTGGAGAAGGGCTCGGAGGTCGGCGCGCACATTCTCTCCGGCGCCGTGATCGACCCTGCCGGGCTCGACAAGCTGATCCCGGACTGGCGCGATGATGCCGATTGCCCGCTGAAGACCCAGGTGAAGGACGACCGCTTCTACTGGATGACGGGCGGCGGCGCGATCAAGCTGCCGAACTTCATGATGCCGCCGCTGATGGACAATCATCACTGCTACATTGGCTCGCTCGGCAATGTCTGCCGCTGGCTGGCGCGCAAGGCTGAAGCGCTCGGCGTCGAGATCTATCCGGGCTTCGCCGCGGCCGAGGTGCTCTATGACGACGCCGGTAACGTCAAGGGCATTGCCACCGGCGACATGGGCATCGGCCGGGACGGCAAGCCGAAGGACTCCTTCACCCGTGGCATGGAATTGCTCAGCAAGTACACGCTGTTCGCCGAAGGCGCCCGCGGCAGCCTGACCAAGCAGCTCATTGCCAAGTTCGCGCTCGATTCCAAGAGCGAGCCGGCGAAGTTCGGCATCGGCCTCAAGGAAGTCTGGCAGATCGATCCCGCCAAGCACCAGAAGGGCATGATCCAGCATTCCTTCGGCTGGCCGCTCGACCTGAAGACCGGCGGCGGCTCGTTCCTCTATCATTACGACGACAACCTCGTCGCCGTCGGCTTCGTCGTGCATCTGAACTACGACGATCCGTACCTGTCGCCGTTCGACGAATTCCAGCGCTTCAAGACCCATCCTTCGATCCGCGGCACCTTTGAAGGCGGCAAGCGTCTCGCCTATGGCGCGCGCGCCATTACCGAGGGCGGCTACCAGTCGGTGCCGAGGCTGAGCTTCCCCGGCGGCGCGCTGATCGGCTGCGCGGCCGGCTTCGTCAACGTGCCGCGCATCAAGGGCGTGCACAATGCGATGGGCACCGGCATGCTCGCGGCTGAACATGTCGCGGCGGCGCTGGCCGCCGATCGCGCCAATGACGAACTCGTCGAATACGAGAATGCGTGGCGCTCGTCGTCGGTCGGCAAGGACCTGTTCCTGGTCCGCAACGTCAAGCCGCTGTGGTCGAAGTTCGGCACCGTGCTGGGCGTCGCACTCGGCGGCATCGACATGTGGTGCAACACGCTGTTTGGCGCCTCGCTGTTCGGCACCCAGGCGCACGCCAAGCCCGATCGCGCCACGCTCGATCCGGCCAAGAGCCACGCGCCCAAGAACTATCCGAAGCCGGACGGCAAGATCTCGTTCGACAAACTGTCCTCGGTGTTCCTGTCCAACACCAACCATGAGGAGGACCAGCCGGTCCATCTCAAGGTCACCGACATGAACCTGCAAAAGACCTCCGAGCACGACGTATTCGCGGGTCCCTCGAATCGCTATTGCCCGGCCGGCGTCTATGAATGGGTCGAGGAAGGATCGAGCCCGCGTTTCCAGATCAACGCCCAGAACTGCGTTCACTGCAAAACCTGCGACGTGAAGGACCCCAACGGTAACATCACCTGGGTTCCTCCGGAGGGTGGTGGCGGTCCGAACTACGAGGCGATGTAACAGCCGGCCGAGCAAAAGGACCTGATCACGAGGGTGATCCGGCGCACGTTCGCGTGAGGACACCGCTGCGGCCACCGGTCGCGGCCACGATAAGGCCATACTGGCAGCGTCTTGGGACCGCTCTTGGCCGATTTAAGGCGTGCGGAGGGGATCGCCCGGCCCGAATCCTTGCGGCGAAGCGCCAAAAGCGGCATTGTCCGCCGGACGGTTCCGGGTCCCGATGCCACCGGCCGCGTTCGCATGCGATACGGCCCTCTGCTGCAAACCCAGGCACTACCAACTCAAGGCGAGCCCTGATGTTTTCAAATCGTTTCAACCGCTGGACTGTTGCCGCCATCGCCCTCATGGGCACAGCGATCGCGACCGTCCCCGGCAGGGTCCTGGCGCAGACGCCGGATCATCCGTCCGACACGGCGGCACAGTTTCCGACCCGAAACGATCTGAAGTCGCTCACCACCGCCGGCAGCTATCTCGCCGCCCGCCACGCCAGCGTCGAGCGCGACGCCGCCTCCGCCGCCGCCTTCTACCGCTCGGCGCTGCGCACCGATCCCAAGAACAACGAGCTGCTCGACCGCGCCTTCATCTCGTCGGTCGCCGACGGCGACATCGACGAAGCCGTCAAGCTCGCCGAGCGCATCCTCACCATCGACAAGACCAACCGCGTCGCGCGTCTCGTCGTCGGCGTGCATGATCTCAAGGTGAAGAAGTACGCGGCCGCGCAGACCAACATCAACCAGTCGATCCGCGGTCCGATCACCGATCTCGTCGCCACGCTGTTGTCGGGTTGGGCCGCCTATGGTGCGGGCGATGCCAAGGGCGGTGTCGCCACCATCGACAAGCTGGCAGGTCCCGAATGGTACCCGCTGTTCAAGGACCTTCACGCCGGCATGATCCTCGAGCTCTCCGGCAAGGAGAAGGACGCCGGTACCCGCTTCGAGCGCGCCTACAAGCTCGACGATTCCATGCTGCGCGTGACCGAGGCCTATGCGCGCTGGCTGTCGCGCAACAAGGATTCCGCCGCCGCGACCACCGTCTATCAGGCCTTCGACAAGAAGCTCGCGCGCCATCCGCTGATCCAGGAAGGCCTGCGCGAGACCAAGGCCGGCAAGAAGATGCCGCCGCTCGCCGATTCCGCCCAGGCCGGCGCCGCCGAGGCGCTCTACGGCATCGGCGCCACGCTGACCCGCCGCGGCGGCGAGGACCTGGCGCTGGTCTATCTCCAGCTCTCGCTCTACCTCCAGCCGACCCATCCGCTGGCGCTGCTCTCGCTGGCCGATCTCTACGAGTCCGTGAAGCGGCCGCAGATGGCGATCAAGGTCTATGAGCGCGTGCCGTCGACGTCGCCGCTCAAGCGCAACGCGCAGATCCAGCTTGCCATCGATCTGGATTCCGCCGACCGCACCGACGAGGCGATCAAGATCCTCAAGGGCGTGACATCGGAGGATGCCAAGGACCTCGAAGCGATCATGGCGCTCGGCAACATCGAGCGCGGCCGCAAGAGGTTCGGCGACTGCGGCGCGACCTATTCGCAAGGCGTCGACGTGCTGCCGCCCGGCAACGACAAGGCTAACAGCGTCTGGTACTATTATCGTGGTATCTGCGAGGAGCGCTCCAAGCAGTGGGCCAAGGCCGAGGCCGACATGAAGAAGGCGCTCGAGCTCCAGCCCGACCAGCCGCACGTCCTCAACTATCTCGGCTATTCCTGGATCGACCAGGGCGTGAACCTCGACGAAGGCATGAAGATGATCAAGCGCGCCGTCGAGCAACGTCCCGACGACGGCTACATCGTCGACTCCCTCGGCTGGGCCTATTACCGCATTGGCAACTACGAAGAAGCGGTGAAGAACCTCGAGCGCGCGATCGACCTCAAGCCCGAGGATCCCACCATCAACGACCATCTCGGCGACGCCTATTGGCGGGTCGGCCGCACGCTGGAAGCCAAATTCCAGTGGGCGCACGCCCGCGATCTCAAGCCCGAGGCGGAGGAGCTGCCGAAGATCGAGGCCAAGATCGCCAATGGTCTCGCCGATGACAATTCGAACTCTTCGGCCGCGCAGGCGGACAAGAGGAAGGACGACGGCAAGGGCGGCTAGTCTGGCGCATGATCCGGAAAAGTGTGTAGCGGTTTTCCGACAAGATCATGCACGACAAAGAACTTGAAGTTGGGGGCGTGTCGCCGATGCCGGCGTTGATTGAAGAAGGACGGGCGAAGGTCAATCTCAGCCTTCGCGTCGTGGGCCGTCGTGCCGATGGCTATCATGATCTCGAAAGCGTGGTCGCGTTTGCCGATTGCGCCGATCGGCTGACATTGGAGCCGGGCGGCGAGCTGAAGCTCGCCACCACCGGACCGTTGGCCGCGGCTTGCGGCGATACCGCGGACAATCTCGTCTTCAAGGCCGCCAGGCTTCTGGCCGACGCGGTGCCGAACCTGAAGCTCGGTGCCTTCGCGCTCGACAAGGTGCTGCCGGTTGCCGCCGGCATCGGCGGCGGCTCGGCTGATGCGGCAGCGGCGCTGCGACTCCTGGCGCGTCTCAACAATCTGTCGCTCGACGATCCGCGCCTGCAGAAGGTCGCGCTCGCAACTGGCGCCGACGTCCCGGTGTGCCTGCTCTCGCGCGCCTGCGACATGACCGGCGTCGGCGAGCAGCTGCTGCCGCTCGCACTGCCGAGCATGCCCTGCGTGATGGTCAATCCGCGCGTGCCTATGGCCACCAAGGATGTTTTCCAGCAGCTGGGCCTGCGCAACGGCGAGCTCCTGGTCGGCGCCACCTCGGTTCTGGGAGCTCCCGCCTGGCCGGAAGAGGGCGGGTCGATCGCCGATTGGGTCGACGTTCTCGAAACCGTCGCCAACGATCTCGAAGCTCCTGCGCTGCGGATCGAACCTGTCATCGGCGACGTGCTGGAGGCCTTGCGTGACTCCGCCGGCGTCAAGCTCGCCCGCATGTCCGGCTCGGGCGCGACGTGCTTTGCGATCTACGGCTCGCCCGTCGACACGCATGCCGCGGCCGAAAAGATCCGGCGCGACCACCCCGGCTGGTGGGTGCATGCGGGGACGTTGAGCTAGATATTTCCCCGGCGACAGTGCCGTAGGGTGGGCAAAGCGACTTGTCCGCCGTAGCTCAAAGAGCGAAGGCGGAAGCGTGCCCACCACTTTCAAGAACGTGGGCACGGCGCTGACGCGCCTTTGCCCACCCTACGGCAGCCGAGCTAGCCGCTGCCTTGCTCGGCCAGCCCGAGAAACCGCCGGATCTCGCCCAACACCTCGTCCGGCTTGTCGTGCTGCAGCCAGTGTCCGGCGCCTGAGATGGTCTCGACGCGCGCTTGCGGGAAGTAACGCTCCAGGCCTGCTGCCCTGGCACCGGCGAGAAAACTCTCGCCGGCGTTCAAGAGCAGCGTCGGGCAGGTGATGCGCGACCACAGCGCGATGTGATCGTCCGGCCAAAGCCGGTGCGGCGCGGAGGCACGCTGATAGGGATCGAACTTCCAGCTATAGGTGCCGTCCTCGTTCTGCCGTGCGCCGTGCGTGGCGAGATGCAGCGCGAGGTCGCGGGAGAGACGCTTGTTGTGAAGCACCATCTGTGCGGCGGCGTCTTCGAGGGTCGCATAGTGGCGCGGCGTGCGGTCATGCAGTCTGTCGAGCTGGGCTACCCATTTGCCGATACGCTCATGCGCCGGCGGCTTCGGCGTGTCCGGCAGCATGGTCACGCCGTCGAGCACGACCAGCTTCGTGACCTGCTCGGGGAATGACCCTGAAAAGATCAGGCTCACCATGCCGCCCATCGAATGGCCGACGAGGGTCACCTGAGAAGCTGCGATGGTGCGGATGAGCTGGACGAGATCGTAGACATATTCGGTCAGCGCGTAGCTGCCGCCCCTGGTCCAGTCGGAATCGCCATGGCCGCGCAGGTCGGGCGCCACCACATGAAAATGCGGCTGCAACGACCGGGCGATGACGTCCCAGCTCCGGCAATGATCGCGGCCGCCATGGACCAGGATGAGAGGCGGCGCGCCCTCATTGCCCCAATCGGCATAATGCAGCCGCAGGCCATGAGACTCGTAGAAGCGGCTTTGCGGGGCGAGCACCGGGGCACTATCCATTCGCCGGCCGCCGCACCAGGGCCAGCGACAGGCCGAGGCCTGCAATGAAGACGCCGGAGCCCTGCGTGAGACGCCGCATCAGATGCGGTCGTCCAATCAGCTGCGTACGTGTCGCGGAGGCCATCAGCACCACGACGACGTCGGCGAGCGTGTTCAACGCCACCGAGATCGCACCGAGCAGGATGAATTGCAGCGTGGGGCTCGGTCCCGCGGGATCGAGGAATTGCGGAATGAAGGCGAGGAAGAACGCGGCGGTCTTCGGGTTCAGCGCCTCGACCAGCACGCCCTCGCGGAACGCGCGCTTGTCGCCGAAGGCTTCTCCCTCGAGCGACAGTGTGCGGCCGGCGCTCCGAAAAGTCTTGATGCCGAGCCAGACCAGATAGAGCGCGCCGACGAATTTGACGGCGGCGAACAATTCGGCGCTGGCGAGGATGATTGCGGAGATGCCGAGGCTGCCCGCGACCACATGAACCAGCCCGCCCAGCGCCGTGCCTGCGGTCGATGCGAAGCCGCTGGCCCGTCCCTCCGACAAGGTTCGTGCCGCGACGTAGAAGATGCCGGGGCCGGGAACGGCGGCGATGAGACAGGCTGCGGCCAGGAACAGCCAGAAATTCGTTTCGATCATCCTGTTTTGGTAACGGAGCGGGCCGCGATTGCAAGGCTCTCGTTTAGCCCGTGCGGCGGAAGATCACGCTGGCATTGACCCCGCCGAAGCCAAAGCCGTTGGAGATCGCGTGTTGCATCGGCATCGGCCGCGCGGTGCCGGCGACGATGTCGATGCCATTAGCGCCCGCATCGGGGTTTTCCAGATTGAGCGTCGGCGGCGCTATCTGGTCGCGTAGGGCAAGCACGGTGAAGATCGCCTCGAGGCCGCCGGCGGCGCCGAGCAGATGGCCGGTGGCCGATTTGGTCGCGCTGACGGCGATGCCGCGGTTGCGGCCGAACAGCGCGGCGATCGCGCCAAGCTCGCTCTCGTCGCCGGCGGGCGTCGATGTTGCGTGGGCGTTGAGGTGCTGCAGATCCGCCGGCGCAAGGCTCGCCTGCCGAAGCGCGATCTCCATGGCGCGGCGCGCGCCGTCGCCGTCGGGCGGGCCTGATGTCATGTGGTAGGCGTCGGCCGTCGTGCCGTATCCGATCACCTCCGCGATCGGCGTGGCGCCGCGCGCGAGCGCATGTTCGAGTTCCTCGATGACAAGAATGCCGGCGCCTTCGCCCATCACAAAGCCGTCGCGGTCCCGATCGAACGGGCGCGAGGCGCGCGCCGGCTCCTCGTTGAACCCGCTCGACAGCGCGCGCGCTGCCGCAAAGCCGCCGAGGCTGACGATGTCGATGCAGGCTTCCGCGCCGCCGCAGATCGCGATGTCGACTTCGCCTGATCGAATCATGCGCGCGGCATCGCCGATCGCCTGCACGCCGGCCGCGCACGCGGTGACCGGTGTGCCCAGCGCGCCATTGTAGCCGTATTTGATCGAGACGTGGCCGGCGGCGAGATTGGCCAGGAACGAGGGGATCGTGAACGGCGAGAGCCGGCGCACGCCGCGCTGCTCGGTGATGCGCACCGCCTCCGCCATCGCCGGGAAACCGCCGACGCCGGAGGCGATGATCGTCGCGGTGCGTTCCAGCGCGGCAGCATCCTGCGGCGTCCATTTCGCCTGCGCGATCGCCTCGGCGGCCGCGAGCAGCGCGAACAGGATGAAGCGGTCCATCTTGCGCTGGTCTTTTGGTGCGGCGGCCTGCGCGGGGTCGAAGCCGCCATCGGCATCGTCGGCCTTGTCGGGCACGAGTCCGGCAATGCGCGCCGGCAGCGCCAGCGCCCATTCTGGCAGCGGGCGCAGCCCGCTATGGCCGGCGAGCAGCCGGCGCCAGGAGGTTTCGACACCGCAGCCGAGCGGCGACACCGCGCCCATTCCCGTCACGACGATACGACGCATGTTACTCTCCAACCGGCGCGACGGCCGGGTTCATGGCCTTGAGTGAAGCGATGCGCTTGCGCATGCCGCGGCTGGCGCGGGGGCCGGCGACGACGACCGTATTGGCGAGCGTGATCGGCTGCATGTCGGTAGCGTCGACCACGACCGGATCGAACGGGCGAGCGTCGCTCCGGCTCGCCAGCACGATGGATTCGCCCTTGGGCGCGAGATGCTTGTTGCCGAAGGCGAGCAACGTAGCGATCACCGGGAAGAAATCCCGCGCCTTGTCCGTCAACACGTATTCGTAACGTGGCGGCCGCTCCTGATAGCGGCGGCGCACGAACATGCCTGATGCGGTGAGGTGAGCGAGCCGCCGCGACAGGATGTTCGGCGCGATCCCGAGGCTTTGCGAAAATTCGTCGAATTTCGTCGCACCCTGAAACGCATCCCGCAGGATCAGGATGCTCCACCATTCACCGACCGTCTCCACGGCACGACCGACCGGGCATTCCAGGATCGAGGGGGATTTGGGCTGCATGGCGGGAAGGTAGGGTAGTGACTTGCAAAAAGCAAGTAACTCGTCATTGCGAGCGCAGCGAAGCAATCAAGAGTCTTTCCGAGGAGACAGTCTGGATTGCTTCGCTGCGCTCGCAATGACGAGGTGGAGACAGTCGCGGCCTAACTCACCGCTGTCGTCCCGGCGAACGCCGGGACCCATAACCACAGGGAGTGGTTTGGCGAAGATTGGTTGTTATTGGTACTGGCACCCAACGCAGTATCGATGGATCACGCGATATGGGTCCCGGCCTTCGCCGGGACGACACCAAGTGTTGGGCTGGCAATGCGCCTAAACGCAAAAGCCTAATGCGACCGTGCCAGACAGAACGCCACCACCTGCTCCAACGCGCTCTTCATCGGCGAGGAGGGGAACAGCGCCAGTGCGTCCACCGCCATGGCGCCGTAGTGCTGGGCGCGGCTGAGCGTGTCCTCGAGTGCGCGGTGCTTGTTCATCAATCCGATGGCGTGATCGAGGTCGCTGTCGCCGATTTCACCGCGCTCCAGCGCCCGGATCCAGAACGCGCGCTCGGTGTCGTTGCCGCGGCGGAAGGCGAGCACGACGGGCAGGGTGATCTTGCCCTCGCGGAAATCGTCGCCGGTGTTCTTGCCGAGCTTTGCGCTCTTGCCGCCATAGTCGAGCACGTCGTCGACGAGCTGGAAGGCGATGCCGAGATTCATGCCGACCGAGCGGCAGGCGGTCTGCTCGGCCTTGGGGCGGTTGGCGATCACGGGGCCGACCTCGCAGGCGGCGGCAAACAGCTCGGCGGTCTTGCCGCGGATCACGGCGAGATATTCGTCCTCGGTGGTCGCGGTGTTCTTGGCGGCGGCCAGCTGCATCACCTCGCCTTCGGCGATGGTGGCGGCGGCCGCAGAGAGGATGTCGAGCGCGCGGAGCGAGCCGACCTCGACCATCATGCGGAAGGCCTGGCCGAGCAGGAAGTCGCCGACCAGCACGCTCGCCTCGTTGCCCCAGAGCATGCGCGCCGACAGCTTGCCGCGGCGCATCTCGCTCTCGTCGACGACGTCGTCGTGCAGCAGCGTGGCGGTATGCATGAACTCGACGGAGGCGGCGAGCTTGATATGGCCGTCGCCGGTGTAGCCGGCGAGGTTGGCCATGGCGAGCGTCAGCATCGGCCGCAGCCGCTTGCCGCCGGAGGAGATCAGATGGTTGGCGACCTCCGGGATCATGGTCACGTCCGAACCGGTCCGCGACAGGATCGTGGCGTTGACGCGCTCCATATCAGGGGCGACAAGGGCAACCAGCTCTTCGATCGACGCGCCGGGAGTTTCGAAAGGTACGATGACGGCCACGCCGGTCTCCAATATTTGCCCCGGAGGGGCTATTCTGACGGAAAGACAATAGAAACTGGCGGCGGATGCGGCAAGGCCCGCGGAACCATTGACATTTGCCGCTTTAACCCCCTCTCAGGCAAGGAAACCTGCGTTTTGCGTGAACTGGTTCGGACCAACGATATGGTGCTGGTGTCGGCGATCGGCGCGCTGCTCGACGGCGCCAACATCCATCACCTGGTGCTGGACCAGAACATGAGCATCATCGAGGGCTCGCTCGGCATTTTGCCGCGGCGGATCCTGGTTCATGAGGACGACGCCCAGGAGGCCAGGGAGCTCCTCACCGAAGCCGGCCTCAGCCACGAACTGCGCGGCGATGAGTGAGGCCGCAGATATTACCGAGGACGCCTTTCTCGGCGGGCAATTGCGCCTGAGGCAGAAGCGGAGTGGCCACAGAGCCGGGCACGACGCCATTCTGCTTGCGGCGGCGACGGAGGCCCGTCCCGGGGACCGCGTGGTCGATTTCGGCGCCGGCGTCGGCACGGCCGGGCTGGCGCTGGCCCGGCGCGTCGCTGGTATCGGGCTGAGCCTGGTCGAGATCGATCCGGAGCTGGCCGAGCTCGCGCGCGCCAATGCCGCCGCGAATGCGCTTGCCGCCGAGACCATCCTGCTCGATGTCACCGCCGACGCCACGGCCTTTGCGGCAAACGGGCTGTCGCCCGACAGCGTCGATGTGGTGCTGATGAATCCGCCCTTCAACGATCCGGCCCGGCATCGCGGCTCGCCGGATCAGGCGCGTCACACCGCGCATGTGGCGACGGAGGAGACCCTGCATGCCTGGGTGCATGCAGCGCGGCGCATCCTCCGATCGAATGGTGTGCTGACATTGATCTGGCGCGCAGATGGCATCGCCGATGTCCTGGCGGCGCTGTCACGCGGCTTCGGTAGCCTTTCGGTCCTGCCGGTTCACGGTGAGGCGGGGCGGCCTGCGATCCGCGTGCTGGTGCGTGCGGTCAAAGGTGGCCGGGCTCCGACGCGATTGCTGCCGGGCCTCATGCTCAACGACGAGTCAGGCGCGTCCAAGAAAGAGGTGACGGAGATTCTGGAGGGGAGAGCGGCCTTGCCGCTGCTGGAACCGTGACGGCTTACTGCGGAAGCGATTCCGGCTGTTGCTCTTGCGGGGACGTCAAGCGGATCGCCATGAACAGCGCACCGATCAGCAGCATCAGCAGATAGATTTTCATGGTGTTCTCCGCTGCCTCATTGAAGCCTCCCAGCGGGAAATCTGCAAAACACGTTCCAGGCACTTCCAATGACAGTCGCGTGATAAGAAATGGTTAATCAGAGGTAACGGCATGGCCGAACAATTGAAAGATCGTGAGAGTTCCGGCCTGGCCGACAAGCTCATGCAATATCTGCCGGCGCGCTTCCGCCCCGGTACCGCGGTCGTGCCGGTGGTGCGGCTGTCCGGTGTGATCGGTGCGGTGACGCCGCTGCGCCCGGGCATGACGCTGGCGGGCGTTGCGCGGGTGCTGGAGCGCGCGTTCTCGTATCGGCACGCCAAGGCGGTGGCTCTGGTGATCAACTCGCCCGGCGGCTCGCCGGTGCAGTCGCGCCAGATTTATCTGCGCATCAAGCAACTCGCGGCGGAGAAGAAGCTGCCGGTGCTGGTGTTCGTCGAGGACGTTGCAGCCTCTGGCGGCTATATGATCGCCTGCGCCGGCGACGAGATCATCTGCGATCCCTCTTCGATCCTCGGCTCGATCGGCGTGGTCGGCGGCAGCTTTGGTTTCCAGGAGGCGATCAAGCGGCTCGGCATCGAGCGGCGCCTCTATACGGCCGGCGCACACAAGGCGATGCTCGATCCTTTCCTCCCCGAGAACCCCGACGACGTCGCCAAGCTGAAGGCGCTCCAGCGCGAAATCCATCAGATCTTCATTTCCCTGGTGAAGGAGAGCCGCGGCGCGCGCCTCAAGGGCGCGGACGACGCCCTGTTCACGGGCGAATATTGGGCCGGCGAGAGTTCGATCGCGCTGGGACTCGCCGACAGCATCGGCGATCTCCGCTCAACTCTTCGTGCCCGCTATGGCGAGAAGGTTCTCACCCCCGTGATCGCGCAGCCGACCGGGCTGCTCTCCGGCTTTCTGGGCCGGAAATCGCCCGGCGCGGGGCAGCTTTCGGCCATGGAATCAATGGCCGGCCTGCCGGACGATCTGATCTCGGCGCTTGAGACGCGGGCGATCTGGGCGAAATTCGGGTTCTAGGCCGAGCCCTCCCGCGCCATTTGGCCTCTTGGCCTGCCGATTGCGGCGCAGCCCCGACTGCGCAACAATGTGCGTGGGGGCTGAGCACTATACGAGGATCGACAGATGCCGCCGTTCGTCGCTTTCGCGGGCGTCCTGGGTGGGCTTGCCGTGGTCCGCTGGGCCTACAAGACCGCTGTCAGGATCAACCAGGAGCTGGAGGAGATGCGCCTGTCGCGCGTCGCCGAGGCCGCCCATATGGGGAATATCCAGACCCTGAAACGTGACCCCGTGACCGGAGCCTACCGGCCGGGTTAGCGCTCTCAACCCGTAAGGTGCCGTAGGGTGGGCAAAGCGAAGCGTGCCCACGACAGCACCTCAATCCTGGAAAGATGGTGGGCACGGCGCAAGGGCGCCTTTGCTCACCCTACGGCACTGTCCTCGACGCGTGCCGTTTGGCCCGAAACCGCCCCCTTTGCCTTGATTCCCAACCCCGCCGTCGATACGGTCCCGCGCGATTCAAAACCCCCCGCGAGAGCCTGATCTGACGATGGACGCCTCATTGCCCGCCCATATGCGCCCGGAACGCTCGTTCCAGGGCTTCATCCTCGCGCTCCAGCGGTTCTGGGCCGAGCAGGGCTGCGTGATCCTGCAGCCCTACGACATGGAGATGGGCGCGGGCACCTTCCATCCGGCAACTACGTTGCGCGCGCTCGGGCCAAAGCCCTGGAACGCCGCCTATGTGCAGCCCTCGCGCCGCCCCAAGGACGGCCGCTACGGCGAGAACCCGAACCGGATGCAGCACTATTACCAGTTCCAGGTGATCATGAAGCCGTCGCCGCCGAACCTTCAGGAGCTGTACCTGAAGTCGCTGGCCGCGATCGGCATCGATTCCGCCGTGCACGACATCCGCTTCGTCGAGGACGATTGGGAGAGCCCGACGCTGGGCGCCTGGGGTCTCGGCTGGGAGTGCTGGTGCGACGGCATGGAAGTCAGCCAGTTCACTTATTTCCAGCAGGTCGCCGGCTTCGAATGCGCGCCGGTCGCGGGCGAGCTCACCTACGGGCTCGAGCGTCTCGCGATGTATGTGCAGGGCGTCGACCGCGTCTACGACCTCAACTTCAACGGCCGCGAGGGCGACGCCAAGGTCACCTATGGCGACGTCTTCCTGCAGGCCGAGCGGGAATATTCGAAGCACAACTTTGAAGTCGCCGACACCGCGATGCTGTTCGAGCAGTTCAAGATGGCGGAAGCGGCTTGCCGGAAATATCTCGACGCCGGCTGGAAGGACGACAAGCGCGAGGCGCATCTGATGGCGCTGCCGGCCTACGACCAGTGCATCAAGGCGAGCCACGTCTTCAACTTGCTCGATGCCCGCGGCGTGATCTCCGTGACGGAGCGGCAGAGCTACATTCTTCGCGTGCGTGAATTGGCAAAAGCCTGCGGCGAGGCCTGGATCCATACTGAAGCGGGCGGAGCGGCCTGATGCCCGAACTTTTGCTTGAACTGTTCTCGGAAGAGATTCCCGCGCGCATGCAGGCTAAGGCGGCCGACGATCTGAGCCGTCTGGTCACCGACAAGCTCGTTGCCGAAGGCCTGGTTTATGAGGGCGCGAAAGCGTTCGCGACGCCGCGCCGCCTCGCGCTCACCGTGCACGGCATTCCCGCGCGTCAGCCTGACCTCAAGACCGAACGCCGCGGACCCAAGGTCGGCGCGCCCGACGCGGCCGTGCAGGGCTTTTTGAAAGCGACGGGATTGAAGTCGCTGGATGAAGCCAAGATCCAGCGCGATCCCAAGGGTGATTTCTACATCGGCTTGATCGAGAAGCCCGGCCGCGATGCGATCGACGTGCTCGCGGAAATCCTGCCCGTCATCATCCGCACCTTCCCCTGGCCGAAATCGATGCGCTGGGGCGCGCGCTCGGGCAAGCCGGGATCGCTGAGCTGGGTGCGCCCGCTGCACGCGATCACCGCGACGTTCGGGCTCGAGACGGAAGAGCCTGATGTCGTGAAGTTCGAGGTCGACGGCATCGCGACCGGCCAGACCACTTATGGCCATCGCTTCATGGCGCCGGACGCGATCAGCGTGCGCCGGTTCGAGGACTATGAGGCGAAGCTGAAAGCCGCCAAAGTCATTCTCGATCCGCAGGCGCGCAAGGACATCATCTTCGCCGACGCCAAGGAGCTGACCTTCGCACAAGGCTTCGAGCTGGTTGAGGATCAGGTGCTGCTGGACGAGGTCTCGGGCCTCGTCGAATGGCCGGTCGTCATGATGGGATCGTTCGAAGCGGAATATCTCGCCATCCCGGACGAGGTGATCCGCGCCACCATCCGCAACAACCAGAAGTGCTTTGTGGTCAAGGATACCAAGACCGGGAAGCTGACCAACAAGTTCGTCCTCACCGCCAATATCGAGGCGACCGACGGCGGCAAGGTCATCGTATCAGGCAACGAGCGCGTGATCCGTCCGCGCCTGTCGGATGCGAAGTTTTTCTACGAGACCGACCTCAAGACGAAGCTGGAAGACCGTCTGCCGAAGTTCGAGCAGATCGTGTTCCACGAAAAGCTCGGCACGCAGGCCGCGCGTATCAAGCGCATTGAGCGGCTCGCCGCCGAGATCGCGCCGCTGGTCGGTGCCGATGTCGCCAAGGCGACGCGCGCCGCGCATCTGGCCAAGGCGGATCTGCTGACGGAGGTCGTCGGTGAATTCCCTGAAGTGCAGGGCCTGATGGGCAAGTACTACGCGCTGGCGCAGGGCGAGGATGCCTCCGTCGCCGCGGCGTGCGAGGAGCACTACAAGCCGCAAGGGCCCGCCGATCGCGTGCCGACCGATCCGGTGAGTGTTGCGGTGGCGTTGGCGGACAAGATTGATACGCTTGTTGGCTTCTGGGCGATCGACGAAAAGCCGACGGGCAGCAAGGATCCGTATGCCCTGCGTCGTGCAGCGCTGGGCGTGATCAGGCTGATCGCCGAAAACGGGCTGCGGCTCTCGCTCACGAAAGTCGCGGCTTCCGCACTTGCGGGCTTGTTGGTGAAGCCTGCCGATGCCACGAGGCTTCCGAGCGATCTGCTCGCCTTCTTTGCCGACCGTCTGAAAGTCCAACTCCGCGAGCAGGGCGCGCGGCATGATCTTGTCGACGCCGTGTTCGCGCTCGGCGGTCAGGACGATCTGCTGATGATCGTCCGCCGGGTCGAGGCGCTCGGCAAATTCCTCGACACCGACGACGGCAAGAACCTGCTCGCCGGGACCAAGCGCGCCAGCAATATCCTCTCGATCGAGGAGAAGAAGGACAAGCGCAGCTTCGACGGTGCGCCGGATGCTGCGCTCTACAGCCTCGGTGAAGAGAAGGCGCTGGCCAAGGCGATCGGCGAGGTGCAGGCGGAAGCCAGCGCCGCCGTCGCCGGGGAAGACTTTGCCGCTGCGATGAGCGCGATGGCAAAGCTGCGTCCGCCGGTCGATGCGTTCTTCGACAAGGTTCGCGTCAATGATGACGATGCGAAGGTGCGCGAGAACCGCCTGAAGCTGCTGAACGAGATCCGCAGCGCCACGCGTGCGGTGGCGGATTTCTCGAAGATCCAGGATTGAGGCCGCGGCAATTGCGGCTCTCGTGCCCCGGACGCAGCGCAGCGCCACTTGGCGGTGCGCTGCAGAGCCGGGGCCCATGCCGGACGCGTGCTCGGAGCTTCTGGGTCCCGGCTCTGCGCCGCAACGCTTGCGCGTTGCGCCTTGTCCGGGACACGAGCGCGCCAACACGAACGCCTGCCCAAAAAGAGCCCCGCCCGGCGGGGGGAAGGACCGGGCGGGGCCTGATGTCCGATTAACTGCTCGCGCCAGCCTGATGTGACGCGCCGGACATCTAGTCGATGTCAGCCAGTCGATGTCAGTCCAGCACCTCGACGATGCGGCGCGAGCGCGGCTCGACCAGCACGGTTTCGCCGTTCACGACTGTGTAGCGATAGGTGGTGGCGCCGAAGCGTTGCGGCACGTCATAATAAGTGACGCCGCTTTCGGGTAGGGTGGCGCCGACCACGATGCGATCCGGGATGCGGAAGGCTGGCACACGTTGCTCGACGACATAGTCGCGGAAGGCCGGCCGCTGATCGGCCGCAATGGTCGGCGCGCTGTCGACCACGGCGGGCGCGCGTCCGACGGTGACACCGCTTTGCGCCTGCGCCGCAAGGGGCGAGCCGATCGCGGCCGCGAGCGCTGCAAGAGCGAGAATCCTGTTCCGCATGGACAACTCCTTCGACGTGATTTTATTTTCGGACGCGTCAATGGCGCGACCGGTTGGCCAATGCATGCACCCTTGGCAATGTTCCGGGAAAAGGCCCGCCGCATTCGCGGCAATTTCAGGCAGTTTTCGTGGGTGCCGGAACTCGCATCGCCTCTTGCGCGTCTCTACTCGCGGAACCGGGAGGGCTATGATCCGCCCGCGATTCGCCCCACCTCCACAGAAAGATCGTTCATGCACATCACCGTCGCCCACATTTCGCCGATCCTGTCGTTGATTGCGGGCGTGCTCATCCTGATCATGCCGCGGCTCCTCAACCTGATCGTCGCGATCTTCCTCATTGTGAACGGTGCGATCGGGCTCGGGCTCCTGAAATGGCTCCGCTTCTAGGCGTTCATTTTCCGGAACTGTCTGACTTGCGCGGGCCCGCCCAAAATGGTGTAAGGCCCGCGAATTCCCATTCCTCTCGCAGGTTGTGTGCAAGCTATGGCCAAAGCCGCCTCGAAGCCCAATAAAACTCCAGCGAAATCAAAGTCTTCCACCAAGGCGAAAGCCGCGCCGGCAGCCCGCAAGACGCTTGCCAAGAGCGCGCCCAAGCCGGTCGCCAAAGCTGCCGCAAAGCCGGCCGCCAAAACTGCCGCAAAAGCTGCTGCCAAGCCGGCTGCGAAGGCTGTGACCAAGGCGGCTCTGCCGAAGGTCGCTGCGAAGCCTGCGCCGAAGAAGGCTGCATCAGCCAAGGCCGCGCCAGCCGCGGGCAAGGCCGGCAAATGGGTCTACACGTTCGGTGACGGCAAGGCCGAGGGCCGCACGGAGATGCGCGACCTGCTCGGCGGCAAGGGCGCGAACCTTGCCGAGATGGCCAATCTCGGCCTGCCGGTGCCTCCGGGCTTCACCCTCCCGACCTCGGTCTGCACCTATTTCTACGCCCACGACAAATCCTATCCGAAGGAGTTGCAGTCGCAGGTTGAGAAGGCGCTCGACTATGTCGGCAAGTTGACCGGCAAGATCTTCGGCGATGCCAAGAACCCGCTGCTCGTCTCCGTGCGCTCCGGCGCGCGCGCCTCGATGCCGGGCATGATGGACACCGTTCTCAACCTCGGCCTCAACGACCAGACCGTGGAAGCGCTGTCGGAATTGTCGGGTGACCGCCGCTTCGCCTATGACAGCTATCGCCGCTTCATCACCATGTATTCGGACGTGGTGCTCGGTTTCGAGCATCATCACTTCGAGGAAATCCTCGACACCTTCAAGGACGGCCAGGGCTACACCCTCGACACCGACCTCTCCGCCGAGGACTGGGTCGAGCTGGTCGGCAAGTACAAGGACGCCGTCGCGCGCGAGACCGGCAAGGACTTCCCGCAGGATCCGCACGATCAGCTTTGGGGCGCGATCGGCGCGGTGTTCTCATCCTGGATGAACGCGCGCGCGGTGACTTACCGCAAGCTGCACGACATTCCGGAATCCTGGGGCACCGCGGTCAACGTGCAGGCCATGGTGTTCGGCAACATGGGCGAGACCTCGGCGACCGGCGTTGCCTTCACCCGCAACCCCTCGACCGGCGAGAGCAAGCTCTACGGCGAGTTCCTGATCAACGCGCAAGGCGAGGACGTGGTGGCGGGCATCCGCACACCGCAGGACATCACCGAGGAAGCGCGCCAGGAATCGGGGTCCGACAAGGCGTCGATGGAAGCGGCGATGCCGGAGGCCTTCAAGGAGCTGACGCGGATCTACACGCAGCTCGAGAAGCACTACCGCGACATGCAGGACATGGAGTTCACCGTCGAGCGCGGCAAGCTGTGGATGCTGCAGACCCGCGGCGGCAAGCGCACCGCGAAAGCGGCGCTGCGCATCGCGGTCGAGCTCGCCAATGAAGGCCTGATCTCGAAAAAGGAAGCGGTGACACGGATTGATCCGGCTTCGCTCGATCAGCTGCTGCATCCGACCATCGATCCCAACGCCAAGCGTGACGTGATCGCGACCGGCCTGCCGGCATCCCCGGGTGCTGCCTCCGGCGAGATCGTGTTTTCCTCGGACGAGGCCGCCAAGCTTCAGGCCGACGGGCGCAAGGTCATTCTGGTCCGCATCGAGACCAGCCCGGAAGACATCCACGGCATGCACGCCGCCGAAGGCATTTTGACCACGCGCGGCGGCATGACCTCGCACGCGGCGGTGGTCGCGCGCGGCATGGGCAAGCCCTGCGTCTCCGGCTGCGGCACCATCCGCGTCGATTACGGCCGCGGCACCATGAGCATCGGTTCGCGCACCTTCAAGACCGGCGACGTGATCACCATCGACGGTTCGCTCGGCCAGGTGCTGGCCGGCCGCATGCCGATGATCGAGCCGGAGCTGTCCGGTGAGTTCGGCACGCTGATGGCCTGGGCTGACCAGGTCCGCAAGATCGGCGTCCGCGTCAACGGCGACACGCCCGACGACGCGCGCACCGCGATCAAGTTCGGCGCCGAAGGCATCGGCCTGTGCCGCACCGAGCACATGTTCTTCGAAGAGACCCGCATCCGCACGGTGCGCGAGATGATCCTCTCCGAAGACGAGCAGTCCCGCCGCGCGGCGCTCGCAAAACTGCTGCCGATGCAGCGCGCCGACTTCGTCGAGCTGTTCGAGATCATGAAGGGCCTGCCCGTCACGATTCGTCTGCTCGATCCGCCGCTGCACGAGTTCCTGCCGCACACCCACGCCGAGGTCGAGGAAGTGGCACGCGCCATGAATACCGACCCGCGGCGCCTGGCTGACCGCGCGCGCGAGCTCTCGGAGTTCAATCCGATGCTCGGCTTCCGCGGCTGCCGCATCGCGATCGCCTATCCGGAGATCGCCGAGATGCAGGCGCGTGCGATCTTCGAGGCGGCGGTCGAGGCCGAGAAGCGCACCGGCAAGGCCGTCGGCCTCGAGGTGATGGTGCCGCTGATCGCGACCAAGATGGAGCTCGACCTCGTCAAGGCGCGGATCGATGCGACCGCGCAGGCGGTGATGCGCGACACCAACACCAAGCTGACCTATCAGGTCGGCACCATGATCGAGCTGCCGCGCGCCTGTCTGCTCGCGGCCGAGATCGCAGAGTCGGCCGAGTTCTTCTCGTTCGGCACCAACGACCTCACGCAGACCACCTACGGCATCAGCCGCGACGACGCGGCGAGCTTCCTCGGTCCCTACGTGGCGAAGGGCATCCTGTCGGTTGATCCCTTCGTCGCGCTGGACCAGGAAGGCGTCGGCGAGCTCGTCAAGATCGGCGTCGCGCGCGGCCGCAAGACGCGGGCGAAGCTCAAGGTCGGCATCTGTGGCGAGCACGGCGGCGATCCCGCTTCCGTCGCCTTCTGCCACAACATCGGCCTCGACTACGTCTCCTGCTCACCCTACCGCGTGCCGATCGCCCGTCTCGCAGCGGCGCAAGCCGCACTCGGCAAGGCGATCGCCAGCCAGGCGTAAGCAGAACTAGAATACTGGGATGAAAGAGGCGGGGCCAAAACCCTGCCTCTTTTTCGTTTTCGCGATGCTCTCGCCAACCCGTCATTGCGAGCGCTGCGAAGCAACCCAGAATCTCTCCACGGCGGCAACCTGGATTGCTTCGTCGCAAGAGCGCTCGGACAACAAGGAACCGCACGCGCATCCCGTATTGATACGCGCCAGCAAGAGTTCCTTCACCATTCGCGTTGACCGGTTGTTTACCGCTTCACGTGACGACGCATTTACCACCGTGCGCGATCAACCCGTGAAAACACCTGCAATCGCTTGAGTGTGCCGCACGCGCAACGCCGATTAACGCCCCGGCAACCTAAATTGGATACTTACGATAAAGATCGAATTGCACGGATGTACTGCGTTTCGATTTTTCTGGCGTAAGCGTAGCGTGAGCGTATCGATGTCTGTGTTGCGTAACCATCCGAAGGGCGCGCGGTTCGCGTCCTTCGGCATCGGTCTCTGCATCTTCGCATTGATGCCGAGAGAGACCGGCTATCAGGATATTGCCTCTCTGCTGGCGCGCCAACCCGGCGTCGCCGAGCGTTGGCAGAAGCAGGTGTTCTCCGCAGCGTCCTCGATCCAGCTCGCGACCTACAGTTTTTCCCGCCCCATCGGCACCTCGGTTCCGCAGAGCGCGATGGTTCGCCTGGCGAGCCTCGATGGTCGCGACGTCACCGGCGCGATCAGCCGCAATCCGGCGCTGCAGGCTGCGCCGCGCTACCAGGCTTCAGACTTTCCCAAGGTCGATCGCTCCATGAAGGGTGATCGCCTCGCGACCGTTGCACCGACCGAGGCTCCCGAGACGGCCGCGCCCACTGCGGCACCGGCGCAGCAAGATCCCGCGACGTCGAACAGCTCGGTGTTCGGCGCCAAGACCGCCGCGCTGCCGCAGGCGATGTCGCCGGAATCCGCGGCCGCGCTCGATCCCGAGCTCCAGGAAGCGCTCCGCGCGCCACCGCTACCGCAATACACCAATGCCCCGCGGGCCAGCGACGCCGCGCGCGCGTTCGCGGTGCAGCCGCTCGAGGCGCTTAAGCGGACCACTGCGCCGACGACGCCGGTGCGGGATCCCTTCAGCGTCAAGACCTCCAACCTGTTCTTTGGCAGTTCCTCGCTCGGCGGCAATCTCGAAAGCATCGAGAGTTGGCAGCCCGGCGCCGAGCCGCTGATCGTGATGCCCGATCCCGACATGAAGGTGACGGCCTCGTTGTCGCCGCCCACAGTGGACATCGCCAAGGATATCGAGAGCGGCGAGAGCGTCGCGCCGAAGGGCGAGGTCAACGCCGACAACCAGCGCGCCAGATCGCCGGCGGAGCGTCTCGCGCTCGACGACAAGTCGCGCGCGAAGTCCGAGAAGTGCCTTGCGGAAGCCGTCTATTTCGAGTCGCGCGGCGAGGCCGTGCGCGGCCAGATGGCCGTCGCGCAAGTCGTGATGAACCGCGTGTTCTCCGGCAAATATCCCGACACCGTGTGCGGAGCGGTCTATCAGAACAAGCACCGCCATCTCGCCTGCCAGTTCACCTTCGCCTGCGACAACAATGCCGACGTGATCCGCGAGCCCGAGATGTGGGAGCGCGCCAAGAAGATCGCGAAGGCGATGCTCGACGGCCAGATCTGGCTGCCCGAGGTCGGCAAGTCCACGCACTATCATGCCTATTGGGTGCGTCCGTCCTGGGTCGCCGAGATGAAGAAGATGTACAAGACCGGCGTGCACACCTTCTATCGGCCACGCGCCTGGGGCGACGGCAGCGAGGAACCAAGCTGGGGCACCCCGGCCCAGACCGCCGCGCTGTCGGCCGAGCTTGCGCAGGAAGCCAAGAGCTCTGCCGAGATGGGTGCGAGCGAGCGGCGCTGAGGCAATCAATCGTCGCGGCAGTGAAGGTGCGCTCCCTCTCCCGCTTGCGGGGGAGGGTCGGGGAGGGGGTGTTTCCACAGGCGAGAACCCCAGTGTGGAGAGAGCCCCCCACCCGGCGCTTCGCGCCGACCTCCCCCGCAAGCGGGAGAGGTGCAGCCAGCCCTGGGCTCAGAGCGGTGATCTCACATCTCGATATCCAGCGCGCAATCGAAGTTCGGCGCCGAATGCGTCAGCGCGCCCGCCGAAGCGTAGTCAACGCCGGTCGCCGCGATGGCCGCGATCGAGTCCAGCGTGACGCCGCCTGACGCCTCCAGCTTGAGACGGCCCTCGTTGATCCGCACGGCATCGCGCAATGTTGCAAGGTCCATGTTGTCGAGCAGCACGGCGTCGGCAAGTCCGGTATCGAGCACCTCGCGCAATTGCGCCAGCGTATCAACTTCTATCTCGATCTTGACGAGATGGCCGGCATGGGTGCGGGCGCGCTCCAGCACCGCACCAACGCCGCCGGCGACCGCGATGTGGTTGTCCTTGATCAGGATCGCATCGTCGAGGCCGAAGCGGTGGTTGAAGCCGCCCCCGCAGCGCACGGCGTATTTCTCCAGCGCGCGCAGCCCCGGCGTGGTCTTGCGCGTGCAGCAGATGCGCATCTTCGTGCCTTCGGTGCGGGCGACATAGTCGGCCGTGAGCGTCGCGACGCCCGACAGGCGGCCGACGAAATTCAGCGCCGTCCGCTCCGCTGTGAGAATGGCGCGCGCAGGGCCCGAGATCGTCAGCACCTGCTGTCCGCGGACAATGCGTGCGGCGTCACGGACATGCGCGCGCACCTCGATGTCGGAGGAGAGCTTTTGCAATGTCGCGAGTGCCAGCGGCAGGCCTGCGATTACGCCGGACTGGCGCGCGACCAGAATGGCTTGCGCCCTGGTCGCTTCCGGGATCGTCGCAAGGGAGGTGATGTCGCCGGCGCGGCCGAGATCCTCGTCGAGCGCGCGCTGCACCGCTTCGTCGATCGCAAGCGGTGAGAGGAAGGCGTCGGGATAGAGCAGGGAGGTGGGGGTAATCATGGAAAACTCCGTCAGGCAATCATGGGTTGGGCGACCCGCGGCAGGGAACTCAGGCTGTCCGCGATCTCGCGCACCGCGGCGAGTGTCGTCATCGTTCGCTGTGCCCGCGCAGGGACCTCAGCCGGATGGTCGGAGCGGAAATGCGCGCCGCGGCTCTCGTGGCGGCTCCACGCCGAGGCGGCAACGAGCAGGGCAGACGTCGCCATGTTGCGCAGCGCGATGCTCGTTGCCTCGCGTTCGAGCGCAGCGAAGTGGTGCACGGCCTCGGTGAGGCCGTCGCCCTCGCGGATCACGCCGACATGCGCGCTCATCATTGCGCGCAGCCGCTTCCCGGCCAGAGCATCCGGCGCCCCGCCGCGCGGTGTCACCAATGCGTCGGGGAGGCGGGCAGGTGCGGGGATCGAGCGGCCGGCGATGTCGTCGGCGATGCGCGCGGCGTAGACCACCGCCTCCAGCAGCGAATTCGAGGCGAGCCGGTTGGCGCCGTGCGCGCCGGTCGACGACACCTCGCCGCCGGCCCAAAGTCCGTCGATCGAGCTGCGGCCGCGCGCATCCACGGCGATGCCGCCCATGTGGTAGTGCGCGGCGGGCGCAATCGGGATGATCTGCGTGGCCGGATCGATGCCGGCCGCGATGCAGCTCGCATGCACGGTTGGAAATTTGTCAGCGAAGCGCGCGCCCAGCGCCTGGCGCGCGTCGAGGAAGGCGCCGCGACCGGCCGCGATCTCGGCGAACACGCCGCGGGCCACGATATCGCGTGGCGCGAGCTCCGCGAGCGGGTGGCGCGCAACCATGAAGCGTTCACCGGCGCCATTGACCAGCGTCGCGCCTTCGCCGCGCAACGCTTCGGTGGCGAGCGGTGCCGGATCGCGGCCGACCATGATGGCGGTCGGATGGAACTGTACGAATTCAGGGTCGGCGATGACTGCGCCCGCGCGTGCGGCGATCGCAAGGCCCGAGCCGCTGGCTTCGAGCGGATTTGTGGTGACGGCATAGAGATGTCCAATGCCGCCGGTTGCGAGCACTATCGCGCGCGAGGCGAGCAGGATCGGCCGTGCGGCGGGATTGTTGGCCTCGCGCAGCTGAAGGCCGGTGACGGCGCCGTCCTCCGTCAGCAGCGCTTCGGCGACCAGACCTTCGATGACGCGGATTGACGGCGTGCGCCGTACGGCTTCGCTCAGCGCCGCGATGATCGCAGCGCCCGCGCCATCGCCGCGCACATGCACGATGCGGCGTGCGGAGTGTGCTGCCTCGCGTCCCACGGCGAGCCTGCCTTCGAGGTCGCGATCGAAAGGGACGCCATAGGTCAGGAGATCGTGGATGCGCGGCGCGGCCTCGCGCGCGATCCCAAGTGCAACCGCCTCGTCGACGAGGCCGCCGCCGACCGCGATGGTGTCGGCGGCGTGGGCTTCGGGCGTGTCGCCCTCGGCGACCGCCGCGGCGATGCCGCCTTGCGCCCATGCGGATGATGCGCCCTGTCCCAGCGGCGCGGCCGAGATCAAGGTCACCGGCCGCGGCGCCAGCTTCAGCGCGCAGAACAGCCCGGCAAGGCCGCCGCCGACGATGACGATGTCGTCGGTGCGGGTGAGATTGTGGATGGTGTTGGTCATCGTTCTCTCCATTCACTCTGTCGTCGTCCCCGCGAACGCGGGGACCCATAACCCCAGGGCGTAGTTGTCGCGCGAGATGGTCACCCCGGGTCTTCGCCAAACCACTGCCTGTGGTTATGGGTCCCGGGTCTGCGCTTCGCTTGTCCGGGACGACAGCTGTGTGTGACGCCGCATGTGTTGTTAGTTCTTCAGATTGATCATCCGCTCGACCGAGCGCCTTGCACGATCCGCAAGCGCGGGATCGATCGTCACCTCTTCGCGGAGCGTCAGCAGGCTCTCCAGGATGTTCGCGAGCGTGATGCGCTTCATGTGCGGGCAGAGATTGCAGGGGCGCAGCATCTCCACGTCAGGCAGCTCGGCGCGCACATTGTCGGCCATCGAGCATTCCGTGATCATCACCAGCCGCCGCGGCCGTTTTTCGCGGACCCAGTTGATCATGTGGGCGGTCGAGCCGGTGAAGTCGGCTTCCGCCAGCACGTCCGGCGGGCACTCCGGATGCGCGATGATCTGCACGGACGGATCGGCCTCGCGAAAGGCGCGGAGCTCTTCGCCCTTGAAGCGCTCGTGCACCTCGCAGGCGCCCTTCCAGGCGATGATCTTCACGTCCGTCTTCGAGGCCACGTAAGTGGCGAGATAGCGATCGGGCAGGAAGATCACGGTTGGCGCGTTCAGGCTCTCGACCACCTGCACCGCGTTCGACGAGGTGCAGCAGATATCGACCTCGGCCTTCACCTCTGCGGACGTATTGACATAGGCGACGACAGGCACGCCCGGAAATTTTTCGCGGAGCAGCCGAACGTCGGCACCGGTGATGCTGGCGGCCAGCGAGCAGCCGGCGCGCGAGTCCGGGATCAGCACCGTCTTGTCCGGGTTGAGCAGTTTTGAGGTCTCCGCCATGAAGTGCACGCCGCACTGGACGATGACATTGGCCTCCACCTTGGTGGCTTCCACCGCGAGCTGCAGCGAGTCGCCACCGATGTCGGCGACGCAGTGGAAGATCTCCGGCGCCTGGTAGTTATGCGCGAGGATCACCGCACCCCGCGCGCGCTTCAGCTCGTTGATCGCCTTGATCGTCGGCGCCATCAGCGGCCACTCGATCGTGGGGATGACGTGCTTCACGCGCTCATAGAGCGGGGCGGTGGCGCGTTCGACCTCCGCCGTCCATTCCAGCGAGGGCGTCGGCAGCGCGCGCGCCGTGGGCGCCGGTGCGGGGCGGGGAGAGGAGGCGAGATGGCCCTGCGGCCGGTTGGCAAAATCGTCTGGACCGTAAATTTCAGTGATCGGCATAAAAGCCTCCCTCGCATGTCATTTATACTCAATATGAGTATATGTAGAGCCTGAGTAATCCGGCCGAGGGGCCGGAGCGGGTTTCATCGATCCTCATATATGCTCAATATGAGTAAATCAGAAATAGCACGCTCTGTCGAGGACGGCTAGGTCCTGCCGCACACAATCTCGTCAGATCGTCGTCCGACGCGTCGGGCGAGGCCAGATTGAAACGCAATGCTCCCGCGGCAGCCCCTCGTGGAATGCAACCGTTTTTGATTTGGGATTTTCATGCAAATGCATTAAATGACGCGTTCGCGGCCGCCTCTTTGCGAGTCCGCCAATGACAGACGAGGAACACCATGTCGACATCAGTGGGCGAACTCGCTCCGGCCTCACGTTCCTCCAGCTGGCGTACCCCCGCCGTCATCATTCTTTGCGGCTGCGCGATCGGCATGCTCGGCTTTGGCCCGCGCTCGGCGCTCGGTTTCTTCGTGCAGCCGATGAGCCATGAATTCTCCTGGGGCCGCGACGTGTTTGGCCTCGCCATCGCCTTTCAGAATTTGCTGTGGGGACTGGGCCAGCCCATCGCCGGCGCGGTCGCCGATCGCTTCGGCCTGTTCCGGGTGATGTGCGTCGGCGCGCTGCTCTATGCTGGCGGCCTCTTGCTGATGCGCTATTCCTCGACGCCGCTGTCGCTCAACATCGGCGCCGGCGTTATGGTCGGCTTCGGACTCGCCGGCTGCTCGTTCAATCTGGTGCTGTCGGCATTCACCAAGCTGCTGCCGGCCGAGAAGCGCGGCCTCGCGCTCGGCGCCGGCACGGCGGCGGGTTCGTTCGGCCAGTTCCTGTTCGCACCGATCGGCGTCGCGTTGATCGACAATTTCGGCTGGCAGCAGGCACTCTCCGTGTTCGGCTTCCTGATGCTGCTGATCATCCCGCTGTCACTGGCGCTCTCGACGCCGCCCGCCGCAGCGACGGCCAATGCGACGCCGGCGGATGAGCAGACCATCACCAGGGCGCTCGCCGAAGCCTTCGGTCACCGCTCCTATGTGCTGCTGGTGCTCGGCTTCTTCACTTGCGGATTCCAGCTCGCCTTCATCACCGTGCATCTGCCGGCCTTCCTGGTCGATCGCGGCATCTCGACGCAAACCGGAGGCTGGGTGATCGCGGCGATCGGCCTGTTCAACATCATCGGCTCGCTCAGCGTCGGCTATCTCCAGAACTCGCTGCCCAAGCGCTACATCCTCTCGGCCATCTACTTCACGCGTGCGCTCGCGACCCTCGCCTTCATCTCGTTCCCCATCACGCCGTTCTCGGCGATCGCTTTCGGTGCGGTCTCCGGCCTGACCTGGCTGTCCACGGTGCCCCCGACCTCGGCGTTGGTGGCGCTGATGTTCGGCACGCGCTGGCTTGCGACGCTGTATGGCTTTGCCTTCGTCAGCCATCAGGTCGGCGGCTTCCTCGGCGTCTGGTTAGGGGGCATCGTCTTCGAGCGCTTCGGTTCCTATACGCCGATCTGGTGGCTCTCGATCCTGTTCGGCGTGCTTTCCGCGCTGATCAATCTTCCGATCGTGGAGAAACCTGTCGTTCGGGCGGTTGCGCAGCCTGTGTGATCGGCTAAACATCCCCGACAAACAAAGTCAGGGAGTTCAGTCGTGGCCACATTTAAGGCGATCCGGATCGACAAGGCGGACAAGGGCACCACCGCCGCGCTGACGCAGTTCGATGAAGCCGAGCTGATGGACGGCGACGTTACCGTCCGCGTGGAATGGTCGACGCTGAACTACAAGGACGGCCTCGCGCTCACCGGCAAGGCGCCGGTGGTGCGCCGCTTCCCGATGATCGCCGGCATCGACTTCGCCGGCACGGTCGAGCAATCCTCGCATCCGCAATGGAAGGCCGGCGACAAGGTCGTCTGCACCGGCTGGGGCATGGGCGAGACCCATCTCGGCGCCTATGCCGAAATGGCGCGGGTGAAGGGCGACTGGCTGGTGGCCTTGCCGCAAGGCCTGTCGGCACGCGATGCCATGGCGATCGGCACCGCCGGCTTCACTGCGATGCTCTCGGTGCTGGCACTGGAGAAGCACGGTCTCTCGCCGAAGAGCGGCCCTGTGGTGGTGACGGGCGCCGCCGGCGGCGTCGGCTCGGTCGCCATCGCCGTGCTCTCGAAGCTCGGCTACCACGTTATCGCTTCGACCGGCCGCGCCTCGGAGGCTGACTATCTGAAGCATCTCGGAGCAGCCGAAATCATCGACCGCAACGAATTGTCGGCGCCGGCCAAGCCGATCGCAAAGGAGCGCTGGGCGGGTGGCGTCGACAGCGTCGGCTCGACCACACTGGCGAATCTGCTGTCGATGACGAAATACGGCGGGGCGATCGCGGCCAGCGGCTTGGCCGCCGGCCTGGACCTGCCGTCGTCTGTCGCACCTTTCATTTTGCGCGGGGTGTGCCTTCTCGGCATCGATTCCGTGATGTGCCCGATCGAGCCGCGGAAAGCCGCGTGGCAGCGCCTGGCGTCAGATCTGGATCGGACCAAACTAACTGAAATTACTCACGAAATCCCTCTTGATGAGGTGCCGGAGTGGGGCGCGAAAATCCTGGCGGGCCAGGTCCGCGGCCGCACCGTGGTAAAAATTGTCTAACGGCGTTCAGACTTTACCAACCAAGCTGCTTCAATGTCGCCATGGTTAGTATGGTAAGCAGCGGGTAAAGAGATAAGGCATCGCCCGCTGCGGGGGTTGGTTCGGAGTTGAGCATGCTTGCGCGTATTGTGTTGGGGGCTGTCACGGCGGCAGCAACGTTTGCGCCGGCCCTTGCCGGAGGCATGAACGCCGACGAGGCGCGTCGCTTCGTGGCGGGCAAGGTGTTTGCCTTCACCTGTTTCGACGGCACCCGCGGCGCGGGCCGCATCCTGGACGATCTCGGCGCGGCCGGCGCGGTGCAGTTCTCCGGCGCGGGCCCGGTCAAACATCTCCGCCTGCCCGGCAATACGCTCCAAATCCGTGGCCAGAACGTCTGCGCCTCGATCAAGGGCATTCCGTTCGAGCCGTGTTTCAACCTGGAAAAGACCGACGATCGCAGCTTCCGCGGCTCGGTGTCGGGGATGGGCTTCGCCTATTGCGACTTCCATCACCAGGGTGGCAACCAGATGCTGATGGCGCGCGCTGCGGCGCGTCCGCGCTCGCTGCACAGGACAGAGCACACCGGTTCCGTCGGCGCGACCAACACCGAAGTCGCCGCGCGCGTCGAGACGCCGCGTGTTGAGAGCAGCCGGCTCGAGCCGGTGAAGTCGGAGATCAAGTCGGAGCCCGCCAGGAACGAGGGCCCGCTGGAGCTGCGCCGTTCCACCCAGTGAGAGGGCTGCGCGGGACGGTCCGCGCACTTTGTCGTTGAAGACGCCCATCGAACGCCAAGCCGCCGCGCCGTAGTCATACGGACGGCGGCTTTCATGCGTTGGTAGCTGTTCGCGCCCCAGTTTGCGGACGGCCGGGGGGCGCGGCCCGATAAAAGGGTTCAACGATGTCGCTGTACTTTTTCCGCATCAGCACCGGTCGCTATTCCGGCGCCGCCGACCAGCCGTACGAGTTCGAGGATCGCACAGCCGCCTGGACCGAGATGACCGAGGTCTGCGCCAATCTGCTCGGCGGCATCGCGCGCGGCCTGAAGCCGAACGCCGAGTGGTGCATGGAGCTGCTCGACGAGGACAAGAAGCCGGTCTTTCGCATCAGCCTCGTCGGCGAGAGCGTAACGCAGCAGAGCGGGGCTCCTATCACTGCGTGTGATTAACCTGTTAAGCGCGCATACCGTGCTGAAATTCAAGGGGTTTTCCTACCGATCCAGTATTTGCCCGGAGGTCGCGTTAACCAAATTGGAATGGCGAACGCATACTTTTCGGACAAGGGCGATCAACGCCGAGGGCGGCTGGCAATGACTCGGCCGCGCATTCCCTTGGGGGGAAGCATGCCCATGTTGAGCCTCGTTCAGAATTTGCGGATTGGGACCAAGCTGGCGATCTCATCGGCGCTCGGCATCCTCCTGGTCCTCGCGATGATCGCGGGTCAGGTGATCGGAAACGGCAACGTGCGCCGGTCCAGCCAGACGGCGTCCGAGCAGCAGGAGCTGGCGCGCGAGGCAGTCGAATCCAAGCTCGCGGCGCGCACCATGCAGCTCGCCGCACGCGACATCCGCCTCGCCAACAATTCAGATGAACTGCAGAAGGCGCGCGACGCGCTGGCCGAACGCGCCGGTCATTTGGTGAAGGTTGCCGACGCAATGCTCACGCTCTCGCGCGTGCCGGAAAACCGCGCGAGGATAGAGAAGCTCAAGGTGCTCACGGCGAACTATCTCAAGGGAGCTCAGCAGCTCGCATCCGTGCGCGGTGCCGCTCTGGCTCTCACGGGCGAGGATGCCGCTGCTCGCCTCGCCAAGCTCGTCGATGAGGGGACACGTCTTGCCCGCGAGGTCACGTTGCCGATCGCAGGCGAGATGGACCAGGCTTCCAATCAGATTGCCGACGTCGCCAGGCACAGAAGCGAAGAGGAGGTTGCGGCCTCCGCGCGGGAGATGGCGTCCAGCGAGCATATCGCAATGGTCATCGGCGCTTTCACGGCGCTCGTCCTCCTCGGCTCCTGGCTGCTGTCGTTCCTGACCATCGCACGGCCGATCCGCGCGCTCACGGTGGCCATGGACAAGCTCGCCGGCGGCGACTTTTCCGTGGTGCTGCCCGGTCTCGGCCGCAAGGACGAGGTCGGTGGCGTCGCGGCGGCTGTCGAGAAGTTCAAGATCGTGTCCGAACAGAAGGCGCGCGAGGAGGCCGAGGCCAAGATCAGGCAGGATCAGGCTGCAGCCGCGCAACGCAAGGCCGAGATGTCCAAGCTGGCCGATGGCTTCGAGGCGGCGATCGGCGAGATCGTCGATACCGTGTCATCGGCCGCGACTGAATTGGAAGCGTCTGCGTCGACGCTCACGTCGACTGCGGCGCGCGGACAGGAGCTCACCACCATGGTTGCTGCCGCCTCCGAAGAGGCGTCCACCAACGTGCAGTCGGTGGCGTCGGCGACCGAGGAGCTGTCGTCGTCGATCACCGAGATCAGCCGCCAGGTGCAGGAATCCGCGCGCGTCGCAAGCGAAGCGGTCAGCCAGGCCCGCACCACGACCGACCGCGTCGGCGAATTGTCGAAGGCGGCGGCGCGGATCGGCGACGTGGTCGAGCTGATCAACACCATCGCCGGCCAGACCAATCTCCTGGCGCTCAATGCGACCATCGAGGCCGCGCGCGCCGGCGAGGCGGGCCGCGGCTTTGCCGTTGTCGCCTCCGAGGTCAAGGCGCTCGCCGAGCAGACTGCGAAGGCGACCGGCGAGATCGGCCAGCAGATCGCCAGCATCCAGACCGCGACCGAGCATTCAGTCGGCGCCATCAGGGACATCAGCGACACCATCGAGAAGCTGTCGGAGATTTCCTCGACCATCGCGGCTGCCGTCGAAGAGCAGGGCGCGGCGACGCAGGAGATTTCCCGCAACGTGCAGCAGGCGGCGGAGGGCACTCATCAGGTGTCGTCCAACATCACCGACGTGCAGCACGGCGCGAGCGAGACCGGCTCGGCGTCCTCGCAGGTGCTGGCGGCGGCGCAATCGCTGTCCGGCGACAGCAACCGCCTCAAGCTCGAGGTCGGCAAGTTTCTCGGCACCGTGCGCGCCGCCTGACGGTGGCGTCTTTCGGCAGGTCCTGCTTGCAACCATCACGCGTGAATGCGTGGCGGCTGCTCGCGCGCGTATCTCGTCGCCGCGACCGTCGCGCGCGGTTAACCTTCCGGAAAAGCGGCGCAGTCATGATTGCCGCAATTTCCCGGATGCTGAGTCGTCCTTCGCGTATTGCGTCTCAATCGTTGGAGCACATTCATGAGTGGCATTTCCATTCGCCTGACCCACAAGGTCATGGCGATCGGGCTGTTCGGCCTCATCGGGCTCGTCGCCTTCGGCACGATCTACCAGATTGGCAGCCTCTCCCAGGACACGTCCCGCGACGCCGCCGAAGAGGCGCGCCGGCTGTCCGATCTGAACCAGCGGATCTCGCAGCAATTGCTCGAAGCGCGCCGGGCCGAGAAGGATTTCCAGCTCCGCCGCGATCAGTCTTTTGCGAAGCGTCATGCCGAACTTGCTTCCGACATTACCCGCAATCTTGATCGCCTCGGCAGCGCGGCGCGTGCGGCAGGATACGCGGCGGTCGGGGAAAAGGCGTCAGTGGTCCGCACCGGGTTCGAGAAATATGTGAACGAATTCGCGGCAGTTGAGCAGGCCGAGGTCAAGCTTGGATTGAACGAGACCCTGGGGTTGTCAGGCTCGTTGCGCACGGCGGTGCACGACATCGAGACCAAGCTCAAGGAGGTCGACGATCCCAGGCTCACCAGCGGCATGCTGACGATGCGTCGTCACGAGAAAGACTTCATGTTGCGCCGCGACCCGAAATATCTCGACGCCCTGAAGAAGACGGCGACGGAATTCTCCGGGCAAGTCGAGGCTTCGGCGATCCTGCCGGCGCTCAAGGCCGATATCGGCAAGAAGCTCTCCAAATACCGGGATGACTTCGTGGCGTGGGCAGCCGGCGCGCAGGATCTGGCCGCGCGCGGCTCGGCAATGTCCAAGGAATTCCGCACCATCGAGCCCGTCCTCGACGAGATCGAAAAGACCGTCAGTCAGCGATACGACGCGGCGAAGGCCGCCGAAGAGTCGATGCGGGCCTCGATCAAGCTGTGGATGTGGGTCGCACTCGGATGCTCCATCCTGCTGGTGGGGAGCGTGTCCTTCTTCACCGGCCGCTCGATCTCGACCGCGCTGATCGCCATGGTGCGGTCGATGACCGGTCTGGCAAGCGGTGACACGACCGTCGTGATCCCCGGCGTCGGCCGCAAGGACGAGATCGGCGAGATGGCCGGCGCGGTCGCGGTTTTCAAGACCAACATGGCAGAAGCCGAGCGGCTGCGCGCCGAGCAGGCCGAAGCGGACGCGCGTGGGCGCGAGCAGCGCAAGCTCGACATGCAACGGCTCGCCGATACGTTCGAAGGCGCCGTCGGCGAGATCATCGAGACGGTGTCGTCGGCGGCAACCGAGCTCGAAGCGTCGTCGAATACGCTGACCCACGCCGCCGAGCGCGGCAACGGGCTTGCCACCGCCGTGGCGGCGGCCTCGGAGGAGGCGTCCGCCAATGTGCAGTCGGTGTCGGCCGCGAGCGAGGAGATGACGTCATCGATCACCGAGATCAGCCGCCAGGTGCAGGAATCGGCGCGTGTCGCCGACGTCGCCGTCGGGCAGGCCCAGCGCACCAATGCCCGCGTCGCCGAGCTGACCAAGGCCGCTTCCCGCATCGGCGACGTCGTCGAGCTGATCAACACCATCGCCGCGCAGACCAACCTCCTGGCACTCAACGCGACGATCGAGGCGGCGCGGGCGGGCGAAGCCGGCCGGGGCTTTGCGGTGGTCGCGACCGAAGTGAAGGCGCTTGCCGAGCAGACTGCGAAGGCCACCGGCGAGATCGGTCAGCACATCGGTGCGATCCAGTCCGCGACAGACGAATCAGTCGGTGCGATCAAGGAGATCGGCGACACCATCGCGCGGATGTCGGAGATCTCGTCGACCATCGCTGCTGCGGTGGAGGAACAGGGCGCCGCCACGCAGGAGATCTCCCGCAACATCCAGCACGCCGCGCAAGGTACTTCCGCGGTCTCGTCGAACATCGCCGACGTTCAGCGCGGCTCCGGCGAGACCGGGGCTGCCTCGGCGCAGGTGCATTCGGCCGCGCAGTCGCTGTCGCAGGAGAGCAACCGGCTCAAGAGCGAGGTCGCGCGCTTCCTGGAGTCGGTGCGGGCGGCATAACGGCGCAAACCGCGTCGGTCGAATACTGCAATGCATCGAGCGCGGTACGCCTGGGCTGCAGCACAGAGGCCCGTGCAGCTGCAGGAGGTTGCAACGATAATAACGACCGCGCGGGCCATGCCGTAGTTTTACGTAGGTTCCTGTTAACGCCTGTTTGCAATCATGGGCTTAGTCTCACGGAATAAGAACCAGCCAGCATTGTTGAACTGACTTCCGCCCCTCTCGTCCGTCGCGACGATAGCGGCGCAGGTCATTTGTGCGTTGCTAGGTATCATCGGGATTTGTGTGATGTCGAAGTTGTCGATCGTCTTCAAGCTTCTGGCCGTGTTATCGGTCCTCGTGCTGTCACTCGCCGGCGTCGGCGTGACGGCGATCGGCACCATGCAGAACATCAATGCTCATACCGTCGAGATCGCGGAGAGCTGGCTGCCGAGCGTGCGTGCGCTCGGCTCGATGCGCGCCGACATCAACGAGCTGCGCGTCGCGCTCCGTTTGCACCTGATGCAGGACACCGCCGAAGGCAAGGAAGCCGCCGAGAAGCGCCTCGGCTCGTTGCGTGAGCGCATCGAGAAGACGCGCAAAGTCTACGAGCCGCTGATCACGGCCGCCGAAGAGCGCGCGCTCTATGAGCAATGGAGCAAGGCGTGGGGCGAATATCTGAACGGCGTGCAGGAGACCATGGCGCTGTCGCGCAAGAGCGTCGGCCGTTTCCCGACCGACGCCAACGAGATGTTGCAGACCAAGGTCGCCAAGATGGCCCAGGCCGCCGATCCCCTGCTTCAGAAGGGCATCGAGCTCAATAACCAGGGCGCCGAGCTGGAGACCAAGCAGGCGGCCGACAGTTACGCCACGATCTTCCGCGTCCTGGTCGGCATCATCGTGCTCTCGGTCGTGATTGCGATCGGCGCCGCCTATTATCTCGTGCGCGACGTCTCTCGCGGCATCGCCTCGATCATTCGTCCGATGCAGTCGCTCGGCCAAGGAGACCTCTCGGCCGAAGTGCCGCATCGCGGCGAGCGGACCGAGATCGGCTCGATGGCGGATGCGCTCCAGATCTTCAAGGAGGCACTGATCGCCAAGAAGGCCGCCGATGAGGCGGCCGCTCGCGACGCCGAGGCCAAGATCGAGCGCGGCCGCCGCGTCGATGCCATCACGCGCAATTTCGAGGCCATGATCGGTGAGGTCGTCGAGACCGTGTCGTCGGCCTCGACCGAGCTCGAGGCCTCCGCGGCCACGCTGAGCGGCACGGCGCAGCGCGGCCAGGAACTCGCAACCGTCGTTGCCGCTGCGTCCGAGGAAGCATCCACCAACGTCCAGGCGGTCGCGTCCGCCTCGGAGGAGCTGTCGTCCTCCATCACCGAGATCAGCCGCCGCGTGCAGGATTCGGCGCGGATGGCCGCGGAAGCCGTCGAGCAGGCGGCGCGGACCAACGATCGCGTCAACGCGCTGTCGCAGGCGGCCTCCCGCATCGGCGACGTCGTCGAGCTCATCAACACCATCGCTGGCCAGACCAACCTCCTGGCGCTGAATGCGACCATCGAGGCGGCGCGCGCCGGCGAAGCCGGTCGCGGCTTTGCCGTCGTCGCCTCCGAGGTCAAGGCGTTGGCCGAGCAGACCGCGAAGGCCACCGGCGAGATCGGCGCGCAGGTCTCGGGCATCCAGGCCGCAACGCAGGAATCCGTCAGCGCCATCCAGGAGATCGGCGGCACCATCGAGCGGTTGTCCGAGGTGTCATCGGCCATCGCCGCCGCCGTCGAGGAGCAGGGCGCTGCGACGCAGGAGATTTCGCGCAACGTCCAGCAGGCCTCGCTCGGCACGCAGGAGGTCTCGTCCAACATCACCGACGTGCAGCGCGGCGCGATCGACACCGGCTCGGCCTCGGGCGAAGTGCTCTCGGCGGCGAAATCGCTGGCGACCGACAGCACCCGCCTGAAGGTCGAGGTCGCGCAGTTCCTGGAATCGGTCCGCGCGGCCTGATCTTTACGCGCTCGCCTGCGGAGCCGGCGGCGGTGCGACCTGCCGCCGGAACAGGATGCGCTGGTAGAGCCAGCCGATGGCGACCAGCACGACGCCGAGGCACATGAACGACAGCGCGCGGTAGACGCCTGTCAGCGTCGACATGTCGATGACGAAGGCCTTCAGGATCGTCAGCGCGATGACGGCAGCCGAGGCCAGCCGTGCACGCTCCGAGTTGACGAGAATGCCGACGCCCAGCAACACCACGCCGAAGGCGAGCCAGCCGATCGAATAGGTGTATTGCTCGGCGCCCGTCGTCGCGCCGGTGGAGAGGATCGGGCCGTGATAGAAGCGGCGGATCTCCAGCGTGACATAGGCGAGCGCGAACACGAGCGCACCGCCCGCGATGGTGTTGGCGTAGACCTTGCCTCGCTCGCCGACCACTGCGTAGGACAGCAGCAGCATCAGCACCGCCGGCAACGCATAGCCGAGCAGCAGCAGGTTGAACACGGCGCCGCCGACGTCGACGCGCCAGATCAGCGGGTTCTCCAGGATCAGGAGGCCGAACACGCTGATGAGCCCGCCGATCGCCGTCAGCACGACCGCGCCGACATTGTGCACGATGCTGCGGCTGCGTAGCCGCAAGCGCTCCAACCCGATCGCCATCGCGAGCGTGACGCAGACTTGCAGCGCGAACTCGAGCAGCGACGGCGGCGAGGTCATCCGGCCATTGGTCGCAAAGTGTCGGATCTCCATGAAGGCGAGCAGGGCGGTGAACAGGATCGCCGCTGTTTCGACCATGCGCAGCGGCGCATCGTCGGCGCGGCGGCGCAGGAAGATGCTCGCGGCCCAGAATGAAGCCGCCGGCAGGCCGTAGCCCCAGAGCAGCCAGTTGAAGATCGGCGTGGTGCCGACGGCGTCGCCGACGATGCGCGGATCATAGCCGATGCGCGCGGTGACGATGCCGGCGAAGATGGCGGCGAGCCAGCGCAGGAACGGGATCGGCCGCTGCATCGAGATCCAGGCGGTGCCGAGCGACATCAGCGCCAGGGCAATCGTGAGCCAGCCCTTCTCCAGTGCGAAGGTCAGCGCCAGCGCCAGCGCGCCGAGCGTGCCGGTCGCGAACAGTGCGGTCGAGGTCGCCGCGCCCGGTCGATCTTCGCGGCGTGTAAGCGCTTCGGTCGCGGCACCAAAGGCGGCGGCGAGCAGCACCGCGAGGATCGCAAACGGGATCGAGCGGTCGAGATGGGCGACGCGGGCGTAGAGCGCGATGAGGATCGCGATCGGCGTGGCGACGGCTGCGGCCGACCACACCACGGGAATGATTGCCGAGTTCGAGCGGCCCTGCGCGAGGAAGCCCGCAACGCCGAAGCCGACGGCGAAGATCGCGGCCATCATCAGATGCAGCGTCACCGAGCTGTCGATCGCGGTCGGTCCGATACCGGACATCGCGCCGCCCGGCAGCACCAGCATGTCGGGATTGGCGCGCACCGCCCATTCGGCGAACACGATGAAGACGGTCGCTGCGGCCGCGCCGAGCGCGCCGGTGGCCGCCGGCGCACGCCAGGCGACGAGAAGCGTCGCGCCGACGAGAAGCGTGAACGCGATCAGCGCCAGATCCGCATGTGCGCTCGACAGCACGATCAGCATTGCGCCGAACAGGTAGGCGCCGAGCGAGCTCGAGGAGACCGGCTCGATCTCGCCGTCCTCGATGCTGGGGCCGAACATGAAGCCGCAGACGACGAGCAGCGCGGCGAGCACGAAGCCTGCGATGACGTGGAAGGCGTGCGGCGCGACCTGGACCTGCTCGGTGTCCAGACCCGGGAAGATCCAGAGCACGGCAAAGGCGATCGTCGTGACCGCGAGCCAGCGCCACAGCCGGATGCGCGCGAGGCCGAAGCTCGCGGCAGTGACGATGGCGAGGTAGATGTAGAGCGCCCAGTAGTCCGGCTTGCCGCTGGAGACGAGGAGCGGCGTCACGAAGGCGCCGACCGCGCCGAGGCCGGCCAGCGCCGGCCCGTGCAGCAGCGCGGCGGCGAGCGTGCACATGGCCACGATGCCGAGCAGCACGAAGGCGGTGGCGGGCACGAGGAAGCCGTAGAGCGCATAGGCGGCATAGATGGTGGCGAACGCCACCGCCGTACCCGCGGCGGTGAGGATCGCCGGGATGTTGGCGATCGGCAGCGCCTCGATGTTGGAAATGCTTTCCTTGCGCCGCGACCACTCGCCGGCCCCGAGCAACGCAGCTGCGAACAGGCCGCCCAGGAACACGCGCACGCCGGGGCCGAGCAGGCCGGCCTCGATCGAATAGCGCACCATGAAGAAGCCGCCGAGCGCGAGCGCAAGGCCGCCGATCCACACCACCCAGCGGGTGCCGAGCTGCTCCTCGAAGCCGGGCGCAGCCGCCGGCACCGGAGGTGGTGCGGCAGCCGCGGGGCTCGCTTCGAGCGGCGGCGGTGAAAGCTCTTCGGTGACGAGTGGAGGCGGCGCCGCTTCGGCTTCGGGCGCAAGCGGCGGCGGCTCGGCGGCCGTCGTCGCGGGCGCGGGGGCCTGCTCCTGCACGGGCATGAGCGGCGGCGGCTGCATTTGCCGCTGTGCGTAGAACATCTCTTCGAGCGAATTCAGTCGCCGGCGCAGCTCGGCCGCCTGGCTGGAGGCCTTGATCGCGATCAGGAAGGCCGCGATCGCAATGATCCACGCAAAGACGTCAAACGGGCCGTCGAACATAAAGCCTCCAGGCAACCGGCGGGCAGGGGCCGGTCACGTAATATGTCGGGTTAGCGCCGGGAGCGCACGCGCAAGCCCGGCGCGGGCCGCTCCTGGAGCACGTCGCGCCGGAAGCGATAGAGCGCCGCCGGCCGTCCGCCCGTCTGTGTCGACATCACCCCGGTCGGTTCGACCAGGGCTTCCATTTCGACCAGGCGGCGGAAATTCTGCTTGTGCAGGTGCCGGCCGGAGATTGCCTCGACCGTATGCTGCAGTTCGGTAAGTGTGAATTCGGGCGGCAAAAGTTCAAAGACGACAGGACGATACTTCAGTTTTGCCCGCAGCCGCGCGATCGCCGTGGCGAGAATCCGGCGGTGGTCGAACTGCATGGAGGTCCCGAGCGGGGGAAGCGTCTTGCGCGCTAATGCCGCAGGGCGGCCGTCGCGCCGCGCCTCCTCGACCAGCCCGGCCTCGTACAAGAGCTCGTAGCGGTCGAGCACCCGCTCCTCGTCCCAGGCCGCCCCGTCGAGGCCGAAATAGAACCGCACGCGATCCTTGCGCGGCAGCGCGCGCGTCGTCTCCGGCGTCTCCTCGGCGGCCCATTCGGTCAGCGCTGGAATGATGTCGCGGGCGATGATCGCAGGCGGCTCCTCGCGCCGGTCTTCCCAGGGGAAGAAGCGATACCAGGGCGCGAAGCTCGCCGCATTGGCTGCAAGCTCGCCGTCCACCGCGCGCGTCAATGCGAGATAGCCGATCGATACCATATGCGCGCCGGTATCGCCGGCCTCGGCATGGCGGCCGCGATCGCCGAAGGTGTAGAGCTGCTCGACATAGCCGAGCCGCAAGCCCGCCTGTTCCTCGACCCAGGCGCGCAGGCCGATGTCGAAGGTGCGGTGCGCGAGCGCGTCGAACGGGCCGAACGGCAGGCCGGCAAGCCCGTCACTGCCGCGCGCGGTGAGGATCAGCGGCTCATGCCCCTCGATCGCGACGATCGCCGCGGTCAGGCCGATCTCGATCGGCGTCAGCAGCGTCTCGCTCATGCGATGATGATCGCAGCTGTCATTCGAGCTCGATCACGAAGGGGCGGCCCTCGACCATCATCGCGCCCGGGCCGATCTCGTCGAGCGCGCGCAGCATGCGGCCGTTGCGTCCCAGCGCACGATCGGCAAGGCCGACGATGCGCCGGTTCGGCGAGGCGATCGGCGAGGCCGCGCGGATCTTCTTGGCGATCTCCAGCTCGTCGCGGTTCGGATTGAGTGCACAGACCGCCGCAAATGCGCTCGCGGTGGAGCGGCTGATGCCGGCATAGCAATGCACCACCAGCGGCGCGCCGCGATCCCAGCCGCGCACGAAATTCAGCACCTGATCGATATGGGTCTCGGACGGCGCGACGAAACCGTCCATCTCCTCGGTGATGTCGTCCATCGACACCTTGAGATGGTTGGCGGGCAGCACGGACACCGGCCGTGCCACCTGCTCGACATTGGCCATCACGGTCAGCACGTGGCTGGCCCTGGTGAGGCGGACGGTTTCGGGAAGCGCGGCGAGGGAACAGACGTGGATCATGGCGGACCTTTTTGCCGCGATTATAACCGGTGCCGTAGGGTGGGCAAAGCGACATGTCCGCCGTAGCTCGAAGAGCGAAGGCGGAAGCGTGCCCACCATCTTTGTCGCAAAAGCGAAAGCACGTAGGCACGGCGCAAACGCGCCTTTGCCCACCCTACGAAGGGATGATGCTCACGCAAACACCGCGCCAAACCGCTCCAGAAACTGCTTCTCGGCCCGGGCCGCCGTCCACGGCGTCAGATAGTCGCGCCGGACGCTGTCGGAGAGGCCGGGATCCTTGCCGAACAGGCGCCGCGCCTCGCTTTCGCTGAAGCCGGCAAGCTCGGTCGCTTCGAGGTAAGCCGCCCCGCGATCGGCGGCCTTGATCGCCAGCGTGACCTCCTCGGGCAGCACCGGCGGCAGGCCGAAGCGGATATGGATGGCACCGAGCAGGCGTTTCTCGACCGCCTTGTAATGGCCGTCGAGCACCGCCTTGAACGGCGAGATCATGTCGCCGATGACATACTCGGGCGCATCATGCAGCAGCGCTGCGAGCCGCATGCGCTGGTCGACGCGCGGCATCTCGTGCCGCAACACGGTTTCCACCAGCAGCGTGTGCTGTGCAACCGAGAAGATGTGTGTGCCAACGGTCTGCCCGTTCCAGCGCGCGACGCGCGCCAGTCCATGCGCGATATCGGCGATCTCGACATCGAGTGGGGAGGGATCGAGCAGATCGAGCCGCCGTCCCGACAGCATGCGCTGCCAGGCGCGGGACGCCACGTCGCGTGCGGTCTTCTTGGCCGTCATTTGACCTTGAGGCGCGGCTTGCGCTGCGTCTTGCTGCAGCTGGCGTGACAGTGGCAGTCGACGAGGTGGTCGTTGACCATGCCGGTTGCCTGCATGAAGGCATAGACGATGGTCGGGCCGACGAACTTGAAGCCGCGCGAGGACAGCTCCTTCGAGATTTGCACCGACAGCGGCGTCGAGGCCGGCACGCTCGCAGTGGTCTTGAAATGGTTGACGAGCGGCCGTCCGTTCATGAAGTCCCACAGCAGTTTTGAGAAGCCCGGGCCTTTCTCCATGATGTCGAGATAAGACTTCGCGCTCGCGATCGTGCCGTCGATCTTGGCGCGGTTGCGCACGATGCCGGCATCGTTCATCAGCGCGTGCACCTTCTTCGCATTGTAGCGCGCGATCTTCTCCGGCTGGAAATCGTCGAAGGCTTTGCGGAAATTGTCGCGCTTGCGCAGGATCGTGATCCAGGACAGGCCGGCCTGGAAACCGTCGAGGATCAGCTTTTCGTACAGCGCGCGGTCGTCATACTCCGGCACGCCCCATTCGGTGTCGTGATAGGCAACGTAGAACGGATCATCGCCCGGCCAGGGGCAACGGGTCTTTCCGTCGGGATGCAGACGAGGGGCTCGGCTCATGCGGTAGGCTGCTTCGCAGGAATACGGACAACGTCGGGTTCTGCCAGCTTCAAGGCGAGACCGCCAGCGGTGAGGGGCTGGCCGGCATCGAGCGCGTCTGCGACACGGTCGATGCGCACCAGGGCAATGCCCTTGCCGCCTGATGTCGAGCCGATGGTGCCGACCGGCTTGTCGCCGGCGAGAATGGTCGCGCCGGCTTCGGGCGAGGGGCCATCGAGCAGTATCTTCACGCTGCGGGTGCGCGCGGTGCCGCGATGCTGCATGCGCGAGACGACCTCTTGGCCGACATAGCAACCCTTGTCGAAATCGACGCCGGCAAGGCGGTCCATGTTGGTCTCGTGCGGAAACGCATCGCTGTACATGAAATCGAGCCCGCCGCGCGGCACGCCGAGCGCGATGCGGTGCGCCTCGTAGTCGGTCGCCTCGACCAGTTCGGCCCCGATGAGGTCGGAGAGCTTCTCCTTGAGATCTTCGGGGATCAGGATGCGATAGCCGAGCCCTTGATCGCGCGGATCGGCGAAGGCAAGATCGGGCTGCGCCGCAGGCTGGCCGTCCCAGGCGGCGAGCACACCGAGATCGAGGTTTTCCACCGTGACCTTGGCGCGCAGCTTGTAGAATTTCAGCTTGGTCGCGAGACTTTCGGCGAGCGCCTTCGGACAGTCGATCAGGAACCCGCCGCCGTGACCCGCGGGGGCTTCCGTGATCAGGAAATCCACGATGATCTTGCCCTGCGGCGTCAGCAGCGCGCCGAATCGCCCCAGCCCCGGTTTCAGCCTGTCGAGGTCGGTCGTGACCAGGCCGTTGAGGAAGTTGCGCGCATCCTCGCCCGCGACCTTGACCACGCCCCGGTCGGGAAGAAACGCTGATTTCATGCGAAAATCTCTTGCGACATGTTGCTCCGGAACGTAAGCCCGCGAGGCATAAACGACAAGACCTCGAGCCCTGCGCTTGGGGATGAGAAGGGCCTTCAGCCATGACCCAGCGTTTCGATGTGATCCTCAAGAACGGCACCGTCGTCAACCAGGACGGCGAGAATGTTCGCGATATCGGCATCACAGGCGGCCGCATCGCCGAGCTGGGCCCGTTGTCGCAGGCCTCGGCCGCGGAGGTCATCGACTGCAAGGGCCTGCACATCCTGCCCGGCGTGATGGACACGCAGGTGCATTTCCGCGAGCCCGGGCTGGAGCAGAAGGAAGACCTCGAGACCGGTTCGCGCAGCGCCGTGATGGGCGGCGTCACCGCCGTGTTCGAGATGCCGAACACCTCGCCGCTCACCGTGACTGAAGCCACCTTCACCGACAAGGTAAAGCGCGCCCATCACCGCATGCATTGCGATTTCGCCTTCTTCATCGGTGGCACCCGTGAGAACGTGCAGGACCTGCCGGTGCTGGAGCGCGCGCCCGGCTGTGCCGGCGTCAAGGTGTTCATCGGTTCCTCCACCGGCGCGCTGCTGGTGGAGGACGATGAGAGCCTGCGTCGCATCTTCCAGGTGATCCGCCGCCGCGCGGCCTTCCATGCCGAGGACGAATACCGCCTCAACGACCGCAAGTCGCTGCGCATCGAGGACGACCCGCGCTCGCATCCGGTGTGGCGCGACGAGACCGCGGCGCTGATGGCGACGCAGCGCCTCGTCAAGCTCGCGCACGAGACCGGAAAGCGCATCCACGTGCTGCACATCTCGACCAAGGAAGAGATCGAGTTCCTGCGCGACCACAAGGACGTCGCCTCCTGCGAAGCGACGCCGCACCATCTCACGCTGGTTGCGCCCGAATGCTACGAGCGGCTCGGCACGCTGGCGCAGATGAACCCGCCTGTGCGCGGCGCCGATCACCGCGCCGGTATCTGGCGCGGCATCGAGCAGGGCATCATCGATGTGCTCGGCTCCGACCACGCCCCGCATACGCTGGAGGAGAAGCAGAAGACCTATCCGGCGTCACCCTCCGGCATGACCGGCGTGCAGACGCTGGTGCCCCTGATGCTCGATCACGTCAACGCGGGTCGGCTGTCGCTGGCGCGCTTGGTCGATCTCACCAGCGCGGGCCCCGCGCGCCTCTACAACATGGCCTGCAAGGGCCGCATCGCCGCCGGCTACGACGCCGACTTCACCATCGTCGACTTGAAGCGCAGCGAGACCATCACCAACAAATGGGTAGCGTCGAAAGCAGGCTGGACCCCCTATGACGGGTTGCGCGTCACCGGCTGGCCCGTCGGCACCTTCGTCCGCGGCCGCCGCGTGATGTGGCAGGGCGAATTGGTCACGCCCGCGCAGGGCGAGCCGGTGCGGTTTCTGGAAACGCTGAAGGCGTAAGGGCTTCTCGCTCCGCTGTCATGCCCCGGCCTGACCGGGGCATCCAGTACGCCGCGGCGAGAGTTGGCTGATACGATAGCGGCCTCTGGAATACTGGATTGCCCGCTTTCGCGGGCAATGACAGTGTGCCACGAAGTGAAAGCTCAAATTGGGAGAGCACATCATGTCCCAGCCAGCTGCCCTCATATCGACCGAACAGCTCGCCGCCATCCTCGGCGATTCCAATCTCCGCCTCTACGATTGCACGACCTACAACGAGCCGGTGCCGCCGGGCAGTGACGTACCCTACCGCGCAGTGCCCGGCGACAAGACATTCGCCGCGGGCCACATCCCCGGCGCCGATTTCCTCGACCTGCAAGGCGAGTTCGCCGACACCTCCGCGCGCCCTCTCTTTATGATGCCTGATGTCGACCAGTTGGAGGCCGCCTTCGGCCGCCATGGCCTCGATGCGAGCAAGACTATCGTGCTCTACAGCATCGGCACGATGATGTGGTCGACGCGGTTCTGGTGGATGCTGCGCTCGCTCGGCGTCGATGCGCTTGTGCTCGACGGCGGCTTCGACAAATGGAAGGAGGAGGGACGTCCGGTCGAGACGGGCGCACCGAAAGGCTATCCGGCCACGACCTTCAAGGCCACGCCGCGCGCGGGCTTCTTCGTCGACAAGAATGTCGTGAAGGCCCGGATCGGTGATCCCTCGACGGTAATCGTCAACGCTCTCTTGCCGCAATTTCACCAAGGCCTCGAGCCGAGCCGCTACGGCCGGCCGGGCCGCGTGCCGAGCAGTATCAACGTTCCCGCCCCGTCGCTCGTCAATGCCGACAAGACGCTGACGAGTCTTGCGGATGCGGAAGCAAAGTTCGTCGCCCAGGGCGTCACGCGCGACAAGACCGTGATCTGTTATTGCGGCGGCGGCATCTCGGCGACGATCAACCTCTTGCTGCTGACGCAGCTCGGCTACGACAGACTGACGCTCTACGACGGCTCGATGGGCGAATGGGCACGGGACCCTTCGCTCCCGATCGAGACGGATTAGGTGGGCGGCTCTTACCCTCCCCCTCCAGGGGAGGGTAAGAAAGTCAGGAACCTTTTTCCTTGGTTTGCATCCAATGTCCGGAACCAATGGAGATCGAGGTACCCGCCATGCCAGGGACCACAGCCGGGCTGTCCGCCAGCCTCAGGACGTCGGAATCCGAGCTGATCGAGCGCGCGCGGCGCCGGGACGAGGCTGCGCTCCGCGAGATCATGCAGGCCAACAACCGCAGGCTCTACAGGCTCGCCCGCGGCATCTTGCGGAGCGATAGTGAGAGCGAGGACGTGGTGCAGGAAACCTACGTCCGCGCCTTCACGCATCTCGACGGTTTTCTGGGTGAAGCTGCGCTGTCGACCTGGTTGTCGCGCATTGCGATCAACGAGGCGCTCGGACGCTTGCGCAGTCGGAAGCCGCAGGTCGAGCTGGGATCGGTCCCGGAGGCAACGCTGGAAGCACAGATCATCCAGTTTCCCCTTTCGTCCGCCGCAACCGATCCGGAAAAATCCATGGCCCAACGCGAGATCCAGCGCGTCGTCGAACACGCGGTCGATGAATTGCCCGACGTCTACCGCATGGTCTTCATCGCGCGGGTGATGGAGGCCATGAGCATGGAGGAGACGGCCGAGCTGCTCGGCATCAAGCCCGAGACCGTCAAGACGCGGTTGCACCGTGCGCGCACCCTGCTGCGCGAGAACGTCGAGAAGAAGATCGGCCCCGTCGTGATGGACGCGTTTCCGTTCGCCGGACAGCGCTGCGAGCGCCTGACGGAGGCCGTGCTCAGGCGCCTTGGCTTCGGCGCGTAATTTTTCGGGAACGTTCGCGCGATACTCGCATCCAATCCCTGTGAAGCAACGCGCCGGCGAACGTCCGGCACCACAGGAGTATCGAGCCATGTTCACCCGATGGAGCGCGGCGGTCGCCGCGGCAATTCTGTTGTCGAGCCCCGCGCTGCTGGAAGGTGCCAGCGCAGCCGACAAGCCCACCGATCCGCAGATCGCCCACATCGCCTACACCGCCGGCGTGATCGACATCAGCGCGGCCAAGCAGGCGCAGAAGAAGGCGAAGAGCAAGGACGTGAAAGCGTTTGCCGAGGACATGCTGCGCGACCACGAGGCGGTCAACAAGCAGGCGCTCGCGCTGGTCAAGAAATTGAACGTCACGCCGGAGGATAACGACACCAGCAAGGCGCTGTCGAAGCAGGCGAGCGACAAGCTGGCCGAGCTCGACAAGCTGGACGGCGCCGCCTTCGACAAGGCCTATGTCGCCAACGAGGTCGCCTACCACAAGGCGGTCAACGGCGCGCTGGAGACCCAGCTCATTCCGTCCGCCAACAATGCCGAGCTGAAAAGCCTGCTGCAAACAGGCCTGAAGATCTTCCAGGGACATCAGCAGCACGCCGAACACGTCGCGGCCGAGCTGAAATAGGGGGAGAGGCAACGATGCCGGAGCGACTGGCTTCGATCGCCATAGCACTTGTCCTTGCGGCGATGGTCGCCCCGGCGCACGCCGCGACCATCGAGATCGCGATGGAGAATCTCGAGATATCTCCGGCCGATGTGTCGGCGAAGGTCGGCGACACCATCAATTGGATCAACAAGGACGTCTTCGCCCACACCGCCACGGCGAAGAACGGCGACTTCGACGTGACATTGCCGCCGAAGAAATCGGCGACATCGGTTCTGAACAAGGCGGGAGTGATCGACTATTACTGCCGCTATCATCCCAACATGAAAGCGACGCTCAAGGTCGAGCCGTGAGGGGAGGGAGCAGGTTCCTGATCGCCGCGGGAACATCTCCCGGCCGCCGCGAGACTAATGCTTGTCCGCGGCAAGCGGCTTCCGTGCGATAAACGCGGCAGACTTCGCGAAGGCTTTCGCCAATCCGTTCGCAAAGTCATTCATCCGTTGACTGGCCCCGCCCGCGTGGCGGGGTCATTTTCGCGGAAAGCTCACTGCCTTGCGAGCGTGACCGAGAACTCGCCGTTGCGGATGCGGCCCGGAAAACCCTCGACGAACTTGGCGACCGCGTCCTCGCCATAGGTGCCGACGAGCTCGGCAAAGGCCGCAAACAGGCTCGCCTGCGCCAGGCAGTCGCCGTCGACGCCCTCATGGCGCGCTTCGGCCCAGGCCTCGTTGAGATAACTCAGTGCGGCCTGCTTCTGCTCGTGATCGGGCAGCGGCGCGCGGTCGGGGGCGTAGGAAATCGGCTGGCTCATGAAACTCGATCAGGGCTGGGGCGCGATCCACGGCGATGCGCTGTGCGAGAGGTGTAGCACGCGCATTAACGACCGCTAGGCCACATCTTTAAGAACGGTTAACGGCTGTGAACAAAGTCGATGACAGGGTTCCCGTCGCGCGTTCGACAGCCAAACCCTCATGGTGAGGAGCGCGCTCTTCGCGCGCGTCTCGAACCATGCAGGCCCTGCTGCGGCAGTCGATGAGGGAGTTACGGTCCGGAGTGAGGCCGAAAGGAATCAGTTCGCGTAGCGCGCCGTGAGATCGCGCGAGATCTTCGAGCCTTCCTCGATATAGCGGCGGATCGCCACCGTCGCGGCCGGCGTGCAGCTTCGATAGGTCTGCTGAAAGCCGTTATAGCCGCGGTTGAAGCCGGCGATCATGCGGGTGCGGCGCTCCCCGGAGGGAGTTTCGGCATCGATCAGCGCCTGCATCTCGTTGCGCCATTTGTTGCCCTCGTTGGACCCGCAGATGCCGCGCAGATAGTGCAGGCCGCCGAGAATCTCGGCCAGCCGCTGCAAATCGGCGTCGAACGGCGCCGCCACGTCCTGGGCCCGCGTGGGCCCGGAGGCGCAGGCGAGAATCAGGGCAAAAATGGCCAGAAATCGCGTGGGCATCGGCGGGGTGTATGCCCCGTCGGGGCTGGGGACGCAAGGTGAGCCACACGGGCGGTGCGCTCCGTCTCCCGCCTGCGGGGCCCGCGGCTCGGTCAGGCTCCAACCAGCCGCGCGGCGGACTGGATGACCTCGTCCAGCCCCCCGGTCAGCTTGAGGTCTCCAAGGCCCGCCAGAGCGTCGGGGGCGATCCAGCGGTAGTCGTCGAGCTCGTCGTTCAGGACCGGCTCCCGCGCCACCCAGCGGGCGGCAAACGACATGATGAGGTAATGGCCGGCACCGGGCGCGACCGGCAGCACCTCGCGCCAGCCGGCGAGGCCAATGATCGCGATGTCGAGCCCGGTCTCCTCGTCGACCTCGCGGCTCAGGGCCTGGTGCAGCGATTCGCCGAATTCGACCCGGCCGCCCGGCAGCGAATAGAAGCCCTTGGCGGGCGAACGGGCGCGGCGGGTCAGCAGCACCTTGCCGTCGCGGAAAATCGCGGCGCTGACGGCGAGCTGGGGATGGGTGGGCTGGACGACCGAAGCCATTTTCTTAAAGGACCTGATTCTTAAAAGACCTGGCTCAGTTCGCCATGATGGTGTCGACGTCGGCTTCCGCTCCGCCATTGATGATGCCGCCGCAGGCGGCGATCAGCGGCTTGACCCAGAGCGTGGCCTGCTCGGCGAGGCGGACGCGGGTCGTGTCCTTCTCGACCTCGCGCATGGCCGAGCCGACCGCGGTCAGGATCGAGGTCATGGTATCGGTGATGTGGTCGAACTGGGCGCGCACGTTGGGGTTGGCCTTCTCATAGGCCTCGATGGCCAGGTCCCGCGCCTTGAAATTCGATGCCGTGAAATGCTCGGCATAGGACAGCGGCGACCAGGTCAAAAAATCTTCCGCGCATTCCGGCATGTCCGGAACCATTTCCAGCAGCATCACGGCTTCATTGAAATGGTTGAGATAGTCGGTGGCAAGCCCGGTCCGCGGGTTGATATTGGCCACGCGCAGACGCTCGGCCCAGGCGGCGGCCTCGGGGCCCGTCTGTACATGCGTCCGCGCGGGTTGGGAGGCCGTTGAGCTCATCTGCCGCAGTGTTAACGTTCGGGGTTAAAAGGACCTGAACGGACCCTATATAGATACCCTGGGATGTGTGGACGCTTCGTCATAACTTCGGCCCCCGCGGCTTTGCGGCAACTGTTCGGCTATGTCGAGCAGCCGAATTTCCCGCCCCGGTACAATGTGGCCCCGACACAACCGATTCCGGTCGTTCTGGCCGAGAACGGCGCGCGGCATTTTCGCCTGATGCGCTGGGGCCTGTTGCCGGGCTGGGTCAAGGACCCCAAGGGCTTCACGCTCCTGATCAATGCGCGCTCCGAGACGGTGCTGGAGAAGCCCGCGTTCAAACGCGCGATTCGCCGGCGGCGCGGCCTGATCCCGGCCGATGGCTATTACGAATGGAAGGTGGAGGACGGCCGCAAGCAACCCTTTTTCATCCACCGCGCCGACGGTGCGCCGCTCGGCTTTGCCGCGTTGTTCGAGACCTGGGCCGGGCCGAACGGCGAGGAGCTCGACACGGTCGCGATCGTCACGGCCGCGGCGGGCGAGGATCTCGCCGCGCTGCATGACCGCGTGCCCGTCACCATCAGCGAGCGCGATTTCGAGCGCTGGCTCGACATCAGGGGCGACGAGGTTGATGCGATCCTGCCGTTGATGACGGCACCACGCATCGGCGAGTTTGCCTGGCACCCGGTCTCCACCCGCGTCAACCGCGTCGCCAATGACGACGATCAGTTGCTGCTGCCGATCAGCGCGGAGGAGATGGCGGCAGAAGCAGAAGCGGCGAAACCGAAGAAGGCGGCACGGAAGGCTGCGGCCGGGCCGGCCGATGACGGGCAGGGCTCGTTGTTCTAGCCGCGCTGCCGTAGGGTGGGCAAAGGCGCAACGCGCCGTGCCCACGATCTCTCTCCTCAACGGGTAGTGGTGGGCACGCTTTCGCTTTGCCCACCCTACGGCAGCGGAGTCTTAAACAACCTCCTGTGCCCTCAGCGCCGCGATCTCCGCCGCATCAAACCCCAGCTCGCCCAGCACCGCATCGGTATCCGCGCCGAGCTCCGGCGCCATCCGGTCGAGCCTGCCGCCGCCATGGGCGAGCTTGAAGCCGCTGCCGGCAAAGCGAAGGCGGCCGTAGGGCGTATCCAGCTGCTGAATCGCGCCGCGCGCCTTGATTTGCGGATGGTCGATCACCTCCTCGACCTTCCAGATGCTGGCGCAGGGCGCGCCGGCGTCTTCCAGGATCGTCTCCCATTCGCGCGCCGGTTTGGCCGCGAGCGCCGCTTCGATGATGGCGCGCAGCGCGGGTTCGTTCTCGTTGCGGGAAAACCAGTCGGCAAAGCGCGGGTCCGCGAGCGTGTCCTCGCGGCCGAGCGCGCTCATCAGCGCGCGGTACTGCTTCTCGTTGTTGACGGCGAGCAGGATGTGGCCGTCGCCGCACTTGAACAAATTCGCCGTGGTCCTGCGGCTCACCGCCTGATTGCCCGAGAGTGTCTGGCGATGGCCGGCGACCGACCAGTCCGCGATTTGTCCCGACAGAAACGCCATCGTCGCCTCCAGCATGGAGACATCGATCAACTGCCCCTTGCCGGTGCGGTCGCGCTGATACAGCGCGCTCGACACGCCGAACGCGGCCGTGGCGCCCGACAGCACGTCGCACACCGCAAAGCCCGCGCGCGTCGGCCCCGTCTCGGGATGGCCGGTGATCGCCATGATGCCGGACAGCGCCTGCATCTTGCCGTCATAGCCGGGCCGCAGGCGATCCGGGCCGGTCTGGCCGAAGCCGGAGACCGCGCAATAGATCAGTTTTGGATTGATCGCCGAGAGCGCCTCGTAGCCGATGCCGAGCTTGTCCATCACGCCCGGACGGAAATTCTCCATGACGACGTCGACGGTCGCTGCAAGCTTCTTCACGATCGCGATCGCTTCCGGCTTCTGCAGATCGAGCGTCAGGCTGCGCTTGTTGCCGTTGACGGCCTGGAACGCCGGCGCGAGGCCGCGGTCGGCCCATTCGCGGCTGAGCGGCGTGCGGCGCATGTCCTCGCCCTCGCGCCGCTCGACCTTGATGATTTCAGCCCCCAGCAGCGCGAGCTGGTAGCTCGCATAGGGGCCGGCCAGCACCTGGGTGAAGTCCAGGATCTTCACGCCCTCGAACGGTCGCGTCACGTCGCTCTCCCCTTTTGATTATCGTTATCGGAGGACGTCAGGCGGCGCGGTTGCCGCGCGCGATCTCCTTCTGCTTGTCGAATTCGGCGCGGCGGCGCGCCAGCTCTTCCGGCGACAGCTGGGCGACGTTGTTGTAGTCGAGCTTCCAGGAGGCGTCCTCGCTCCAGCGCAGCGGCGACTGCATCGTGGTCTGCGAACCGCTCGCGCTCTCCAGCAGCTTGAGCGCCAGCTCGAGCGTCTGCGCCTGCGAGGCGACGTCGTGCGGCTTGCCGGCGGAATTGCCGAGCGGGAAGTCGGAAAACAGGAAGCGCGGCACGGCGGCGTGCTCGATGATGTCCTTGGCGCAGCCCATGATCACGGTCGGGATGCCGTTTTGCTCCAGATGCCGCGCCACCAGCGCCGTGGTCTGGTGGCAGACCGGGCAATTCGGCACCAGCACCGCGACATCGACCTTGTCCGCGAGGCAGCGCGCCAGAATTTCCGGTGCATCGGTGTCGAGCGTGACGCGGTGGCTGCGGTTGGTCGGCGCGCCGAAGAAGCGCGGGGCGACCTCGCCGATGCGGCCGGCGGCGGAGGCCTTCAAGAGCTGCGGCAGCGGAAACCAGGTGCCGTTGTCGGTGGCCGAGGTGTGCTTGCGGTCGTAGCCGATATGCGAGATGCGCAAATCGTGCTCTTTCGACGTGTCGCCGTCATAGACCTGGTAGAACTTTGCGCCGCCATTATACGCCGCGCCCGGCCCCTGATCGCCCTTGCTGGGATCATACGGCGCAGCGGTCGTGATGATAGTCACGCGCGACTTTGCCAGCGGCTTCTTCAGCGGCTGGAACGGCGCTTCGGTGTAATGCGCCCAGCGATACGCGGTGGTGTAGCCGATCGCCGCGTAATAGTCGCGGGTGCGCTGCATGTACGGGACGGGGGAGTCGTAGTTGGGCGCAAAGCCGAATTCGTCGTCGCGCGGCGTGGACATGGGCGCGTCTCCTGGTTCTTGGTTGGCGACAGACTAGAGATAGTTTTGGGGTTGCTCAACGGGGGAAGGGAGGATGCAGGACAGAATTGCAGGCGAGGATGGTGCGGCACGCGCGGTGCCACTTACCCTCCCCTGGAGGGGGAGGGTCGGCTCACATTGAGCGCAGCGAAAATGTGAGACGGGGTGGGGTGACGGTCTCACCACATCCAACAGTGCCCGAGTGGAGAGATCACCCCACCCCGCTCGCGCTTCGCGCGATCGACCCTCCCCCTCCAGGGGAGGGTAAGTCACCTGAACACGTGCAGTGCCACATATTGCAGCAGCATGATCGCCTTGGCGTCGATGATGCGGCCGTCGGCGATCATGGCCAGCCCCTCGTCGATCGAGAGCTCCAGCACCTCGATGTCCTCGCCCTCGTGCTCGAGGCCGCCGCCGTCGCTGACACGCATCGAAGGCTCGTATTCGGCGACGAAGAAATGCAGCTTTTCGGTGATGGCTCCGGGGCTCATGAAGGCCTCGAACACCTTGTGGACGTGGTGCAGGCGGTAGCCGGTCTCCTCCTCGGCCTCGGCGCGGATGCGCTCTTCGGGCTCGGCGTTGTCAAGCACGCCGGCGGCGGCCTCGATCAGGAGATCGTCGTAGCCGCGGATGAAGGCCGGCAGGCGAAACTGCCGCACCAGGATCACGGTACGCCCAGCGCGGTTATACGGCAGCACGGCGGCGGCGTTGTCGCGCTCATAGGTCTCGCGGTGCTGCGTCTGCCACTCGCCACTGGCGCGCCGATACTCGAACGTGGTGTTCTTCAGCGTGGTCCAGCCGTCCGAGAGCACGCGGACGTCCTTGATGCGGACGCGGTCGGAAATGGTCATTTGCTTGATCTCAGTTGCTTGGCGTGGTCGCGCGGCCGTCGAGCCACTTCTGGAACATCACGGAGGTCGATAGCTCGAAGCCCAGCGAGCCGTAGAACGCATTGGCCTGCGCATTCTCGCGGCGGACGAGGAGCTGCAGCTTCGAAATTCCGGCCGCGCGCAGCCAGTCCTCGGCCGCGGCCATGATGACGCGGCCATGGCCGCGCTTGCGGCCGTCGGGATCGACCGCGACGTAATAGACCCAGCCGCGGTGGCCGTCATGGCCGACCATGACGGTCGCCACGATCGCGCCGGCGTCGCGCCCGACCAGCACGGCCGAGTTATCGCGCCGCCGCGCCAGCGCGATGTCGGCATGCGGGTCATTCCAGGGCCGCGTCAGGCCGCAGCGCTGCCACAGCGCGACAACCTCCTCGACATCGGCATCCCCGATCGCGTCGATCGCAAGAGCGCTCACAGCACCTTCCCCGGATTCATGATGCCGAGCGGATCGAGCATCGCCTTGATCGCGCGCATCAGCTCGATCGCGGTCTTGTCCTTGACCTCAGGCAGTTCGTCGCGCTTGAGCACGCCGATGCCGTGCTCGGCCGAGATCGATCCGCCCATGCGCAGAACGATCTCGAACACGACGGCGTTCATGTCGTGCCAGCGCGCCAGAAAATCCGCGGTGTCGGCGCCGATCGGCTGGCTGACATTGTAATGCAGATTGCCGTCGCCGAGATGGCCGAACGGCACCGGCCGCGCGCCCGGGATCAGCTTCACCACGGCGGCGTTGGCTTCCGCGATGAATTCAGGCACCGCGGCGATCGGCACGGAGATGTCGTGCTTGATCGAGCCGCCCTCGGGCTTCTGCGCCGACGACATCTCCTCGCGCAGCTTCCAGAAATTGTTGCGCTGGGTGAGGTTGGCGGCGATCACGGCGTCGTCGACGATCTCCTCCTCCATGGCGCGGGCGAGGATCGTCTCCAGCGGCGTGCGGGCGTCCTCGCCGGGGGAGGACAGCTCCATCAGCACGTACCAGGGATGCTTCTCGGCAAGCGGATCGCGCACGTCGATGCCGTGTCGCACCGAGAAATCGACCGCCATCTCCGACAATAGTTCAAAACTCGTCAGCGCATTGGCGGCCTCGCTCTGCGCGATGGTCAGCAGCTTCAATGCCGCCGCCGGCGACTTCAGTCCGACATAGGCGGTCTCGACCGACCGCGGCTTCGGAAACAGCTTTAGCGTCGCCGCCGTGATGATGCCGAGCGTGCCTTCGGCGCCGATGAAGAGATTGTGCAGATTGTAGCCGGTGTTGTCCTTTTTCAGCTTCGACAGCACGTTGAGCACGCGCCCATCGGCCAGCACGATCTCGAGCCCCAGCGCCATCTCGCGCGCCACGCCATAGGCGAGCGCCGCGGTGCCGCCGGCATTGGTCGAGAGATTGCCGCCGATGGTGCAGCTGCCTTCCGCGCCCAGCGAGAGCGGAAACAGCCGGTCCACCTCAGCCGCCTTCGCTTGCGCGATCTGCAGCACCACGCCGGCCTCGCAGGTCATGGTGTTGGAGGCGGCGTCGACCTCGCGGATCTTGTCGAGCCGCCGCAGCGACACCACCACCTCGCCGTTGTGCGGCGTCTGGCCACCGACGAGCCCGGTGTTGCCGCCCTGCGGCACCAGGGCGATTTTATGCGCGGAGGCGAGCTTGCAGATTTCAGAGACTTCCGCCGTCGAGCCCGGACGCAGCACCAGCGGCGAGCGGCCGTGGAACAGATTGCGCTCCTCGGTGACGTAAGGCTCGATGTCATTCGCATCGGTGATCGCATGGCGCTCGCCCACGATCTTGCGGAATTGTTCGATCAGCTCGGGCGCAAGTGGAGGGATCGCAGGCTTATTGATATTCATTGTCTCGTCTCTACTTCCACTCTCATCTTGCCACTGCAGCCCGGCGCAGCCGGTCGTTGATCGCTTCGCCCAGGCCTTCCTCGGGGATCGCCATCACCGCGATCGCCCGCGGGCTCTTCGCGTCGAGGCTGCGGAGATAGCCGAACAGATTGGCGGCGGCTTCATCGAGATCACCGGTGGGCGACAAATTCATGACAGCGACGGCCGCATCGACGCCAGGCAGGCGCTCAGAGCCGAATGCCAGCAGCGCTTCTCCGGGCGCAACGTCCTGCACGCGAAGCCGCACATGGGCGCGTGGCGCGTAATGCGAGGCCAGCATGCCCGGCGCCAGCGGCTGGCTGTCGTCGCTCTCGGCCTCCACAGGCGGCCGCGCCAGGAGCGCGCCCAGCACCGCCTCGATCCGCTCGCGCGACAGGCCGCCGGGGCGGAGCAGCATCGGCGCGTCGAGGCAGCCGACAATGGTCGATTCGACGCCGACCGTAACAGGCCCGCCGTCCACGATCAGGTCGATCCGCCCTGCAAGGTCGCTCTCGACATGGGCCGCCAGCGTTGGCGAGACGTGGCCAGAGATGTTGGCGGACGGCGCCACCACGGCGCCGCCGAAGGCGCGGAGGATCGCCTGCGCCACCGGGTGCGCGGGAATGCGAATCGCGACCGTGTCGAGGCCCGCGGTGGCGAGATCGGCCACCGGGCAGCCCTCCGTCTTCGGCACCACCAGCGTCAGCGGTCCCGGCCAGAACGCTTCCGCGAGCTTCAGGGCGCGCGCGTCGAACCGGCCGATCCGCCGCGCGGCGGCGATGTCCGGGACATGGGCGATCAGCGGATTGAACGCCGGCCGCCCCTTGGCGGCGTAGAGATGGGCGATCGCGGCGGCATTGGCCGCATCCGCCCCGAGCCCGTAGACGGTCTCGGTCGGAAATGCGACCAGCCCGCCGGCGGCCAGCGTGCGGGCCGCAGCCTCGGCACCGGCCGCACCGGCCGGCAAAATCAGCGTTTCAAGACCCGTTTTCACAGGGACAAAATTCCTCATGCCGGCCGCTTGCGGTGCGCCAAACCCGACGCTATAAGCCGCCTTCTTGTCGGAGTGTGGCTCAGCCCGGTAGAGCACTGCGTTCGGGACGCAGGGGTCGCAGGTTCGAATCCTGCCACTCCGACCATTCTTCCAAAAGTCGACGTTTTCCAAAGGCTTGGCGGACCGGCCGCCGGCGCCTCGGAACGCCTTTTTGCAACGATTTCGGGATCGGGTCCACGGCCGATTTGGCCGGGCAGGGCCGCTGGCTGTGGGAGCATGGCTCTCCACGAGCTAACGTCGCTCCGACATTGCCGGGTCGGTCAGAGGACTACCGCTCGCAGCTCGTAGTAGGATGGGTAGAGCGAAGCGAAACCCATCCTAGAGGTCACCGCCGCGCCACCACCACGCCGACCAGAAACGCCACCATCAGCGACGGCAGCGGGGCCTCGCGCACCATGCCGCGCACGATATCCGGCCAGTGCTGCTCTGGGACCAGTCTCGGCGATCGCACGGTAGGCGCGGACTCGATATCCCAGCTTGATGCGAGTTCGGCGATCTCGCTTTGCGCCAGACGCACGCCGTCCCGCACCCGGAAGATCGCAGCTTCCGATTGCTCGCGCGGCGCGAGCGCCATCAGCGTCGCGACTGCCGTACGCAACGTCATCTCGCCAAAACCTTGCAGCCGCACCTGCTCCTCGGGATCGGACGTCATGCGAAATCCTTCACAACGCAAAGTGGCGCGCGAGGGCGAATGCCGCCGTCGCGCACAGGACCAGCGTGGAAACTGCGCCGGCCACGCCGCGTGCGAGATGGGCCCGCGTCAGCTGCCTGGTCATGATCGTGCTCCATGCTCTGCATGGAAATGGCTGCGATGGATCTTGGTTCCTGTGCGCAAGAAGCGAATCGGTGAACTTACTTCCGCAGCAACTCGCTCAATGCCGCCGTCGCCTCGGCGCAGCGGATGTCGTCGATCTCGCGCGACAGGCTGAGCGCGCTCGCTCTGAGTTCTTCGAGCTTCCAGGTCTCCGGATGCTGGTTTTCGAGCTGAACGAGACGCTTGTTCAGATCGTCCAGTCTCGATTGGAGCTGCCCGATGCTGGCGTCTCCATTCACTTTCCAAACGCGTTGTGCACGCATCGTCGTTCCCCTGCTATCTCACGGCCTTGTGAGAGCGGTTCGTGGCCGGAATGGGTGTTTGTTTTGTCCGGCTTCAGATCGTGGGGAACCGTTGCAGATTCGCAACGTTTTGATGCCCGTCCGCCGGACGCTGCACAATGATACCCACACATGGATCGGATCGTGCCTTACATCGGCGGCAGCTGCATCATTGCGCCTTCGGGCGAGATCATTGCCAAGGGCGACGAGATCGCATTGGCGCGCCGGTGCGGCCCGGCATTTTGCACTGTCCCGGATTACGCGGAGCCTGTCATCGGGCGGCGCTTCGCGCCGACCCGTTGGCTCCATCCGGGCTACGGGACCTTGCTTGTGTCGCCCTCTGTCAATCCATGCGCACAAAAATATTCCACTTTACCGAAATTCGGTTTCGACGTATGTGTCGCCCATCCCGGCTCACCCAAGAGGGGCGATCATGTGTCGTCACGCATCGCGAGCCGGGCTTGCGGTGGACGCGGCAGCGTCGGCATGAGAGGTGCGGGCAGGGCGGGTAGTCCCTGTGAGCCCGTAACCGCGTGCGGACGACGGCGCTGCCAGGCTTCGTCTCGTCTGTA
>NZ_JAVAYN010000119.1:0-278 GCF_054863025.1 Bradyrhizobium sp. 23AC
GCCGCGAGCTTTCGGCCGGCGTAATGCCAAGCCCCGCCGGGGCTCGGCCCGGTCGATCGGTCAGGTGCAGGTCCAGTGTCGGCGTCGAGCCGGTCAATCGTAGAATTCCGGCGCCTTCTTCATCGCCTTGAACGCGTCCGGGTCGTGGGCGGTGAAGAAATTTGCCTTCTGCGTCGCCATCTCCCGCCTGATCCACTCGAAGGCCGAGTAGAATCCCGATGTCGAATAGACCAACGGGGTGCTTGGCGGTATGTTCTGCTCGACGTTCTCCCGCAAAT
>NZ_JAVAYN010000120.1:0-278 GCF_054863025.1 Bradyrhizobium sp. 23AC
TGACCTATGCGATAGCGGCCGCCGAACGCGGCGAGCACGCCGTGTTCTTTGCCTTCGATGAAGGCCGCGGCACCGTGGAAGCCCGCGCCCGGACGCTCGGTCTCCCGCTCGAAAAGCACCAGGAATCGGGGCTTATTCGATTTCAACAGATTGATCCGGCCGAGTTGTCGCCCGGCGAGTTCGCAGCAGCCCTGCGCAGGAGCGTTGAAGTCGACAACGCCCGCCTCGTTGTCATCGACAGCCTGAACGGTTACCTGAACGCGATGCCGGACGAGCGG
>NZ_JAVAYN010000121.1:0-277 GCF_054863025.1 Bradyrhizobium sp. 23AC
GCGGGCCCGGCCCCGGTCTCTAACAAGGTGTCAGAGTTCAACCTTGCGGTTGGAGAGGACGGCGGTGCCGGACGCTCACGAGAAGCCGCCGGCTCCTCGGCAGACTTTCCAAGCGCTGTGGTCGCCGGATCCGTCTTGGTTGGCATTTTCTCTTTCGCTCGCCCTTCCGTGGTTTCATGGTTGGTATCCCGGCCGGTTCTGTTGCGAGGACGTGATGCCGCGGGCTCGGGTTGATCCAGGGTTTTGTGTGAGGGGACTGTGGTTGCCGGTTCAGGGG
>NZ_JAVAYN010000122.1:0-277 GCF_054863025.1 Bradyrhizobium sp. 23AC
CAACGGCTATCGCTTGAAACAGTAATGGAAAGTAATCTTTAATCATATAAATCGCTTTGTATTCACTCAGCTCTTGTTTTTTCTTTTCAAGCAGAAACTGACGCATTTGAAACATCGTAGAAGAACAGAGGAGAATGCCGATGAGTTGTCCATATAAATGGCACTCTAGGCGTTCTCTTTTTATATTTTGACATTCATCAATTTTAAAGAGTGACTTCCACGTTTTAAACAAAATTTCAATCTGCCAACGAAGTGAATATAATGGATGCACGTAGTT
>NZ_JAVAYN010000123.1:0-277 GCF_054863025.1 Bradyrhizobium sp. 23AC
TACAATTGGAATTAACGGAATTAAAGGGCCATGAGTACCGGCTAAGTTAGCGGTAGGTAAAATAAAGCCTGAAAACAAAATAATAAAAAAGGCGACGATAAGTAATTCGTAACGCACGTTTTCTAAAACAAAAGCGTCGCTTAACCCCAGTGGGCTTGCAAACGTTGCGGCAATGGCGGCAACCATAACCACTTTACCTATGGTGGCAGCCATTGCAGGAATAGCGTCTTCAAATTCGAACCTGTAATCTCTAAAGGGTAAGTTTGGGCGCCAGCGT
>NZ_JAVAYN010000124.1:0-277 GCF_054863025.1 Bradyrhizobium sp. 23AC
TATCGGTTAGCTGGTCGCAAACATCGGGCACAACCGTTAGTTTATCTTTAAGTACTGCAACGTCAACAGAGTTTGTAGCACCTGAGGTATTAACCGACGAAGCACTGATATTTGAACTCAGTGCAGATGATGGCACTAATGATGTTGTTATAGATAGTGTAACAATTACTGTGCGTGCATCATCAGATTATACTAGCAATACCAGTGCAAAGCTTGCTAGTTGGCTAATTAACAAGGATACAACTTCTACTTATATACAAAATAATGGTGCAGTGGT
>NZ_JAVAYN010000125.1:0-277 GCF_054863025.1 Bradyrhizobium sp. 23AC
GTCGATTTTATTGCAGTGAATACAGATGCACAGGCGTTAAATCTATCAAAAGCAGAAACAAAAATGCAAATCGGTGCTAAGCTGACAAGAGGGCTTGGAGCAGGTGCGAATCCTGAGGTCGGTAAAAAAGCTGCTGAAGAAAGCAAAGAACAAATTGAAGAAGTATTAAAAGGCGCTGACATGGTCTTTGTGACAGCTGGTATGGGCGGTGGAACTGGTACGGGAGCTGCACCTGTCATTGCGAAAATCGCAAAAGATTCTGGGGCATTGACAGTAG
>NZ_JAVAYN010000126.1:0-277 GCF_054863025.1 Bradyrhizobium sp. 23AC
TATCTAGAGCATAACGACACTGTAACTGGCGAGCAGTTAAACTATAAAATTCCTTTAAATTGGCAGCCATGGTTTTTAAAGGTAAAAGCTATATTTGCTAAAAATACTCAGCTGGTCGAATCCCTACAGAACGTTAATAAAGATTTAGATAAAAAATTGCAGCTACAGTCTGAAAAACTAACCAGCAGCTACGAAGCCAAAGAGCGTCATTTAGCTTTACTTAATACTGTACTTAATAACGTTCCTGACTTTATTTATTTTAAAAGTATTGATGGCT
>NZ_JAVAYN010000127.1:0-276 GCF_054863025.1 Bradyrhizobium sp. 23AC
GTCGATCGGCACCGACACGCTGCGTTCGATCGAGGGCATTCAGGGCACGGGCTACGCCGACAGCTATGTGGCGACGGGCTATGGTCAGGCCGGTGCGCTCAATATCGGCAACAATGGCGGCTTCAACCAGTTCGAGGGCCTCGGCGGTGATGACCAGATCACCGGCAACGGCGGCACACGACTGCTCTACACGAATGCCACAGGCGGCGTCACCGTCAGTCTGAGCGCCGGCTCGGTCACGGGCGACGTCTCGGTCGGGCATGACACCTTCACGGG
>NZ_JAVAYN010000128.1:0-276 GCF_054863025.1 Bradyrhizobium sp. 23AC
TCACGCTCTAGTGGAAAACCTTAATTGAAAATGGTGTTGAATTGACCGGCGGTCACTTAATAGAATGCACCCACGTTATCCAACTGCAGCAACGGAAAACGGAATGAAATCTGCAAAGGCAAACTTGCTGAAAGGCAAGGGCGCAAAGTCACCGGTCTAAAGGGTTCGCCCCATGACAGCGGAACTACCGGTTTCTCCGATCTCGGGAAACTCCGCAGGTTTAAATTCAATTTAAATCTTTTTAAGGAGCCTCAAATGAAAGTCACTACCGTTTCC
>NZ_JAVAYN010000013.1:0-223385 GCF_054863025.1 Bradyrhizobium sp. 23AC
GCCGACGGCAAGTGGAGCTTCCAGACGTCCGACCTGTCGGGCAAGAGCCACGCCTTTACCGCGGAGCAGGTTGACACCACGGGTCACGTGGTCGGAACCAGTTCGGGCGCGGCGATGATCGGCTCGGGCCGCAGCGACACGCTGACCGGCAGCACCGGCAACGACGTCATGGTGGGCAAGACGGGCGCGGATACGTTCACGTTTGCGTCCAACTTCGGCCAGGACGTCATCAAGGACTTCGCTGCCCGCGGACCCACGCACGACACGATCGAGTTCAGCAAGAGCGTGTTCGACAGCTTTGCGAGCGTTCTCTCCCACGCGGCCCAGTCAGGCCATGACGTCGTGATCGCGACGGGGAGCGACACCCTCACGCTGAAGAACACGCAGCTCGACAAGCTGAACAGCCACGACTTCCACTTCGCGTAGGAGACGGATCAGCCGCACAAGCTGGTACTCGACAAACTGCCTCGGAGGATCCCTTGGGGGATCCTCCGACAAGGCCACGACTGAAGTTCGATGGCGGGGTGATCCCCCGCCCACGGCTTCCTAAACCGTAGGTCGGAAGTTCGAATCTTCCCGGGATCCCCATTTTTCATGGGCCACCGTTACGGTTTGCCGCGCCATTCGGCGTGAAAATTGCTAGAAGCGAACGGCTTCCTTCCTCGCTGGCCCGGCTGCCATGCCGCCGCACCTCACTGCCTCATCCGGAGACGACGATGCCTTTCGACTTGATCCTGCGCGGGGGGCGGGTGATCGACCCCTCCCAGAAGCTCGATGCCGTGACCGACGTCGCCTTTGCCGGCGGCAAGGTGGCGGCGATCGGCGGCGCCCTCAAGGCCGATCCGGGCACGGAGGTGCGCGACGCCTCGCAGCTCATCGTGACACCGGGACTGATTGATCTGCACACCCATGTCTATTGGGGCGGCACCTCGCTCGGCATCGATGCCGAAGAATTCTGCCGGCTCTCCGGCGTCACCACAGCGGTCGACACCGGCAGCGCCGGGCCCGGTAATTTCGCCGGCTTCCGCAAGCATGTGATCGAGCCGAGCCAGGTCCGCATCCTCGCTTATTTGCACGTTTCCCATGCCGGCATCTTCGGCTTCTCGCACCGGATCATGGTCGGCGAGAGCGAGGAGTTGCGGCTGATGAATCCGATCGAGGCGGCCAAGGTGGCCGATGCCAACCGCGATCTCATCGTCGGCATCAAGGTGCGCGTCGGCTTGCACTCCTCGGGCACGTCGGGGGCGGTGCCGCTCGACATCGCGCTCGAGGTTGCCAACGAGGTCGGCATGCCCCTGATGGCGCATATCGACCATCCGCCGCCGAGCTATGAGGAGGTGCTGGCTCGTCTGCGTCCCGGCGACGTGCTGACCCATGCGTTCCGGCCCTTCCCGAACACGCCGGCGACCGCGCAAGGCACGGTGAAGAAGGCGGTGCTGGACGCGCGCGAACGCGGCGTGCTGTTCGACATCGGCCACGGCAAGGGCTCATTCGCGTTCAAAACCGCGCGCGCGATGCTCGCCAACGGCTTTTATCCGGACACCATCTCCTCCGACATCCACCAGCTCTGCATCGACGGCCCCGCCTTCGACCAGGTCACGACCATGTCGAAATTTCTGTGCATGGGCATGGAGCTATCCGACGTGATCGCGGCCTCGACGGTAAATGCGGCGATGGCGCTGCGGCGTCCTGAGCTCGGCAGCCTCAAGCCCGGCTGCGTCGGCGACGCCACGTTGATCTCGGTCGGCCGCGGCCAGTTCGACTACGAGGACGTCGTCGGCGAGCACCTGATCGGCGACCGCAAGATCGTGTCCGAGGGTGTCGTCATCGGCGGTCGCTGGTGGCATCCGAATTGAGGCGGCGTGCGTGCTCAATCGAAAGCTCGCCGTCTTCCGTGGCGCACGTTCAATGCGATGACTGACCAGACATCGTGGCGGTCGAGGCAGGCTTTTTTGATCCTCTAGAGCGCTATTTGAGCTTGTTCGCTATGCTGTCAAAGGTTGCGAATACAGGTTCGATAGCGTACCCGGCGAGAAATGACAGAGCAAAGGCAGACACCGAACTCTGCGATAAGACGCCGCCGAAGCCGATGGCAACGCCCGCCAAGGCTCCTAATGTCACCCGAACCAGATTACGAATTCCAGACGTGCTGGAATATGAGCTGCTTCTAATCTGTTCCGAGAGCATCCTCACGACGTAGGCACAGGAGCCGGTCAGTCCCAATAGGATCGGCAGGATAGTTGCTCTAATCATGCTTCCAACGTCTTGCGCGCGCTGTGTTATGGGTTGGGCTCGACGCGATAACAAGCGATAGTTGTCGACTGTCTCTTGTACGATGGAGAGTTTGGTAGGAATGCCGCCGTCGCCTTTCTCGTAACAGAATGACTTGCTCGAGTATTCGTTGTTCCCGCAGACGGGATAACGCTTCCAGTTCAAGTATGCGACCGAGTCCGTCTTGGAATAAAGTGTGTCTGCGTTGGAATACAATTTCGGCAATAGACTCGCTAGTTTGTCGGTAGCGGTTCGATACTCTGCATCCTTCTGCACTCCGGCATTTCCAGGAGCAGCAAAATCATCCTCTTTTGTAAGTCCTTTGCTCCTCAAAACGGAAAGCTGCCCCACGACATCGTCTGCTATCGGATCCGTAACCTTCACCAAGTTTATCACATCGTCGTTTATGGTCGTGGTGTTTGACGTGAGAAACATCAGCGTTGCCGAAACGATCAACAGCATGAAGAGAAGCGACATGTACCAAAACGCCGCGCGCTGCGGTGCCGTCGTCACCGTCCCGGCCGGGGCCAGCCAAAATCTCGACGGGATTTGGTCGGTGCTGGTAATGAGCGTGTCAGTGTTGACCGGACTTATAAGCGAGCAAAGCGAATTGAAACTGATCCAGAACTTCGCAGCTATCGCCGGCGTCCAACCATTGGCCGTTTGCGCGTCCACGCTTTCTTGAACCGTGGTTATAACTTCGGCCAGGGCTTTCTTTTTTTCGCTATCCGTTATCGTTTGGGCGGCAAACTTAATCAACGGACCACATTGTTTAAGAGTAGAGATCTCCAAGTCACTGGCATTCGCCATTGATGAAATCCTTTGATGTCGATGATCGCGTCATCCAAATGCGGTTTGGTACCAAGAATATCGATATGCGAGTATTTTACAAAAAGTAACCTTAGGTGCAAGTAGGGCGGCAGCTCGCGAGCGTTCGCAAACTTTGCATTGACCATACTGCCTGTTCGGCAGCGCCCGGCGGCTCCGCACGATCGCTGGGAGCGAGGCGTCATCGGCTGCCGCTGGTGGCGTCCGAATTGAGCGGCAACAGGATCACAGCGACCTCGCGATCAACAGCTTCATGATCTCGTTGGTGCCGCCATAGATCTTCTGGATGCGGGAATCGATGAAGATGCGCGAGATCGGGTATTCCTGCATGTAGCCGTAGCCGCCGAACAGCTGGAGGCATTCGTCGGCGGTCTCGACCTGCTTCTCCGAGCACCAGTATTTCGCCATCGACGCCGTCACGGTGTCGAGATCCCCGGCGACCAGGCGCTCGATGCACCAGTCGACGAAGACGCGCGCGATCATCGCTTCGGTCTTGCGCTCGGCGAGCTTGAAGGCGGTGTTCTGGAAATCCATCAGCGGCTTGCCGAACGCCTTCCGCTCCTTGGTGTAGTCGGTGGTGAGCTTGACCGCGCGCTCCATCGAGGCGACGGCGCCGACCGCGAGCGCAAGGCGCTCCTGCGGCAATTGCTGCATCAGCTGGACAAAACCTTGGCCTTCCTCCTTGCCGAGCAGGTTCTCGGGCGGCACGGTGACGTTGTCGAAGAACAGCTCGGAGGTGTCGGAGGCATGCAGGCCGATCTTGTCGAGATTGCGCCCGCGCTTGTAACCGCCCGCGCCCGCGGTCTCCACCACGATCAGCGAGATGCCCTTGGCGCCGACGTCGCCGGTGCGCGCGACCACGATGACGAGATCAGCGGCCTGGCCGTTGGTGATGAACGTCTTCTGGCCGTTGATGACGTAGGAATTGCCCTGTTTCTTGGCGGTGGTCTTGACGGCCTGCAGATCCGAGCCGGTGCCGGGCTCGGTCATGGCGATGGCGCCGACCATCTCGCCCGAGGCCATTTTGGGCAGCCAGCGCTTCTTCTGGTCCTCCGAGCCGTAATTGAGGATGTAATGCGCGACGATGGCGCTGTGCACGGAGACGCCGGTCGTCATCTCCGGCACCGTGCTTTCGAGGTCTTCCAGCACCGCTGCGTCATAGGCGAAGGTGGCGCCCAGGCCGCCATATTCCTCAGGCACGCTCGCCAGCAGCGCGCCCATCTCGCCGAGGCCGCGCCAGGCGAAGCGGTCGACCATCTTCTGCTCGCGCCATTTCTCGGCATGCGGGGCCAGGTCCTTGGCGAGGTATTTCCGGAACTGGTCGCGAAAGACGTCGAGCTCTTCGGTCATCCAGGAGGAGCGGTAGGACATGGTTACCTCGGTTGATGCGCAGTTCCGGCTTGGTAGGCTAGTCTGCGGCGGCAATTATTGTGTTTTCAGGCTGCGCCGGTGACGCTACCAAGGCGGCCGGAAACGCGTCTGTCGGGATGATCGATTGTGGCTGTCAAAACTCAAGAGCTCAAGCTCGACATCGAGCGCATCGGCACTGTCTCAGCGATCCTGACGCAGCCGGACCATGCGCGCGCCTGCTACGTGATGGCGCATGGCGCAGGCGCCGACATGCGTCATTCCTTCATGGAGAAAGTCGCGGAGGGTCTCGCGGGCCGCGGCATCGCGACGTTCCGCTTCAATTTCCTGTACATGGAGAAGAAGCTGGGGCGTCCGGACCAGCCGGCAGTCGCGCATGCCGCCATCCGCGCGGCCGTCGCGGAGGCGGCGCGGCTTTGTCCCGGGCTAAAGCTCGTCGCCGGCGGAAAGTCGTTCGGCGGCCGCATGACCTCGCAGGCGCAAGCGAAGGCGCCGCTGGCTGACGTGAAGGGGCTCGCCTTCCTCGGCTTTCCCCTGCATGCCGACAAGAAGCCGTCGTCCGAGCGTGCCGAACACCTCACCGGCATCGCGATCCCCATGCTGTTCCTGCAGGGAACGCGCGACGGGCTTGCCGATCTCGGCTACCTCAAGCCTGTCGTCGAGAAGCTTGGCGCGAAGGCGACTCTGCATGAGGTTGAAGGCGGCGATCATTCCTTCGCGGTGCTGAAGAAGTCCGGCCGGACGAATGAAGAGGCGCTCACAGAAGTGCTCGACACGCTCGCGGCCTGGATTGACCAACTTGCCTGAGCTTCACGCCGAGTAAAGCCCCTTGTCGCGCGCCTTCTGGATCGCGAGCGCGGCGATCAGGTCGAGCGTCGGCGTGGACAGGCCGGCGGTGCGCGCGAAGGCGGCGGGCGCCTTCACCAGCACGTCGATCTCCATGGCGCGGCCAAGCTCGTAATCCTGCAGCAGCGAGGGTTTGTGATTGGGGGCGGGTCCGCTCCGCGTCACGCGCTTGACCTCGGGGATGAAGTGCTGGGCGATGTCGTTGGCCTCGTTCAGCATGCGCGGAATGAGTTCGGTGAAAGCGGGGTCGTCGCGCACGCCGCGTGCGGTCTGGCCGGTCAGCAGGCACAGCACCGACAGCGACATGTTGGTCAGCAGCTTTGACCAGATCGCCTCGCGGATTTCCGCCACCGGCGGTGATTCCAGCCGGGCGTCGTTGAAGACGCCGCGCAGCTTGGTGATGCGCTCGCAATTGCGGTCGTCGCATTCGCCGATCAGCAGGCGGTTGCGGTCCGGCGTCAGGTTCTGCACCACTCCGGGCGCGGTCACCTCGTTGGAGGAGAAGACGACGCCGCCGATGATCCGCTCCTTCGGGATGCAAGCGCGCAGGCGTCCGCCGGGGTCGAGGAAGGAAATGTCCGGCGGTGTCGGGTGCCGCGGCGGCAGGCCGATTCCGTACCACCAGGGAATACCGTTCTGGGCAAAGACGATGGCGGTGTCGTCCTGAAGCAGCGGCTTGATGCTGGCGACCAGCCCCGGCAGCGCGGTGGCCTTCAACGTCGAGATCACGACGTCCTGCGGGCCGAGCTGGGCCGGATCGCCTGATGCGTTCACCTTGGCGGAAACCTCGGAATCGCCGACCCGCAGCTTAAGTCCGCCCGCGCGCACCGCCTCCAGATGCGCGCCCCGCATCACGCAAGAGACCTCATGGCCGGCGCGCGCCAGCCGTACCGCAATGTGGCTGCCGACGGCGCCCGCGCCGAAAATGCAGATGCGCATGTTGATCCCGTCCCTGATCCCTTGGTGCCATCAGGCGGCAGCATGACACAAGCCGCCATGCGATGGACGCGGCTGCCCTACGCCGGAAAGATATGGATCAAGGCGCGCGGCCTCGGCCATAGTGCGCGGCAAACAACCGGAGGATCGCCGATGACCGCCAACCCCGTCCTGTGGACCCTCGATGAGCGTGGGGTTGCGACCGTCACGTTGAACCGGCCGGAGGTCAACAACGCCTATGACGGCGCGCTAATCGCGGGCGTGCTGGCGGCGATGGACGATCTCGGCAAAAAGCCAAACCTTCGCGTCGTCGTGCTGAGGGGTAACGGCAAGCATTTCCAGGCCGGCGCCGACCTGAAATGGATCAATGGCGTGCGGCCGCAATCGGCTGATGCCAACGAGGCGGCCTCGCGCGCGACCTTCGAGGCCGTGCAACGGCTCAACACGCTGCCGATCCCGACCGTCGCGCTGGTGCAGGGCGGCTGCTTCGGCGGCGGCACCGGCGTGATCGCAGGCTGCGACGTCGTGATTGCCGCGGACAACGCCCTGTTCTCGATCACCGAGGTGCGCTGGGGCCTGACGGCGGCGATCATCATCCCGCAGCTTTGCGACGCCATCGGCGTGCGCCAGGTCCGCCGCTACGCGCTGACCGGCGAGCGTTTCGGCGCCGAGGACGCCCGCCGCATCGGCCTCGTCCACGAGGTGGTGCCGCTCGCGGATCTCGAAGCCGCCGGAGCCAAGGTGGTCGAGCAGCTGCTCGCCAACGGGCCGGAGGCAATGGCTGAAACCAAGAAGCTCGCGCTGGAGAGCTCGTTCGGCGGCATGGCGGTGGACGATGCCGCCTACACGCGGCTCGTGCAGCTGCATTCACTCAAGCGCCAGAGCGCGGAGGCTGCAGAAGGGCTGGCCTCGTTCGCCGAGAAGCGGGCGGGGAATTGGGGTGGGGGGAAAGGTTGAGCGTCAGCAGCCGCGGCAGATGTTGTTGATGCTGCGATAGACGGCGTCGTCGTCCTGCCGCATCTGGCGCAGCGTTTCGAGCGTCTGGCCGTCATGGGCGGGCGTAACGGGCTTGCGCTTCGCGGCGAGTTCGTCCTCCTGCCGCTTGTAGCAGGCCTCGCGCTCGGGCTTGGCCTGGATGAAGCGGCAGTTCTGCTCCACGGCTGCGGCGGGAGGCGCCGAGAGCGTGAGGGCGAGCAGCGCGGGGAGAGTGAATTTCAAAGCGATCGCATCCATTTATTGAACCAAGGTGCTTGTCGTCGCCCGGCTTGACCGGGCGACCCAGTACGCCGCGCCTTCTCCGCATACGTTTAGCGTCTCTGGAATACTGGATCGCCCGGTCAAGCCGGGCGACCAGCGGAGCTTGACGGCTCTTCGCTCAGGTCCGCCCTGCGAGAGCAACCGCCATCTTGTGACAGCGGCACGACCAGGCTCACAGCGACGGTGCGAGCGACGTTTTCAGCAGTGTCAGCAGCGCCTGCACTGCCGCCGCATTGCGCCGGCGCTCGGGGACCGCGGCTTTCACCCACAGCTCCGGAATCGGAAAGTCGCGCAGCACCGGCTTGAGCGTGCCGGCGCGCAAGGCATCGGCCACGAGATAATGCGAGAGCAGCGCGATGCCGTTGCCGGCGATCGCGCTGCGCGCCAGCACGTGTCCCTCGTTGGAGGAGAGCAGCGGGCTGACCTGGATGCTGATGCGGCCGCGCGGTCCGTCGAAGATCCATTCCGGGCCGGTCGGCAGAAAGCTGAGGCAGCGATGCTCGACGAGATCGCGCGGGTGCTTTGGCGTGCCGTGCTTCTTCAAATAAGCGGGCGAGGCGCAGAGCAGCCGCTTCAGCGCGCAAAGCGGCTCGTCGACCACGCCGCCGAACGAATGCGGGAAGGCGCCGATGGCAATGTCGAAGCCTTCGGTGACCGGATCGACCGGGCGATCGATCAGCACGATATCGAGCTTCAGCTTCGGGTTCTGAGTCTGGAACGAACTGAAGGCGTCGGCGAGCCGAGCGACGGTCAGCGAAGTCGGTGCCTTGATGCGCAGATGATCGACGAGATCGTGGCCTTTCTCGCCCATGCGTGAGAGCAGATCGGTCGCATCGGTCACCACGCCGCGTGCGCGATGCACATAGCGCTGTCCGGCCTCGGTCAGTCGCAATTGCCGGGTCGAGCGGTGAAACAGCGCCGTGCCGATCCGCGCCTCCAGCTGCGTGACGCGTTTTGCCACCACCGAGGTCGAGACGCCGAGCTTTCGCGCGGCGGCCGAGAAGCCGGCGGCGTCGGCGGTCGCCAGGAACGCTTGCAGGTTCACCAGGATATCCATGCCGACCTTTCTCGATTCGCGAAAGCTGATCGCGTATTCTGGTGGATTGTAGCTCGGTGCGCGCTAATTCATAGTCGCTCCCAAGCAAAGGTATTTGGGAAGGGACGCGCCATGCGGGCCATGACGATCGAAGAACCGGCACGGCAGGTGCCGCTTTATGGCGAATACGAAGTCGTCGTGCTCGGCGGCGGCCCCGCCGGCATCGTCGCCGCGGCCTCAGCCGCGCGCGCCGGGCGGAAGACGCTTCTGATCGAGCGCTACGGCTTCCTCGGCGGCATGGGCACCGCGGCCGGCGTCACAAATTTCTGCGGTCTGCATGGCAATGTCTACGGCCAGGCCCATCGCCTCGTGCAGGGCATGGCGTCCGAGCTACTGGCGCGGATCGATCGGCTCAATGGCCTGAACACGCCGCATTTGATCCTCGGCAAGGTTTTTGCGCAGGCCTACGACACTGCGGCCTACAAGATCGCGGCCGATCAACTTCTCGCAAGCCACAAGGTGCACATCCTCTTCCACGCGCTCGGCGCCGGCGTCGTGATGGGCGACAACAGCCGCATCGACGCGCTGATGGTCGAGACCAAGGCCGGCCGGCAGGCGGTGCGATCAGAGATTTTCATCGACTGCTCCGGCGACGGTGACCTCGCCGTCTGGGCCGGCGCGCCATTCGAGCTTGGCGATGAGCATGGCCATCCCATGTACCCCTCGATGATGCTCCGCCTCAACGGCATCGACCCTGACAAGGCCGGCGACGCCTGGCGCACTATCCCGCAATTGATGGAAGAGGCCATCGCGACCGGCACGCATAAATTTCCGCGGAAAAGCGCGATCGTGCGGCCGCAGAAATCCGGCATCGAATGGCGGGTGAACTTTACGCAAGTGGCGCGCGAGGACGGCCATGCCATCAACGGCGTCGAGCCCGACGATCTCACCCGCGGCGAGATCGAGGGCCGCAAGCAGGCGCTCGCCGCGTTCGAATTCCTGCGCACCGTGCCGGGCTTTGAAAAATCCTACATCGTCGATTTGCCGCCGCAGCTCGGCATCCGCGAGACCCGCCGCATCAGGGGTGGCTACCAGCTCAGCGGCGAGGACGTGCTCGGCTGCGCCTCCTTCGAGGATTCCATCGGCGTCAACGGCTGGCCGATCGAGGCCCATGTGCCCGGCGACGTCGTCTTCACCTTCCCGCCGATCCCGGAATCGCGCGGCTACAACGAGCTGCCCTACCGGATGTTGGTGCCCGAAGGCGTCGACAACCTCCTGGTCGCCGGCCGCTGCGCCTCCATGACCCATGAGGGCCAGTCCGCGGCACGGGTCTCCGGTGCCTGTTTCGTGATGGGCGAGGCGGCCGGTTCCGCCGCCGCGCTGGCGCTCTCCGGAAACCGGATCCCGCGTGACATCCCGGTTGAAAAATTGCAGGAAACGTTGAAACAACAGGGCGCCTTCATCGGACGGGACCAGCCGGTGCCCGAGGGCCTGTAACGGACTGCAAGATAAACGACGGCGGAGGAAACGGGATGATCGGAATTGCGCGGCTCGCGGCAGCCAGTCTTTTGGCGATCATGGCCATGGGTGCAGCCCACGCCGAGGATGCGCTGAAGGCCAGGATCGGCGTGCTCCGTCTGTCGTCCTCCGCGCCGGTTTTCATCGCGCAGGACAAGGGCTATTTCCGCGAGGCCGGCCTGGAGGTCGAGCTGAAATTCTTCGACGCGGCGCAGCCGATCGCGGTCGCCACCACCTCGGGCGACGTCGATTTCGGCATCACCGCTTTTACCGCCGGTCTCTATAATCTCGCCGGCAAGGGCGTGCTGAAGGTGATCGGCGGGATGAGCCGCGAGAAGGCCGGCTATCCCCTGATCGGCTATTTCGCCAGCAACAACGCCTACGCCGCCGGGCTGAAGACGCCGAAGGACCTCGCCGGCAAGCGCGTAGCGATGACGCAGGTCGGCTCCTCCTTCCACTATTCGCTCGGCTTGCTCGCCGACAAATACGGCTTCAAGCTTGCGGACGTGAAGATCGTACCGCTGCAATCGCTGTCGAACGCCGCCGCCGCGCTCAAGGGCGAGACCGTCGATGCGGCGCTGCTGCCGATCTCGACCGCGCGAAAGCTCACGGACGAAGGCGGCGCGAAATTCTTAGGCTGGGTCGGCGACGAGACGCCGTGGCAGCTGGGTGCGGTGTTCGCTTCGCCGAAGACACTGACCAACAAGGCGCTGGTGACAAAGCTGCTGGGCGCGCTCGCCAAGGCCGACCGCGAATATCACGACGTCATCCTCGCCGCGATGAAGGACGGCGTCGCCCCGATCAACGACAAGACCAAGCCACTGCTGGAGATCATCGCAAAATACACCAATCTCCCGGTCGAGCAGGTGGTCGGCAATTGCGCCTATATCGATCCCGACGGCAAGCTGGACGTGAAGAACGTCGACAACCAGATCAAATGGCTGCAGGAACAGGGCTTCGCCGACAAGGGCTTTGACGCGAATGCGATCATCGCCAAGGACTATGTGAAGGCGGATTGATGCTTCCGTCATTCCGGGGCTCGCGAAGCGAGAACTATGGTGCGCAGTTGCGCACCATAGAATCTCGAGGTTCCGGGTCTGATCCTTCGGATCATCCCGGAACGACGGAGAACGGGATAGACGAGACAGAATGGACCTGATCGCCAACCACATCTCCCACCGCTTCGGCGACCTCGCCGTGCTCGACGACGTCTCCTTCACCGTCAGCGCCGGCGAGGTGGTGGCGATCGTCGGGCCGTCCGGCTGCGGCAAGAGCACGCTGCTGTCCATCCTCGGCGGACTGCTGCAGCCGACCTCGGGCGCGCCCGAGCTGCGTGGCGCGCCGCCGGCGGACAGCCTCAATCCGCTCACCTTCGTGTTCCAGGATTTTGCGCTGCTGCCTTGGGCGAGCGTGGAGGAGAACGTCGAATTCCCGCTGCTGCACACCCAGCTCTCGGCCACGCAGCGCCGCGCGCTGGTCGACGATGCCTTGCGCCGCACGGGCCTGACCGATTTCCGCACAACCTACCCAAAGCAGCTGTCCGGCGGCATGCGCCAGCGCGTCGGAATTTCGCGCGCGCTCGCGGTGAAGCCCGCCATCCTGCTGATGGACGAGCCGCTGTCGGCACTGGATTCGCAGACCCGCGAACTCCTGATGGAGGATTTCGTCCGCCTGCTCGCCGATGGCGGCATGGGCGCGGTCTATGTCACCCATAATCTCGAAGAGGCCGCCCGGCTCGCCGATCGCATCGTGGTGTTGTCGCGGCGGCCCGGCCGCATCCGCGAGGTCGTGACGGTGCCGATGACGCGCACCGAACGCGGCGAAGCGGCGGCGCGCGAAAAGCTGCTGGCGCTGCAGAACGAGATCTGGTCGCTGATCCGCAACGAGGCCATCGATGCCGAGCGCGAGGTCCAGCATGCTTGATCGCGCGGCGGCTGACACTGCGAAGGATAGCGCGACGCGGCGCGTCCGCTTCCGCGGCGCCGGCTTCGTGCCTGCGTCGAGCCGTTTCGGCGGCTGGGTCGCGCTCGCCCTCGTCATCGCGATCTGGCAGGCGGCGGGCAGCACCGGCCTCGTCAATGCACTGTTTCTGCCGACGCCCGCTGCAATTGTACGCGCGATCTATCAGCTCGCGATCTCAGGCGCGCTCTGGCAGCACCTTTCCGCATCGCTGCTGCGCATCGGCGTCGGCTGGCTGTTGGGGACGGTGGCCGGCGTCGCCGTCGGCTTTGCCATCGGCCTGTCGCGGCTGGCGCGTAGCGTCGGCATCACCTTCATCTCGGCGCTGTTCCCGATCCCGAAGATCGCGCTGCTGCCGCTGTTGATCCTCTGGCTCGGCATCGGCGAAGAGCCGAAGATCGCGACCATTGCTTTGGGCGTGTTCTTCTCGACCGCGATCTCGGTCTATAGCGGCGTCGACGCGGTGCCGCGCAATCTCATCCGCATGGCGCAGAGTTTCAACGTTCCCTTCGCCACCATCGTGCGCAAGGTGGTCTGGCCGGGGGCGCTGCCCGCGATCCTCGCGGGCTTCCGCATCACCGCATCAGTGGCGCTGCTCCTCGTCGTCAGCGCCGAGATGATCGGCGCTCAATACGGCATCGGCGCCTTCGTGCTCCAGGCCGGCAATCTGATGCAGACCGATCAGCTGCTCGCGGGCGTGGTGATTTTGTCGGTGTTCGGGCTGGCGGTGGGGAAGGTGATCAATTGGCTGGAGCTTAGGCTGCTGCACTGGCGGTAGCCGCAGTCCGCGCTGCCGTAGGGTGGGCAAAGCGCAAGCGTGCCCACCATTCCGTCATGAGTCGCGAAGACGTGGGCACGGCGCTTCGCGCCTTTGCCCACCCTACGAGACCTGTGCCCTCACGCATTTCCGCGATCTTCCCGGAACAAATCCAGCTTCTGCTGCACGGGGCGATCCGAGAAGCTGAACAGCACGGCATCCTCATCCGCTTCGTGCGTCACCCATTGCCAGCTCGGCACCACGAACAGATCGCGCGGCCCCCATTCGAAAACGGCATCGCCGATCCGGCTGCGGCCCTTGCCTTCGATCGGGCAGAACACCGTCGCATCGGTCGCGCGATAACGCGCAGTCTTGAAACCCTTCGGCAGCAGCTGGATGAAGGTGCCGATGGTCGGCATCGCGAAATCGCCGGTCTCGGGGTTGCTGAACTTCAGCTTCAGTCCGTGGCAGGCATCCCACTCCTGGCTCGTCCTAGCTTTCTCCAGCGCCTCGCGCGTGTAGGCATAGGGATAGCTGAAGATCGGCGAGGTCTTCGAGCTCCGCTTGACGTCGACCGGCAGCAGGTTGTGGCCGTAGCGGGCAAAGCTGTCGCCGGCCGGTCTCGTAATCTTCTGCTGGTCTTCCTTGGAGCCTTCGGCAAAGGAGCAGTCGAAGAACTGCACCAGCGGAATGTCGAGGCCATCGAGCCAGAACATCGGCTGATCGCTCTCGTTGGAATGGTCGTGCCAGGTCATCGACGGCGTGATGATGAAGTCGCCGGGCTCCATCGCGGTGCGCTCGCCGTCAACGGCGGTATGCGCACCCTTGCCTTCGAGCACGAAGCGCAGCGCCGACTGGCTATGCCGGTGCGCAGGCGCGACGTCGCCGGGCACCACCATCTGCACGCCGGCATAGAGCGAGGTCGTGATCTTGGACTGGCCGCGCAGGCCGGGATTCTCCAGCACCAGCACGCGCCGCTCGGCTTCCTTGGCGGTGATCAGCTTGCCGGCCTCCGTCATGTAGTCGCGGATGATTTCGAATTTCCAGAGGTGCGGCCGGCAGGCGCTCTTCGGCTCCGGCGTGATCAGGTCGCTCATCACCGTCCAAAGCGCGGTGAGATTCTCGCCGTCGATCTTCTTGTAGAACGCCTCGCGTTCCGGCGTCTTGGTCACCGCTTCCATGGCGCGCCTCCTGCTCGTTTCTAAATTGACAGTATACTGCCAATCTGGCTAGCGTCAACGTGACGAACGACGTACAAGCAACGAGAAAACGGGAGGGTTCCGATGAAGCTGCACGGCTATTTCCGCTCCAGCGCCGCCTATCGGGTGCGGATTGCGCTGAACCTCAAGGGCCTCGGTGCCGAGCACCTGCCGCATCATTTGCGCAAGGGCGAGCAATGCGCGCCCGCCTATCTCGCCATCAACCCGCAAGGCCTGGTGCCGGCGCTGGAGGACGGCGGCGCGGTGCTGACGCAATCGGTCGCGATCATCGAATGGCTCGACGAGACCCATCCCAATCCGCCGCTGCTGCCGAAGGATCCGCTGCGGCGCGCCAAGGTGAGGGCGTTCGCGCTGGCGATCGCCTGCGACACCCATCCGGTGCAGAACCTGAAAGTGCTGGCGCGGCTGCGCGAGCTCGGTCTGCCCGAGGAGAAGGTCCAGGACTGGGCGGCGTGGGTCAACCGCGAAGGGCTGTCGGCCTGCGAGACGCTGATCAGGGACGAGCCCGGGCCGTTCTGCTTCGGCGATGCGCCGACGCTCGCCGATCTCTGCCTGGTGCCGCAGCTCGCCAATGCCCGCCGTTTCGGCGTCGACGTGTCGGCCTATCCGCGCCTGCTCGCGGCAGAGGCGGCCGCAAAGGCGCTCGCCGCGTTTGCCAATGCCGCACCGGAGAAGCAGCCCGATGCCGAGTAAGCCGCCTCCTCCGATCACGATCGACGCGGTCTATGCCGCGCCGGGCTATCTGTTCCGGCGCATGCAGCAGATCGCGGTCTCGATCTTCATGGAGGAGTGCAAGACGTTCGACCTCACTCCGGTGCAATATGCGGCGTTGATCGCGATCCACACCCATCCCGGCATCGACGCCACGCGGCTGTCGGCGGTGATCGCCTTCGACCGCTCCACGCTCGGCAGCGTGATCGAGCGTCTCCAGGCCAAGGACTATGTCGAGCGCAAGCCGGCCCCCGAGGACAAGCGGATCAAGCTGCTCCATCTGACCAAGTCGGGCGCCGCGATCCTGCGCGAGATCATCCCCGCCGTCGAACGCGCCCAGGCGCGGATGCTGGAGCCGCTCAAGCCCGCCGACCGCAAGGAGTTGATGGGGCTTTTGGTGCAGCTCGTCGATCTCAACAACGAGGCCTCACGCGTGCCGCTGCGTGCCGAGGATGCGCTGGAGCATCTGGGGAAGGCGGGGTGAGGGGATGTGGGGCGATGGTCGCGCCCGACACTCAGATTTCGTAGGGTAGGCAAAGGCGCCCTTGCGCCGTGCCCACCACCTCTCTCAAACGATCGGAAGTCGTGGGCACGCTTCCGCCTTCGCTCTTCGAGCTACGGCGGACAAGTCGCTTTGCCCACCCTACGATTGCGGTGGTATGGGCCCCGCGTTCGCGGGGACGACAGCGAGAGTGTGGCGGCGCTGTCGCCTTCATCTCCGCTGTCATTCCCCGCGAAGGCGGGGAATCCAGTACGCCGCGGCTTCTCGGTTCAATCACCAACGTCTCTGGAATACTGGATCGCCCGGTCAAGCCGGGCGATGACAGTGGTGGTCACATCCGCAGCAACGCCTGCCGGTCGATCTTCCCCGTGCCCGTCTTTGGCAGCTCGTCGGTGAAGATCACCTCGCGCGGATATTTGTAGGGAAGCAGCTTGCCCTTGACGTAATCCTGCAGCCGCCGCGTCGTCTCGCCCGGGTTGGCTGCGCGGCTGTTCATCACCACCACCGCCTTCAGCGTCATGCGCCGGTCCGGCAGTTCGGCGGCGAACACCGCGCATTCGCGGATATCGGGATGGTCGGCGAGGCACAGCTCGACCTCGAGCGGGTAGACCCACTGTCCCGAGATCTTGATGAGATCGTCGGCGCGGCCGCGGAAGAAGTGGAAGCCGTCGGCGTCGCGCACGAAGCGGTCGCCGGTGTAGATCCAGCCGCCCTGCCGAATCGTCTCGGCGGATTTGTCCGGCCGGTTCCAATACAGCGGCGTGTTGGAATCGCCACGCACCCACAAAATGCCTTCCTCGTTATCGGCGACGCCGCGCCCATCCTTGTCGCGCAGCGCGACCTCGTAGCCGGGTACGCGCAGGCCCGCGGCACCGAGCTTCTTCTGCTCGGGGCGGTTGGAGAGATAGATATGCAGCACCTCGGTCGAGCCGAGGCCCTCGACGATCTCCAGGCCCGTGAGCGTCTTCCAGCCGTTGAAGACCTCCGCCGACAGCACCTCCGCAGCCGAAAGCGACATGCGCAGCGACGAGAAGTTGGTCTTGTCAGCGCCTTCGGCTTTGGTCAGCGACGTATAGAGCGTCGGCAGGCCGAAGAAGACCGTTGGGTTGTACTGCTCGATCGCTGCGAAGATCGCGGCGGGTTTCGGTTGCCCCGGCAGCAGTAGCGTTGCCGCGCCTGCCGAGAAGGGGAAGGTGACGGAATTGCCGAAGCCATAGGCGAAGAAGATCTTTGGCACCGAGAAGCAGATGTCGTCGGGCGTCAGCTTCAGCACGTTCTGCGCAAAGGCGAGCTCGCTATAGGCCATGTCGTGCTGGAGATGCACGATGCCCTTGGGCCGGCCGGTCGAGCCGGACGAGTACATCCAGAACGCCATCTCGTTGCGGTGCGTCTCCGCTTCCGCCAGCTTGGCCGGGAATTGCTTGAGCCAGCCCGTCGCCGCGAGCGCGCTCGGCGCGGTGTGATCGCCCGCCTCGCCGTTGGCGACGATCAGCGTGCGCAGGAGCGTGTCCTTGCAGGCCTCGGCATTGAAGCGTGGCGCGAATTCGGCATCCGCCACCGCAACGCTGGCGCCGGAATCGGCGAGGTAGAATTGCAGCAAATCCGGCGGCGTCAGCGTGTTGATCAGGAGCGGCACGAAGCCGGCCCGCACCGCGCCGAAGAACGCGGCCGGGTAGGCGGGCGTGTCGTCGAGAAACAGCAGCACGCGGTCGCCGCGCCTCAGACCGAGCGATGCAAACCCGTTGCCCCAGCGGCAAGCCTCGTCGCAGAGCTCGGCATAGGTCCGTGTGCCTGCCGGACCCATGAGCGCGACCCTGTCGCCACGGCCTTTGGCGAGATTGTCGAACAGCACGCGGCTGGCATTGTAGATTTGCGGAACGGCAAAGCCGATCTCGCGCGCTCCCTCGCTGTCGGCGGGAACCTGGTCGAAGATCTCGTTGCTCATGCCTCGTCTCCGCCGTTCTTGGCAGCCTCGTAACGCGCCATGAAGGCCGGCGACATATGGCGCAGGCGTGCATCGTCGATGCGGCCGGAGCGGGTGATGTAACTATAGGCAAAGTCCATCAGGTCCTGCTGCATGTGCTGGGCAAAATGCTCGTACCAGAAGGCGCTGGTGCGCGCGGCGTTGACGAGCTTCTGCACCACCGGCTTTCGCGCGGCCTGATAGCGGTGCAGGGCGGTCGCAAGATGCGCATCCGATTCCAGCGCCTTGACCAGCGCAATGGCGTCCTCGATCGCAAGCCGCGTGCCCGAGCCGATCGAGAAGTGCGCCGAATGCAGGGCATCGCCGATCAGCACCATGTTCTTGAACGACCAGTGCTCGTTCCAGACCCAGGGAAAGTTGCGCCAGACCGATTTGTTGGAGACGAGGCAATGGCCGCCTAGCGTGTCCGCGAACACCTCTTCGCAGACGCCCTTGGACTGCTCGACGTCCTTGTAGGCGAAGCCATAGGCCTGCCAGGTCGCGTGGTCGCATTCGACCAGGAAGGTGCTCATGGCCGGCGAGTAGCGGTAGTGATGGGCGTTGAAGGCGCCGCGATCTGTTTTCACGAAGGTCTGCGACAGCGTGTCGAAGCGCTTCGAGGTGCCGTACCAGACGAACTTGTTGGAAGAGTAGGACAGCGAGGTGCCGAAATCTCCCTCGAAGGCGCGGCGCACCAGCGAGTTCAAGCCGTCGGCGGCGACGATCAGATCATGGCCGTTGAGCTGGTCGATGGCATGAATCTGGGTGTCGAAGCGCGGCGTGACGCCAACGTCGAGCGCGCGCTGCTGCAGGAACCTGAGCAGCTCGAGCCGCCCGATCGAGGAGAAGCCGACCCCGTCGATGGCGACGCTGTCGCTGCCGAGGTTCAGCGTGATGTTCTGCCAGCTTTCCATGTGCGGCGCGATCGCATCGACCGTCTCGGGGTCGTCGGCACGCAGGAATTCCAGCGCCTGGTCGGAGAACACGACGCCAAAGCCCCAGGTCGCGTCGGCCGGGTTCTGTTCGAACAGGTCGACTTGATCCTCGGGATGACGCTTCTTCCAGAGATAGGCGAAGTAGAGCCCACCGGGCCCTCCGCCGATCACGGCGATCCGCAACGTCTGCCTCCCTAATTGACAGTATACTTACTATCTAGGGGTAGACTAATGTGCTCCGGCGTCCCGCGCCAGCGGAATTATCGGCCAGCGCAGGCGCGCCAAAGCGCATCTCCGGACACAATTTTTACGCGTGTCCGAAACCGTCAGGTCCGAATCATAGCCAAACCGCGCCGGCTTGGCCATCCGCACCGTCAGACGCAGCGCTTCACGTAAACCCCGTTCACCAGGACCCTGGTGCAGCGGACGACCGGAACCGGCTTGCGGACCACGACGGCGGCGTTCGGCCCGGCGCAACCGGCGCGATAGACGCCGCGTGCGCACACCACCGCATTCGCGTCGGTGGCCTCGAACGTCATCGTTGCTCCGAAGGCGAGGAGCGCAGAAGCAACGAGCAGCAATGAACGCATGTTGTCCTCCCGGTCTTGTCGTGATCGAAATCGGATATCTGCAAAAGATTTGTCGTTGCAGGCGTGCGGAAATTCATGCGCACGCCGTTCGTCATTGTCGCGCGCTTTGGCGCGTGTGCCGCGTTATCTCGCCGCGAACGGCGCGAGCACGTCCCTGCAGGCCGGCGAGAGCGATGCCGCCCTGTTGGAAATGCATTGAATGATGCGGCCGCCGCCCGGCGCGACGCCGGCGCAGAGCGTGCGGATGTCGGCGCCGCAGGCGGAGCGCGCGATGAACAGCTCCTCGCGCGGCAATAACGGGCGCAGGACGATCACGGCTGGCGCGGCCGCCGGTGCTGCTGCTGCAGGCGCTGCGCCCGCGGGTGCCGCCGTTGCTGCGCCGCCCCCGGCTGCAGCGCTGACGGCCTTCTCGCAGGCCGGCGAAACCCTGGCCTTGTTCTTCTCCAGGCATTCGAGCGCTGCCGCGCCGCCCGGCGGCACGCTGGCGCACACCTTGGGATAATCGCCGCGGCAAGCACTCTTGACCGCCGCAATCTCCGCGCTGCTCGGTTGCCTCGCTGCAGCCGCCTTCGGCGCCGGTGCGGCGGCGGGCTTCGCAGCGGGGGCGGATTCAGCCTTCGGAGTGGCAGGAGCCGCCTCGGTTTTGGGAGCCGCCTCGGTCTTCGGCGCGGCCGGAGCGGCTTCGGTCTTCGGAGCCGCAGCGGGCTCGACCGCGCGAACCGCGGTCTGGCATCCCGACGACAGGCTCGACATGTTCTTCGCCAGGCATTGATACGCTTCCACGCCGCCGGGCGTGACGCTCGCGCAATGGGCCATGAAGTCCGAGCGGCATGCGGACCGGATGGCGCCCTTCTGAGCCTCGGTCGGCGCTTGCGCGAACGCGCCTGTTGCAGTTGCGAAGAGCGCTGCCGCGAGCAACGCCGCGCGCGTTGATGCATGCTTCAACGTATTGAACATCTGAACGCTTCCCTGCCTCGTCGGCAGTGCCGACGATTCCCAAAATATGATGAAATCGCAATCGCCGCGGGTAATGCCCCGCGTGCGATATCATTGGCCGCTTTGACCTCTACCGCAAGTAGATAATACCTGCGCAATTGCGAACTAATCAGGGCGGCTGACCCGAAGGGCTGCGCTCGCGCAAAGTGAGCAACGGCTTTCCCTCGCGACAAACGCGGAGCGCGGTTGCGCGGAGATCGCCTTCAAACAACAGGCTGTCAGAGCCTGACCATGCGCTTGCCGCGGTTCTCGCCCGCGAGCAATCCGATCAGCGCCTTCGGCGTGTTCTTGAGGCCATCGATGATGTCCTCCTGCACCTTCAGCTTGCCGGATTTGACCCAGCCCTGGAGCTCGGCGAGCGCGCGCTGGCTCTCCTTCATGTAATCCATCACGATGAAGCCCTGCATGACCAGCCGCTTCACCACGATCAGGCCCGGCACGCCGCGCGGGCCGTGCGCGGAGGGCGCGCCGTCATATTGCGAGATCGCGCCGCAGCAGGCGATGCGGCCGTAATTGTTCATCTGCGGCAGGCAGGCTTCCAGAATGTCGCCGCCGACATTGTCGAAATAGACGTCGATGCCCTTGGGTGCAACTGCACGTAGCGCCTTGAAGACCGCGCCGTCCTTGTAGTCCACGGCGGCATCGAAGCCGAGCTCGGAGGTCAGCCAGCTGCACTTGTCCGCGCCGCCGGCGATGCCGATCACGCGGCATCCTTTGATCTTGGCGATCTGGCCGACGATCGAGCCGACCGAGCCCGCGGCCGCGGAGACCACGACGGTCTCGCCCTCTTTGGGCTTGCCGATCTCCAGCAGGCCGAAATAGGCGGTGAGTCCGGCGATGCCGAACACGCTGAGCAGGTGCGTCATCGGCTCGAGCTTCGGCATCTTGGTGAGATGCTTTGCCGGCACCGCAGCAAACTCCTGCCAGCCGGTGTCACCGAACACGATGTCGCCTGCCGCAAGCCCCTCGGCCTTCGAGCTGACGACCTCGGCAATGGCGCCGCCAGCCATCACGCTGTTGGCTTCGACGGCGGAGCGATAGGTCGCGCCGTGCATCCAGGCGCGGTTGGCGGCGTCGAGCGAAATGTATCGCACACGCAGCAGGACTTCGCCGTCCTTCGGCTCCGGCACTTTGCTCTCCACCATCTTGAAATGTTCGGGGCCGAGCTTGCCGCTGGGTTTTTCGACCAGCAGAATCTGATGATTGGTGTTGCCGCTCATGGCGTTTCCCTCTTTGATTGTCTTGACGATTATTGATGCAGCCGCCGCAAACAAAACGTGCAGGCCGCATGCGTTGTGCGCTGCATGAAGGCTAGATCGCGGCGTTCCATTTCACAACGGGAACATCCTGAAAACGCGGTCACACGCAAAGCGTGTTGCGTCGTTGTAATATCTGCGACATCATGAAGCGCCGGTGTACGTGGGGGTAAGCGATGTCGAACAGGTTCACGCAATACATTCTGGCGGCGATGGTGCTCGGCATCATCATGGGGTCGGCGATCTACAACTTCCTGCCCGACACCCGCGCCGACTGGGCCTCCTCCATCAACCTGATCGCCATGATGTTCCTGCGCCTGATCAAGATGATCATCGCGCCGCTGGTGTTCGCGACCCTGGTCGGCGGCATCGCCCATATGGGCTCGGGCTCCAAGCTCGGCCGCATCTTCGCCAAGACCATGGGCTGGTTCATCAGCGCCTCCTTCGTCTCGCTGCTGCTCGGCCTCGTGATGGTGAACCTGCTGCAGCCCGGTGCGAACTTCCCGGGCACGCTGCCCCAGGCGGGGCAATCGACCGGCCTGCCGGTGTCGGCATTCTCGATCGAGAAATTCCTGACCCATCTGATCCCGACCTCGATCGCGGACGCGATGGCGCAGAACGAGATCCTGCAGATCGTGATCTTCGCGGTGTTCTTCTCGGTGGCGATGGGCTCCATGCCCGAACGTTCGAAGCCGATCCTCGCGATGATCGACGACGTCGGCCACATCATGCTCAAGGTCACGAGCTACGTGATGCTGTTCGCGCCGCTCGCGGTGTGGGCCGCCATCACCGCGACGGTGGCGAAGAACGGCCTGCTGGTGCTCTGGAAGCTCGTCGTCTTCATGGGCGGCTTCTATCTCTCGCTGGCGATCCTGTGGACCATCCTGGTCATCGTCGGCTTCATCGTGATCGGCCCGCGCTACAGCCATCTGTTGAAGCTGGTCCGCGAGCCTCTGATGATCGCATTCTCGACCGCGAGCTCGGAGGCGGCCTATCCGAAGACGCTCGAGGCGCTCAACCGCTTCGGCGCCTCGTCGCGGATATCGAGCTTCGTGCTGCCGCTCGGCTATTCCTTCAATCTCGACGGCACGATGATGTACTGCACGTTCGCGGCCGTCTTCATCGCGCAGAGCTATCACATCGACATGCCGCTCGGCACCCAGCTTGCGATGCTGGCGACGCTGATGATCACCTCGAAAGGCGTCGCCGGCGTGCCGCGCGCCTCGCTCGTCGTGATCGCCTCGACGCTGGCGCAGTTCAACATCCCCGAGGCGGGCCTCTTGATGATCATGGGCATCGACACCTTCCTCGACATGGGTCGCAGCGCCACCAACGTGATCGGCAACACGCTCGCGACCTCGGTCGTGGCCAAATGGGAAGGCGAGCTCGGGCCCGAGCACGAGCTCGGACCCGGCGACGTCGTGCCTGAGGACATGGTGCCGGGCGAAGTGCCCGCGATGGCCGGCCATGGATAGGAGCGAACCATGGGCCAGACACTGGCGAGGTCACTGACCTCAGGCGGCTTGTTGCTTGCGGCATCGTTGCTCGCGACCTCCTTGTTCGCGACCTCGGCATCCGCGCAGACCGGCGGCGAAGGGCTCAGCCCGGCGCTGTCGGCCATCAAGAAGGCGCACACCGTGCGGCTCGGCTATCGCGAGAGCTCGCCGCCGTTCTCGTTCCTCGACCAGTCGGGCCGTCCGATCGGCTATAGCCTCGAGCTCTGCGAGGCCATCGTCGAGGAGATCGGCGTCGAGGTCGACGATCCCAATCTCAGAATCGACTACGTCAAGGTCACCTCGGACGACCGCATCGATGCCGTGCTGCAGAACAAGATCGACCTGGAATGCGGCTCGACAACCGCCAATGCCGAGCGCGGCAAGCGCGTCGCCTTCTCGCCGCTGATGTTCGTCGCCGGCACCAAGCTGATGGTGCCGAAGGGAGCGGCAATTTCCGGTATCGCTGACCTGAAGGGCAGGACCGTCGTGGTGACCAAGGGTACGACGAACGAGCAGGCGATACACGCCGTCGACAAGAAGCTCTCGCTCGGCCTCAACATCGTGACCGCGCCGGATCACGAGCAGTCGTTCCAGATGGTGAACGACGGCAAGGCTGATGCATTCGCGACCGACGACATCCTGCTCCACGGCTTGATCGCGCGCCACAAGGCGCAGGAGTATTTTCGGGTGGTCGGGGACTATTTGTCCTACGACCCCTACGGCATCATGTTCAGGAAGGGCGAGCCGCAGCTATCGGCCGTGGTCGAGCGCGCCTTCCGCAAGCTCGGCTCCAACCGCGACCTCGTCCCGCTCTACAACAAATGGTTCACCGCAAGGCTTCCCACCGGCGAACGTCTGAACGTGCCGATCTCGCTGCAGCTGGAGGAGGCGTTCAAGGCGATGGACGATTCAGCGAGCGCGAATAATTAGAGCGGCGGTCTTTCTTACCTCCCCTGGAGGGGGAGGGTCGATCGCGCGCGGCGCGAGCGGGGTGGGGTGATCTCTCCGCACGGGCAGTGTTCATGTGGAGAGATCACTCCACCCCGCTGCGCATTCCGCTTCGCTCCATGCACAGCGACCCTCCCCCTCCAGGGGAGGGTGAGAACTTCCGGCCCGGCTAGTACGCTTTTCCCCCAAATACCCGATCCAGCGCCGCGTCATACGCCGCTTGCACCAGCTCCGGATGCAGCTTGCCGAGCGCTTCCATCATCACGCCGGAATTGATCTCGAGCACTTTCCATTCGCCCTCGACACGGACCACGTCGATCGACGCAAAGGCGATACCGATGGCGCGCGCGGCATCGCTCGCGAGCTTCACGCAGGCCGTTCGAACCTCGCCCTCCTCCAGCAGCACCGGCTTTGCGCCGGCATCGAGATTGTGCCGCCAATCCGTGCCGCGCTGCTTGCTGTAGACGACGAGGGGCGCCTCATCGAGCAGCACCACGCGGACCTCGTCCTCGATCGCGACATAGGGCGAGATCACGAGCCCGGCGCTCATCGAAAAAACCTCGCTGGCCGCGCGGTCGAGTTCCGTCGCCGTCGTCACCTTGAACACCGACCGCCCCGATGTCCCCTCGTTCGGCTTCACCACCACGCCTTGCGGATTCTGAGCCAGCAGCGCGAGCATCCGCTGGCGCCAATCGGTACCGGCGACGTGCACGCCCAGCTTTGGGTTGAGGAAGAGGTGATGGCAAATGCAGGGCACGCCCTCCAGCGCCAGCGCATCGGCGGTCGCCGATTTGTCGTTGGCGAGGCGATGGGCGATGGCGCTGTTGAGACCGATGTCGTAGCCGAAGGCGAAGCGCCGCTCACCGCCCCGGCGCATCGCGATCAGCCAGCCATCGGCGCGGACATCGACCGCGATGCCATGCGCCGCGCAATAGCGCCTGATCGCCTGGACGAAGATTCGCTCGTCGCTTGCCGCCATGTGCTTCTGTCGCTTTTCAGACGTTCCTGGCGCCAAAAGCCGCAAAAATGCGGGAAACGGCGCCGAACCAGGGTGAAAGTCAGAGCTATTCTTAATGAAATTCTCGCGAGCGCGATGGAAATTAAGTGCTGCATTCGAACGCTGCAGGGAAAAGAAATTGCCCGCGGCGCGTGCCCGGCAGCAGATTCATTAACAATATGGCCAATTCCGCCGCAAATGCCGGTTTGACCGGCATCAATTGCATCCGGAACGAGGTTGATTATTGGTCTCAATGGCGTAGATCACACACGCGAAATCCTCCGCCATGGCAATGGTGTCCGCCCCGTTTCAGGGCCGGGCAACGCTTTTGCCCTAAAACCGCAATTATTCGGAATATCGAAAATCATGAGCGCGTTTTACCGAGAGAAGGTTCTTTCCGTCCAGCACTGGACCGACACGCTGTTCAGCTTCCGCGCCACGCGCGATACCGGCTTCCGTTTCCAGAACGGCCAGTTCGCGATGATCGGCCTCGAGATCGACGGCCGTCCGCTGCTGCGCGCCTACAGCATGGCGAGCGCCAACCACGAGGAAGAGCTCGAATTCTTCTCGATCAAGGTTCAGGACGGCCCGCTGACCTCGCGTCTGCAGAAGATCAAGGAAGGTGACACCATCCTGGTCGGCCGCAAGGCGACCGGCACGCTGATCACCGATAACCTCCTTCCCGGCAAGCGGCTGATGCTGCTGTCGACCGGAACCGGCCTCGCGCCGTTCGCGAGCCTGATCAAGGACCCCGAGGTCTATGACCAGTTCGAGTCGATCGTGCTGGTGCATGGCTGCCGCCAGGTCTCCGAGCTCGCCTATGGCGAGAAGCTGGTTGCTTCCTTGCGCGAGGACGAGCTGTTCGGCGAGCTGCTCGCGGACAAGCTGATCTACTACCCGACCGTGACCCGCGAGCCGTTCAGGAACCGCGGCCGCATCACCGACCTCATCAACTCCGAGCAGATCTTCAACGATATCGGGCAGTCGCCCCTCGACATCGCCACCGACCGCATCATGATGTGCGGCAGCCCGGGGATGCTCGAAGAGCTGAAGGTGATGTTCGAAGGCCGCGACTTCATCGAAGGCAGCGGCAACAAGCCCGGCCATTTCGTGATCGAGAAGGCGTTCGTCGAGCGCTAAGCGCCGTCGTCCTCATGGTGTCGTCCTGGCCTAGTGCGCAATTGCGCACGGGGGCCAGGACCCATACCCACCGAGTGAAGTTTGGCGAAGACTGGCCGTCGTCAGTCTTCGCATGAACCCCGCTCGGGGGTTGACGGTTGCCGGTATGCGGCAGCGAGCTCAGAACATACCGTTCGGATTGGCCGCGTGCTCGGGAATGACCTGCAGCACATCCCAATGTTCAACGATCATCCCCCGGTCATCGAGCCGGAAGATATCGATTCCCGCGTAATCGTGGTCTCCGGGCCAGTGCTGGAAGCAATGAAGAACGACGTACTCGTTCTCTGCCACGACCCGCTTTATCTCGACTCGCTTGCCCGGCCACTCGCGAGCCATGCGCTCGAAATAATCAATGAAGCCCTTCTTTCCGGTCTCAACGTGCGGATTGTGCTGGATGTACTCGTCGCCAACGAAACGCGCGACGGCTTCGGCAGGCCGGCACGCGTTGAACATCAATTCGTAGAAGGCGATCACATTCGCCTTGTTGCGTTCCAGATCATGCACGACACGCTCCCTTGCGAGATCATTGCGACTAGGCGCGAGTGCTGTCAAAACGATGACGGGTGTAACCCGCCGAAATTCAGCCCGGGATGCGAGCAATGACCTTGATCTCGAAGTCGAACCCCGCGAGCCAATTGACGCCGATCGCCGTCCAATTCGGATAAGGCTCTTCTGGAAAGACCTCGCCCTTAACGGTCATGATCGTAGCGAACTGATTTTCCGGATCGGTGTGAAAGCTCGTCACGTCGACGATATCGTCGAATCCGCATCCACCCGCTTTCAGGGTCGCCTCAAGATTCGCAAACGCCAGACGGACCTGAGCCTCGAAATCCGGCTCGGGCGAGCCATCGCTGCGACTGCCGACCTGGCCGGAGACGAACAGGAGATCACCCGATCTGATCGCTGCGGAATAGGCGTGCGACTTGTAGAGGTCATGCCGACCGGCCGGGAAAACAGCATTGCGCTGGGTCATAAGAAGTTCTCCTGTTGTGGATGCCTTGAAGCGGCCGACGAGTTGAAGGCTGATGTTATGGCCTTTCTCTGGCGGCCCACCGAGTGCTGTGCCATCTCCGGGGGATCCGTCGCTGATGTTCGATCGGCTAGGGGCGTCAGGCCGTCGCTGGGGCATCTCTATTGGCGCTGGAAGCCGGAACGGGCTACTTCAGCCTCCGGGCGGAAAGCCTTCCATCCAGCCCCCCCCCTGCTGCACTGCAAAACCCGCCCATCGGGCTGATTGATTTATTTCGGCCGAATTCGCTAGCCTGAAACAAGGGCCGCGTCATATCCGTATGACAGGCAAGGGCGTATCGTACCGCCTCATGCTGGCGAGAGGATGGGAATCGTGGCCGACGACACCAAGACGCAGGACTTCTCCCAACACTCATCCCACAAACGCCTGCCGCTGGCGGAGGAGGGGATCATGGAGACCCTGCTGCTGCCATTCTCGCCGCGCTTCATCGTGCTGACGATCTGCGCGGTCGTCACCGCGCTCCTGATCGGTATCGGTATCGCCGACCGCAAGATCTTCGACATCCTGCTGGTGCCGATCCTGATCTTCGGCGCGCTGACGCTGCTCGGCGTCCGCGATCTCCTGCAGAAGAGCCACGCGGTGCTGCGCAACTATCCGATTTCGGCGCATATCCGCTTCCTGCTCGAAGAGATCCGCCCGGAGATGCGGCAATATTTCTTCGAGAGCGAGAAGGACGGCATGCCGTTCTCGCGCGACACCCGCGCGGTGGTCTATCAGCGCGCCAAGATGGAGCTCGACAAGCGTCCGTTCGGCACCCAGGAGGACGTCTACCGCCAGGGCTACGAGTGGATGCATCACTCGGTGTCGCCGAAGGCGCACGCGGAGGAGAAGTTCCGCATCAGCATCGGCGGGCCCGACTGCCAGAAGCCCTATTCGGCCTCGGTGTTCAACATTTCCGCGATGAGCTTTGGCGCGCTCAGCCCCAACGCAGTGCGCGCGCTCAATGCCGGCGCCAGGAAGGGCGGCTTCGCGCACGACACCGGCGAGGGCGGCGTCAGCCCCTATCACCGCGAGATGGGCGGCGACATCATCTGGGAGATCGGCTCCGGCTATTTCGGCTGCCGTCATCTCGACGGCACCTTCGATCCCGAGGCGTTCGCGCGCGTCGCCTGCGACGACCAGATCAAGATGGTCGAGCTCAAGGTCAGCCAGGGCGCCAAGCCCGGCCACGGCGGCGTGCTGCCGGCGGCAAAGGTCTCGGAGGAGATATCCAAGATCCGCGGCGTCGCGATGGGAGAGGACTGCATCTCGCCGGCTTCGCATCGCGCCTTCTCCACCCCGGCCGGCATGATGCAGTTCATCGCCGAGATGCGCCGCCTGTCGGGCGGCAAGCCGGCCGGCTTCAAGCTGTGCATCGGGCACCCCTGGGAATTCCTGGCGATCTGCAAGGCGATGCTTCAGACCGGCATCTATCCGGATTTCATCGTCGTCGACGGCAACGAAGGCGGCACCGGTGCGGCGCCGCTGGAATTCATGGACCATCTGGGCATGCCGATGCGCGAGGGCGTCAGTTTCGTCCACAACGCGCTGATCGGCATCAATGCGCGCGACCGCATCAAGATCGGTGCGTCCGGCAAGATCGCTACCGCCTTCGACATGGCGCGCGCGATGGCGATCGGCGCCGACTATTGCAACTCGGCGCGCGGCTTCATGTTCTCGCTCGGCTGCATCCAGTCGCTGAGCTGCCATACCGACCGCTGCCCGACCGGGGTGGCGACGCAGGACCCGACGCGCGCGCGTGCGCTTTACGTGCCGCTCAAGATCGACCGCGTGCACAATTATCACCACGCGACGCTGCATTCGCTGACCGAGCTGATCGCCGCGGCAGGCCTGGAGCATCCGCAGCAGCTGCGCCCGATTCACTTCACCCAGCGCACCTCGACCACCGATGTGAGATCCTTTGCGCAGCTCTATCCGGCGCTGCGTCCTGGCGAGCTGCTCGAAGGCACTGAAGACCCACGCTTCCGCGACGCCTGGCGGATGGCGCAGGCGGAAACGTTCCAGCCGGCGCTGTAAGGCATCGCTCGGCCCGTGGCGGCACCGGCCCGGCCCGCGCACATTCGCCGCGAGCGGAGCTGGCATTTAGGATTTTGTTCAACTTTGGGTGTAGATTGTGCCCATGGACGAACGGCGCGACAAGGCGAGACATCGCGTGCTGAAGGCCGGAACGATCGAGTTCGGCGGCGGCGCGATCGACTGCACCGTCCGCAACCTGTCCGACACCGGCGCCGCGCTCGACGTCACCAGCCCGGTCGGCATCCCCGATCATTTCACCCTGTTCGTCCAGGCCGAAGGAAAGCATCTCGCCTGCACCGTGGTCTGGCGCAAGGAGAAGCGGATCGGCGTGAGGTTCGGGTGAGGGTGAGAGCGAGTTGGCGCTATCGCTCAATTCACCCCGTCTCGACCTCACTCAACCGGCTCGCCAGGATCTTGTCGATCCGACGCCCGTCGAGATCGACCACCTCGATGTGCCAGCCGCCGAAGTCAAAGGCATCGCCGGTGTCGGGCAGCACGTTGAACTGTTGCAGCACCAGGCCCGCCACCGTGTTGTAGCGGTGCGGCGGCAATTCGACGCCGAGCAATTCGCCGAATTCGTCCACCGGCATCCAGCCCGAGATCAGCAGCGAATCGTCGGCGCGCCTGACAAAGGCGGGCTCCGGCGGTCCGGCCTCCGAATGGAAGGCGCCGACGATCGATTCGAGGATGTCGGCGGCCGTCACCATGCCTTCGAAGCCGCCATATTCGTCGTAGACGAAACCGACGTGGACCGGCGCAGCTTTCAGGATGGTCAGCACGTCGCGCGCGTCTGCCGACGCCGGGATGCCGGGCGCCTCGCGCACCAGCGCGCGCAGGTCCGGCGTGCGTTCGTTCATATAGGCGATCAGCAGGTCCTTGGCCTGGAGCACGCCGATCGGCTTGTCGCGGTCGCCGTCGGAGACGGGAAAGCGCGAATGCGGGCTCTTGGCGATGATTTCCCGGATGGCCGCCGGATCGTCGTTGAGGTCGATCTCGTCGACCTCCGTGCGCGGCGTCATCACTGCGCCGACCGGCCGGTCGCCGAGCCGCATCACGCCGGCGATCATCTCCTTCTCACCGGGCTCGAGCACGCCCGCGCTCTCGGCCTCGCTGACGAGGTGGTGGATCTCGTCCTCCGAGACCTTCTCCTCGGCCTTGCCGCCGCGGCCGAGCAGCGTGAGGATCAGCCTGCCCGAGAGATCGAGCAGAAAGACCAGCGGCAGCGAGACCTTCGCAAGCACGTGCATGGCGGGCGCGACCCTGACCGCGATGCTTTCGGGGTCGCGCAGCGCCACCTGCTTCGGCACCAGCTCACCGACGATCAGGGTGGCGTAGGTGATCAGCGTCACGACGATGCCGACGCCGACGATGTCGGCAATTCCCGCGGATAGACCGAGCTCGAGCAGCCATTGCGTCAGCCGCTGTCCGAGCGTCGCGCCGGAGAACGCGCCGGAGAGCACGCCGACCAGCGTGATGCCGATCTGCACCGTCGAGAGGAACTTGCCGGGATTGGCTGCCAGCGTCAGCGCCCGCTCGGCGCCGCGCACGCCCTTGGCGGCGAGCATCGACAACCGGGCCGGGCGGGACGAGACCACGGCCAGCTCCGACATGGACAAGAGGCCGTTGATGACGATCAGGACGACGACGATGACGAGTTCGACCGAGAGCATTGACGTTCCGAGGTAAGGGAGTGTGGCCGAATAGGACGGCACACGCCTTGATATAGGTATTCGGCGAAGAAATGCCGGCAATTTTGCCGCATTTGGCGCCCCGAGGGAACCGTGTGGGCGCTGGCTTCGATACGCTTGCGCGAGCTCCCGTGGAACTACGGGAATGCCGTTGCTTAACGGGCTCTTAGTGGCCGGCCGGCTAGGTTTTCGACATTGCAGAAATGTATTCGGGGGACCCCAGGGATGCGGATCGGGAAGCTTTTCGCGCTGTCGATGCTGACGGTGACGGTATTTGCAGTCATCCTCGGCGCCGAGGTGCTGATACCCCAGACGCGCATCTTCACGAACCGCTCCGACGCGATCAAGACTGTCGATGCCTTTGGTGCGACCCTGATGGTCAGTCAGCACGTCGCCGGCCTTCGCGCCCCCTATATCGGTCCGATCTTCCAGGAAGCGGCGGCGACGCCAGCCCAGATCGAAGCGGCCGGGAAGGCCGCGAAAGCCGCCGAGGCCGGCTTCGAGGCTGCAAGGCGCGCCATCCTGGTGCTGGATGACGGCGGAGCGATTGTCGAGAATCTCGACCGTGCCGCACGGCGGCTGAAGGAGGTCACCGCGGCGGCAGATCGCGCGATGAGCGTCCCCCTGGCGGCGCGCGATGGTGCTGTGATCAAGGGCTTTCTACCCGGTGTTGCCGAGGTCATCGGCAACATCGAACCGGTCATGAACCGGCTCGAAGCGACAGTCATCAACGCCGATTCCTCGCTCGCGGCGCTGTTGAGCCTGGCGCGGACGGCCCAGGACCTGCGCGTCGCGGCCGGCAGCCGAGCCGCCACGCTGTCCCCGGCGCTGTCCGCGAGCCGCCCGCTCACGGCGACCGAATTGTCGCTGATGGATCGCATGCAAGGCCGCGTGGAGGCCGACCGCGAGCGCATCGAGGCAGGCATCGACCAACTCGGAAATCCCTCCCGCGTCGCGACCGCGCTGAAGGCGGCAACGGAATCGTATTTTGGAAGAGCTGCGGCTGCCGTCGACAAGGAGATTCCCGCAGCCCGGAGTGACGGCAAGTACAGCAGCAATGCCGACGAACTGGCGAAGGTCATCGTGCCGGCCATCCAGATGTTCTACGGCGTGCGCGATGCCGCATTGGCCGAAGCTTCCGAGCGTGCCTCGGCCTCGCGCGATGGCGCACTGGCGATGCTCGCGCTCGCAGGCGTGGTGGTGCTGGCGCTGCTCGGGACTCTCGGTGGCGTGACCATGATGCTGCGCAGGCGCGTGGTGACGCCGCTCAGCCGGCTCGCGGACGTGATCGCAACGCTCGCTGCCGGACAGCACGACGTCGAGATTCCCGCGACGGGCCGCAATGACGAGATCGGCCAGGTGGCGGGCTCGCTGCAGCACTTCAAGGATTCACTGCTCGCCAAGAAGGCCGCCGACGAGGCGGCCGCGGTCGAGGCCGACGCGAAGCTGCGGCGCAGCCAGCGTATGGACCAGATCGCGCGCGATTTCGAAGCCATGATTGGCGACGTGATCAACACGGTGTCGTCGGCTTCCTCGGAGCTGGAAGTGTCCGCGGGAACGCTGACGAGCACGGCCGATCAATCGGAAAAGGTCACCGCGACCGTCGCGGCCGCTTCCGAACAGGCCTCCACCAACGTGCAGACCGTTGCCGCGGCGGCTGAGGAGATGGCCTCGTCGGTCGATGAGATCAGCCGGCAGGTGCAGGATTCCGCGCGCATCGCCGGCGAGGCGGTGCAGCAGGCCGGCCGGACCAACGATTATGTCGGCGAGCTCGCCAAGGCCGCGGGGCGGATCGGCGACGTCGTCGAGCTCATCAGCCAGATCGCGGGCCAGACCAATCTTCTGGCTCTCAACGCCACCATCGAGGCGGCGCGCGCCGGCGAGGCCGGCCGCGGCTTTGCGGTGGTCGCCTCCGAGGTCAAGGCGCTGGCCGAGCAGACCGCCAAGGCCACCGGCGAGATCAGCCAGCAGATCACGGGAATCCAGACCGCGACAGAGGACTCCGTCGGCGCCATCAGGTCGATCAGTGACACCATCTCCCGCATGTCCGAGATTGCATCCGCAATCGCCGCGGCGGTGGAGGAGCAGGGCGCAGCGACGCGGGAGATTTCCCGCAACGTGCAGCAGGCGGCCCGCGGCACCCAGCAGGTCTCCGCCAGCATCGTCGATGTGCAGCGCGGCGCAAGCCAGACCGGATCGGCCTCCTCCAACGTGCTCGCATCGGCCAGATCGCTGTCCGGCGATAGCAGCCGTCTCAAGGTCGAGGTCGGAAAGTTCCTGGATGCGATCCGGGCGGCGTAACAAGGTCGTTGTGGAAGGAAGCGGCGTCACCTAAGCTTGTAGCCCGGGGATGTCGCGGCCTCCCCGTGAAGTGGTGATCCCACGCAAGCGCTGCTCGCTGATTCATGGAGCGAGCAATGGACGGGATCGCAATCGAGCTTCCGCTTTTCCTGTTGGCCACCTTTGCCGGCGCGTTCGTCGCCGGCCTCTCCGGCTTTGCCTTCGGCCTGGTGGCGGCGTCGCTGTGGCTCTACGTGCTGACGCCGCTTCAGAGCGCGAGCCTCATCGTCGGCTTCGGCCTTCTGGTGCAGGGGTACTCGGTCTGGAAGCTGCGCGCGGCACTCAACTGGCGTCGGCTATGGCCGTTCATGGCCGGCGCCGTCTTTGGCGTGCCGGCCGGCGTGTCGCTTCTGACCTGGGCGGACCCCGGACGCGTCCGCATCGCGGTCGGAGCGATCCTGATCGGCTACAGCCTTTATGCGTTGCTCCGGCCGCAGCTCAAGGTCGCGACCAATGTGCCGCCGGCCGCCGACATCACGATCGGTTTCGTCAACGGCCTGCTCGGCGGGCTGACCGGCCTTGCCGGCATCATCATCACCATCTGGTGCAATCTGCGCGGCCTGCCCAAGGACGTCCAACGCGCGACGTTCCAGCCGGTCGCGGTCGCGGTGTTCGCCGTGGCGGCGCTGCTGCTGGGCGCCAAGGGAGCGCTCACGTTCGAGACGGCAAAGCTGTTCGCGCTCGGCCTGCCGTTCCTGTTTGGCGGCACGTGGCTCGGGCTCAAGCTGTTCGGCCGGATCGACGAGACCACGTTCCGCAGGATCGTGCTCGCGCTGCTGCTCGTCTCAGGCATCGCGCTGTTGTTCTGAGCCCCGCTCAGAACTCCCCGTGCAGCCGCCCGGAGATGACCGACACCGGTCCGCGATCGGCGTTATAGGCGGGGTTGACGATGAGCTGGTAGTCGGCGGTGAGGGTGAGATTCTTGTTCAGCGCATAGGCGTAATAGGTTTCGAGGATGCGCTCCTTGCGATAGTTGAGCGCACCGTCGCCGACCAGCACGCCGAGGCCGCCGGCGGCGAGGAAGTCCCGATAGTCCTGCGAAATCGCGTTGATCGCGCCGCCGACGCCGATCACGTCGTCAGGCCGGCCCCATTTCGTGCCCTTGATCGAAAGACCAGCCGACAGGCTGCGGTTGATGTCGGTGAAGGCGAGCGTTTCGCTCTTGCCGTCGTTCCAGCTCCAGCGGCCGAACAGTCCGACATCCTCGGTGATCGCCTGCTCGAGGTTGACGACATAGCCGACCTTGGTGCGGCCGCGCCGGGTCTGCGCAATGTCGAGATTGAGCGCGGGATTGTTCAACGTCTCGCGGAAGCTGCCCATGTTGGCGCTGTCGAGCCAGCCCATGGTCCTGAGCTTGCCGGGTTGGCCGAACAGCGAGAAGCGCGTCTCGAGCTCGATCACGTACTGGCCGCGTTCCCCGACCTTGGTGTCGAAATGATTTGAGTTGGGCTCTGCGACCATCAGGAAATAGCCGCCGCGCAGCGCCCATTGCTTCTGATTGAGCTCGGCGGTGACGCCGTAGGTGAGGCCGACCTTGTCGGCAGAATAGTCGAAGGCGCCGGGGGCCCAGATCGACCAGTTCATGAAATCCCTGCGAGTGTCCTTGGCGTAGGCATTGCCGTCGAACACGTCGACCACTGCGAACTTGCCGGCCTGCACCGTGAGACGGGACACGTCGACCTTCTGTCCCAACTGCAACTGGCCGCTGGCGAGTTCTTCCTGCTCGCCGCCGAAGCCGAAAGTCTGACGCACGAACAGTCGCGAAGTGTTGTAATGCGGATAGGGGAAGTTCGACTTCTGCGCTTCGCCGTTCGGGAAGCCGGCCGCGCCGACCGTGTCGTTCAGGCCAAATCCCTGGAGCAGCTCGGGATTGTAATAGACCTCGCCGCCGTCCCACAGCCGCGCGTTCAGGAACAGGCTGTTGCTCCAGGTCGCCTTGGCCTGCCTCGACGGTGAGAGAGAGTTCGTTCCGCTGTAGAGCGCGGGGAACGACGGATAGCCTTGCGGCAGATAGGTGCTCTGGCCGTGAATTTCCCAGCGATCCGATTCGGTGTCGATGAGCGAGCTGTTCGGGTTGTAGCCCGGCATGCCCGGCCAATCGATCTTGCGGTTGAGGCCGAGCCTGACCTGCTGAAAGTCGAGCGACGAAGAGCTGTATTGGGCCCCCGTGGAGAAGGCGACATTGGCGCCGTCGAAGCGGCTGTAGAGATATTCGAGCCGTGCGCTCCAATGCGGCGCGAAACCGTATTCGACGCCGGCACCCGCGATCCAGCCGGGCCGCGTGTTCAGGATTTTCGGGACTTCGGCGCCGGAGGCCGGCGTGTCGAAATAGCGCTCGCCCATCCAGGCAAAGCCGCCGGTGGCGTAAACCAGCCACGGACCGCTGGTATAGCCGACGCGGCCGCGCAGGCTGGCGGTGTAGTCCCATTGCTGCGTGACAGTGTTGGCGGGTGTCGTCAGGAAGGAGACGATCGAATTCGAGGTGATGTAGTTGGGGAACGTGAAATCGCCTTCGACGCCGACCAGCCAGCCGGAGTTGAGGCGGTAGTTGTAGCCCGCCTGCACGCCGCCGATCATGCCGCTGAAGACGCCGCTGTCGTTGATCCCTGTGCCGTCGTTCAGCGCGAACTGCGACGAGCCGCGGCCATAGCCGGCATGCGCACCGATATAGAGGCCGGTCCAGTCATAGACCGCTCTCAGCGCCGGCGCCTTCAGCGGCAGATCGGCCGCGCGCCCCGCGGCGGGAAAAGCCAGCACGCCCGAGGCAATCGCCGCGGCCGTTCGCAAGTATCTGTAACGGTGACTTCTCAACGTCAAAACGCACGCCCCCAAAACGCGAATGTGTCCCACCCGTCGCGATATCCCTGCCGATTCGCGGCGGCCCTGTCATCAGGTCTTGGTTGCTCGCGTCGTCGAGATGATCTCGATTCGACGCGATTTCGTCCCAAGTTCCCGAACCTGTCGCGAACCTTATTGCGATTAATTCGCAATAGCAACTGGTCAAGATTGGCGCACGGGATGGTTCGCACCGCTGTGTGACGGGGCTGCAACAAATTCCCGGCCCCCCAAAATGAATGACCCCGCCCGGGGGGACAGCCGGGCGGGGTCGGGGGCACGACACGGGGTGGATGAGGCGCCCGTGTCGGACGCAGGATCCACGTAAGATCGGCCTCAGGTACTCAGATCAGTAGCAGCTACGAACGCGGCCAACGTACTGGCCGAAAGCGTTGTACTGGGCGACCCAGCCGCAGCGGTGATAGCCGTAGTAATAGGGATCGTTGTTGGCGGCGATCGCGGAGCCGACGACGGCGGCGGTGGCGATGCCGGCACCAACACCCCAGACCCAACCGGGCTGCTTGGCTTCGGCCGAGGAGGTGGTGGACACGATGCTGCCGGTGACGGCGAGGGTCGCGAGAGCGAGAGCGGCAATCTTGGTCTTGATCGACATGTGAAACTCCATCCGGGGTTGAGGCGGTCCGTTGTGGTCCGCGTGCCCAGTTTGACGGAGGCTCCTCGCGTCCGGTTCGAATGCGGCAAATCCGCTCCCGGAGCGAGGAGTATTCGTGAATGATTCCAATAGGATGTTGGCTAGCCGAGAGGCCCCTCGCCGAGCCTGTTCACGTCGAAGTTATCGACCTCGCTCAGCAACTCGCAGAAAGCACGCGCGCCTTGATCGATGAGTTGCTCGCCCTTCGCCGCCACGGCCAATGTCGCATTGCCGACGGCGCCGCTGGCGTTGAGATCCTGCGCCTGCCAGGCGAACGGCGCCGGCCGCTGCGTCGACAGCCAGCGGTACTGCTGCTCCAGTGCGATGCTGCTCGCGGGAAAATCCGCGATGGCATCCTTGCGCACCTGATCGGGATAGCGCGCCAGCATGATCGAGGTCTCGACCGCGCCGCCATGAATGCCGTGGCGCACCTCGTCGGCCGGGAACAATGTGTCGGCGCCTGATAGCCGCGACCATGACGTGGTCACCACGAACAGTCTTTGATACGCGCGCAGATCCTGCGCGATCAGCATCATGGCCGCGCTGTTGCCACCATGGCTGGTGATGATGACGAGCTTCTTCACGCCGCGCCGCGCGACGTCCTCGCCGATCCCGGTCCATCGCTTCAGCGCGGTTTCAGTCGGCAGCGTCTGCGTGCCGGGATAGTCGATATGCTCGGTGGAAATCCCGACCGGTTCGACGGGAAGAAAACTGGCCGGAACGTTGTCGGGCAGAAGCTCGCGCACGCGCGCAAGATACGCGTCCGCGATCAGCACGTCGGTGGTAACAGGCAAATGCGGGCCGTGCTGCTCGGTCGCCGCCAGCGGCAGCACCGCGATCCATCGCGACGTCTCCGCGGGGGGCGCATCGGCCCAGCAGATTTCGGTCCAGTCGCGGGATGGCATCATTGAGTTTTCTTTGGAGGTTTCATTGCCCGAATTTGTCACGTAATTTGGGGTATCAGGGGACGCGGGCCCGGCCGGCTCGTGTCCCCTGACGTCATGCGGTTTTATCGCGTTGGCCTGCCACGAGCTAGACGCGATTATGCTGGAAGCGATCGACGGAGTGCCATTATGACCCCCTCTCATCTGCGCAGAGCGCTAACTGCGGGCCTGATGACCGCTCTGGTCTGGAGCGTCCCGGCGCGGGCCGAAACCCTGGACAAGGTCACCTTCGGCACCAATTGGGTCGCCGAGGCCGAGCACGGCGGCTTCTTCCAGGCGGTCGCCGACGGCACCTACAAGAAATACGGGCTCGACGTCACCATCGTTCCCGGCGGTCCGAACGAGAACAACCGGATGCTGCTGATCGCCGGCAAGATCGATTTCTTCATGGCCGCGAACACGCTGATGTCGTTCGACGCGGTCGCCAACAACGTCCCCGTCGTGACCATCGCCGCGATCTTCCAGAAGGATCCGCAGGTGATGCTGACGCAGCCGGATGCCAAGGTCGCCAAGATCGAGGATCTCAAGCCGCTGACGCTGTTCGTCTCCAAGGAGGGCATGGGCAGCTATTTCCAGTGGCTGAAGTCCGAATACGGCTTCAGCGAGAAGAACGTCCGCCCCTATAATTTCAATCCGCAACCCTTCATCGCCAATCCCAAGAGCGCGATGCAGGGCTACGTCACCTCCGAGCCGTTCGCGGTGGAGAAGGCCGCCGGCTTCAAGCCGAACGTGCTGCTGCTCGCCGATTACGGCTTCAACACCTATTCGACCCTGATCGAGACGCGCCGCGACGTGGTCGAGAAGAAGCCCGACCTGGTGCAGCGTTTCGTCGATGCCTCCATGATCGGCTGGTACAATTACATCTACCGCGACAATTCCGCCGGCAACGCCATGATCAAGAAGCTCAATCCGGAAATGACCGACGACCTGCTCGCCTATTCCGTCGCCAAGATGAAGGAGCATGGCATCGTCGATTCCGGCGACAGCCTGAAGAACGGCATCGGCGCGATGAGCGACGAGCGCTACACCTCCTTCTTCAACAAGATGGTCAAGGCCGGCGTCGTGAAGCCCGAACTCGACTTCCGCAAATCCTACACGCTGCGCTTCGTCAACAAGGGCGTCGGCGTCGAGCTGCGCCCGGGCAAGCCGTAGCGCAAGCTCGATGTCATCAGGCAAAACCTCGTCCGCGGCCGACGCCGGCCTGACGCATCTCGCCGTCAGCCTGCGCGGCGTGACGAAGACCTATGACAATGGCGTCATGGCGCTCGGCCCGTTCGACCTCACTGTCCGCAAGGGCGAGTTCATCTCGCTGCTGGGCCCGTCCGGTTGCGGCAAGTCGACGGTGCTGCGGTTGATCGCGGAGCTCAGCGCGCCGTCGTCAGGCATCGTGCGGGTGGCCCATCACGAGGGCGAGGTGCTGCCGGGGCACGGTATCGGCTTCGTGTTTCAGGAGCCGACCTTGATGCCCTGGACCAGCGTGCGCGAGAATGTGCGGCTGCCGCTGAAGCTCGCCGGCGTGCCGAAGGCGGAGGCGCGCGAGCGTGCCGACGCGGCGCTGGCCAGCGTCGGGCTCGCCGATTTCGCCGATGCCTTTCCGCGCGAGCTCTCCGGCGGCATGAAGATGCGGGTGTCGCTGGCGCGCGCGCTCGTCACCGATCCGGATATCCTTCTAATGGATGAGCCGTTCGCCGCGCTCGACGAGATCACGCGCTTCCGCCTCAACAATGATCTGCTCGCGCTGTGGCGCAGCCTCGGCAAGACCGTCATCTTCGTCACCCATTCGGTGTTCGAATCCGTCTATCTGTCGCAGCGCGTGGTGGTCATGACGGCGCGGCCCGGCCGCATCCAGGCCGACATCCGCATCGAGACGGTCGAGCCGCGCAGCGAGACGTTTCGCACCTCCGCCGCCTATTCCGATTATTGCCGGAAGGTGTCGGCCGCGCTGGCGCCATCCTATTCGGGGCAGTCGACGCTATGAGCGCGCAAGCTGCCGTCACCGCAAAACCGCGAGGCGCGCAACGCGCGATGCGCTTCGTGCTTCCCGTCATCGTGTTCGCGGCCGGCATCCTCGCCTGGGAACTCATGGTCCGCATCAAGGACATCCCGCCTTACGTGCTGCCGGCGCCCTCCGTCATCGTCCTGACGCTGATCAAGGACTGGGCGGTGCTGTCACAATCGCTTGCCACCACGCTTTTGACCACGCTCGAAGGTTTCGCCGCGGCCAGCATCGGCGGCATCGCGCTGGCGCTGTTGTTCAACCAGTCGAAATGGGTGGAGTATTCGCTGTTCCCCTATGCCATCGTCCTCCAGGTCACCCCGGTGATCGCGATCGCGCCATTGCTGCTGATCTACCTGGAGCAGCAGACCGCCGTCGTCGTCTGCGCCTTCATTGTCGCCTTTTTCCCTGTGCTGTCCAACACCACGCTCGGGCTGAATTCGGTCGATCGCAACCTTGCCGGCCTGTTCCAGCTCTATGGCGCCTCAAAGCCGCAGACACTGCGCTTTCTCAAGCTGCCCGCGGCGTTGCCCTACATTCTCGGCGGCCTGCGCATCGCAGGCGGCCTGTCGCTGATCGGCGCGGTCGTGGCCGAGATTGCGGCCGGAACGGCCGGTGCGGGCTCCGGGCTTGCCTACAGGATCGCCGAGTCGGGCTATCGATTGAACATACCCCGCATGTTCGCAGCGCTGCTTTTGTTGTCGCTGGCCGGGATTGTCATCTATGGGGTGCTGGCGGTAGTTTCCCACCTCGTTTTACGGCGCTGGCATGAGAGCGCGCTTGGAAAGGAAAACTGATGGCTGCCGGTTCGATTTCGTCCGAAAAGATCGACCTTCTGATTTATGGGCCGGTGCGGCCGATCCTCGAGAACGGGTTTTCCGACCATTTCGTCGTGCACAAGGCCGAGACGCACGGCGACCTCGAACGGCTGACGCCGGCGATCCGCGAGAAGATCCGCGGCGTGGCCGTGACCTATCACACCGTCCGTGCCGACAAGGGTTCGCTGTCGCAGCTGCCCAAGATCGAGATGGTGGCAAGCTTCGGCGTCGGCTACGACCACGTCGATGCCAAATACGCGGCCGAGCACGGCATCATCGTCACCAACACGCCCGACGTGCTGACCGAGGAGGTCGCCGACGTCGCGATGGGCCTTCTGATCTCCACCTTGCGCGAGTTCGTCAAGGCCGACCGCTATGTGCGCTCCGGGCTCTGGCAGACGCAGAACTATCCGCTCAGCGTCGGCTCGCTGCGCGACCGCAAGGTCGGCATCGTCGGCATGGGCCGGATCGGCCAGGCCATCGCGCGCCGGCTCGATGCCTCGCTGGTGCCGGTGGTTTACCACTCGCGCAATCCGTCCAAGGACGTCTCCTACAAGCACTATCCTGATCTGATCGAGATGGCGAAGGCGGTGGACACGCTGATGGTGATCGTGCCCGGCGGCGCCTCGACCAACAAGATGATCAATGCCGAGGTGCTGAAGGCGCTCGGCCCGCGTGGCGTGCTGGTCAACGTCGCGCGCGGCTCGGTGGTCGACGAACCGGCGCTTGTGCAGGCGCTCAAGTCCGGCACCATCCTGGCCGCCGGCCTCGACGTGTTCGCGGCCGAGCCGACCGTGCCGGATGAGCTCAAGACCATGCAGAACGTCGTGCTGCTGCCGCATATCGGCTCGGCCTCGGTGGTGACGCGCAACGCGATGGACCAGCTCGTGGTCGACAACCTCAAGTCCTGGTTCTCAGGCAAGGCGCCGTTGACGCCGGTTGCCGAAACGCCGTTCAAGGGGCGCTGATGAAAATTCTTCGGATCGTTGCATTCGCCGTCGCGGCCTCCTTGGCCGCGAACGGCGCTGCGCATGCGCAGGATGCAACGAGCCTGAAGAAAGAGATGCTCGGGCAGTGGGAGCTCTCGACCACCGAGCGCAGCAAGACCTGCGTCGTCACGATGAAGGGCGACGTTGCAGGGCAGGGCTTCAAGCTCGAGCTGGAGCCGGCCTGCAAGGCGGCGCTGCCCTTCACCAAGGACATCGTCGCCTGGAGCGTCAGGGGCCTCGACATCGTCCGTCTGCAGGATGCGAGCGGTGAAGCCGTGATTGACTTCACCGAGGTGGAGGCCGGCATCTTCGAAGGCCTGCGCCAGGGGGAGGGCGTCTACATTCTGCAGGATCTCGCCGCGGCGCGCTCGATGGCCAAGTCGATGGACCAGATGATCGGCGACTGGGCGATGGTGCGCGGCAACGGCCAGCCGGTCTGCGGGCTGACGCTGACCAATACGGAAGCCGGGCAGGACAATTTCCAGGTCTTCCTCAAGCCGAAATGCGACGCGGCCATCGCGCAGTTCAACCCGACGCAATGGCGGCTCGAGCGCGGCCAGATCATCCTGATGTCGAAATCGGGCAACGTCTGGCAGTTCGAAGCCGACGACAATGCGCAATGGCGGCGCGTCCCCGATACCGCCGATCCCCTGATCATGCTGCGGCAATAGGCGGCCCGACATTCGTTGCCGCCGAATGGCGCGACGCGAAGGCGGAACCTGCAGACAGGGCATCTCGTTGACGGAAGAGGCGATTTCGTTGGGAGATCCGGTATGGCCAAGCGCGTCCTCGCGATCGGCATCGAACCCGGCAGTGCCGACTACAGCGCATTCCCGCAGCTCACGCCGGAGCTCGTGCGAACCTACATCGAGGCGCAGCTGTTGCGCCTGCGCGATCTCGGCTTCGAGGTCACGAGCTGCCTGATCGATCTCGACGCCACCGCGGAAGCCGGCGTCACGGCGGCGCTGCGTGACGAGCGCTTCGACTGCGTCGTGGTCGGCGCCGGCCTGCGCGAGCCGAAGGAGCGCCTCGTGCTGTTCGAGAAGGTGCTCAACCTCGTCCACCGCCTGGCGCCTGATGCTGCGATCTGCTTCAACACCACGCCCGCCGATACCGTCGAGGCCGTGCAGCGCTGGGTCGAACCGTAACCTTCGGCCTGAGGCATCGCCCTGGCTGCGACAATTGGTCTGGCCCGGCGCCGTCCCGAGCGCTATGACTGGCGGCGTCAATCGGGAGGATTCGGGATGCTGCGAGCTGTTGGAATGGCGGTGTGTCTGACGGTTGCGATGGCGGTGCCGGTGCATGAGGCGGCGGCCCAGGATGCCATCGGCGGCGCGATCATCGGCGGCGTCGGCGGGGCGATCCTCGGTGGCGCGCTCGGCGGAGGCCGCGGTGCTGCCATCGGCGCCGTCGTCGGCGCCGGCACGGGCGCCGCGATCGCCTCCGAAGGCGAGCGCCGCCGCTCCGGCTACTACGCCTATCAGCGCGGCTGCTACATGCAGCGCCCCGATGGCCGCTACGTCCCAGTCGATCCGCGCTATTGCTACTGAGCGATCGGTTGACAGCCGGTCCCGCATGTCCCGCTGGCTGATTTCCTGGATCCTGGCCGTCAGTCTTGCCGTGGCCGGGTCCGCGCGCGCGCAACAGATTCCATCCGACGAACCCGCGTTTACGGCTTTCGTGGCCGAGCGCATTCGGACCGCGGTTCGTGACACGCCGGTCCTGATTAAGGGGCCTCTGACGCTTTCGATCGGCCCCCTGCAAGCCAACCTCGATCGCGTTTACGTCTTCTGCAAGGCAAATACGAACTCCTGTGGCAAGGAGATCGCGACCTATGTCGACGGGGTCGTGGCAACGGCCCGCAATCGGAGTGATCCTCCGACCAGAGCGGCTCTGCGCGTGGTCGTGCGTTCGACTGATTACATGCGCCGGGCGACCGCCGAGTTTGGGTCCCACGGCACGATTCCGACTCGGCCGCTCGTCGAGGAGTTGGTGATCGTTCCCGTGCTCGATTCGCCTCGCGCGATCCGGATGTTCAACGACAAGGATCGTGCCGCGCTCGGCTTGACTCAGGACCAGGCGTTCGAGATTGCAACTGCCAATCTGCGCAACAGTGTGAAGCCCTTGGCGAGCGTTGCGAAGCCGGTCCCGGCTGGCCAGATCGGCACGCTGGGCGGCGACTATTATCAGACCAGCCGCCTTGCCCTGATCGATAGCTGGGCTCCGCTGGCAAAAGCGCAGAACGGCATCCTGATCGTGGCGGCGCCGTCGGCGGATCTCGTCCTCTATATCGGAGATGACACAAGCGCCGGGATCGACGCATTGCGAACACTTGCCAAGAGCGCCATGGCGCGCGCGCCCAAACCGCTCTCCGGCGCGTTGCTCCGCTGGACGCCGAAGGGATGGCAGCCGGTACGGTGACTTGACTGAGCGCGTCCCGATCGGATCAGCAGCCGGTGCGCACCAGATAGAAGTGCTTTTCCAGGCGCGTGCCCGACACGCCACACATCCCGATTTCAGTCTTCGCGACCCTGTTCTTCCAGGATTGAGATTGCTCCGGAAGCAGAATCTCGTCGCTCTCATCGTAGACTACGCCATGCCCGATCGTGAACCCGCCCCAACGCCACATCGCGAAGCGTGGCTCGGCCGAGATTGGCAGCTTCGCCACATCTTCGAAATAGGCTTGGCGCGCAAGCAGGAAATGCAGTCGTTCGCCGGTCTCCATGGCCAACGGCCAGACGAGGCTCGCATTTGCAGTCATGATGATCGTGACGAGCGGCAGAATCGACAGCGAGAGCGTCCGCCGCATGAGACGTGCCTGCGCCGACGGAAACGCCATGATGATGGAGGCCAAGGCGGCCGCCGCCCAGGTCACCAACAGGATAGGAGCTCCCGCAAAGGCCACATCGAACGGGCTGGCCCAGATCAAGACGAGAGCGAGCGGGAAAGCGAGGGCCAGTGCAATCGGCCAGCGCGCAAGCCGATCCCTACAAGGGTCAGCTTCGGTCACGTTTGCAACACAAGCATGGGTGTTTTCGATGCGATCGCATGGTCTAGACGGCCTAAATCAACCGCATCCCGCGCAGGCTGGCATGCCCCCTCTTGCCGACGATGATGTGGTCGTGCACGGCAATCCCCAGCGGTTTTGCGATGTCGATGATCGCTTTGGTCATCTGGATGTCGGCCTGCGAGGGCGAGGGATCGCCGGAGGGATGATTGTGCACGAGGATCAAGGCGGTCGCCGATAATTCCAGCGCGCGCTTGATCACTTCGCGCGGATACACCGGGGTGTGGTCGACCGTGCCGGTCTGCTGCACCTCGTCGGCGATGAGCTGATTGCGCTTGTCGAGAAACAGCAGGCGAAATTGCTCTTTGTCGGCAAAGGCCATGCTGGAGCGGCAATAATCGATCACCTCGTTCCAGGACGACAGCGCGTTGCGGCTGTTGACCTCGCCCTTGGTCACGCGGCTCGCGGCGGCCGCGATCAATTTGAGCTGGTTGATCGCGGCCTCGCCGATGCCGTCAACTTCGCGCAAGCGTGCCACCGGCGCGTGCACGACCTCGGCGAACGAGCCGAAGGTCTTGATCAGCGTCTTTGCCAGAGGTTTCGTGTCGCGCCGCGGCAGTGCCGGAAACAGCGCCATCTCCAGGAGTTCGTAGTCGCTCAGCGCATCCGCGCCGGCGCTGTAGAAGCGCTCGCGCAGCCGCTCGCGATGGCCGAGATAATGCGGCGCGTCCTCAGACTTGCTCTTGTCGTGATCGGCTTTGGCGGGCATCGTCCGCCAGCATCGCCGGGGAACTTCGCTTTTGCAACCGTCAATTGCGCGCCGGCGCGCCGATCGGTTTCCTGAGAGCGGGCGCCGTGACCGTCACTACCCCGGCGAGAATGAGCATCATTCCAGCAAGGCTGGACCAGGCCAAGTGCTCGCCGAGAATGGCCGTGCCGAGCGCCACGGCGAATCCTGCGCGCAGATAGCTGCCGCTGGTCGTGCCGAGCGGGCCGAGCGTGTGGATCAGCCGGAAATAGATCACCATCGCGAAGGCGGTGCAGACCACCGCGAGAGCGACCACCGCCGCGATCGCCAGCGCGGGCGGAGGTGCCAGAATCCACGGCTGCTCGAGAACGGCGGCGGCCGGGAGCATGAGAAGCGCGGCGCAGCTCATCGCCCCGGCCGCCGTGACGATTGCGGGGAGGCCCGCGAACCGCTGTCCCCAGATCGGCGCGAGCGCGTAGCAGAGGCTGGCGCCGAGCACCGCAATCTGCGCCAGCGGGTTGGCCGTGCCGATCCCCGATAGCGTATCGGCGCCCATCGTCACGGCAACGCCCGCAAGTCCGAGCGCAACGCCGAGGATCTTCCGGCCGCTGATCGCCTGACGTCCGCGCCCGGTCATCAACGCGATCATCAGCACGAACATAGGCGGGGTCGCGTTGAGCACTCCGGCAAGACCGCTTGCGATATGCATCTCGCCCCAACTGATCAGGGCGAAGGGCAGCGCGCTTTGCAACAGCCCTTGCACCGTGAACGCCGCCCATATCGATCCGCGGCGGGGCAGGGCGTGTCCCTGCGAGGCTGCGATCACGATCAGGAGAACGGCCGCGATTGTCACCCGCGCGGCAACCATCGTGACGGGTGGGATCGTCGGGACCGCGATCTTGATGAGCGTGAACGAGCTGCCCCAGATCAACGAGAGCAGCAGCAGGAGCCCGATCTCGAATGCGAGACCGGTTTGTGGTGACGTCGTCTGTTGCGGCTGTGCGCTCATGCTTTGCTCCTGAAGCGATCGGCACCATGATCCGGAGCGGCGCTGCAGGCTGGCTGAATTCGGACCTCATCGCCCGGTCGAGTCCGATTTCAGCTACTCGGCGCGCCATGCGAACGTTAGTCTTCCACCATGGCGACAGGCTCGGCACCCCGGCAAACGCTGCCACCGCATCTCGACTGGGACACCTGCGATCGGGCGCGCCTGGCGCGTGCGCGCGCATTCGACGGGCTGTTCTTCTCCGGGGTGCGCTCGACGCGCATCTATTGCCGGCCGGTCTGTCCGGTTCGCCCTGCGCGTTCGGAGAACGTCACCTTCTATGCGACCGCGGCGGCGGCCGAGCGGGCCGGCTTCCGCCCGTGTCTGCGCTGCCGGCCTGAAACGGCACCGGGTTCGCCGGCCTGGATGGGAACGGCTACGACAGTCGCGCGCGGCATGCGGCTGATCGATGATGGTTTTCTGGATCGGGCGTCGACGACGGAGCTTGCGGAAGCCCTTGGCGTCGGGCCGCGTCATCTGCTGCGCCTGTTCATGCGCCACGCCGGCGCCAGCCCCAGCGAGATCGCGGCAACCCGGCGCGTGCAGGAAGCCAAGCGGCTGATCGACCAGACCGGGATGAATTTGGCGGAGATTGCGTTTGCGGCCGGCTTCGGCAGTGTGCGCCGCTTCAACGACGCCTTCGTCGCGACCTACAAGAGAGCGCCATCGTCATTTCGCCGTCGGCGATAGGCGACGCGCCGGGCTTACCCGATCTGCTTCTCGCCGTGCCGCTCCGACAGTGTAAAAATCTCGACGCCATCAGCGGTGACGCCGACGGAGTGCTCGAACTGCGCCGACAGCGAACGGTCGCGGGTGACGGCGGTCCAGCCGTCGGAGAGGATCTTCACATGCGGCTTGCCGAGATTGATCATCGGCTCGATGGTGAAGAACATGCCGGGCTTGAGCTGCACGCCTTCGCCGGGCCGGCCGATATGGATGATGTTCGGCTCGTCGTGGAACATGCGCCCGAGGCCATGGCCGCAGAAATCGCGCACCACGCTCATGCCCTGCGGCTCGACGAAGCTCTGGATGGCGTGGCCGATGTCGCCGGTGGTGGCGCCGGGCTTCACCGCGGCGATACCGCGCATCATCGCTTCATATGTCACCTCGATCAGCCGCTCGGCCTTGCGTGCGATCGGGCCGACCGCATACATCCGGCTGGAATCGCCATACCAGCCGTCAACGATGAAGGTGACGTCGATGTTGACGATGTCGCCTTCCTTCAGCGGACGGTCGCCGGGCATGCCGTGACAGACCACGTGGTTGAGCGAGGTGCAGGTCGAGTAGCGATAGCCGCGATACATCAGCGTTGCCGGATAGGCATTGTTGCTGAAGGCGAAGTCGCGGACGAATTCGTCGATGCGCTCGGTCGGCACGCCGGGCCCGACGATGTCGGTGAGCTCGTCGAGGCACTTCGCCACCAGCGCGCCCGCCTTGCGCATGCCGGCAAAGGCACTCGGCCCATGCAGCTTGATCTGTCCGGTCTTGCGCAGGGAGGTATCGGAGGCTTCGACGTAGCTCATGCGGGCGCAATCTTCTGAGGTGGGCTCGATATCGGCGGAAAGTCTTGATTTCAGGCCCCAATTTAATGATTGCGGGCCTTCGTGCAAGCCAAGGCAGAGCGTTTTCGAGCGAAGTGGCTACCGGTTCGTGTGAAGAAAACGCGTCAAAATAAGGATCTTGCCGCCTCTTGCGCCCGAAAGCGGGCCTAATTCGGGACTTCTACGGTGGTTTCCACCGGCAGCGCGCCGCCGCGGATGCGGATTTCGCGGACGGGGTAGGGAACCCGGATGCCCTCGCGCTTGAAAGCGTCCCACAGCGCCAGCATCACGTCGCTCTTGACGTTGTCCATGCCGTCGGGGTCCGCGATCCAGAAGGTCAACGAGAACTTCATCCCGGCTTCCGCGAACTCGGTCAGGATGGAGTTCGGCGGCTTGCCCTTGGTCGCGCGCGGATGGGCGGCGGCGGTCTCGGCGGCGAGCTTGGTGACCAGGCGGGGGTCGGCGTCGTAATTGGTGCCGAAGGCGATCTTCACCAGCGTGTTCTTGTCGGTATAGGTCCAGTTGACGACCTTCTGCGTCACCAGATCCTCGTTCGGCACCAGGAACTCGCGGCCGTCGCCGGCGGCGACGGAAATATAACGCGTCTTCATCGCGCTGATGCGGCCGGTATTGTCGCCGATGGTGACGAGGTCGCCGGGCTTCACCGATTTGTCGGCGAGCAGGATGATGCCCGAGATGAAGTTGGCCACGATCTTCTGCAGGCCGATACCGATGCCGACGCCGACCGCGCCGGAGAACACCGCGAGCGCCGACAGGTCGATACCGACCGCGCCGAGCGCAATGACGATTGCGATGGCAAGAAGCCCGATGCGGATGATCTTGACCAGCAGCACCTGCACCGACGGCGTCAGATCGGTGGTTGCGTTGATCCGGCTCTCGGCGAAATTGCTCGCGATGTTGGTGAGCCACAGCGCGATCAGCAGGAGCGCGCCGGCCTTGAGGACCAGCAGCGGGGTCAGCCTGAGACCACCGAGCACGATCGCGTAGGAATCGAGCAGGTCGACCGTCGTATCGAGCTGGCCGAGGATCGAGAGCGCGGCGAGAAGCCACGCCGTGATCGACACCAGGCGGACGATGAAGGCATTGCGCAGCACCGACGTCACCAGCCGGATCACGAGCCATGCGAAGCCCAGCTTGGCGGCGACCATCAGCAGATAGGAGCGGCTCGGCCAGGTCGCGTGGTACATCACCACGCGCGAGATGATCACGAGCAGGGTGAACACCGCCGTCGAGGCGCTGGAGACCATCACCCGGGCAAAGTGCCGGAGCGGCAGCGGCCAGCGCATCGTCAGCGCGGTCATGTCGACCCGGTTGCGCACGCCGGTCTCCGCGGCATAGGCGATGCCGGCCGCGGCCAGGATGAGACCGAATTGCAGGTAGAACCAGGGCGAGGAGATTTCCGCCCCGACGCTGCGCGCGGTGGTCTGCACGAACTCCATGAAGTCCTTGAGGTCCATGTCCATCGGTCTCGTCGGCAAGCGGGGAGGAATTGATTCGAGGGAGCCGCAGAATCCCACAAAGGGCGCGGCCGGGCCATCGATACACCGCTAAGTGAAGCGCGTTAAGGCCGCAAAACGCGGGCAGATTGCCGCGAGCGGAAGAAAATGGGTTGGCGCGCGAGTCTGCCGACGATAAGGATGCAATTCCAGCTGTTTTTACCCGGAAGGTGGATGGCTTCCCTCGACTCCGTCAGCATCGCCATATTGCTCGGCGCCGTCCTCGTGATGGCCGGTATCCTGTCGAGCCTGCTTGCGCTGCGCTTCGGCGCGCCCTTGCTGCTCGTCTTCCTTTTGATCGGCATGCTCGCGGGCGATTCCGGCCCCGGCCAGCTCCAGTTCGACGACGTCCGCACCACCTATCTGGTCGGCTCTGTCGCGCTGGCCCTGATTCTGTTCGACGGCGGCCTGAAGACGCGCTTTGCCAGCATCCGTACCGTGCTCGCGCCGTCCGTGGTGCTCGCGACCGTCGGCGTGCTCTTGACCGCGCTGATCACGGCGCCGTTCGCCAAATACGCGCTCGACCTCAACTGGACGGAGTCGCTGCTGGTCGGCGCCGTGGTCGCCTCGACCGACGCCGCCGCGGTGTTCCTGCTGGTGCACACCCAGGGCCTGCGCCTGCGCCCGCGCGTCGGTGCGACGCTGGAAGCTGAATCCGGCACCAACGATCCCTTCGCGATCTTCCTCACTTTGATGCTGGTCGAATACATCTCGCTGGGATCGAGCTCCGCAGGCCATGTGGCGATGGAGTTCATCCAGGAGGCGGTGCTGGGCGCCGTCGTCGGCGTCTTCGGCGGACGGCTCGTGGTCATCGCGCTCAACAAGGTCGCGCTGCCGCAGGGCCTGCATGCGCCGTTCGTCACGACCGCAGCGCTGGTGATCTTCGGCGGCTCGCAGATCATGCACGCCTCCGGCTTTCTCGCGGTCTATCTCGCCGGCATCATCATCGGCAACCGGCCGACCCGCGCGCACAATTCGGTAGTGGCTTTCCTCGATGCGGCGACCTGGCTGGCGCAGATCGTGATGTTCGTGCTGCTCGGCCTCTTGGTCTCGCCGAGCCGGTTAGGGGCCAGCGTGCTGCCGGCGGTCGGGGTCGCCTTCGTGCTGATGCTGGTGGCGCGGCCGATCGCGGTGTTCGTGTGCCTGGCGCCGTTCCGCTTCAACTGGCGCGAAAAGATCTTCATCGCCTGGACCGGCCTGCGCGGTGCGGTCGCGATCTTCCTGGCCTCGATCCCGATGCTGGTCGGCCTGTCCAAGGCCTATCTCTATTTCGACGTCGCCTTCGTCGTCGTCATCATCTCGCTGTTGCTGCAAGGCTGGACGCTGGCGCCCGCCGCGCGCAAGCTGCATGTCGCTCTGCCGCGCGCCGAGCGCGGTCCGCGGCGTGTCGAGCTGGATCTGCCCGGCCAGCTCGAGCAGCAGCTGGTCGGCTATCCGGTGCGGCCCAAGAGCCTGTATTTCCGCCGCGGCCTGATCCCGTCCTGGTCCAAGCCGACGCTGGTGATCCGCAACGAGAACATCCTGACGCCGACGGAAGCCGATCCGATCGCGCCCGGCGACTACATCTACCTGCTGGCGCCGCCGGAAAAGGCCGAGTCGCTGGACCGCTTCTTCGTCGACATGCAGCCGAGCTCGGCGCCGGACCCGCATCTGCTCGGCGACTTCATGGTCTCCGGCGAGCACACGCTCGCCGAACTTGCCGAGATCTACGGCGTCAAGGTCGGCGAGGACGAGAGCAAGCTGACGCTGGCCGATTATTTCGACGTCCATCTCGACCGCGCCCCGAAAGAGGGCGCCGAGCTGCCACTGGACGAGATCGTGCTGGTCGCGCGCAGCATCTCCGGCGGCCGCGTCAACGTCGTCGGCCTGCGCCTGCCGGAAGAAGACGAGACGCCGCCGCCGCTGACGCGCGCGCAGGCGCTGAGGAAGAAGCTCGCGGATGTGTGGACCTCGGTGGCGGGGGTTTAGCGAGGCTCTGTTGCGCGGGGGGCTGTCACACCCTCGCTGTCATCGCCCGGCTTGACCGGGCGATCCAGTACACCGTGACATTTGTGATGAATCGATGGGCCGCGGCGTAATGAATGCCTCGGTCAAGCCGGGGCATGACAGCGGTGGTGAGGCGAAAGCGAGTCAGGCAAGCCGCACGCACGCCCTCACGCGAGCACCTTCACCCCGCCAAAACTCGTCACCCGCCCCTGCTTCAGCATCACGATCTGCGTCGCGAGCTGGCGCAGCTCGGCGGCGTCGTGGCTGACATAGACCATCGGCACGTTCGCCTCGTCGCGCAGCCGCACCAGATAGGGCAGGATCTCGAGCTTGCGGCCCTCGTCGAGCGCGCCGAGCGGCTCGTCGAGCAGCAGCAGGCGTGGTTTTGCCAGCAGCGCGCGTCCGAGCGCGACGCGCTGGCGCTCGCCGCCGGAGAGCTTTCCAGGGCGGCGGCCGAGCAGGGTGCCGATATCGAGCAGATCGATGACGCGCTTGTGCTGCGCCGGATCCGGCGCCAGCCGGTTCATCTGCCGTCCATAGTCGAGATTCTGCGCGACGTTGAGATGCGGGAACAGCCGCGCGTCCTGGAACACATAGCCGATGCGGCGGCGCCAGGCCGGGACATGGATGCCGGCCGCAGTGTCGTCGACGGTTTCGCCGTCGAGCACGATGGTGCCGCGGTCCGGCCGCAGCAGCCCCGCGATCATGTTGACCAGTGACGTCTTGCCGGCGCCCGAGGCCCCGAACAGGCCGATGACGCGGCCCTCGCCGGTGAAGGATGCGGAGAGCGAGAATTCACCGAGTTGCTTCTCGACGTCGACGCGCAGCATGGTCAATTCCCGTGCAGGCGCTGCGTAGCGCGGCGAGCGAACCATTCGGCGGCGATCAGTGCGCCCAGCGCCAGCACGATCGAGACGATCACGAGCCGGCCGGCCGCGGCGTCACCGTCCGGCGTCTGGATCAGCGAATAGATCGCGGACGAGATCGTCTGGGTCTCGCCGGGAATGTTGGAGACGAAGGTGATGGTGGCGCCGAACTCGCCGATCGCCTTGGCAAAGCCGAGCACCATGCCGGCGAGCACGCCCGGCAGCGCCAGCGGCAGCGTCACGGTGAAGAACACTTTCCAGGGCGCGGCACCGAGCGTCTCGGCGGCCTGCTCGAGCCGGCGGTCGATCGCCTCGATCGACAGCCGCATCGGCCGCACCAGCAGCGGAAACGACATCACGCCGCAGGCGAGCGCGGCGCCGGTCCAGCGGAACGAGAAGACGATGCCGAGATGGTCGGCGAGGAATCCGCCGACGAGGCCGCGGCGGCCGAACGTCAGCAAGAGCAGATAGCCGGTGACGACAGGTGGCAGCACCAGCGGCAGATGCACGACGGCGTCGAGCATCGACTTGCCCCAGAAATCGCGCCGCGCCAGCAGCCACGCCAGCGCGATGCCGAATGGCGTCGCCACCAGCGTTGCGATGATCGCGACCCTGAGCGAGAGCAGGATCGCGGTCCATTCGGCGGGAGAGATGTCTGACATCAAGTGGTGATTATCAGATTGTCGGGCTGACCAGGAACTTGAAGCCGTATTTTTCCAAAATGGTCTTGGCGGCGGAGGAGCGCAGGAAGGCGAGATAGTCGCTGGTCCCGTCCTTCGCCGTCGTGGTCGCGGCGACCGGATAGATGATCGCAGGATGCGACTCCGCCGGGAAGATGCCGACGATCTTGACGCCGGGTTCGACCTTGGCGTCGGTGGCATAGACGATGCCGAGGTTGGCCTCGCCGCGCGCCACCAGCGTCAGCGCGGCGCGCACGCTCTCGGCCATCGCGAATTTCGGCTCTGCGGCCTGCCATGCCCCGAGCTTCTCCAGCGCCGCCTTGGCGTATTTGCCGACGGGTACGGACTTGACGTCGCCGGTCGCGATCCTGCCGTCACCGGCGAGCTTGGCGAGATCAAAACCTTGCGCGATGGTGACATTGTCGATCTTGGAATCCTTCGGCGCGATCAGCACGATGCTGTTGCCGAGCAGATTGACTCTGGAAACCTCGTTGATGGTCTTCTTGGAGATGGCGTAATCCATCCAGTCGGTGTCGGCGGAGACGAACACATCGGCCGGCGCGCCCTGCTCGATCTGCCTCGCCAGCACCGAGCTCGCGGCATAGCTGACCGAGAACTTGACGCCGGTCCTGGCGGTGTAGGCGGCGTCGATCTCGTCGAGCGCGTTCTTCATCGACGCCGCGGCGAACACGGTGATGGTCTTGTCCTCGGCGGCGGCCGGCGAAAGGCTCGCGCTTGCGAGGATCACGAGGGCGGTGAAAAGTCCTGAAATGCGTAACATGGGGAGCGCTCCGTGCGAGTCCGCGCGCGCAAGATGCACGCACAGGTCTGGCGTTGGTGGGTCAGGTCGCGACGGGTGGAAGCGCTGCTCCACGGGGCCCGGCTGCGGCTTACGGCCGGCAGGGATATCGCAATTGCGAAGATAGCAGGCTGGCGCCCGAGGTCAAAGGGTGGCCGCTTGTCCGGCCGGGCGGGCCTATTGCGCCGGCAGGATCGCGATCCCGACCGAATTCTCCTTGGCGCCGCTGAGCTGAAGTACGAAAGGCTGCGCCGAAAGCTCGTATTTCACGGTCTTGCGGATGCCGCCGCAATCGGTGGCACCGCTGAAGGCCACGGGCTTGAGAACATGCCCATCCTGGACCACGTCGATCCAGGCGCCGGCGGACAGGCTGATCGTGTAGAGCCCGGCCGTGGCGGACTTGACGCTGGTGAAGCCGGCAAAGCTGCCGTCCTTGGGCGCGCGCTCCGGCGGCGTCGGCAGTTTTGCCTCGCTTGGGGCAACCAGTCCCAGCGTGATGGCCGAGGAGGGCAAGCTCGCCTGCTCGCTGCCCGATGCGAGCGTTGTGCGGTCCGGCGCGGTGAGCGCGGCGCGCTCGCGCTCGATCGGCCATTTGAACTTGTCGCAGCCGCTCGGTTCTTCAGCGGCGAGAGCGGAGGTCGCGCCGAACGAGAGCGCAGCGAGGACGGCGAGAACGCGCATGTGAAATCCCATCGTTGGCCGCGCGAGCGGTGCGAGGCTTGCGGTCAGGCTTGTTCGACGGGATGCGCGTCCCGGAGATGCCGCGGGCTTACGGCTGAGCGGCGAGGTCATCCTAGCGCATTATTATGACGCGAACCAACCAACGAGTTCGTCATCCCGGGACGACAGCGGCAGCGCGGCCCACACACACTACGGCTTTGCATCCGCCCCATGCAGCACCGCTCTGCATGCCGCCGGCATCTGCGCCAGCGTCATCGGCGGTTTCGGCTTTGGCGGCTCCGGCGGCGGCTTGGGGTGCAGCACCGCGTCGGAGAACCAATAGGCGAGATCGGCGGGCTTGCAGCCTTCGTCCTCGGCCTGCGACGGCTGGCCCTCGCATTCGCCGGCGCCCGCTGGGCAGCGCATGCGAATGTGGAAATGGTAATCGTGGCCCCACCAGGGGCGGATCTTCGAGAGCCAGGCGCGGTCGCCCTTGGCCTCGCGGCAGAGCGCCTTCTTGATCGCGGCGTTGACGAAGATGCGCTGCACCGCAGGCTCCCGCGCCGCGTCGCGCAGCACCAGCACATGGCCAGGTGTGAACACTTTTGGATCGATGTCGAGCCGGTCGTGGCGCACCATCATCACCGCCGACATGTCCTCGCGTTCCTCGCGCGAGAGGCGGCGGTCCGGCATCGGCGTCAGCCAGATGTCAGCATCGAGGCCGATCTGGTGGCTGGCATGACCCGACAGCGCCGGCCCGCCGCGCGGCTGAGCGATGTCTCCGACCAGGATGCCCGGCCATCCCGCGTCCTTGCGCGCTTTGGCCGCTAGCCGCTTGATCAGCGCGATCATCTCGGGGTGGCCGTAGCTGCGGTTGCGCGACAGCCGCATCACCTGCCAATTGTCGCCGTTGAGCGGCATCTGCTCGGCGCCGCCGATGCAGCCCTTGGTGTAGGAGCCGATGACATGGGCCGCCCCCTTCGACGGCAGCAGCTTGCGCGCGAACAGCTCCTTGGCGGCGAGATCGGGGTCGTTGGGATTGGCCAGCGGCGGCAGCGGCTTCGGGGTGACGCTACCCTTGTCCTGGGCCAGCGCGCCGCCGGCGGCCAGGAGCGTCATGACGAGCAGGAGAGGGGCGAAATGGCGGGGACTCATGCGCAGCCCTTATAGCCCAACACGGCGTCGGGGTTAAGAATCGGGCTATGCTGCGGCGGACGATCTCACAGCGTCTTGACGGCCGTTGCCCCAGTGCGAAGGCGCGCCCGGCATGTCGATCCCCATATCCAACAAGGTCGTCCAAAAGTCGTAGTTTCTTGCGGGGCCAGCCGGATTCTTAACACTGCGATAACCGTATCCTGCATTGACCAAAATTCACGCGCGGAGCGCGGACCGTTTTCCGGCGGCATGCAAGCCGATGCATTTTCGGAATTGAATCATGAATAGCGCGCATATTTGCGTCACGTCTTTCTCCGCTAGCGGCGAGGCAACAGTTTTGCCGCGCCCCGTGACGCTGTTGCGCCTCTCAAACAGGCAAATCGATCCGGTTTACAGTTGCCGCAAGGCGCGGCCCCGGCCGGCCGGGCCACCCAAGATTACTTTTTTTTCAGACACTTGCCCCAAAACTTGCGCCGTTGGGCGCGACTGGGACGAGTGAAGTTGGGTTTGGGGTCTCGAAAAACAAGAAAACGAAAGCAAAGCGTGCTTGCCCGGGCCGGCCAATCGCCGCGCAAGCCGCGCTTCGCGCGCGCGCCGCGAGGTCTTTCGGAACGCGATGAAGTCCTGCGCAGCCGTGCCGAGGCGGAAGCCGCGATCGCGGACGCGCGCAAATCCCATGAGCGCCTGCGCCAGGCCGTCGACATCCTGCCCCAGGGCATTGTGTTTCTCGACGCCGAGGGTCGCTACGTCCTCTGGAACAAGAAATACGCCGAGATCTACAGCAAGACCGCCGATCTGTTCGAAGAGGGCGCGCGTCTCGAAGACACGCTGCGCATCGGCGTTGCCCGCGGCGACTATCCGGAGGCCATCGGCTACGAGGACGAGTGGATCGCCGAGCGGCTGCAAAGGCTCTATCAGCCCGGCGCCCGCCACGAGCAGAAGCTGTCGGACGGCCGCGTCATCCTGATCGACGAGCGCCTGACCGACGACGGCGGCGTCGTCGGCCTGCGCGTCGACATCACCGAGTTGAAGCAGCGCGAGGCCTCGTTCCGCCTGCTGTTCGACGGCAATCCCGTTCCCATGATCGTCTGCGCGCTGGACGACGAGCGCATCCTCGGCGTCAACGACGCCGCAGTCGCGCATTACGGTTACAGCCGCGCCGAGTTCGAGCGGTTGAAGATCCGCTCGCTGCAGGCTTTCGACAGCGAGCCGCCCTGGACCGCCGACCCGACCGGCGCGGAGCAGGCCGGCCGCACCTGGAAGCACGTCAAGGCCGACGGCGCGCTGATCGACCTTGCGATCTATTCCCGCGAATTGACCTATGCCGAGCGGCCGGCGGTGCTGCTCGCGCTGATGGACATCACCGAACGCAAGCGCGCCGAGGCGCGGCTCGCCTTCATGGCCCAGCACGACGGGTTGACCGGCCTGCCCAACCGCAGCCTGCTGCGCCAGCAGGTGGACGAGATGCTGCTGCATACGAGGCGCAGCACCGACAAGGTCGCGCTGCTGATGCTGGGGCTCGACAGTTTCAAGTCGGTCAACGACACGCTGGGACATGCGGTCGGCGACAAGCTGCTGCGCGGCGTCGCCAAGCGGCTGCGCTCGACCTTGCGCGAAGAAGACGCGCTGGCGCGGCTCAACTCCGACGAGTTCGCGATCGTGCAGAGCGGCCTGGCGCGTCCCGAGGACGCGGTGATGCTGGCAAAACGTCTGCTCGCGGCCATCGCCGATCCCTATCTGCTCGACGGCCATTCCGTGGTGATCGGCGCCTCGATCGGCATCGCGATGGCGCCCGGCGACGGCGATGATTCCGAAAAGCTGCTCAAGAGCGCCGACATGGCGCTGTCGCGCGCCAAGCTGGACGCGCGCGGCACCTTCGCCTTCTTCGAGGCCGCGCTCGATGCGAAAGCGCAGAGCCGCCGCAAGATCGAGGTCGAGCTGCGCGACGCGATCCAGAACGACGTGCTGCGCCCCTATTACCAGCCGCTGATCGACCTCCAGAGCGGCCGCATCACCGGCTTCGAGGCACTGGTGCGCTGGCCGCATGCCGAGCGCGGCATGATCTCGCCGGCCGAGTTCATTCCGGTCGCCGAGGACACCGGCCTGATCAATCCGCTCGGCGGGCTGATGCTGCGCAGGGCGTGCCTCGACGCTGCGACCTGGCCGGACGACGTCCGCGTCGCGGTCAACCTGTCGCCGCTGCAGTTCCGCAGCGGCAATCTGCTTTCGATCGTGACGGACGCCTTGAGGCATTCCGGCCTGCCGCCGCGGCGGCTCGAGCTCGAGATCACCGAGACGCTGCTGCTGGAGAAGAGCGCGCAGGTGCTGGCGACGCTGCATGCCTTGCGTGCGCTCGGGGTGCGCATCTCGATGGACGATTTCGGCACCGGCTATTCCAGCCTCAGCTATTTGCGCAGCTTTCCGTTCGACAAGATCAAGATCGACCAGTCCTTCGTGCGCGATCTAGGGGCCAACCGCGAGGCCCAGGCGATCATCCGCTCCATCGTCAGCCTCGGCAAGGGCTTGGGGGTCACCATCACCGCCGAGGGCGTCGAGACCGAAGCCGAGCTCAGCTGCCTGCGCACCGAGGGCTGCGACGAAGGCCAGGGCTTCCTGTTCAGCAAGGCAAGGCCGAACGCCGAGATCATCAGCCTGCTGGCCGCGCAGCGCGGCATCGACGGCGAGGACGCCGCGCTGGTGGCGTGAGCGGTGGCCGCTTGTTTATCCTGATGTGAGGGGCGCGCCGCTTTCTCACTCCCTCGCCCCGCTCTTACGGGGAGAGGGTGGGGTGAGGGGCGTCTCCGCGCATTCGGTTGTAAGTGGGGCCAGTCATGCGCGCCCGATCGCTTTGCTCCCAAATCATTCCGCGTCAGCCTCCCGATAAAATCGCCTTCCCCACATCTTCATAGTGCGTGTCCCGCGCCTGGATCTGCTGGGCGATCGCGTGCATGTCGCGAAACCGGCGTTCGAACGGGTTGCTGCGGAACACCGCGGTCGCGCCGGCCATGTGATAGGCGGTGTCGACCACCTTTGTCGATTGATGGATGGTCCAGGTCGCGGCTAAGCGAACCGCGCTACGGTGCGCTGTGCCGAATTCGCCGGCCGCACAGAGGTCGCGCCACATCGCGGTCGCGGTCGCATAGAGATAGGCGCGCGCGGCGCGCAAATCGCCCTCGGTGCGGCCGATCAGGCCCTGCACCGCCCCGTTGTCGCGCATCGCGGCGGCCGCCAGCGAGGGGCGCTTTTCGCGCGCAAGTGCAATCGCTGCATCCAGCGTCGCGCGCGCCACGCCGAGCGACACCGCGGCAAAGCCGAGGCTGAAGGCAGCGCCGGTGCCGATCCTGTAGAGCGGGCCCGGCTCACGCAACGCCGCCGGCACGTCGCGAAACGCCGTGAAGCGCTCGGGGATGAAGAGGTCGTTCACCTCGTAGGAATCCGTGCCGGTGCCGGAAAGACCAATCGCCTGCCACACGTCGTGCAACGTCGCACTTGCGGCCGGAAACAGAATGGTCCGCACTTCCGGCGAGCCATAGGCATTCCTGCGCGGCGTGCCGTCGACCCCGAGGATGCGCACATGTGCCCCCAGCCAGCTTGCCTGCCGCGAGCCCGAGGCAAAATCCCAGCGCGCCGTGACGCGATAGCCGCCCGCGACCGCGCGCGCCTCGTGCGCGATCGCGCCCCACGCCAGGATCCCGGGTGCGGTGTTGAAGATCTCCTGCGCGGCATCGCGATCGAGCGAGGCCGCGATCATCGCGCAGACGCTGCATTGGCCGAGACACCAGGCCGTGGACGCATCGGCCTTCGCGATTTCCTCCAGCATCTGCATGAAGGCTTCGATGGAGACTTCCGCACCGCCAAGGCTCCGCGGGAGGAGGGCGCGATAGAATCCGTTCTCGATCAGCGCCGCGACCACGGAAGGCGTCAGCCGCCGGGTGCGCTCGATATCGTCTGCTTCGCGCGCGATCAGCGGCGCGATGGCGCGGGCACGTTCGACGAGATCAGATCCGGGAAGCTCCGACATTCGCGTGTCCTCGCCCCTTCTGTCGTGAGCGGTGAGGATGCGATGGTGGTCTATTTGCCGGGGAGGATCAAGGTGCGGCGCATCCCCGCGCGCGACGCGTGAAGGCCGAGCGATGAACCTTGGCGGCGCGCCTCGCGACCAACAACCGCCATCGCCGCGACCGGCACCGCGGATCGCGCCGGATGAGGTTGCCCATGCCGATCGTCAGAATCCTCATCGTCCTGCTCGCGCTCGCTTCGCCGGCGTTGGCGCAGGATGGGCCCCGTGATGCCGCCGCCGCGGGCGAGGCCGCGCGGATGTTCCGGGTCTACGTCGAAGGCGTTGCGAAAAAAGGGGAGCGACCGGACCTGACCCGGCCGGAGACCACCGCGCTGCTCGGCCGCGTCTTCGATGTTGAGGCCCTGGGGGCGCTGCCGCCGGCGAAAGCGAGCGACATGAGCTGGCTGATGGACTGGATGGACGCCGCCAACGCGACCTACAAGCTGTTCGCGCTGTATGGCTCGAAGCCGGGGGCGCAGCCCGATCTTGCGATGATTCAGCGCAACATGACCGACTATGGCGACCAGTACGCGGCGGCGATGAACTTTGTCATCCGCGGCATGGCGCGCGAGGCGGTTGCGGGCGAGCTGTTCATGGCGAGCCTTGCGCCGGAGCAACGCACCCGCATCCGCCAGGAGGGATTTACGGGCTTCCGCCGCAGCGCCGCCGAATTCATCCTGGGCACCGTCTGCGCGGCGATCCAGGGCGCGGGCACGCCCGCCAACGCCCGCCTGGTCGCCGCCGCCATCCGCGACACGCGCGAGGTCTGGGCGAGCTTCCTGCTGCCGCAGGATCGGGCCCGCGTGATCGAGCAACTTGCCGACCTTCCCAGATGGGCACCGGACGAGACGGCACGAACCGATCTCGCCGCCTTCACGGCCGCACTGCGCGCGGTGAATTGAGCCCCGGCGGCGGCTTGCGGGCGTGAGTCGCCTGCTCGAAGGCATAGGCCAGCCGCAGCAGCTTGTGCTCGCTCCAGGCTCTCCCTGCGAAGGCGACGCCGAGCGGATAATCGGGCGTGTCCTTGCCGTCGACCGTCCCCGAGACGAAGCCGCCTGACACCATGACGCTGGGATAGCCTGCCTTGGCGGCAATCGCGGCACCCGTGGCGCCGGCGAACAGCACCGCGTCGAGCTTGTGCTGGTTCATGTAAGCGTCCATGCCGCGCGTCCTGGCCGAGAGCAGGTCCATGGCACGCGCCGACTTGTACTCGCGCTCACTCAAATCGCCCCTGGTCAAATCAGCTGCCAGGAAATGGTCCTGACCGAAGCGCAACGCCTTCCCCGCGTTCGCTTCATTGAAGGCCACGATGTCGCTGATGGTCTTGATGTCGGTGCCGGTCGCCCAATCTCTCAAATAGAGATTGAGATCGTGCTTCAGCTCGTACAGGAAGACGACCGGCGGCCTCGCGATGGTGCCCTTGTGCGCGCTCCGTGGATTGCGGTTGAGCACGGCCATGGTCGTGCCCGGCCCGCCGATCCAGCCCAGTGTCGGCATGCTGGCGCGGACGATGACGGCGCCGAGATCCTCCAGCACCTTGATCGTCTCGGTCATCACCTTGACCCAGTCGGGCGGCAGCTTGCCGTAATAGCAATCGTTCAAGGGATCGGCGGGGTCGCTCGGCACGCCGATGCGCGCGCCCTTGATAGCGTCGGCGGCAAGGCCCGCGGTGAAGTCGACGGGCCGCCGCTGCTTCTGCGTCGCCGGATCGAGCGGATCCCTGGCGGCCAGCACGTTCAGCAGCAGCGCCGCGTCGCGCACGGTGCGCGTCATCGGCCCCGCGGTGTCCTGACTGTGCGCGAGCGGCAGGATGCCGGCGCGGCTGATCAGTCCGACCGTCGGCTTCACGGTGACGAGACCATTCTGGCTGGCGGGGAACAGCAGCGAGCCCGAGGTCTCGGTGCCGATCGACGCCGCACACAGGCCGGCCGCCACCGCGACCGCCGACCCCGAGCTCGATCCGCCTGGCTGCACGACCGGGATGCCGTGTTCGTCCGCCGGCGCCGGCGCGTAAGGGTTCTTCACCTGACCGCCCAACGACGAATAGCCCGAGGGCATGTCGACCGCGAGCATGTTGGCGAACTCCGTCAGGTTGGCCTTGCCGAGGATCACTGCGCCGGCGGCGCGCAGCAGCTTGACGAGGGTCGCGTCGTCCCTGGCGCGCGCGCCTTCCAGCGCCAGCGAGCCTGCCGTGGTCGGCTGCTTGTCGCCGGTGGCGATGTTGTCCTTCAGCAGGATCGGCACGCCCGCCAGCGGCCGCCCGACCGATGGCTTGATGTCGTCCAGCTCGGCCGCGATCGCGCGCGCATCGGGATTGAGCGCGCGGACGGAATTGAGCGCGGGGCCGTTGCGGTCACAGGCCTCGATGCGCGCGAGATAAAGTTCGGCCAGCGCGGTGGCGGTGAGCTGCCCGCCGGCCAAGGCGTCGACGATCTCGCTCAACGGCGCGTGCTCGGGCGTCAGCGCGGCCGGGGCCTCCGTGCTGGCGACAATCGGGGCGAGGCGAGCATCGCCGCGGATCGGCTGGTCCATCGTGTGTTCTCGGGCGGCTTGCTACGATTATGCTACCAATGGTAGCATTGGGCTTGGTTGCGCGGCAAGCTGATTGCCGGTCACGCGGCGCAGGCGTGAGATTTCGATCTTTCCAGCGGCTTCAGTTGAGCGATCCATGGAGTGCACGATCCGGCCCGCGCGCGAAGATGATGCCGATGGCATCAGCGAGGTCATTTTGCATGCGCTGCGCGAGACGAATGCAAAGGACTACACGGACGAGATTATCGAACGGGTCGGGCGCAGCTTCAGTCCGGAGGCCGTCAGGCAGCTGATAGGCAAACGTACAGTCTTCGCCGCCGGCATCGGCAGCCGCATCGTCGGAACGGCAAGCCTTGATGGAAGCGTCGTCCGCACCGTCTTCGTGGCACCTGACGTTCAGGGCCGAGGCATCGGCAGGCGGCTGATGGCGGAGGTCGAGCGCGCAGCGCGCGAGCGAAACATCCCTGCCTTGACGGTCCCTTCGTCCGTCACCGCTGAGGTCTTCTATGCGCGGCTCGGGTTCAGGGCCGTGCGCGACAGCTTTCATGGTGACGAACGCACGATCATCATGGAGCGGGAGCTCGATGACGCTCAGTCTCACGAAGCCAGATAGCGAGCGTTCTCACGATCGGGGCACCAGATGCCGCATTCACGTCACAGAGCGATGGGTTTCGCAAGAGTTTGCCCCCATGTCCGAAGTATCAAAGGCGTGCCGCAAGATCGGGCACGCCTTTCTTCATGTTTCACGCCTCAATCGGGTCACCGAACCATTGCACGGCGGCCCGAGATGCTTCCTCGAGGTCCGGCGTCCTCTCGCTGACCCAGCCCACGACGCCGTCGGGGCGCACGAGCAAGGCGGTCAGGCCCAATCGATCCCGGGCGTCGCTTGCGACGTAGCTGATCCGGTCGCTCCAGCCGCGTGCAAGCGCTTGAAGCGCTGGCCGGGCGTCGAAGTCCAGCAGCAGCCCTTTCCCTGTCCTGAGCAGCTCGCTTGGTCGCGTTCCATCGACGAACGCGAAGTCGGGTGCGCTGCGCCCCACCAATGGATGGGGATCGCCGAGGTCATAGCGGAGAGAAACGCCCCAGACCCGTTCGGCGAAATAGGTCGCGCCATCGCGCGTCTCGATGAGGTCGCGGATAATGGCTTCGAGCGCGCGCGAACTCCGGCTGGGACGCATGAGACCGACCTGGGCGCGCGACCAGTCGAGGATTTGTGCGCCCACCGGCCGCCGCTCGGCCGAATAGGTGTCGAGCAGGCCAGCCGGCGCGTCGCCACGAACGGTCGCGGCGAGCTTCCAGCCAAGGTTCATGGCGTCGCCGAGGCCGAGGTTCAGGCCCTGGCCTCCCAGCGGCGAATGGATGTGCGCGGCATCGCCCGCCAGCAACACTCGGCCCGCTCGATAGTCGGTCGCCTGACATGCGCGGTCGGTCCAGGTGGTGGCGAGCCGCAGGCGCGTCACCGTGACATCGAGGCCCGAGACCTTGCGCAGCACCGTCTCGATATGGTCGCGCTGCGGTTCGCTCCGATGAGCCATGCCGCCGTCGAAATCGACCATCGCGATCGTGCCGGGCGCCGCATAGGTGTACATGCCCGACGCCGTGTAATGGCGACCCGCTGTGAGCGCGGCCGGGTCGGCCAGCTCGATTTGCGCCGAATAGCCGGTGAACTCGGCATCGGTGCCGACGAAGCCGATGCCGGCCGCCTTTCGCACGAGGCTGCGCCCGCCGTCGCAGCCAACGAGCCAGCGGCCTCGCACCGTTCCGCCGCTCGCTGCAACGGTGACGCCATCGTCCGATTGCGCGAGAGACTCGACACCGCAGCCGCGCCGGATCTCGACGCCCAGCGTTTCGGCACGGATCGCGAGGACCGTCTCGATGCTCGTCATGTCGGCCGCGATGCTGCCGATCTGGCCCGGCAAGCGATAGGGCCATTGCGTGCCGTCGATCTGATCCTGGAAGAACTGGATGCCGGCGAAATGCCCGCCTGGGCGGCGCTGCTGCTGCATCCAGTGCGCGGCCGCCGGCATGTCACGGCTGGCCGCGCGGAGCTTGAGATCATTCAGCAGATCGCGGCGGTCGAAGCTTTCGATGGTGGGCACCGAAAGACCACGCAGCCCGAACGGCAGGCGCTTGAGCGGCGAATGCGGATCTTGCGCCTTCTCAAGCACCAGCACCGAACAGCCCGCAAGCCGCAGCTCGCAAGCCAGCAACAGGCCGACGGGACCGGCGCCGGCGACGAGGACATCATAAAGGACAGGGACGGGATAAAGGACAGGGTCGGGGGTTTGCATGAACTGCTCCGTTGTCGAGATTCGACCGGAGCGTTTCCCAAACCTGAGAGCCTCACGGACGAACGATTGGCCGCTTGAACAGCGACCGTTGTTCGTCGTGGGGATCTCGGGCGCGAGGCCAAAGACCAGAGCTTTCGTTACCGAAAGGACTTGGGCTTACCAGACCAAGTCTGCCTTTTCCGACGTGGCCATTTAGCGTTGGGAGCGCGGCTTCGTCAACGGGCCGCTAGTTCGCAGGATGAGCGAAGCGAATGCCAGGCTGAGACGACCAGACGCTTTGTTCGCCCGTCTGCGCGATGGGTTTCGCCAGAGCCCAACCGATGCTCCGCGGCTGCTGCCGCGAGTTTGGGTTGTGCCGGCGCCGAGGCGATGCCAGACTTGAATACGGGATTTGGATTTCGAACGTAGGGCCTGCAGGGTGTGAACGCGATGGGGCTCACGGCCATCGATCTCGGGCTGCGCGGCGCGGTGAGCGGCGTGTTCCTGCTGATCATCGTCGTTGCGCTGATGCGTCGTGCGACCGGCCAGCAGGCTTTGCTCGGCATGGCGATGGCCGCCGGTGGCGTGTTCTACGCCATCGCGACCGCTCCGTTCTTTCCCAAATCGTCATGGTGGTGGGTCCTGCCGATCCTGTCGGCGCAACCCGCCGTGTTCTGGCTGTGGGCGCGCGCGGCGTTCGACGACGATTTCGCGCTCAGGCGATGGCATGGCGTCCTGTGGTTTGCCATCGTCGCCTTTGGATTCGTGCTGACCCTGGGTTGGACGAGCTGGCCCGCCATGGCCACGGCCGGCGGCAAGGTGCTGTCGTTGCTGGCCCTGGTGCTGGCGCTCGCGGCCGCGGCCCAGACGGTGAAGACCTGGCGTGCCGATCTGGTGGCGCGGCGGCGCCGGCTGCGGCTGGCGATGCTCGCGGTCAATGCGGTGCTGATCGCGGCCATCGCGGGTGCCGGCTTCGCCGCGATTCCCGTCGCGGTCCCCGGCGCGCCGGGCAGTCTCCAGACAGCCTTTGGTCTCTTCATGGTGGCCATGCTTGCCGGCGCAGGGGTTTTCGGCACGCAGGCGACCGTGACCGTCAACGACGCCACGGCGGCGATCGCATCCGCCGACACCGGCGATCAGCCTCGGGGGACCGATCGTTCCAGCACGGGAGCGACCGCCGTCGACCCCTTGCTACTCCGCCGCCTCAATCATCTGATGACCGTCGAACGCATCTATCGGCAGGAAGGCCTTGCGATCGGGACACTCGCGGCACGGTTTGACGTACCCGAGTATCGGCTCCGTCAGGCGATCAACGAGGGACTGGGTTATCGGAACTTCAATGCTTTCCTCAACCATTATCGCATCGATGACGCAAAGACGGCGTTGTCCGACGTGATGCAGCGGGAGGTGCCGGTGCTGACCATCGCCATGGATGCAGGCTTCCAGTCGATCGGACCTTTCAACCGCGCCTTCAAGGCCGACACCGGCATGACCCCGAGCGAGTTTCGGCGCGAGGCCCTGGCCCGGCCTCAAACGGCGCCGGACTCCGCGCGCGATGAGGAAATCGGCCAGCGGCATCAAGGAATCGGTTAGCCGATTTCCGGATCGGGCAAGAAGGCGCGGGCACGATTGGGCAGGCTGTCAGGCGAGCCCTCAGCAGCGAGCCTGTCCATGCCCCATCCGATCGCCACCCCCTCTGCATCCGAAAGACTGCACGCCCTCGATGCGGTCAGGGCTTTTGCCCTGCTGCTCGGCATCGTCCTGCACGCCGCCTTGTCGTTCGTGCCCGCCACGCCCCGGTTCTGGTTCATCCAGGACACCCATCCAAGCGTTGCCCTGGGCCTGCTGTCCTTCGCCATCCACGTCTTCCGGATGACCACCTTCTTCCTGATGGCGGGTTTCTTCGCGCGCATGAGCTTTCATCGTCGGGGGATCTGGAGTTTCGCCAATGACAGGCTGCAGCGGATCGGGCTGCCGCTCGTGATCGGCTGGCCGATCCTGTTTACGGCCATAGTGGTGGTCGTGATCTGGGCCTCGGGATTTCCGAATGGCGGTCCGACCGCCGGCATGCGCAACTGGCCGCCAGTGCTGCCGAATTTCCCGCTCGCCCATCTCTGGTTTCTCTATGTGTTGCTCGAGCTCTATGTCGCCATGCTTCTGCTGCGCGGCGTCGTTGTCCGACTCGATGCGTCCGGTGCCCTGCGAGCGAAGCTCGACCGCGTCTTCGCCCGGCTGATGCGAAGCCCGCTTGCTCCACTGGTTCTGGCGATCCCGATCGGCATCGCCTTCAGCCTCGATCACAGATGGGTGGGTGCGATAGGCGTGAGGACGCCGGATCAATCGCTCGTCACCAACGCGCAGGCCTGGATCGGCTTCGGTACCGCGTTCGGCGCCGGCTGGCTGCTGCATCGGCAGGTCGATCTGCTGCAGATCCTGGAGCGGCGCTGGATGTGGAATCTCGGGTGCGCCCTCGGACTGATCCTGGTCAGCTTCGCGCTGTCAGGCGTGATGACGTCAGCGCCGGGCGCCCCAAAACTGCCTGTCAGCTACGACACGCTGAGGCTTGTCGCTCCCGTCCTGTACGCACCGGCGATCTGGATCTCGACCTTCGCCTTCATCGGCCTCGCGCTCCGCTTCATGTCCGGCTTCAGTCCGATGCGCCGCTACCTCGCCGACGCCTCCTACTGGCTCTATCTGATCCACATGCCGATCGTCATGGCGCTGCAGGTCGCGGTGTCGCAACTCGGCTGGCCGGGGCCGGTCAAGTTCGCCATCATTCTCGCCGTTGCACTTCCCGTGATGCTGGCGGGCTATCACCTGCTCGTGCGCTTCACCATTGTCGGTGCGGTGCTGAACGGCCGCCGCGCGCCACGCGAACCGGCACCGGCCGCTGCGATCACCGGCCCGGCCGTGCCGTGAGGGGAGACGGCGGGTGCGCCACCGCGTCAGGCCGCGGCGCGGCCCAGGTCGAGCGATGGTCTGCGCTTCGTCGGGAAGCTCAGCGCCACCGCGACCGCGGCGAGCCCGATCGCGAAGGAGCCGGCGTGTAGCCATGTGTAGCGCTGGAAATTGTCGAACACGAGCCCGCCAGCCCACGGCCCGAGCGCCATGCCGAGGCTGGCGAAGGCCGACACTGCGCCGAACACGGTGCCCATGATGCGCGCGCCGAAGAATTCGCGGACCAGCACCGCATAGAGCGGCATCACCCCGCCATAGGCGAGGCCGAACACCACCGACAGCGCGTAGAACTCGCCGAGTTGCGCGACCGCAAGATAGGTCGCGATGCACATCGCCTGCACGAGCAGGCCGCCAACCAGCACCGGCTTTGCGCCAATGCGATCGGCGAGGGCGCCCAGCAGCAGGCGGCCGCCGAGGCCTGAGACGCCGGCGACGCTGTAGACCGTCACCGCCGTGAGCGGAGCGATGCCACAGACCATCGCATAGGACACCATGTGGAAGATCGGGCCGGAATGCGCTGCGCAGCAGGCGAAATGTGTCGCCGCGAGCGTGATGAATTGCGGCGTGCGCAGCGCCTGCGCCGCGGTCAGCTCGACCTCCGGGGCCGAGTCGGCACCGGCGGCGCCCGCCGCCACCGGCGCCGGACGCACCAGGAAGCAGGCCGGGATCAGCAGCGCCCATGCGGCGATGCCGATCACCAGCATCGCGGTGCGCCAGTCATAGGCCGTGATCAGCCAGCTCGCGGTCGGCGCGATCGTCACCGGCGACACGCCCATGCCGGCGGAGACCAGCGCCACCGCAAGGCTCCGGTTGGTCTCGATCCACGCGCTCGCGAGCGCCATCATCGGCGCGTAGAAGCTGCCGGCCGCGATGCCGATCAGCACGCCAAAGCAAAGCTGGAATTGCCACAGGCTTGTCGCCTGGCTCGCAGTGACGAGGCCGAGCCCCAGCAGAACGCTTCCCGCGAGAACCACGATGCGGGTGCCGAACCGGTCCGACAGGGTGCCCCACAGGAACGCGGCAAATCCCATGAAGAGGAAATCCAGCGTCGCCGCCGCCGAGACGCCGGCGCGCGACCAGCCCATTGCCTCCGATATCGGCTGCAAAAACACCGCCAGCGACAGCATCGTGCCGAACCCGACACAAGTCATCAGCGCACCCGCGGCGACAACGACCCAGCCATAGTCGAAGCGTGACGGCCTGCTCATGCGTTTCCTCAGCGCTGTTGGTTTTGTTGTGATGCGCGCGGGGATGGTGGCCTATCGGACGGCGGAGGGCAAGGCTGGCGGCTACGCGTTTTCGTCGTCATTCCGGGGCGCGCCACTTGGCGCGAACCCGGAATCCATCTCTCCGTGTTGCCTGCTGTACGATGGATTCTCAGTTGCGCAATTGCGCAATGCCATCGTGCACTGTTTTGCCCGATGGGGTCAAATTGATTTCTAAAAAATCGAAAACTCCAATCCAAGCAAGCCCTCGTCTACTGTGCATGGGGTTGTTTTCGATATTTTTGCTTTGCCGGGTCCCGAACGCAAATGCCCGGGACGAGCCCGGGCATGACGGCGGCTGATGTGACTGTAAAGCCAGCCCGCCTCAGCTATCCACCTTCAGCGCGGCAATGAAAGCTTCCTGCGGGATGTCGACCTTGCCGAACTGCCGCATCTTCTTCTTGCCTTCCTTCTGCTTCTCCAGAAGCTTGCGCTTACGCGTGATGTCGCCGCCGTAGCATTTTGCGGTGACGTCCTTGCGCAGCGCGCGGACCGTCTCGCGGGCGATCACCTTGCCGCCGATCGCGGCCTGGATCGGGATCTGGAACATGTGCGGCGGGATCAGCTCCTTCATCTTCTCGACCATGGCGCGGCCGCGTCCCTCCGCACGGGTGCGGTGGACCAGCATCGAGAGCGCGTCGACCGGCTCGTTGTTGACGAGGATCTGCATCTTGACGAGGTCGGCCGGCTTGTAGTCGGTGAGATGATAGTCGAACGAGGCGTAGCCCTTGGAAACCGACTTGAGGCGGTCGTAGAAGTCGAACACGACTTCGTTGAGCGGCAAATCGTATTTCACCATGGCGCGGGAGCCGACATAGGTCAGCTCCTTCTGCGAGCCGCGGCGGTCCTGGCACAGTTTCAGCACGCTGCCGAGATATTCGTCGGGCGTCATGATCGTGGCCTCGATCCAGGGCTCCTGGATCTCGGCGATCTTGACCACGTCGGGCATGTCGACGGGATTGTGGATCTCGATCTCGGTGCCGTCGGTCAGCTTCATCTTGTAGATGACGCTCGGCGCGGTCGCGATCAGATTGAGATCGAACTCGCGCGACAGCCGCTCCTGGATGATCTCGAGATGCAACAGCCCGAGGAAGCCGCAGCGGAAGCCGAAGCCGAGCGCGGCTGACGTTTCCATCTCGAACGAGAAGCTGGCGTCGTTGAGCCGCAGCTTGCCCATGGCGCCGCGCAGCGTTTCGAAATCGTCGGCGTCGACCGGGAACAGCCCGCAGAACACCACAGGGATGGCCGGCTTGAAGCCGGGCAGCATTTCGGTGACCGGCTTCCTGTCGTCGGTGATGGTGTCGCCGACGCGGGTGTCGGCGACTTCCTTGATCGCGGCGGTGATGAAGCCGATCTCGCCGGGGCCTAGCTCGTCGACCTGCTGCATCTTCGGCGTGAAGAAGCCGACGCGCTCGACGTCGTAGGCCGCGCCCGTGCCCATCATGCGCACGCGGCTGCCCTTCTTCATGACACCGTCGACGACGCGGATGAGAACGACGACGCCGAGATAGACGTCGTACCAGCTGTCGACCAGCAGCGCCTTCAGGGTCGCATTGCGGTCGCCCTTCGGCGGCGGCAGGCGGGTGACGATGGCTTCCAGCACGTCGGGCACGCCGAGGCCGGTCTTGGCCGAGATCATCACCGCGTCGGAGGCATCGATGCCGATGACGTCCTCGATCTGCTGCTTGATCTTCTCGGGCTCGGCCGCGGGCAGGTCGACCTTGTTCAGGACCGGTACGATCTCGTGATTGTTGTCGAGCGCCTGGTAGACGTTGGCGAGCGTCTGCGCCTCGACGCCTTGGCTGGCGTCGACCACCAGGAGGGAACCTTCGCAGGCCGCCAGCGACCGCGAGACTTCGTAGGCGAAGTCGACATGGCCGGGCGTGTCCATCAGGTTGAAGATGTAATCCTTGCCGTCCTTGGCGCGGTACGACAGGCGCACGGTTTGCGCCTTGATCGTGATGCCGCGCTCGCGCTCGATGTCCATGGAATCGAGCACCTGCTCCTTGCCCGCCATCTCGCGGTCGGAGAGGCCGCCGGTCATCTGGATCAGGCGGTCGGCCAGCGTCGATTTGCCATGGTCGATATGGGCGACGATGGAGAAATTGCGGATGTTGGAAATGGGGACGGTCGTCATGGGCGCGGGATACCACTCACATCCCCGTGCGGCAACCATATTGCTGTAATTTCAGGGCCTTTGTTCACGCCAAGCTGATTCCACGATGGGCCAAAACGCGCTAGGCAAGCGCCCATGTCGACCACGTCTCTTCCCACCCCTGGAGTGCGCACGAAGGCCCGCCTGAGCTTTGGCCGCTTCCGGGCCTGGCTGGTCGCTTGCGCGGTCCGCCCTGAGGCGAGATTGTGGCTGGTGATCCAGCTCGCCATCCTCCATGCGGTGCTCTGGACCTTCATCCTGATCAATCTGAAGGCTGCGCAGGACGTTCACATGGACGTCGCAGAAGCCTATGGCTGGGGTCAGAAATTCCTGTGGGGCTATGGCAAGCATCCGCCGCTGTCGGGCTGGGTTGCCGGGCTCTGGTTCAAGCTGTTCCCGGCGGCGGATTGGGCGACCTATGCGCTGGCGATGGCGACGGTCAGCGCCGGCATGGTGATCTGCTGGCTGGTTGCCTTGCGCGTGGTGGACGCGCGGCGCGCGTTCCTGGTCGTGGTGATGGTCGCGCTCTACCCGATCTTCAATTTCAAGGGGTTCAAGTACAATCCGGACCTGCTCCAGCTCGTCACCCTGCCGCTGCTGGTGCTCGCTTATCTCAACGCGTTCGAGAAGCGGAGCTGGCAGTCCGGCGTCCTGCTCGGCCTTGCCGGCGCGCTGGCGCTGATGACCAAATATTGGGTGCTGACCATGATCGGCGCCATCGGGCTTGCCGCGCTGATCCATCCGGAGCGGATGAGATTTTTGGTATCGCCGGCGCCGTGGGTCGCGATTGTGACGATGGTCGTGGCGATGATTCCGCACGTGGTCTGGCTGGCCGAGGCGCATTTCGTGCCGCTGACCTATGCCGGCGACACCTACAGCCTCGCGGACAGCGGCCAGGTGCATCAGCTCGTCACCGGCTACATGCTGCATAATCTCGGACTGCTGGCATTGCCGGTGGCGCTGGCCGCGCTCGCGATGGCGCTGGTGCCGCCGTGGTTCACATTGCTGCTGCGCGCGCCCTTGCGCATCGTCACGCGCGCCTGGGCGCGCGGCGCCAATCCGGGCGTCAATGTCTCGCAGGCGCTGAACGTGTGGATGATCCAGATCATCGTCGCATTCGGCCCGCCGCTCGGCGCGCTGGTCTTCGGCGTCTACCTGAAGACCGATTGGGGGATTTCGCTGTTCTTCCTGGTGCCGCTCGCGCTGGTCGCGATTCCGGCGCTGCGGGTGCAGGGCGCGAGTCTGTTCAACATCGCTGCGATCTGGCTCGTGCTCAGTGTTGCCACGCTCGCCGCCTCGCCCTGGATCGCCGCGCGCGAGATGACGGCCAATGCCGGCAACACGGCGACCTATGGCGCGCGCTCCGAGCTCGCACGCGAGCTGACCCAGGCCTGGCACGCGCGCTTCGCCTCGCGCTGGGCGGTCGTTGCGGGGACGATGGAGACGATCCAGCCGATGGTGTTCTACAGCCCCGATCACCCCAGCCCGTTCACGCCGAACGAAGCCTGGGCCTCCGGGCTGACCTCGCTCGACGACGTCAAGAGATACGGCTTCATCGGCGTGGTCGATGCGACCGACGAACGCCTGCCCAAGTTCGAGAAGTGGGTTTCGGAGGTCGCGCCGAACGCCGAGCGCGTGATGATGACCACGCGCCGCTTCACCCATGGCAAGGCCGGCCCGGCGATGAGCTGGAACGTCTACATCGCGCCGCCGGCGAAGTGAGAGGTGCCGTAGGGTGGGCAAAGCGCAGCGTGCCCACGTCTGATGAGTTCGTGGGCACGGCGCTTCCGCGCCTTTGCCCACCCTACGGCACTACGGCAACCGAGCGCGCGGCTCAGATCCCTTCCTCGTTGAACTTGCTTTCAACGAGTTCGGTGATCGCCGCGAGCGCAGCTTGGGCATCCGTGCCGGCGGCGGCGACGGTGATCGTGGTGCCCGGTCCCGCGGCAAGCATCATCAGGCCCATGATCGAGGTGCCGCCGACGGTCTCGCCGCCGCGCGTCACCCAGACCTGCGCATCGAAGCGCTCGACGGCCTGGACGAATTTCGCGGAGGCTCGCGCATGCAGGCCGCGCTTGTTGATGATCAGGAGGTCCTTGGAGATCGCGCCCGCGGGCACGCCTGTCCCCGCTTGTGGCGCCTCGTCGCTCATTTGCCGGCGAGCACGCGGCTGGCGATGGTGACGTATTTGCGTCCCGCTTCCTGGGCCATCGCGATCGCGTCGGGCAGCGGACGCTCCTCGCGCACCTTGGCGAGCTTGACCAGCATGGGCAGATTGATGCCCGCGAGCACTTCGACCTTGGGCCGGCTCATGCAGGATATTGCAAGGTTCGACGGCGTGCCGCCGAACATGTCGGTGAGGATCGCAACGCCGTCACCGGAATCGACGCGGTTAACCGCCTCGATGATGTCACTTCGGCAGAGATCGGAATCATCTTCGGCACCGATCGTGATCGCTTCGATTTGCTTTTGTGGGCCCATGACATGTTCAAGCGCTGCCTTGAATTCGTCGGCAAGGCGCCCGTGGGTCACAAGTACTAGACCAATCATCGGAAAACTCCTCGCGGGCGCTTTTGGTGCACCGCACGAACGCGCCACTTTGACCATCCAGAGCCCCTGCGCAAGAGGGGATGTTGCGTATCTCCCTGAATCTAGACGGATGGATGAGGGGAGCTGCGCCGGTCTATTCGGTCGCGATAGTGGGGTTCATATGGTTACCATTTCCCTTCAAACAATCGCCTGAGGGGTTAACGGAAGATGAACTCTTGGTAGTGGTCAAGGCCGCGACAACCAAAGGGAGGGGTGAATATCCACGGCTAACCGGGATTCGCGGTATTTCGACACCGGAAATGATGGTTTTCAGCGAACCCGTCGCAGGCAGGCGCTCGGCGTCCGCGGCATCCAGATCGACCACGAGACCGACGGTCGCATGCTCCACGAAGTCGCAGTGGCGGATTCCGAGGCCCCGGATTTCGATCAGGCCAGCCAATACCGGCGCGGGGCGGACTTCAATTTCATCGGCGACTGTCGCCAGATGGACACGGTCATCCCCGACCAGAACGGCCCTTTCGATCACGCCCGAGCGTCCGGCCATGATCAAATCAAAGGCAAGGCGCGACTTGCCCGAGCCCGAGGGACCGCGGATCAGCACCGCCCGTTGTCCGATCTTGACCGCGGAGGCGTGAACGCTGGGCCCGCCGTCGTTCATAGCGCCGGCAGCCTCACCACGAAGCGCGCGCCCGCGACCGTCGGCACGCCGTCGTCATCCGGCGGGCCTGCGCGGTTCTCGGCCCAGATGCGCCCGCCATGGGCGTCGATGATCTGCTTGGAGATCGACAGGCCGAGGCCGGAGTTCTGGCCAAAACCCTGATGCGGACGGTCGGTGTAGAAGCGCTCGAAGATGCGCTCCAGCGCGTCGTCGCGAATGCCGGGGCCGTCGTCGTCGACCACGATCTCGATCTCCCCGCGCGCGCGGCGGCAGGTGAGGCGCACCTTGCTGCCGGGTTCGGAGAACGACTGCGCGTTGGAGAGCAGGTTGGAGACCACTTGTCCGAGCCGTGAATCGTGGCCGCTCACGGCGAAGGTGTCGGTCGGGCTGCGACCCTCGAAGCGCGTCTCGACCGCGACGTCGTGGCCGAGCTTGGTCTCGTTGGCGACGGACACCAGCGTCGTCAGCAGGCGGCGCAAATCGACCGGGATCGCATCCTGGCGCTGCAATTCGGCATCGAGGCGGCTGGCGTCGGAGATGTCGGAGATGAGGCGGTCGAGCCGCTTGACGTCGTGCTCGATCACCTCGAGCAGGCGGGCACGGCTGTTCTCGTTGCGCGCCAGCGGCAGCGTCTCGACCGCCGAGCGCAGCGAGGTCAGCGGGTTCTTCAATTCGTGGGCGACGTCGGCGGCGAACATCTCGATCGCCTCGATGCGGCTGTAGAGCGCGCTCGTCATGTCCCGCAGGGCGCCGGAGAGATGGCCGATCTCGTCGCGGCGGCGGGTGAAATCGGGGATCTCGATGCGGGCCTTGATGCGGCGGCGGACGCGCTCGGCGCTGTCGGCAAGCCGGCGCACGGGCCCGGCGATCGTGCTCGCGAGCAGCAGCGACAGCATGATCATGACGGCGGCCGCGACGCCGCCGACTTTCAGGATGGCGAGGCGTTCGGCCGTGACCATCTGGTCGATGTCGTCACCTTGCGTCGACAGCATCAGCGCGCCGTGGATCGCGCGCGAGCGCAGCACGGGGACCGCGACCGAGACGATCACCTCGCCGCGGGCATTGACCCGCACCATCGAGCGCTTCTGGCCCTGGAGCGCATCGCCGACCTCGGCATAGCCGTTGCCGTTCTCCGGGCCGAGCTCGCGATAGAGCGGCAGGTCACCGCGGTTCAGCCAGGTGCGCACCGCGACCATGCCGCGCTCGACGAAGCCGGGCTTCTCCGCCGGCGGCGGCAGGTCGAGGCGCAGCACGTTTTCGAGGTTGCGGCTGTCGAGCAGCAGGCTGCCGTTCGGATCGTAGATGCGGGCGCGCGTCTTGGTCGGCGAGATCAGCGTGCGCAGTACCGGCGCCACGCGCTCCGGATTGATCGGGAAGTCCAGCGGCGAGTACTCGTCCGAACCGCCATAGGTCTCGCCCGGCTTGAGGTCGAGCAGCCGGTCGGGATCGATGGTGATGGCGTTGGTCTGCACCGTGGCGGAGGCCGCGATCGCGCCGGCGATGATCTCGGCCTGCACCAGGAGGCTCTGCGCCCGCGCGTCGATCAGTCCGGCGCGGAATTGCGACAGATACAGGATGCTCGCCACCAGCGCGACGAGGCCGGCGAGATTGAGCGAGACAATGCGGCGGGTCAGGCTGGAGAAGGACAGCGCAAAGAAGAATTGCCCGGCGCGCTTGAGCCAGTTCAGCGGTCGGAAGCCCTGCGGCTTGTCTTCGGCAAATTGCTCCGGAACGCCGTCGGATGTGATCTCCCCGGCGCTCTGGTTCTCGTCAGGCTGCGTTCGGTCCAGCAATGCTTACGCCCGCGTTAGGACAGCTCGTGGCAATGGTCCCCGCATCCTAGAGCCATCCCGGTCCCGATGAAATCAGAACCGGCGATGCTCTCGTCTTTCGTGAAAGGCGCTCCCGCCTCAGGCTTCCTTGAAGCGGTAGCCGACGCCGTACAGTGTCTCGATCATCTCGAACTCGTTGTCGACCACCTTGAACTTCTTGCGCAGCCGCTTGATGTGGCTGTCGATGGTGCGGTCGTCGACATAGACCTGGTCGTCATAGGCGGCGTCCATCAGCGCATTGCGGCTCTTCACCACGCCGGGCCGGGTCGCGAGCGCCTGCAGGATCAGGAATTCGGTGACGGTCAGCGTCACCGGCTCGTTCTTCCAGGTGCAGGTATGCCGTTCCGGATCCATGCGCAGCAGGCCGCGGTCGAGCGCCTTGGCGTCGTTCTCCTTCGGCGCGACGGTCGGGTCCTTCGGCGCCGAGCGGCGCAGCACCGCCTTGACGCGCTCGACCAGGAGGCGCTGCGAGAACGGTTTGCGAATGAAATCGTCGGCGCCCATCTTGAGGCCGAACAGCTCGTCGATCTCCTCGTCCTTGGAGGTCAGGAAGATCACCGGCAGGTCGGACTTCTGCCTGAGCCGGCGCAGCGTCTCCATGCCGTCCATGCGCGGCATCTTGATGTCGAGGATGGCGAGATCGGGCTGGGTGGTGCGGAAACCGTCAAGCGCGGAAGCGCCGTCGGTGTAGGTCATGATGCGATAGCCTTCGGCTTCCAGCGCGATCGAGACGGATGTGAGAATGTTGCGGTCGTCGTCGACCAAAGCGATTGTGGGCATGAGCCTCTGCTTTCTGCTTTCCGTTTGGGTCGTGGCTTGAAACGGCGAGCAATCCACTGATGCGCCGCATACATGGGTGCCGATGTCGGCGTTCGAACCTTGTCACCGAGCAATGCAAGCTGGGCTGAAGTGTGACCAAGTTCCACGAAACACGGCAGATTCGCCGCATGTGACCCATAACCAGGCCCCCGTTTACCCGAAAAAAGGCCCCCCTTGCAACCACCTGAGCCGAGAAAGCCGATGCAACCGACCCCTGATTTCGACCCCGCAAAGCTCGCCAAATCCCTGCTGCGGCGATCGCGGCAGGGGGCGCTGGCAACTCTCATGGCCGGCAGCGGCGATCCCTATTGTTCCCTGGTCAATCTGGCCAGCCATCCCGACGGTTCCCCCATCCTGCTGATCTCGGGCCTCGCCGTGCATACAAGGAACCTTCTCGCTGACAGCAGGGTCTCCCTGATGCTGGACGAGCGGGTGGAGGGCGATCCGCTGGAAGGTGCCCGGATCATGCTGTCCGGCCGGGCGGAACAGGCTGATGCCGAGAGGGATTTGCTCCAGCGACGGTATCTCAATGCGCATCCGTCGGCGGAAAGCTTTGTTTCCTTTAAGGATTTCTCTTTCTTCCGGATCCTCCCCACGGGAACTCATCTGGTCGCCGGCTTCGGCCGGATCGTCGATCTCAAGCCCGCCCAGTTCCTCACGGACCTCTCCGGCGCCGAGGATCTGCTGGCGGCGGAGGAGGGGGCGGTCGCGCATATGAACGCCGATCATCGCGACGCCATGGGCCTCTATGCGACAAAGCTCCTTGGCGCTGCCGCGGGGGACTGGCGCTGCACCGGCTGCGATCCGGAAGGTCTCGACATGCAGGAGGGCCAGACCGCGCTGCGGCTGGACTTCCCGGAGCGGGTGACGGACGGCACCTCGCTGCGCAAGATGCTGGTCCGCCTTGCTGGCGAAGCGCGCACGAAGGTGGACTAGAACGCAACAAATTGAACGCCGCGACCCATCGCTGCGACCCAAGACGGTCAGGTCTTAAGGCTCGCAGCGAGAGGGTTCATGACGCGTCGTCGTTTGGCATTGGCCGCGGGTCTGGCGCTCGCGATCACCACGTCGCTTGCCACGCCCGGCCTTGCCCAGAAGGGCGATCTGTCGGCGCAGAGCGCGCGCATCAATGCGCTCCGGAGCACCGGCAAATATTCGGAGGCGCTGCCGCTGGCGCAGGCCATGGTGGCCTCGCTCGAGAAGACCAGCAACAACCGCGACCTTGCCGCGGCGCTCAACAATCTCGGGCAGATTTACGCCGACCAGGGCCACGACGATCAGGCCGAGCCGCTCTACAAACGCGCCATCGCGCTGATGGAGAAGGGGACCGGTCAGGGTAGCGTCGAGATTGCGCCGCTCCTGAACAATCTTGCGGCGCTCTATCAGCGGCAGAGCCGCTTCACCGAAGCCGAACCGCTGTTCAAGCGTGCGCTGGCTGTTCGCGAAAAGGCGCTGTCGCGCGAGCATCCCGATGTCGGCCAGGCCCTCAACAATCTCGCCACGCTCTACGTGAAGCAGGAGCATTTTGCCGACGCCGAGCCGCTGTTTCAGCGTGCCCTCGCGATCTATCAGAAGGCCGCCGGGCCCGAGCATCCCGCGGTTGCCACCGTCCTGAACAATCTCGGCCAGGTCGATCGCGACCTCAACCGCGATGCCGATGCCGAAGCGCCGATCAAGCGCTCGCTCGCGATCCGCGAAAAGGTGCTGGGGGCGGATCATCCCGACGTGGCGCGCTCGCTCAACAATCTCGCCGGGCTCTACGAGCACCAGCAGCGCTATGCCGAGGCCGAGCCGCTCTATCGCCGCGCGCTTGCCATCCGCGAGCGGGCGCTCGGGGTGGATCATCCCGATGTCGTGACCTCGACCAGCAATCTCGCTTATTTCCTTCAGGTGTCGGGCCGCACTGCTGAGGCCTTGCCGTTCGCGCAGAAGACGCTTGCCGCCAACCGCGCGCAGCTGCGCGTCGTGCTGCCGGTGCTGTTCGCTGCACGTCAGCAAACTTTGCTGCCCGGCGACAGAGCGATCGATGACGCGCTCGGCGCGATTCAGCGCGGCACGCAATCGTCCGCCGCCTCTGCCGTGAACAAGCTCGCGGTGCGATTGGCCGCCGGCAGCGATCGGCTCGCCGAGTTGGTGCGTCGGGATCAGGATCTCGCGGCCGAGGCCGAGGCGCTCGACAAGGCGATCATCACCGCGGTGTCGAAGCAATCGGCGCAGCGGGACGTCGCGGCCGAGCAGCGCAGCCGCGCGCGGATCGTTGCGATTGCGAGCGAACGCGCGGGGCTGCAAAAGACGCTCACGCTCGAGTTTCCCGACTACGCCTCGCTCTCGAACCCGCTGCCGCTGGCGGTGAAGGACATCCAGCCGCTGCTGTCGGCCGATGAGGCGATGGTGATCTATTCCGTCGTCGACAAGCGGAGCTATGTCATCGCCATCACGCGCGATGGCGCCGACTGGAAGGAGATTTCGCTTGGCGCGGACGCGATGGCGCGGAAGGTCTCGGCCTTCCGCAGGGGGCTGGATGTCGGCAAGGCGCGCGATGCCTCCGGCAAATCAGGGCTGTTCGATCTTGCGCTCGCGAACGAGCTCTATGTCGCGCTGCTCGGCCCGGTCGAGGCGTTGACGAAGGACAAGCGCAACCTCCTGGTCGTGCCATCAGCGGCGCTGACCGCATTGCCGTTCCATCTGCTGGTCACCGAGAAGCCGCAGGCCGCGATCCCGGACAGGCTCGAAGGTTATCGCGACGCCGCCTGGCTGCTGCGGCGTCAGGCCGTCTCGGTGCTGCCGTCGGTGATCAGCCTGAAATCGCTGCGCGCCTTCGCGCGCAGGGATCAGGGCGCCAAGCCGATGACCGGCTTCGGCGATCCCGTTTTCAACCCCGCAGCCGAAGGGCCCGCCGACCGTCGCGCCGCAGGCGGCAAGGTCGCGGCGCGCAGCATTGCGACGATTGCCTATACCGATTTCTGGCGCGGCGCCGGGGTCGACCGCGCGCGGCTTGCGCAGGCGCTGCCGCAATTGCCCGATACCGCCGATGAGCTGAACGCCGTGGCGAGAGATGTCGGCGCCACTGATGCCGACATCCATCTCGGACGCGATGCCAGCGAAACGACGCTGAAGCGTGCAGCGCTTGCTCAATACGGCATCATCTATTTTGCCACCCACGGCCTCGTTGCCGGCGACGTCAAGGGACTGGGCGAGCCCTCGCTTGCATTGTCCATTCCCGATCAGCCGTCGGAGCTCGACGACGGCCTTCTGACCGCGAGCGAAGTGGCCCAGCTCAAGCTCAACGCCGATTGGGTGGTTCTGTCCGCCTGCAACACCATCGCCGGCGACAAGCCCGGGGCCGAAGCGCTGTCGGGATTGGCGCGCTCCTTCTTCTATGCCGGTGCCCGCGCGCTGCTGGTCTCGCATTGGGCCGTGGATTCGGAAGCCGCCACCCGCCTCACCACATCGACGTTCGAGCTGCTCAAGAACGAACCGAAAATCGGTCGCGCCGAAGCCTTGCGCCGCGCGATGTTAACGTTTGTCGACGACACCTCGTCACCGCGCAACGCCTACCCGGCGATGTGGGGACCGTTCGCGCTCATTGGCGAAGGCGAGGTACGATAAGCCGGCAGCCGGAATTGTGCGTCGCAAAAACCATGATCAACGCCGAATTCCGCATTTGGTTGCGCGATCATTCGTGAATTTTTGATGCAGCTGCTCAGAGCTGACATGCGCGACGTTTGGCGCGGTCCTTGAATAAACCAAATCCTGCGGGATCAGCTTGGCAACGCCAGCGTTCATCATTATTAGGTCGCCCAGCCGAGGCCGGTTGGCCTATAAATCACGGTGACCGCGATGGTGCTGAAGTTCTGGTCGCGCTGAATGTCGCGGGTTCTAGGAGGATTTTTTCGTGCAAGAGACGGGCGTGCGCAACGGTGCCTTCGGCGCCGACAAGTTTGGTTTAAAGAATCTCAAGCAGGTTCACTGGAACCTCGGTGCGCCGCAACTCTATCAATACTCGCTCACTGCGGGCGAGGCGGTGCTGTCCGCTGACGGCGCACTTTGCGCCGATACCGGCGAGTTCACCGGGCGCAGCCCGAAGGACAAGTTCACGGTGCGTGACGCCACCACCGACAAGAAGATGTGGTGGGCCGGCAACCAGTCGATCACCGCAGAACAGTTCGAGACGCTCTATCAGGACTTCCTCAAGCACGCCGAAGGCAAGAGCCTGTTCGCGCAGGACCTCTATGGCGGCGCCGATCCGGCCTACCGGATCAAGACGCGCGTCTTCACCGAGCTCGCCTGGCACTCGCTGTTCATCCGCACGCTGCTGATTCGCCCCGAGGCGATCGAGCTGCCGACCTTCGTGCCGGAGCTCACCATCATCGACATGCCGAGCTTCCGCGCCGATCCCAAACGTCACGGCTGCAAGTCGGAGAACGTCGTCGCGATCGATTTCGCCCGCAAGATCGTCCTGATCGGTGGTTCCTATTATGCCGGCGAGATGAAGAAGTCGGTCTTCACCACGCTGAACTATTATCTGCCCGAGCGCGGCGTGATGCCGATGCACTGCTCGGCCAATGTCGGCGCCAAGGGCGACGCGGCGATCTTCTTCGGCCTGTCCGGCACCGGCAAGACCACGCTGTCGGCCGATCCGAACCGCACGCTGATCGGCGACGACGAGCACGGCTGGGGCCCGAACGGCGTCTTCAACTTCGAAGGCGGCTGCTACGCCAAGTGCATCAAGCTGTCGCAGGAAGCCGAGCCCGAGATCTTCGCGGCCTCGACCCGCTTCGGCGCGGTGCTCGAGAACTGCGTGCTCGACGAAGACACCCGCGTGGTGGATTTCGACGACGGCTCCAAGACCGAGAACACGCGCTCGGCCTATCCGCTCGACTTCATCCCGAACGCCTCGCGCACCGGCCGCGCGCCGCAGCCGAAGAACGTGGTGATGCTCGCCGCCGACGCCTTCGGCGTGCTGCCGCCGATCGCCAAGCTCTCGCCGGCGCAGGCGATGTATCACTTCCTGTCCGGCTACACCGCGAAGGTCGCCGGCACCGAGCGCGGTCTCGGCAACGAGCCGCAGCCGGAGTTCTCGACCTGCTTCGGCTCGCCCTTCCTGCCGCTCGACCCCAGCGTCTACGGCAACATGCTGCGCGACCTCATCGCCCAGCACAATGTCGATTGCTGGCTGGTCAATACGGGCTGGACCGGCGGCAAGTACGGTGTTGGCTCGCGCATGCCGATCAAGGTGACGCGTGCGCTGCTCACCGCCGCGCTCGACGGCTCGCTTCGCAACGTCGAATTCCGCACCGACAAATATTTCGGCTTCGCGGTCCCGACCGCGCTGCCCGGCGTGCCGGCCGAGATCCTCAACCCGGTCAACACCTGGAAGGACAAGGACGAGTTCGACAAGACCGCCCGCGCGCTGGTCGGCATGTTCCAGAAGAACTTCGCCAAGTTCGAAGCCCAGGTGGATGCCGAGGTGCGCGCCGCCGCGCCGGAGGTGAAGCTCGCGGCTGAGTAAGTTTTCGCAGGACGTGATTGACGAGAAAGGGCGGCTTGATCAGCCGCCCTTTCTTTTACGGCCTGAGCATCGTCAGGCTGCCTAGCCCGTGCATTGCTTGCGATATTCTGCGGGAGTCGCACTCATATGCCTGCGAAATATCCGGTTGAGATGGCTCTGGTCGGAGAATCCGCTCAACAGGGCGATCTCCTTCAGTGCAAGGCGGTCCTTGCGCAGATGTTCGCAGGCGCGCTTCACCTTGCGGGCGAGGACGTACGCGTGCGGGCGCATGCCATAGTGTGCCTGGAATTTGCGGGCGAACTGCACCGGCGTGCAGTTGCAGATGTTGGCCAGTTCGTCGAGCGTGATGTTCCGGGAAATGTTCTGCTCGATATAATCCTCGATCATTCGCGCATGCGCCGGCCTGAAGGGCCCTTGCGCACAGGGCAGCTTGAACCGCACTGAGGCATATTTTCGCAGGATGTGGACGCTCGCCTGAAGTGCCATGGCGTCGTAGCAGAGCCGGCCGCCCGGACCTCCTGCGGAAACCTCCTGCACCATCTGGTCAGCAATCCAGGTCAGGACTGGATCCTCGATCCTGAGCAGATCATGAAGCTCGACGCTTTCGGTATCCCGGTCAAAAGCCTCGCTTGCGGTCTTCGCCATGAGACTAGGCGAGATGTAGAGATGACTGACTTCGATGTCATGGCACCATCGCCAGTTCGAAGCTTCCGCGCGCGTCAGCAGCGTCGTGACGCCGCGGCCGACTTGATCCTGCTTCCAGGATCCGGTCACGCGGCGTTTCATCGCCGTGGTGCCTTCGCGATAGATCACGATCAGAAAGTTATCGGACGGCGGCACCCAGATATCGGATGGCGCATAGCGGAACACGCGCAGCCGAAAATCGGCTTTTCCCACCGCTGAACTGTCCAACATCATTTCGCCGGGAGCATAGCGTGGCAGCTCCTCGACCGTGATGAACTGCCCCATCGCGCGAGCCTCCTCCCTGGAGTTTTGGCATGGTCGACTGCTTGTTGTTCTCATTGGCCGATCGGCAAGGCAGCAGCATAGGCCGGATTTGCCATTTGCCAAGCGAGCTCGGGCGAGGTCGGCGCCGGCCTCCGGCTTCATTCAAAGGATTGTCGGTTTTGTTCAAGCCGGGAACGCAGCCCGCCTCATAGCCTCCCTCGCGTTCCGGGCAAGTGCGGAAGAACGGTGAAAAGCCGCAAGCGCTCGCGGGACCGACAAATGACGCGATGCACGACCATCCGATCACACGACGGGTGGGGAAGGCCGCGCGCTCTGGGAAGACCTAGGAGGGAAAAATGGCAGAAACGGCGACCAAACCCAATGGTAGCAATGGCGCGCATGTAACGGCGAAATTCGACGCGGTGGTTGTTGGAGCCGGCGTCGCCGGGCTCTATCAGCTCTACCGTTTGCGCGAACAGGGATTGAAGGTCAGGGCGATTGACGCGGGCGCAGGCGTCGGCGGCACCTGGTATTGGAATCGCTATCCCGGCGCCCGCTTCGATTCAGAGAGCCACATCTACCAGTATCTGTTCTCCGAGGAGCTCTACAAGGGATGGAGCTGGAGCGAGAAATTCCCCGGCCAGCCGGAAATCGAACGCTGGCTCAACTACATCGCCGACCGCCTCGATCTGCGCAAGGACATCCAGTTCGGGACGATCGTCAAGAGCGCCCATTTCAACGAAGCCACACAGCGCTGGCTGGTCACGACCGACAGGGGTGACGTGATCGACACCCAGTTTCTGATCACCTGTTGCGGCATGCTCTCTGCCCCGCACGTATCGTTTCCGGGACAGGAGACGTTCAAGGGGCAGCTGTTCCACACGGCGCGCTGGCCCAAGGAGCCGGTCGAATTCGGCGGCAAGCGCGTCGGCGTTATCGGCAACGGCGCAACCGGCATCCAGGTCATCCAGACGATCGCCGGCGAGGTCGGTCATCTGAAAGTCTTTGTTCGCACGCCGCAATACATGATTCCGATGAAGAATCCCAAGTACAGCGCGGAAGATGCGGAGGCCTACAAGTCGAAATTCCAGCACCTCACGGAGCGCCTGCCGCATACCTTCACCGGATTCGAATACGATTTCGAGCATGCCTGGGCCGGCCTGACGCCGGAGCGGCGCCGGGAGGTGATCGAGGATTGCTGGAACGACGGCTCCCTGAAGCTATGGATATCGTCCTTCGCCGAGTTGTTCTTCGACGCCGAGGTCAACGCCGAAATCTCGGGCTTCGTGCGCGAGAAGATGCGCGAGCGACTGAAGGATCCAAAGCTGTGCGATGCCTTGATTCCGGCCGACTACGGTTTCGGGACCCATCGGGTGCCACTGGAGCAGAACTTCCTCGAGGCCTTCCATCGCCCCAATGTCGAGATCGTCAGCGTCAAGGCCAATCCGATCGAACGCGTGACACCCACGGGTATCCAGACCGCGGACGGGACGATTCACGAACTCGACGTCATCGTTCTGGCGACTGGATTCGACGCCGGAACCGGCGCGTTGACGCGCATCGATATCAGGGGCCGCGGTGGGCGGTCGCTGAAGGAGGATTGGAGCAAGGATATCCGCACCACGATGGGCCTGCAGGTTCACGGCTATCCGAACCTGTTCACGACTGCGGTGCCGCTGGCTCCGTCGGCCGCGCTCTGTAACATGACCACCTGTCTCCAGCAGCAGGTCGAATGGATCGACGATTGCATCAGGTTCGTGCGTGCGAAGAACCTGACGGTGGTTGAGCCGACCAGGGATACCGAAGACGGATGGGTGGCGCATCACGATGAGATCGCCAATGCGACGCTGATCGCGAAGACCAATTCCTGGTACCTGGGCTCGAACGTCGAAGGCAAACCGCGCCGCGTTCTGTCCTACTGCGGCGGCGTCGGCGCCTACCGGCAGAAATGCAACGAGGTCGCCGCCAGCGGCTACCTGGGCTTCACCATGAACTAAGTGCTCGCGAAGCGCTGCGTCGACGGAATTCATCCAATCCAAACGGGAGGACAACCATGAGCACGAATTTCGGTGCTGCCGCAGACGCCGTTCTCGACGGTGTCGTTACATCCACGCCGCGCGTGCCCGGCGTCGTCGCGATGGTGACGGACCGTTATCGCAACATCTACGAAGGTGCCGCGGGAAAAAAGCGCCTTGACCAGCCCGCCGACATGACGACCGACACCATCTTCGCCATCTTCTCCACGACCAAGGCGATCACCGGCACGGCCGTGCTGCAACTCGTCGAAGAGGGCAAGCTCGATCTCGACGCACCGGCCAAGCGCTACGCGCCGGACATCGGCAAGCTCCAGGTCATCGAGGGCTTTGATGCCGCGGGTGAGCCGATGCTGCGGGCGCCCAAGCGGGACATCACCACGCGGATGCTGATGACGCATACCGCCGGCCTCAGCTACGACTTCATCAACCACACCTACAACCGCCTGGCCGAGGAGAAGGGGCAGCCCAGCGTCATCACCGCTTCCAAAGCCTGCCTGATGACGCCGCTGCTGTTCGATCCCGGCGAGCGTTGGGACTACGGCACCAATCTCGACTGGTGCGGCCAAATCGTCGAGGCCATCGCCGGGCGCCGGCTTGGAGAGGTTTTCAATACGCGCATCTTCGAGCCGCTCGGAATCAAGAGCATGACCTTCGAGCTGACCGACGCCATGCGCAGCAAACTGGCGGGGATCCACGCGCGCGGCGCCGACGGCTCGTTGACGCCGATGGATTTCGAGCTCCCTGCCAAGCCTGAAGTGCATATGGGTGGCCACGGCCTTTACGGCACGGTCGGCGACTACATGCGTTTCATCCGGATGTGGTTGAATGACGGTGCCGGCGAGCATGGCCGCGTGCTGAAGGCGGAGACCGTGCGCATGGCGGAGAAGAATCATCTCGGAGACAAGAAGGTGACACCGATCACCGGCGTCATCCCAGCGCTGTGCAATGATGCCGAGTTCTTCCCGGGCCAATCAAAGTCCTGGGCGCTCTCGTTCATGATCAACGACCAGGAAGCACCCACCGGGCGTCCCGCCGGCGCCCTCGGCTGGGCGGGCCTTGCCAATCTGTTCTATTGGATCGACCGCCAGAACGGGTTCGGCGGGTTCTGGGCCACGCAGATTCTTCCGTTCGGCGATCCAACGTCGTTCATCGGTTACATGAATTTCGAGACGGCGTTTTATCAGAGCCTGAGGCAGCGAATGGCGGGTTAGGAGCCCCGGCAAGAAGGGGACGAGGGGTGGAGAGAGCTCACGCCTTGAAATACGCGATCTGTGTCGAGGTCGCGAGCAGCCGACCGTTCGGCGACCACAGCTCGGCGTTCTGGTCGGCGTAGCTCTTGTGCATGATCTTCGAATCGGCCGTCGCCAGCACGCGCGTGATGTCCTCAGCCGCGAGCTCTTCGCTTTCGGTGTGGAAATAGGTCGTCAGCGACACCGTGCCGAACGGCACCAGCTCGCGCCTTGCGTGGAAGATGCGACCGAAGAAGGCGTCCGACATCGACATCAGCGACAACATGTCGAGCTTGCGCGGCGTGCGGTCGCTGATCCAGATTTTCGAATAGGTGCTGGCGGGCTCGGCCTGCCGCGGGCCGATCCGCATCTCGCCTTCGACGAAGCGAAACTCGTATTGGTTCGCCCAGGACGCCGCGATCTTCGGGAACGGTAGCGTTTCCTCGAACGGCTTTGCGTCGGGATATTGCGCCACCCGGTGCTCCCAGGACGGCCGGCGCTCGGCGAACACCGCGGTGGCGAGCGTTGCGACCTCGCCGCCGCCTTGGCTGAGCTCGACGCTCCAGTGCTGGCTGGAGCGGTTGGCCTTCACGAGCCGCACGTCGAGATCGAACGGCCCCTTGGCGATCGGCGCGCAGTAATTGACGGTGAGGGCGAGCGGGTCGCCGGCGCGTTCCGGATGGTCGATCAGCGCGCGCAAAATGGTCGCGGCGGTGGCGCCGCCGAACGGGCCGACAAAGGCCCAGTAATCGTCGCTGGTGTGCCCCTGCCAGCTCGAGTGGCCGGCAGTGACGCGGGTGGCGTCGTCGAAGGGGTGGGGAAGTTTGGCGTGCATTTTCGTTTCCGTCTGTCATTCCGGGGCGATGCGACGGGACCGCGTAGCGCGGGACCGAGCATCGAACCTGGAAGCTCGAGATTCCGGGTTCGGCTCTGCGAGCCGCCCCGGAATGACGGTCGTCATATCACAGCCATCGCGTGGCTGTGCAATTACCTGTCGGGTAACGCTTCCACGCCGCGGAAAAATCAGCCCGCGGCGTCGCGCAGGTTCGGCAGCAGCGGCGTGGTCGGATTGACCGGCACGTTCCAGATCTCTTCGGCGTATTCGCGGATGGTGCGGTCGGAGGAGAACCACGCCATGCGCGCGACGTTGAGGATGGAGGCGCGCGTCCAGGCCGGCGAGACCAGCCAGCGCGCATCGACGCTGCGCTGCGCCTCGTAATAGGAATCGAAATCGGCGCTGACCATGTAATGGTCGAGATGGCGCAGCGCGTGCGCGATCGATTCAAAGCGGCCGGGATCACCCGGCGAGAACTCGCCGGTGCCGATCGCATTGATGGCGCGCTGCAGCTTCGGTGAATTGCGGATCAGGTCGGAGGCGTCCAGCCCCTGCTTGCGCCGGATCATCACGTCGCCGGCCTCCATGCCGAAGATCGCGATGTTCTCCGCGCCGACATGGTCGCGGATCTCGATATTGGCGCCGTCGAGCGTGCCGATGGTGATGGCGCCGTTGAGCGCCAGCTTCATGTTGCCGGTGCCGGACGCCTCCATGCCCGCGGTCGAGATCTGCTCGGACAGGTCGGCCGCGGGAATGATCACTTCGGCGAGGCTGACATTGTAGTCGGGCAGGAACACCACCTTGAGCTTGCCGCCGATCGTGGGATCGTTGTTCACGACCTCCGCGACGTCGTTGATCAGCTTGATGATCAGTTTTGCGTAGCGGTAGCTCGCGGCGGCCTTGCCCGCGAAGATCTTCACCCGCGGCACCCAATTGCCGGTGGGATCGTCCTTGATCGCCTGGTACAGCGCGACGGTCTCGATGACGTTGAGGAGCTGGCGCTTGTATTCGTGGATGCGCTTGATCTGCACGTCGAACAGCGCGGTCGGGTCGACCTTGATGCCGAGCCGTTCGCCGATCAAGCGCGCCAGCGCGGTCTTGTTGTGAAGCTTGACGCTGCGGAACTTCTTCTGGAATTCGACGTCGCTGGCGCGCGCTTCGATCAGCGAGAGCTGGGTCGGATCGTCGAGCACGGCCTCGCCGCAGGTCTCGCGCAACAGATCGGTCAGCTTCGGGTTCGCCAGCATCAGCCAGCGACGGAAGGTGATGCCGTTGGTCTTGTTGGTGATGCGGCCGGGATAGAGATGGTTGAGGTCGTGGAACACGGTCTCACGCATCAGGTCCGAATGCATGCCCGAGACGCCGTTGATACGGTGCGAGCCGACGAAGGCGAGCTGGCCCATGCGCACACGGCGCCCGCTCTTCTCGTCGATCAGCGAGACCGAGGCGCGGAAGTCGATGTCGCCGGGGCAGCGCGCTTCGGCCAGCGCCAGATGCTGCACGTTGATGCGGTAGATGATCTCGAGATGCCGCGGCAGCAGCCGCTCGAACAGCTCGACCGGCCAGGTCTCCAGCGCCTCGGGCAGCAGCGTGTGGTTGGTGTAGGAGAGGGTGGCGACCGTGATCTTCCAGGCCTCGTCCCAGCGGAAATTGTGCAAATCGACGAGGATCCGCATCAGCTCGGTGACGGCAAGGCTCGGATGGGTGTCGTTGAGCTGCACTGCGACCTTGCTCGACAGGCTGCGCAGCTGGCCGTCGGACGCAAGGTGCCGCTTGACGAGATCCTGGAGCGAGGCCGAGACGAAGAAATATTCCTGGCGCAGGCGCAGCTCGCGGCCTGCCGGGCTCTCGTCGTTCGGATAGAGGAATTTGCAGATCGCTTCCGCGCGCGACTGCTCGGCGGTGGCGCTGACATAGTCGCCCTTGTTGAAGGCGTCGAGCTTGAGTGGATCGGGCGAACGCGCCGACCACAGGCGGAGCGCGTTGACGTGCTGGCCCCGCCAGCCGACAATCGGCGTGTCATAGGCGATCGCCTGCACGGTCTCGCCCGGATGCCAGATCGCGCGGTCGCGGCCCTTGTCGTCGACATGCTCGACGCCGCCGCCGAAAAAGATGTCGTAGATCACCTCGGGGCGCTGCAATTCCCAGGGATTGCCGAAGCTCAGCCATTCGTCGGGATATTCCTGCTGCCAGCCCTGGTTGATGATCTGGCGGAACAGGCCGTAGTCGTAGCGGATGCCGTAGCCGATCGCGGGGATCGACAGCGTTGCCATGCTCTCCATGAAGCAGGCGGCGAGGCGCCCGAGGCCGCCATTGCCGAGCGCGGCGTCCGGCTCGCATTTGCGCAGCTCCGGCAGCGAGACACCGAGATCGCCGAGCGCGACCTCGAAGATCTTGAGCAGGCCCATGTTGTTGAGCGCATCGGTGAAGAGACGGCCGATCAGGAATTCGAGCGAGAGATAATAGACGCGCTTTCGGCCCGCGTCGTAGCTGTGCTTCTCGGCGGTGAGCCAGCGATGCACGACGCGGTCGCGCAGCGCCAGCGCCGCGGCCTGGTACCAGTCGTGCTTGGTCGCCATGCCGGCATCCTTGCCGATGGCAAGGCGCAGCTTCGCCAGGATCGCGCCCTTGATCTCAGCCAGCGCGAGCTCGTCGATCGGCTGGCCGGGGGCGGGAAAACTGGGCTGGAACGATTGATCTTGCAAAGCCGTCACTTCCTGGTCGAACACACCACTAACCCTACGCGTCTTGCCCCTGCACCGGAACTGCCACTGGAGCGGCCGTGCACTGCGCTGGCGCGAATTTATGCAAGGAACGGGCCGATTTGGGAACCCGGGCGAGCACGGAGAAACCCGGGATTCGGTGCTAGATTGCGGATCAATTCAGCCATCAGTGTGGAGGAACATTCCCATGAGACTGCTGACGCGACTGCTGATCGAAATCGCCGCGGCGGCCCTGCTCGTCGTCTGCATCGGTACCCTCAGTGCCGCGTTTGCCGCCGGCAAGCCGGGTCGCAGCGCCGACGGCCTCAGCTGCGGCTTCATGGTCCCGCAGAATGCCTCGCCCGCGGCCCGCTGTGCCGCCATCAAGCGTCAATGCGGCGGCAAGTTCTATGCGAATGCGTGCGGCGACAGGCTGATGTCCGCGGCGAGTTGAGAGGCGGCGACAACGCCAGCGAATCTAGGCCGCCTTCGCCTGCACCGCATCGCAAAACTCGGCGAGACGATCTGCAAGCCGCAGCGTTGCCGGGCTCGCATCCGGCGAGGCCATCAGTGCGACCTCGGTCTTGTTGATCGGCGCAAAACCGTCCTTCGCCGTCAGCACGCGGTGGTCGGACTGGATCGACATTTCCGACAGGATGCTGAGACCCATGCCGGCGGCGACCGCAGCTTGGATGCCGGAGAGGCTCGACGAGGAATAGGCCATGTGCCAGGCGCGGCCGACGCTTTCCAGCGCGTGGATGGCGCCGGCACGGTAGAGGCAGCCGGTCGGAAAACCGATCAGTGGCACCGACGCGGCATGAACATCGACCGGATGGCCCTTGCTGGTGACCCAGTGCACGCGCTCCGGCCAAACCGCAATCGCGCCCTTCTCGCCGGCCGCACGCTTGAATAGCGCAACGTCGAGCTCGCCGCGTTCGAGATCGCGCGCCAGGTGCTTGCTCTGATCGGCGCGCACGTCGAGCCGCAGGCCCGGATGCGAGCGCGAGAACGCGCCCAGTAATTTGGTCAGCCGGTACGCCGCGAAATCTTCGGGGATGCCGAGCCGGATCGCGCCTTCACCGCCAGGCTGGCGCAGCACGTCGCGCGCCTCCTCGGCGAGCGAGAGCAAACGCCGCGCATAGGAGAGCAGCCGCTCGCCGGCCTCGGTCGGGCGCACGGTCTTGCCGTCGCGATGCAACAGCACCTGGCCGATATCGTCCTCCAGCCGCTTGATCTGCTGGCTGACGGTCGACTGCGTGCGGTGGACACGCTCGCCGGCGCGGGTGAAGCCGCCGGCCTCGACCACCGAGACGAAGCTGCGCAGCAGCTCGAGATCGAGCATGGCCGCCTCCATTCGAAAATCCACTGATAGCGAGTTAATCATTTAATTTCCAAATGACAAGCGGGCTCCCTAGATCGAGGCTCAGGAGAATGCCCCCATGTCGCTCGCCCCCTCGATTTCCGTTCCCCGCGCCCGCTTCAACACGCTGCCGTTCGCTATTGGCCTATTCTGCCTGCTCTGGAGCTACGCCTTCGTCGCCGGCAAGATCGGCGTCACCCATTGCCCGCCGCTGATCCTGCTCGCCGCGCGCTTCTCGCTCGCCGGCATTTTGATCCTGGGCGCCACGCTGATCCGCGGCGACTGGTCGTTGTCGTGGCGCGATGCCCTGATCTTCGCCGTGCTTGGAATCGCCAACAACGCGCTTTATCTCGGGCTCGGCTACACCGGCCTCCAATCGGTCTCCGCCGGCCTCGGCGGCCTGATCGTCTCGGCCAATCCGGTCTTCACCGCGGCGCTCGCGACCCTGCTGCTCGGCGAAGACATGACCTGGCGCAAGGCCGGCGGCCTGCTGCTCGGCATCACCGGCGTGACCCTGATCGTCTGGCATCGCCTGTCGGTCGGCACGGATTCCCTGCATGGCATCGTCTTCACGCTGGCTTCGCTCGCCTCGCTCGTTGCCGGCACCATCCTGTTCAAGCTGCTCGCGCCGAAGGGAAGCCTGTGGATCGGCAACGGCGTGCAGAACCTTGCCGCCGGCCTCGTGCTGACGCCGGTCGCGTTCACCTTCGCCGACGTGCATGCGATCGATGTCACGCCGGGCCTGCTCGGCGCCTTCGCCTTCCTCGTGCTCGGCGGCTCGATCCTTGCCTATTGGCTCTGGTTTCATCTCCTGAAAGTGTGCGGCGCCACCGCCGCCAGCGCCTATCATTTCCTGATGCCGCCGCTCGGCATGCTGTTCGCGTATCTCGTCCTTGGTGAGCACGTCGAGGCCCGTGACCTGCTCGGCATCATCCCGGTCGCCCTCGGCATCTATCTGGTGACGCGGCCGGGGAAGGTGGCGTGAGGAAGTCACCACAATCTCAACTGTCATGCCCCGGCTTGACCGGGGCATCCAGTACGCCGCAGCGGTTGTTGTGAGAGCGAGGCGCGCCTAACGCCGGCCTCTGGAATACTGGATCGCCCGGTCAAGCCGGGCGATGACGAGAGGAGAGAGTAGCGCGCGCCTCAGAAATGTACGCGCCCCTCAATCCTTCCTAAAAACGATCGACGCCATCCATCCCGTCATCAGGGCCATCGCGGCGGTGACGAGGCCGTAGATCAGACCGTTCTGCCGGGCGGTGGTGGCGACGAACTGCTCGAAGCCGACCTTGACGATCTCGAACGCGGTCTCGGTCTTGCCGATGAACGCGCCGTTCGCAAACAGCTTGATCTCCACCTCATACGTTCCGATCGGCACCTCCGCGGGCAGCGGGATGCCGGTGCGGAACAGCGTCGGCGTCAGGAACGTGACGGCGCTTGGATCCTCGCGATAGAGCCCGCGCTGGGTGCGCAAGCGAATAAACGCGGACCGAAAAGCGTCGTTCGGCACCACGTCGGCATAATCGCCGCCGACCCGCTGCGTCAGCAGCACGTTGTTCAGCCCGATCTGCTGCCGCCGCGCAATCTCGGGCGAGGTGATCGCGTCGAAGGAGCGGTTGGCGAACAGCGCCAGATAGCTCGGCACCTGCAGGAACTGCCGGTAGTCGGTGTTGATCCAGATGCCGAAGGTGCGCTCCTTGCGCCGCGTCACCATGTCGGCGCGCGGGCCCATCACGGTGACGACGAGATCGTAGGCGGTGCGATCGGCGGGCGACGTCGCGTCCTTCTCGACCGAGCCGAACAGCACCAGCTCCTCGCCGGAATAGTTCGGTGTCACCGTGACGCGGTGGTTGGAGACCGAGACGATCAGCCGCTCGGCGCGCGCGGCGGAGCCGAGCAGCAGGACGAGCAGGAGTGCGAGAGCTGCGCGCATCATCCGCTCACTCCCAACTCGCGGATGGTGAAGAGATCCTCCGGCCGGATCACCAGCTCGATCGCGAAGCGGATTCCGACCGAGAGGATCAGAAGGCCGAGCAGCAGCCGCAGCTGCTCGCCGCGGATCTTCTGCCCGGCGCGGACGCCGAACTGCGCGCCGGTGACGCCGCCGACCATCAGGATCAGCGCCAGCACGGCGTCGACGAGGTGATTGGTCACCGCATGCAGCATGGTCGCGAACAGCATCGTGACGAGCGTCAGGACCATCGAGGTCCCGATCACCGTCGAGGTCGGCACCCTCAACAGATAGATCATGATCGGCACCAGGATGAAACCGCCGCCGATGCCCATGATGGCGCCGATGAAGCCGATCATGATGCCGACGATTACCACGGGGATGACCGAGAGATAGATCTTCGAGCGCTTGAAGCGCATCTTTAGCGGCAGGCCGTGAATCCAATTGTGCGTGCGTCGTGGCGGCAGCGCGCCGCGCCGGGTCCGCATCAGTGCGCGCAGCCCTTCCGAGAACATCAGGCTGCCGACGGTGCCGAGCAGCACCACGTAGGAGAGCGCGATCATCAGATCGAGCTGGCCGAGCGCGCGAAGCTGCGTGAAGGTCCACACGCCGAGCGCCGTGCCGGTGACGCCGCCGCAGAGCAGGACGCTCGCCAGTGCCGGGTCGATCGCGCGCCGCCGCCAATAAGACAGCGCGCCGGAAAAGGAGGAGGCCGCGATATGGCTCGTGACCGAGGCGACCGCGACCGCGGGCGTGATGCCGATGAAGATCAGCAGCGGCGTCATCAGGAAGCCGCCGCCGATTCCGAACATGCCCGAGACGAAGCCGACCGCGGCGCCCATGGCGAGCACCAGGAAGACGTTGACGGGAAGATCGGCGATCGGAAGATAGAGCTGCATCGAAGAACCATACGCCGGCGAGACGGATCGATTGTCGCGGAATGCTCGCGGGAAGGTCGGAACGGTTGCCGCGCCCCTCAATAGCGGAATTCAGAGCCGGGAGGGACCCGGAATTTCGGGCGTGGTGAATGTTGACGAGGGTCGTGAACGAGGCCCCGATCGTTGCGATAACGCGAGATGCGCTCCCTCCCCCGCCTGCGGGGGAGGGTTGGGGAGAGGGTGTCTCCTCTCGCGAGAACCCCCAAGAGGCGAGAGCCCTCACCCGCGTCGCTTCGCTCCGCGACCTCTCCCGCAAGCGGGAGAGGTGCACCGCGCGCGCGGCTCGTTCTGTCTGTCTAAAGCAATTCGCCTTTAATGCGCTGCCGAGGCCGAGCGCTTGGTCGCGACTTGCTTCGGCGCCGGCTTTGCATTCGCTTGCGGCGCGCTGTCCCAGCCGCCGGTGGGCGCCATGACGTTGACGGCGTCGTCGGGCTGCGGCTCGGCGCTGAAGGTCTGGATCGCGAGCTTGGCGGCCGCGAGCGATTGCGGGTCGAGACGCTTGGCGACGTCGTCGCGCTTGCCGGACGCATCCGCGTCACCCTGCGCAGCTGCGAGGCTGAACCATTTGTAGGATTCGGCGAGGTTCTGTTCGACGCCGATGCCGCGGGCATAGAGGATGCCGAGGTTGAACTGGCTGTCGGCAACGCCGCGATCGGCGGCCTTGCGGAACCACAGCGCCGCGCTCTTGTAGTTGGCGCCGCGTCCGCCGCCGTCGGCGTCGAGCACCGCGAGATTGTGCATCGCCTTGGCGTTGCCGCGCTCGGCGGCCTGGGTGTAGTAGCGGCGGGCGATGTCGGCGTCCTTTTTCACGCCGAGGCCCTTCTCGTAGAGCGTGCCGAGGCGGAAGGTCGCGGGCACCACGCCGGCCTGCGCCGCGCGGTCGTACCATTTGGCCGCTTCGTCGTAATTCGTGGCAACACCCTTGCCTTCGGCAAAGCGCAAGCCGATCTCGTAGGCCGCGGTCGCATCGCCCTTCATCGCGGCGGAGCGCAGCACCGGGCCGCCGATGCCGTCGGGCAGTTTTTCGCTCGGCGGCACCTGGATCATGCCGAGCTTGGCGCGGCTCGTGCCCGACAGCGCGCCGGTGACGTCGCTGCTCGCGGCAGGCGGCGGTACGGAGGCCGCCGGCGCCGGCGGAATTTCAACCGAGGCCGAGTTGCCCGAATTGGCGGCGGGAGCCGGCGCGGCGTTGTTCTGGGACTGCCGTCCGATCGGCGTCGGCGAGGTCATCGATGGCGTGACCTGCTCGGGCGTGGCGGGCTTGTTCTCGATCACCGGCGGTGGCGGTGGGGCCTGCGGCGCCGGCTGGCTCAACGTATTGTCCATGGCCTGCGGCGCGGGCGGCGGGCTGCCCTCGAGCAGGTTCATCGCCATCTTGAAGGTGCCGAGCACGATCACGACCACACTCGCGCCGACCAGCAGCGAGCGGATCTTCGAGGTGATGGTCGAGCTGCCGTCCTTGCCCTTGTCCTTGCCGCGATCGGCGCCAGCCTTCGCACCACCCTTGGCGCCGCGCGCCGGCTTTTCCGGCTGCGCGGCGGCGGCCTGGGCGGCGCGGCGGGCGGCCGCGATGAAGCTCGACGACGACACCGGCTCTTTCGGCGCGGCGGGAATGTCGCTGATCGCGCTCTCGGAGGCGGCGATGCGCTCCGACGGCGTGGCGAGGCGTCCACCCGGCCGTGTGCCCGGCTCGAGCGGATGATCCGGCGGCAATTCCGGCGCGAGCGCGGTGCGCGCGGGCGCCGTGTGCGGCTCCAGGATCTCGCTGATCGCGCGCGGTGGCACCGGTGGTGCCGACGGCACCGGCGGCGGCGCGGCGGGGCTAGCAGCGTGGAATTCACGCGGCGCGGCGGAGAAGGCGGCTTGGGCGAAGGCGCCGTAGGCCTGCTGCTGCGCGGCGGGGTTCGGCAGCTCCGGCTTCGGATCGTATTTCGGTTGCTGCTGGGTTTGCGGCCGCGGCTCACGCGCCATCGGCGGCGCGGGCTCCATGGGAGCGGCCATCGGCATGGGCATCGGCTGCGGCGCAGCGGCCGGCGGCGCGGTGCGCACCGCGCGCAGATCGCCCTCGATCATGGAGAGGCGATCGACGACATGGCCGAGCGCGCTATGGACGGCGTCGAGCGAGTCCTGGGTGCTGCGGTTGGTCTCGGCCTGACTGAAGCGGATGTCGGACAGCTCGCGCTTGACCAGATCGACCATTCCGGAATCGGCCGGGGCTGCGGAGCTGCGGCTCTCGGCCAGCGCGGAATAGGTCGCCTGCTGCCGCTCCAGGTGACGCAGGATGTCGTGCAGCCCGTCCTCGACGCGGCTCAAATTGCCGTTGCGCGGATCGGCGGCGGCTTCGATCCGCTCCAGCAAATACGAGACGCGCTGTTCGAGATGCGCAAAGGTCGAGGCCGAATCGTTGCCGACCTGCATGCGGTCGAAGCGGTCCGACAGCGCGCGGATCGCGGATTCCAGGTGCTCGGTGCTCTCGGCCGGCTGAGGCCGCTCGCGCGTTTCCAGCGCCGCGGTGAGCGCCGCAATGCGCTGCTCCAGCACCGCAAAGCTGTCGCCCTGGCCGGAGGCGCGGGTGACCTGGTCGACCTTGGACGACAGCAGCTGCACGTCTTCGGACAGGCGTGCCAACGCTTCGTTGGACGCGACGTTGGAGACGATGCCGCGCAAGGCGGTGATCGCGCCTTCGAGCTGGCGCACCGTCGAGGGATCGTCATTGGCGCGCAAAATCAGGTCGAGCTTGGCGCCGAGATTGCGGATTGCCTCGTCATAACCGGTGAGCTGCTCGGCCGGCGTCAGCGTGCGCAGCACCTGCTTGATGTCGGACAGCGCGTGCTCGATGCCCGACAGGACCTGGCCGTCGGTGCCGTTGGAACGCGTCTCGTCGATCCGGCGGTGCAGCGAGCGGATCTCGTTCTCGATCGATTCGATCGCGCGCCGCGGCATCGCCTCGGTGATGGCGGCGCGGATCTCGGCAAGCTCGCTGCGGAAGGCGTTGATCGCCTGCTCGGTATTGTCGGGGCGCTGCAGCGACTCGATCTGGCTCGTGATCTTGAGCAGATGACGCTCGAGCGCGGAAAAATCCGGCCCCGGCTGCGGTGGCGGCGGAGCATAGGCAGGCGCGGGTGGCGCCATCGGAGGTGCGTAAGGAGCGGCCCAGGGAGCAGCATTGGGCGCGATCGACGGCGCGGCGCGCGGCGGCATTTGCCGCGGCGTGAAGCCGTCGAGCTCGCTCTGCCGCGCGGTGATCTCGGCGACGGCGACGTCGAACGACGCGGGGCTCAGGGGCGGGGAGTTGCGATAGACCTGCGCGGCCGCGCGCTCGACCACATCGGCCTGGCGCTGACGCGTGTCGGCCGGCGCGGGGCGTTGAGCCGGAGGCTGCTGCGGTTGAGGCTGCTGCGGCCGGGAGATTTGCGACAGCCGCGCGTCGAGCCGCGAGATCGCATCGTTGAGCTGGCGCGCGACGCCTTGCTCGCGCGCGACGTCTGGCCGCGAAGGGTCCTGCCGCGACGAATCTTGTCGTGACGAATCCTGTCGTGACGAATCCTGGCGCTGCGCGGGCTTGGAGATCCGTTCGATCTGCTGGGTGATCGCGTCGAGCCGCTGGTGGATGTCGGCGACTTCGCGGCTTTCCTGACTCGGTCCCCGGGTTTGAACGTTCGGGGCTTGCGGACGCTGGTCGTAAGGTTCGCGAAAGTTCGGAGGAGCAGTCTCGCCGAGGGTGGAGTTCAGCCAATCGTTGAGTGACATGCCGGCGCGACGCGCAGCAGCTTCGGCCCGCTCCCTGACGGATGGATCGATGCCGTCAACACTCCACGATACGCGCGAATTCATGACTCTGTCCGGTTCCGACTCCGGCGCCCCACCCGGCGCCTCCAGCCTTCCCTCGCGTGCCGGTTGCAAAGACAATCGGATTTGGCGCGGGTCGTCTGCCTCGAAAACCGACTTTTTCCTGTTACGGTAAATAACGGGTTAAGGAACGCAGGCCCGGTGTCTTAAAGTTGGGCGGGAGGAACTCTGGGGCACGCCGGAAGCGGCGTCATTGCATCCTTCGCGACCTGCCGCCGCCATATACCCGCTGTCATCGCCCGCGAAGGCGGGCGATCCAGTACGCCGCGGCGGCTCGATTCCAGCCGCGCTGCCTCGGAGTACTGGATGCCCCGCTTTCGCGGAGCATGACACCGGTAAATGTGGTGACAGCTTCCTGTCGGGTCGGGCCACCCCTCAGCCCTTCCCCTCGCGCTTGCTCTCCTCCAGCGGCACCACTGTTGCCTTGCCGGTCATCGCCGACAGCGCATCGAGCGCCTCTTCGCAGAAGTCGGCCACCATCTGCTCGTGGCGGGCCCCTAAGCGGAGCAGGAGCAGATTGCCGAGGTCGAGCCGGCCTTCCGCCGTGCCCTCCGGGAAGCGCTTCTTCAGGATGCGTTCGTAATTGGCGTGGCGGTCCCGGTGGTGCTCCAGGCGGGCCATCAGGTCGGTGCGCAGCGGCTCGATGTCGATGCTGTCGAGCGCATGGAGGCGGACGAGGAGATCGTCCTTGGTCGAGGCTGGCGTGCTTGGCCGCGCGGCCCAGTGCCGCAGTGCTGTTCGCCCCTCCGGAGTGAGCGTATAAACCAGCTTGTTGGGCTTGCCCGATTGCACGACCTCGCGGCCCTGGATGTGGCCGCGGTCGCGCAGCTTGGAGAGCTCGCGGTAGATCTGCTGGTGGTCGGCCTTCCAGAAGAAGCCGATCGAGGAGTCGAATGTCTTGGCGAGCTCGTAGCCCGTCATGGGGCGTTCCGTCAGGCATGCGAGGATTGCGTCACCGAGTGCCATGACCGGCCTCCTTCTTCTTCGACCTCGACCAACTCGCTTGACTTTATGCGCATTGGCGCATATGCGTCAATGTGCATATGAGGCGTTCAGGGACGGGTCAAAGATCCGACCCGAAAAACCCAGCGGAATCAACCAGCACGCTACTGTGCATGGGGTTGTTTTCGCGTTTTTTGCCAAGGCCTTTAGGGAGGCACCTGAGAATGACCGGCCTCGACTCCTGGTACGGCTACATGAAGTCCCACGACCGCACCGCGCTCTGGGACCTGCTTCATCCCGACGCTGTCTTCGAAAGCCCTGTTGTGCATTCGCCGCAGCGCGGGCGCGACATCACCTTCAAATACCTTTCCAGCGCCGAGAAGGTGCTCGGCGGCCCCGGCTTCACCTATGTCGGTGAGTGGACGAGCGAGAGCGGCGCCGTGCTCGAATTCAAGACCATGATCGACGGCATCGAGATCAACGGCGTCGACATCATCAGCTTCGACGCCGAGGGACGCATCACGCATTTCAAGGTGATGGTGCGTCCGCTCAAGGCGATCAACATGCTTCACCGCCTGATGGCGGAGCAGTTGGCCGCCCAATCATGACCCTGCCCTGAGGTTGCAGAACCCGCTAAGCTCGCGGGCAAGGCTGCGCCGCTGGACTCACAGACATCACCAAGGCCCATTGCCGGGAGAATCCCATGCCGATCTACAAAGCCCCCGTCGAAGACGTGAACTTCCTGCTCAACGACGTCTTCCAGATCGACCGCTACGACAACCTCGCCGGCTTCTCCGATGCGTCGAGCGACGTGCGTGAAGCCATTCTGGGCGAAGCCGCCAAGCTCGCCGAAGAGGTGCTGCAGCCGCTCAATCGTGTGGGCGATCTCGAAGGCTGCAAGCGCACTGATGACGGCAGCGTCACCACGCCGAAGGGTTTCAAGGACGCGTTCAAGCAGGTCGCCGAAGGCGGCTGGCTCGGGCTGTCGGCGCCGACCGAGTTCGGCGGGCAGGGCCTGCCGGTGACGCTGAGCCAGGCGGTCAACGAATTCCAGATCTCCGCCAACATGGCGTTCTCAATGTATGGCGGCCTCACCATGGGCGCGACCGCCGCGCTGATCGTTCACGGCTCGCCCGAGCAGAAGCAGACCTACGTGCCGAAGATGGTGGCCGGCGAATGGACCGGCACCATGAACCTGACCGAGCCGCATTGCGGCACCGACCTCGGCATGCTCCGCACCAAGGCGGTGCGCCAGGCCGACGGCAGCTTCAAGATCACGGGCACCAAGATCTTCATCTCGGCCGGCGAGCACGACCTCGCCCCGAACATCATCCACCTCGTGCTCGCCCGCATCGAGGGCGCACCCGCGGGCATCAAGGGCGTGTCGCTCTTCGTGGTGCCGAAGTTCCTGGTCAATGCCGACGGCTCGGTGGGTGCGCGCAACGGCGTCGTCTGCGGCTCGATCGAGCACAAGATGGGCATCCACGGCAATTCGACCTGCGTGATGAACTATGACAGCGCCACCGGCTGGCTGATCGGCGAAGAGAACAAGGGCATGCAGGGCATGTTCGTGATGATGAACGAGGCGAGGCTCGGCGTCGCAGTTCAGGGCCTCGCGCAATCCGAGGTCGCCTATCAGAACGCGGTCGCCTATGCGCGCGAGCGCATCCAGGGTCGCTCGCTCACCGGCGTGAAGGCGCCGGACAAGCAGGCCGATCCGATCATCGTGCATCCCGATGTGCGCCGCACGCTGCTCTCGATCCGCGCCTTCAACGAGGCCGCGCGCGCCTTCGTGATGTGGACCGCGCTGAAGAGCGACGTCGCCCACCGCTCGGAAGATCCGAAGGACCGCCAGGCCGCTGACGATCACATGGGCCTGATGACCCCGGTGCTGAAGGGCTTCCTCACCGATTACGGCTTCGCCAACGCGGTGCAGGCGCAGCAGATGTATGGCGGCCACGGCTACATCGCCGAGCAGGGCATGGAGCAGTTCGTGCGCGATGCGCGCATCGCCATGATCTATGAAGGCGCCAATGGCATCCAGGCGCTCGACCTCGTCGGCCGCAAGCTGCCGCGCGACGGCGGCCGCGCTATCATGGCCTTCTTCGGCGAGGTCATGGCCTTCGCCAAGGAGAACGGCGGCGACGAGGCGCTAAAGCCCTTCATCGCGCCGCTCTCGGCCTCGCTCGGCCATCTCCAGCAGGCGACGACCTGGCTGATGCAGAACGCGATGGCGAAACCTGACAATGCCGGCGCCGCCGCAACCGATTACCTGCATCTGTTCGGCTTCGTCGCGCTCGGCTACATGTGGGCGAAGATGGCGAAGGTGACGAATGCCAAGATTGCCGAGAGCGGGGCGACGCCCTATCTCTCCACCAAGCTCGTCACCGGCCGTTTCTTCATGGAGCGGATGCTGCCGGAGACCGCCGCCAATCTCGCGCGCATCCAGGCCGGCTGCGCCACCATCATGGAATTGCCGGCGGAAGCGTTCTGAGGCTGCTTCCGCTGCCTGCTCCCAATCGTATTGAACATCACATCAGGAGGGCGTCATGCCTGAGGCATTCATCTACGACCACGTTCGCACCCCCCGCGGCCGCGGCAAGGCGGACGGTTCGCTGCACGAAGTCACGGCGCTGGCGCTCGCGACCGTGCCGTTGAAGGCGCTGAAGGACCGCAACAATCTGCCTGAGGATTCCGTCGACGACGTCATCCTCGGCGTGGTCGATCCGGTCGGCGAAGCCGGCTCCGACATCGCGCGTTTCGCGGCGCTGAAAGCAGGTCTCGGCGAAGCCGTGCCCGGCGTGCAGATCAGCCGCTTCTGTGCCTCCGGTCTCGATGCCGTGAATTTTGCCGCCGCGCAGGTGATGAGCGGCCAGCATGAGCTCGTGATCGGCGGCGGCGCGGAATCGATGAGCCGCGTCGGCATCGGCGCCTCCGGCGGCGCCTGGCCGATGGATCCCTCGATGGCGGTGCCGGCCTATTTCATGCCGCAGGGCGTCTCGGCCGATCTGATCGCGACCAAATACGGTTTCTCGCGCGATGACGTCGATGCCTACGCCGTGCAGAGCCAGCAGCGTGCGGCGAAGTCCTGGGAGGAAGGCCGCTTCGACAAGTCGATCGTCCCGGTGAAGGACATCAACGGCCTCACCATCCTCGCCAAGGACGAGCATATGCGTCCCTCGACGACGATGCAGTCGCTGGCGCAGCTGCAGCCGTCGTTCACGATGATGGCGCAGATGGGCGGCTTCGACGGTGTCGCACTGCAGTCGCACCCCGAGATCGAGCGCGTCAATTACGTGCACCACGCCGGCAATTCGTCGGGCATCGTCGACGGCGCCGGCGCCATGCTGCTCGGCAGCAAGGACGCGGGTGCCAAGTACGGCCTGAAGCCGCGCGCAAAGATCCGCGCGTTTGCCAATGTCGGCTCGGAGCCGGCGATGATGCTGACCGGTCCGGTCGACGTCACCGAAAAGCTGTTCGCGCGCTCCGGCATGAAGAAGTCGGACATCGATTTGTTCGAGCTCAACGAAGCCTTCGCCTCGGTCGTGCTGCGCTACATCCAGGCCTTCGACATCGACAACGCCAAGATCAACGTCAATGGCGGCGCCATCGCGCTCGGCCATCCGCTTGGTGCGACCGGCGCGATGATCCTCGGCACCGTGCTCGACGAGCTCGAGCGCACCAACAAGTCGACCGCCCTGGTCACGCTGTGCATCGGCGGCGGCATGGGCACCGCGACCATCATCGAGCGGGTCTAAGGGTAGGGAGCAACCAACATGTCGTACAAGAATTTCAAGGTTGAGACCGACGCCGACGGCATCGCGCTCGTTACCTGGGACATCCCGGGCCGTTCGATGAACGTGCTCGATGAGACCTCGACCAACGAGCTCGACGCGATCGTCAAGGCGACCACCGCGGATGCCGCGGTGAAGGGCGTCGTCATTACCTCCGCCAAGGAAGCGTTCTGCGCCGGCGCCGACCTGTCGATGCTCGAGGGCATGAACCAGGCCTATGCCAAGGTCTTCAAGGAGCAGGGCGAGACCGCGGCGAACCAGATGCTGTTCGACCAGAGCCGACGCTTCTCGCTGGTGCTGCGCTCGATCGAAACATCAGGCAAGCCATGGGCGGCTGCGATCAACGGGCTCGCGCTCGGCGGCGGTTTCGAGATCACGCTGTGCTGCCACTATCGCGTCGCCGCGGAGAATCCCAAGACCCGGCTCGGCCTGCCCGAGGTCAAGGTCGGCCTGTTCCCGGGCGCCGGTGGTACGCAGCGCGTGCCGCGCCTGGTGCCGCCGCAGGACGCGATGACGATCCTGCTCAAGGGCGATCCTGTCACGATCGACAAGGCCAAGGCGCTGAACCTGATCCACGCCATCGTGCCGGCCGCCGAACTCATCAAGGCCGCGAAGGACTGGATCAAGGGTGGCGGCAAGGCGATCGCGCCCTGGGACGAGAAGGGCTTCAAGCTGCCCGGCGGCCCGGTGTTCTCCAAGGCCGGCATGATGATGTTCCCGGCCGGCAACGCGATCTATCGCCGCGAGACCTACGACAATTATCCGGCCGCACGCGCCATCATGAGCTGCGTCTATGAAGGCCTGCAGTTGCCGATCGACGCCGCGTTGCGCGTCGAGTCGCGTTACTTCACCTCGGTGCTGCGCTCGAAGGAAGCGGCCGCGATGATCCGCAGCCTGTTCCTGTCGATGCAGGAGCTGAACAAGGGTGCGCGCCGTCCGAAGGACGTGCCCGCAACCAAGGTGAAGAAGATTGCCGTGATCGGCGCAGGCTTCATGGGCGCGAGCGTCGGCTACGTCTCGGCCCGTGCCGGTCTCGACGTCGTCCTGATCGACCGCGACCAGGAGAGCGCCGACAAGGGCAAGGCCCATGCGCAGAAGGTGATCGAGGAGCAGATCAAGAAGGGCCGCGCCAAGCCTGATGACGCCGAGAAGCTGCTCGCGCGCATCACGACGACCGCGGACTATGCGGCGCTGAAGGACGTCGACCTCGTCATCGAGGCCGTGTTCGAGGACCGCAAGGTCAAGGCCGATACCTTCGCCAAGGCGCAGGAGCATATGAAGCCCGACGTGATCTTCGCGTCGAACACCTCGACGTTGCCGATCACCTCGCTGGCTGAATCGTTCAAGGATCAGGGCAAGTTCGTCGGCATCCACTTCTTCTCGCCGGTCGAGAAGATGATGCTGGTCGAGATCATCAAGGGCAAGAACACCGGCGACCTCGCGCTCGCGACTGCGCTCGACTACGTCCGGCAGATCGGCAAGACGCCGATCGTCGTCAACGACTCCCGCGGCTTCTTCGCCAATCGCTGCGTCGGCCGCTATGTCGCCGAAGGCAACGAGATGTTCCTCGAGGGTGTGCCGCCGGCGATGATCGAGAACTGCGCCAAGATGGCCGGCATGCCGGTCGGCCCGCTCTCGCTCTCGGACGAAGTCGCGCTCGACCTCGGCCTCAAGATCATGAAGGCGACGGAGGCCGATCTCGGCCCCAACGCCATCAATCCCGATCAGAAGAAGCTGATGGTGGAGATGGTCGAGAAGCAGGGCCGGCTCGGCCGCAAGAACAGCAAGGGCTTCTACGACTACCCTGAAAAGGGAAAGGGCCAGAAGAGCCTGTGGCCGGGCCTCTCTGCCTTGCAGCCGAAGCAACTCGACCCCGACACGCTCGATATCGAGGAGCTGAAGCAGCGCTTCCTGGTAGTGCAGGCGGTGGAAGCCGCGCGCACGGTCGAGGACCATGTCATCACCGATCCGCGCGAGGCCGATGTCGGCTCCATCCTCGGCTTCGGCTTCGCGCCGTTCACCGGCGGCACGCTGTCCTATATCGACTTCATGGGCACGAAGAAGTTCGTCGAGCTTTGCCACAAGCTGGAAGCGAAGTACGGCTCGCGCTTCACGCCGCCGAAGCTGCTCGAAGAGATGGCGGCGAAGGGCGAAACTTTCTACGGCCGCTTCGCGCCGAAGAAAGCGGCGGCCTGACGAGAAGCCTGTAGCCCGGATGGAGCGTAGCGAAATCCGGGAACAGTTTTTCAACTCGCGAGAGCACCCCGGATTACGCTTGCGCTCCATCCGGACTACGCAGAAACAAAAGGCCGGATCGTCGATCCGGCCTTTCTATTTGCAGTCGCGAATGGCGAGAAAACGCCGCTCCAAATCCCCCCCAGCCTCGCTCACTCCGCCCTGGCACCGCTCTTGCTGACGATCCATCGGATGGCTCGTTAGCATTAAAGGTGTCCCGCAATGATCCCCACGGTGTTTCAAGACAGCGCAGCCGGCGCCGTAAGATACGCCCCCCTCTTGCGGCTGGGGCAGCCGTGGTCGCGCCGCAGGCTTCTCCGGCGGCGCAGAAAAATCCCCTCCTGGGTCGGCCTGGCGCTACTCGTTCTCTTCATCGACATGGCGATGGCCGTGCTTGCCTGGGTCGCCGTCGACGTCGTCCTGCATTGAGAGCTCGCCTCTGTGCACAAAGTGCGTCGCCGCCAAATAGGCGACCTGGCCGGCAATCAGGCAGCCGACGACGATGGGAATGCCCGTCCAAAATCCGAAGCCCGAGGTCTGAAGGACCGTTGCGACGAGGATCGCGGTCGCTGGCGAGACCAGCAACAGACTCCAGACTCGGAAGAAGAGTCCCGCCGTCAAGCCGGTGATCGTGCTCGCAAGCAAGAGGAGGAGTACGGTTGTCACGAGAGCTTCCCAGTTCAGGCCGCATCGCGGTAGATGGCTGAAATTGAGCCAACTGGATTGCTCTCACAACGATGGTGATCTCTGCCGCGCACACAAGGCGGAGTTATTGTTAACTCCGACAATGCTCGTAAAATTGATGCCCAGGACCTCGCGAAGGTCCGGGCTTCCGCAACCGGTTCAAGCAAAAAGAGCCGGATCGTCGATCCGGCTCTTCGTCGTCTCGACTGTCGTGCGCTGGTCTTACTTCGCCTGCGCGAGGCCTTCCTTCTTCAGCGCTTCCTGCACCTGCGGCCGCGCCTCGACGCGGGCCTTGTAGGCGGCAAGGTTCGGCATCGCCGAGAGGTCGAACTTCATCCGCTCGCCCCAGGTCAGCATCGTGAACAGATAGCCGTCGGCGACCGTGAACTGCTTGCCCATGAGGTAGTCGCGGCCGGCGAGCTGGCTGTCGATATATTTCAGCTTGCCCATGACGCGATCTTTGAAGAATGCCTTGGCCTCGTCGTTCAGGGCCGGCGCGAACATCGGACCGAAGCTCTTGTGCACCTCCGAGGTAAGGAAATTCAGCCATTCGAGCAGCTTGTAGCGCTCGGAACTGCCATGGGCGGGCGCCAGTGCCTTGCTTGATGCCTGATCGGCGATCATCTGGACAATCACCGGGCCTTCGGTCACGATCTCACCGCTGTCGAGGCCCAGCGCAGGGACCTGGCCCTTGGGGTTCAGCTTCAGATAATCCTCACCATTTTCGAGCTTCTTGGCCCGGATATCGACCTTGACCAGTTCGTAGGGCAGGCCGGCTTCCAGGAGCGCGATGTGGGGGGACAGCGAGCAGGCACCGGGCGAATAGTACAGTTTCATGGAATTTCCTCCTCTTGACGCTTGGTTCGGCGGAAAGAACAACTACATGCAGCTGCTTGTAACAGTCAATATTGATGCAGCTGCATCAAATGGGGTAAGAGACGGGCGACGAGCTTGAGCGGGACCATGAAACGCAAACCATCGACCGAGGCGACTTCCGCCTGGATCCGCCTGATGCGGGTGCAGAGCCGCGTGCTCGATTGCGTCGAGCAGGATCTGAAGAAGGCCGGCTTCCCGCCGCTGGCATGGTATGATGCGCTGCTCGAATTGTCGCGGGCTCCCTCGGGCGAGCTAAGGCCGGTGGAACTCGAACGGCAGATGCTGATCCCGCAATATTCCACCTCGCGCCTGATCGACCGCCTGGTCGACGAGGGCCTCGCTTCGCGGCGCGAATGCAAGATCGACAAGCGCGGCCAGTTCGTCGAGATCACCGAAGCCGGCCGCGAGCTGCAGAAGCGGATGTGGAGCGCCTATTCGGCTGCGATCGAGAAATATGTCGGTTCAAAACTATCCGACGCAGATGCCGTCAAGCTCAGCGGTCTGCTCGATCGCCTGGGCTGCTCGTGCGGCGAGATGAAACTGCCGCCCGTCGCCAACGTCAACGAAACCTCGCCGTCGCGATGATCGCGCGGCACACCAGCTCGTCCGTGCGCCCGGTGGGTTCGCGGACCATCCCGTCACCCGCGCGCGTTCGATCGAAGCGCCTTTTGATTAGAGTTTGATATGGCGCGAGACCAGATCGATATGACGCCGCTGCAATCGCGCGACGAGCTCGTTTCGTGGTTCGAGGAAGGCTGCAAGGACCCGTCCGAATTCCGCATGGGCACCGAGCACGAGAAGACTCCGTTCACGCTCGAGGGCCACCGTCCGGTGCCTTACGAAGGCGCGCGCGGCATCGGTGCGTTGCTCGAAGGCATGAAGCTCCTGCTTGGCTGGGAGCCGATCATGGAGAAGGGCAACATCATCGGCCTCTACGACGTCACCGGCGGCGGTGCGATATCGCTCGAGCCCGGCGGACAGTTCGAGCTCTCCGGCGCGCCGGTCGAGAACGTGCACCAGACCCAGAGCGAGCTGATGGCGCATCTTGCACAGGTGCGCGAGATCGCAACGCCGCTCGGCATCGGCTTCCTCGGTCTCGGCATGACGCCGTCCTGGTCGCGCGCCGATATCCCAGTGATGCCCAAGGGCCGCTACAAGATCATGACCAACTACATGCCGAAGGTCGGCCAATACGGCCTCGACATGATGTACCGGACCTGCACGGTGCAGACCAATCTCGACTTCTCCTCCGAAGCCGACATGGTCAAGAAGCTGCGCGTTTCGCTCGCGCTGCAGCCGGTCGCAACCGCCTTGTTCGCCAATTCGCCGTTCACCGAAGGCAAGCCGAACGGCTTCCTGTCCTTCCGCTCCGAGATCTGGCGCGACACCGACAATGCGCGGTCGGGCATGATGCCGTGGGCCTTCGAGGACGGCATGGGGTTCGAGCGCTATGTCGACTACGCGCTCGACGTGCCCATGTATTTCGTCAAGCGCGGCGAGGAATACATCGACGTGTCGGGCTCCTCGTTCCGCGCGTTCTTCGACGGCCGCAACAACAACCTACCCGGCGAGCGTCCGACGCTGTCGGATTGGGCCAACCATCTCTCGACGATCTTCCCGGAAGTGCGGCTCAAGCGTTATCTCGAGATGCGCGGCTCCGACGGCGGCCCGTGGGGCCGGTTGCCGGCGCTGCCGGCGTTCTGGGTCGGGCTGCTCTATGACGACGTCGCGCTCGATGCGGCTTGGGAGATCGTCAAGCACTGGAGCGCGCCCGAGCGTCAGGCCCTGCGCGACGACGTGACGCGCTTCGGCTTCAAGGCGCGGATCAAAAACCGTTATCTGTTCGAGATCGCCAAGGAATGCCTCGTTCTGGCCCATGCCGGCCTGCGCCGGCGCGGCCGCATCGACCAACTCGGCCGCGACGAAACGCGGCATCTGGAGCCGCTCGACCGCATCATCGATTCCGGCCGGACGCCGGCCGAGGAAATGTTGGACAAGTTCAACGGTCCCTGGAAGGGCTCGGTGGAACCGGCCTACGCGGAATACGCGTTCTAACGCCTGCTCCGGAAAAGTGCGCAGCGGTTTTCCGAAAAGATCATGCTTAAACAACAACCTAAAGCGCGATGACGATTCATCCTGATCGCATCGCGCTTTAAGCTGGTCAGCCCCCGGTCGGGGATTCAGCCGTTCATCGCCCATACAGGTTTGCGGCGATCAAATGACCGGCTGAAAAACCTGAGCGTCGTCAATAACTCGAAAGCTGTTCCGATGGGGAAGGGCCGCCTGTCCGGCGCCGTCATGGCAAAGGTCTTGGCAAAAGTCCTGGCAAGCGTCGTGGCATGCGCCGCGCTGCTTTCGCTCGCATGCGCGAGCGTGCCGGCGCGCGCCCAGACTGCGTTCGACCGGCCCGGCGGCGACTATTTCAGCACACCGGTCGCCTCGGGCGATCCTGAGGATTGCGCGCTGCTGTGCGAGCGCGACCGCCGCTGCCGCTCGTGGAGCTTCAGCTATCCCGATGTCGAAGGCGGCGCGGCGGTGTGCTGGCTGAAGAACACCGTGCCGGCGCGGGTGCCTGGAAGTTGCTGCATCTCGGGTGTGCGCGGCGCCGGCGTGATCGAGCCGCGGGTCGAGGGCGTGGAGACCTCGATCGACCGCCCCGGTGGCGATCTGCGCAATTTCGAGCTCAAGGACGGCGAGGGCGAAGAAGCCTGCAAGGCAGCGTGCACGGCCGACAACAAGTGCCGCGCCTTCACCTATGCCCGCCCCGGCTACACCGGGCGCGAGGCGCGCTGCTTCCTGAAAAAGGAAATCAAGCCGCCGCGACGGAAGGCGGGATTCACGTCGGGCGTGGTGCGGTAGTGTTGGTCCTCGTGCCCCGGACGCAGGTGCCGTAGGGTGGGCAAAGGCGCGAAGCGTCGTGCCCACGATCTTTTCCGATACGGCGACAGACGCGTGGGCACGCTCCGCTTTGCCCACCCTACGAGAGCTCACTCCGCCGCGATCACCGTGAGCTCCGGCCACAGCGCTTTCCAACGTGCGGCCTTCGCTTCGTAATTGGCGATGGAGAAGTTCAGCGCTCGATTGGGCCGCACGATCAACCCCGCGACGTCGTCGAACCCGTGGGGCGCATAGACGTCGAAATCTCCGCCCGCGCATCTCACTCCGAATTGCGTGTTCTGCGTGAGGAAGCGGTCGATACCGTCAGTCGAACGTGTCAACGGCGGATAGGGCAGGCCATGCTTGGCAGGGTACCAGAGATGGACGCGCGCCTGGTTGCGGATCTCGATCTTGGCGCCGAGATGTCCAAGCCGCGCATGCAGCGTACGGATCACCGCGTCCTCGGCTTCCCAGGAGGTATCGGGATCGAAATAGAACACATCGTAATCGGCAATGCCGTGATCGATCGGGCGGCCCGTGAGCCCGTTCCACGCCGTCTGCACCAGGCAACCTGCAACCAGCCACGCATCCGGCAGCGCGAGCTGCACAAGCGCGTCGGCGATCGCGACGTTGAGCGGATTGCGGAGCGCCAATGCGAGGAATTCGTCGCGGATCATCAGGAGTCGCAGGTTAGGGCTCTCCAGATTGCGACAGAAGAGGTGGGCACGCTTCCGCTTTGCCCACCGCAGGATCTACGCGATCAATGCACGGCGGTGAAGAACCGGCCGAGCCGGAAGCCGGAGAGCCAAGTGTAAACCGGCTGGCCGCGTATGCCGAGATCCCAGGAGCCGAGCACCGCATCGGCACGGCCGATCAGATTGTCGATCGGCAACAGGCCGACGCCGCCGGACCGCAGCGGCACGCGGCTGTCGGCGGAATTGTCGCGGTTGTCGCCGAGCACGAAGAGGTGGCCGGCCGGCACCGTCACTTCCGGTGAGTTGTCGAGCGGACCGTTGTCGCGCATCTTGAAGATCAGGTGCGAAACGCCGTTCGGCAGCGTCTCGACATAGCGATAGGCGGGCTCGCTGCCGCCATTGTCGTCCTCGGCAGCGCCAACGCCGTCCGGCTTGAGCTCGGCTGGGCGATCGTTGATGAAGAGCTGGCCCTGCCGCATCTGGATGCGATCGCCGGGCAGACCGACGACGCGCTTGACCCAGGCCTGGGAGCGATCGCCGGGCCAGCGAAACACGACGACGTCGCCCTGCTTCGGCGTCTCCGCGAAGACGCGGCCGCTCTCGGGCAGGCTGATCTGGATCGGCAGCGACGAGGTGCCGTAGCCGTAGGGGAATTTCGAGGCGAGCAGCGCATCGCCGATCAGCAGCGTCGGCTCCATCGAGCCCGACGGCACGTAGAACGGCTCGGCAAGCGCGCCCTTGGCGATGAAGACGGCGGCGACGATGCCGGCGAGCTGAACGATCTGCCCGCCCCAGCCGCTGCTCTTCCGCTTGGGGGTGACGGTGACCTTTTCTTCTACGCTCATGCGCCCGTTCCACCCACCGTGATGCGCTCCATCAGCAGCGACGGCTGGCCGACGCCGACAGGCACGCCCTGTCCATTCTTGCCGCAGGTGCCGATGCCGGTATCGAGCGCAAGGTCGTTGCCGATCATGCGGATGCGATGCAGGTCGGTCGGCCCGTTGCCGATCAGCATGGCGCCCTTCAGCGGCGCGCCCAGCTTGCCGTTCTCGATCTTGTAGGCCTCGGTGCACTGGAACACGTACTTGCCCGAGGTGATGTCCACCTGGCCGCCGCCGAAATTCGCAGCAAAGACGCCGTTCTTCACCGATGCGAGGATCTCGGCCGGATCGCGGTCGCCCGCGAGCATGTAGGTGTTGGTCATGCGCGGCATCGGCACATGGGCATAGCCCTGGCGACGGCCGTTGCCGGTCGGCTTCATGTTCATCAGCCGCGCGTTCTGGCGGTCCTGCATGTAGCCGACCAGGACGCCGTCCTCGATCAGCACGGTGCGATTGGTGGGGGTGCCCTCGTCGTCGATCGACAGCGAGCCGCGGCGCGAGGCCATGGTGCCGTCGTCCACCACGGTGACGCCCTTGGCCGCGACCTGCTGGCCCATCAGGCCGGCAAATGCCGACGTCTTCTTGCGGTTGAAGTCGCCTTCGAGGCCGTGGCCGACCGCTTCATGCAGCATCACGCCGGGCCAGCCGGCCCCTAACACGACGTCCATCTCGCCGGCGGGGGCGGGGATCGATTCCAGATTGACCAAAGCCTCGCGCAATGCGCCGTCGGCCGCATCGCGCCAGTTCTTGCTCTGGATGAATTCGGCATAGCCGGCGCGGCCGCCATAACCCTTGCTGCCGCTCTCCTGGCGGTCGCCCTGGCCGGCCACCACGGAAATGTTCACGCGCACGAGCGGACGGATGTCGCGATAGCTCTCGCCGTCGGGCCGCAGGATCTCGACGACCTGCCAGGTCGCACCCAGGCTGACGCTGACCTGCCGCACCCGCGGATCCTTGTCGCGCAGGTAGGCGTCGATCTCGGCGAGCAGTTTTACTTTTGTCTCGAAGCCCGGAGCATCGAGCGGGTTGTCGTCGCCGTAGAGCCGCACATTGGTATGCGCCGGCGGCGCGGCGAAGCTGCCGGAATAGCCGCCGCGCACGGCCGCGACCGCGTCTGCGGCGCGGATCAGCGCCGGCAGCGAGACGTCGGAGGAATGCGCATAGCCGACCGCATCATCCTTGACCGCGCGTAAGCCAAACCCTTGCGAGGTGTCATAGGTCGCCTGCTTCAGCCGCCCATTGTCGAACATCAGCGCTTCGGTCTGGCTGTACTCCAGGAACAGCTCACCGTCGTCGGCACCGGAAAGCCCGCGCGCGACCTCGTGGCGAACCTGGTCGCGGTCGAGATTGGCGCGGTCGAGCAGGGAGGTCGTGGCAGGATTTGTCATGCGTCCGTCCATTATCGGAAGATGTGGGGCAAGATAATGGTTTCGGACCGGTTCCGCGAGGGGGCGGGGCGTCACATTACGGAAACGATAGGATTGCCGACGGTGTTGTCGAAAACGTTGGCCGCGAGCATCAATCCATCACCGTCACTCCCGCGCAACGGCGAAGCCGTTGCCGCTGGAGGCGGCCGCTTCTTCAGCGGCCCTCGAAGGGCGGCGGCCCGGCTGCATCTCGGCCGCTCATCCTTCGAGGCTCACCTTGCAGCTTCGCTTCGCAAGCCTCGCGTCTCAGGATGACGGGATTGAGAATGTGCGACCGGAGACCTGCCCCTACGGCAGCTTGTCGTAGCCCTCGCCGAGCCCGTTCAGGCTGAGCGGGAAGCCGATGCCCTCTTCCGGGGTCTCGAAGATGATGAAGGTGGCGGTCTTGGCGGTGCGGAGCTGGCCGAGCAGCTTGTCGTCCATGACGACCTCGGCGACGCAGCCATTGGGCAGGCAGCGCACGAAGCCGGCGCGGCCGACGTCCTGGTTGTCGAGCTTGAGGCCGAGGCCGGAGGGCAGCAGGACACCGAGCGGCGCGACCACGCGCATCAGGCGGCTCTTCTGGTCGGCGGTCTTGAGCACGATGACGGTCAGGCCGGCATTGGAGCGGTCTTCGGCTACCACGCTCTGGATCAGGGCGCATTGCTCGGTCTGCGCGCCCGGCGGGGTGTCGCAGCGGATCTGCCAGTCGCCATGGACGGAGCGGACTGCGCCCTGCGCATGGGCGAGGCCGGGGAGTGCCAGAAGGACGAGCGCAGCCAGCAGGCTGGCCAGCGCCGGGAGGCGGGTCATCTGCCTTCTAGCCAGCCTTGCCATAGCCAGGCCTGCCATCGATTTCGAAAGCCCCATCGGGTCGGTCCCTCTGCTCGCCTGGGTCGCTCGCGCTTGGCGGACTAATCTGGCGGACTGATACGGGAATGACGGCGTCTTGAAGGCGATTCCCAAGCAAATTCCACGCCGCCTCGCGCCGCCGCCGCCCGCACGAATCAGGTTCCTGCGCGGCCATCTGCCAGTGCCTACCGCGGGCAATTCCGCTGTCAAGCGGCAGCATCCCGGCAAACGGTATTTTTGTCTGATCTTACTAGGAAATATCTTGCGGGTGATCGCTGGCAGACGGGGCTCAAGACTGCATTGCGATAGATCAAAAATTATGGTTTGAGAGGCTTGATTTCGGCGTTCTAGCGATCTGGCCCCAATTCCTCTTAGAGGTATTCTTGCGCGGCGGTTTGTCAGGCGGGCGGATCGAATAAGCGTTTCTCACAAACAGGGGAGCGCACTTGGGGTGATTTCGTAAGGGGAGCGCGAACGGCATGAGGATGTCGATGGGCCCGGTGGGCCGGCACTTGCTGGGATTGGCCGTGGCTGGTCTGACGCTGGCGACGGGCGGTGCGGCATTTGCCGAGCTCGGGCAACCGAAGCCCTGGGAATGGACGCTTCAGGAGTCCGGCTCCCCGGTGATGGACAACATCGTCTGGTTCCACAACTTCCTGTTCGTGCTGATCACGCTGATCACGCTGTTCGTTCTGGCGCTGCTCGTGGTCGTGGTCGTCAAGTTCAACGCGCGGGCCAATCCGGTGCCGTCGCGGACCACCCACAACACGCTGATCGAGGTGGCCTGGACGCTGGTTCCGGTGCTGATCCTGGTCGGCATCTCGGTGCCGTCGTTCCGGCTTCTGTTCCTCGAGCTCGACGTGCCGAAGGCGGATATCACCATCAAGGCGACCGGCAAGCAGTGGTACTGGTCCTATGCCTACCCCGATAACGGCAAGTTCGAGTTCGATTCGCTGATGGCGCAGGACAAGCAGCCCCGCCTGCTCGGCGTCGACAACGAGATGGTGGTGCCCGTCAACAAGGTGATTCGTGTCCAGGTCACCGGCGCCGACGTCATCCACGCCTTCGCGCTGCCGGCTTTCGGCGTCAAGATCGACGCCATTCCGGGCCGGCTGAACGAGACCTGGTTCAAGGCGACCAAGACCGGCATGTTCTACGGCCAGTGCTCGGAGCTCTGCGGCAAGGACCACGCCTTCATGCCGATCGCGATTCGCGTCGTGAATGACCAGGAGTTCGCCTCCTGGGTCGAGACGGCAAAGAAGAAATTCGCGAGCGGCGGCACCAGCACCTACGCCTCCGCAGCCGGCCCGACGCAGTAAGCGTCGGGTGACGGCTCTAAGGGACTGAAAGCGACAGAAGGGCGGGACCTCCAGAGGTCCGATTGGGACGCAAGGCAGGATTTGAAAATGGCAACGAGCGCAGCGGCACACGGCGATCACGCCCACGGACATGACGAGCATGCCCATCCGACCGGATGGCGCCGCTACGTCTATTCGACCAACCACAAGGACATCGGCACGATGTACCTGATCTTCGCGGTCATCGCCGGCGTGATCGGCGCCGCGATGTCGATCGCGATCCGTGCCGAGCTGATGTATCCGGGCGTGCAGATCTTCCACGAGACGCACACCTATAACGTGTTCGTGACCTCTCACGGCCTGATCATGATCTTCTTCATGGTCATGCCCGCGATGATCGGCGGCTTCGGCAACTGGTTCGTGCCGCTGATGATCGGCGCGCCCGACATGGCGTTCCCGCGCATGAACAACATCTCGTTCTGGCTGCTGCCGGCTTCCTTCGCCTTGCTCCTGATGTCGACCTTCGTCGAGGGCGAGCCGGGTGCCAACGGCGTCGGCGCCGGCTGGACCATGTACGTGCCGCTGTCGAGCTCGGGCCATCCGGGCCCGGCCGTCGACTTCGCGATCCTGTCGCTGCATCTGGCGGGTGCCTCGTCGATCCTCGGCGCCATCAACTTCATCACCACGATCTTCAACATGCGCGCGCCGGGCATGACCCTGCACAAGATGCCGCTGTTCGTGTGGTCGATCCTGGTGACGGTGTTCCTGCTGCTGTTGTCGCTGCCGGTGCTCGCCGGTGCGATCACCATGCTGCTCACCGACCGCAACTTCCACACGACGTTCTTCAACCCCGAAGGCGGCGGCGACCCCGTGCTGTTCCAGCATCTGTTCTGGTTCTTCGGCCACCCCGAGGTGTACATCCTGATCCTGCCGGCTTTCGGCATGGTCAGCCAGATCATCTCGACCTTCTCGCGCAAACCCGTGTTCGGCTATCTCGGCATGGCCTACGCCATGGTCGCGATCGGCGGCATCGGCTTCGTGGTTTGGGCGCACCACATGTACACGGTCGGCATGTCCTCGGCGACGCAGGCCTATTTCGTCGCGGCGACCATGGTCATCGCGGTTCCGACCGGCGTGAAGATCTTCTCGTGGATCGCCACGATGTGGGGCGGCTCGATCGAATTCCGGGCCCCGATGATCTGGGCGGTGGGCTTCATCTTCCTGTTCACGGTCGGCGGCGTCACCGGCGTCGTGCTGGCGAACGCGGGCGTCGACCGCGTGCTGCAGGAGACCTACTACGTCGTCGCGCACTTCCACTACGTGCTGTCGCTGGGCGCGGTGTTCGGAATCTTCGCCGGCTGGTACTACTGGTTCCCGAAGATGTCGGGCTACATGTACAACGAGACGCTCGCGAAGGCGCACTTCTGGGTCACCTTCATCGGCGTCAATCTGGTGTTCTTCCCGCAGCACTTCCTCGGCCTGTCGGGCATGCCGCGCCGCTACGTCGACTATCCCGACGCGTTCGCGGGCTGGAACCTGGTCTCGTCGGTCGGCTCCTACATCTCCGGCTTCGGCGTGCTGATCTTCCTCTACTGCGTGCTCGACGCCTTCATGAAGAAGGTGCCGGCCGGCGACAATCCGTGGGGTGCAGGTGCGACCACGCTGGAGTGGACCTTGCCCTCGCCGCCGCCCTTCCACCAGTTCGAAGTGCTGCCCCGCGTGCAGTGATCGATCTCCCGCGGCGCCCGTGACGGGCGCCGCGGCTCTATAACGAAGCGAGTTGAATTAAGTGTCCGTCCTCGACCACAACGCCATCGACATCAATCCCCGCATCTCCGAAGCGGAGGTCGGCGACTACATCGCGCTCTTGAAGCCGCGGGTGATGTCGCTGGTGATCTTCACCGCGCTGGTCGGGATGGCGATGGCGCCCGGGCATTTCCACTGGGTGCTGGCGATCACCTCGCTGCTCTGCATCGCCGTAGGCGCCGGTGCCTCCGGCGCGCTCAACATGGCGCTGGAAGGCGATATCGACTCCAAGATGTCGCGCACGGCGAACCGGCCGATTCCGCGCGGCCGCATCACCCGCCCTGAAGCCATGGCGTTCGGCCTGACGCTGTCCTTCTTCTCGGTGATGACGCTCGGCATCCTCGTCAACTGGATCGCGGGCGCGCTGCTCGCCTTCACCATCTTCTTCTACGTCGTGATCTACACGATGTGGCTGAAGCGCTGGACCGCGCAGAACATCGTGATCGGCGGCGCCGCCGGCGCGCTGCCGCCGGTGGTGGCCTGGGCCGCGGTGACCGGCACAGTCGACGTCGAGCCGCTGCTGCTGTTCGCCATCATCTTCTTCTGGACCCCGCCGCACTTCTGGGCGCTGGCGTTGTTCCGCTCCGACGATTACGCGCGCGCCGGCATTCCGATGCTGCCCAATGTCGCCGGTCCCGACGCGACGCGGCTCCAGATCCTGCTCTACACCATCGTGCTGATCGCGGTCGCCGCCGCGCCCTGGGCGCTCGGCTATTTCGACGCCGTCTACGGTATCGTCTCGCTGATCCTCGGCGCCGGCATGCTGGTGCTCGCGATCAACGTCTATCTGCGCCGCGAGCGAGCTGCGTCGCTGCGCGCGACCCGCAAGCTGTTCGCCTTCTCGATCCTCTATCTGTTCGTGCTGTTCGCGACCCTGCTGGCCGAGGTCGTGTTCCGGGCGCTTGCTCCGCTGGTAGGGGGCGCATGATCGCAGGGATGGTCGACAAACCCGAGCCAGATGGAATCGTCCTCACCGAGGCGCAGAAGAAGAGCCGTCGTCAGCGTTCGATTGCGATCGCGCTCGCGCTCGGCGTGCTCGTGGTGCTGTTCTTCGCCGTCACCATGGTCAAGGGGCCGGCAGTCCTCGTGCGGCCGATGTAGGAAACATGGATCACGAGCCGACCATATCGCAGGATGTCAGTGCCACGCCGGCCAAGCGTGAGCCGACCAAGGGCCGCGGGCTGGGCCGCGATGTGGTGGTTGCTTCCATCTGCGGCGGCGTGGTCGCGTTGATGGTCGGTGCCTCCTACGCGGCGGTGCCGTTCTACAACTGGTTCTGCCGCGCCACCGGCTTCAACGGCACGACCCAGGTTGCGACCTCCGCGCCGGCCACCGGCCCGATCGCGCGGAAAATCTCGGTGCGCTTCGATTCCAACGTCGCCCCGGGCCTGCCCTGGAAGTTCGAGCCGGAGCAAAGCGAGATCGAGGTCAATATCGGCCAGGTCGTGACCGTCTTCTACACCGTGACCAACCAGGCTGCGCGCACCACTTCCGCGCAGGCGGCCTACAATGTCGCGCCGCTGACGGTCGGCTCCTACTTCCAGAAGATCAATTGCTTCTGCTTCACCGAGCAGACCATGGCGCCCGGCGAGAAGCGCGAGATGCCGGTCGTGTTCTACGTCGATCCGTCGATCGCCGACGATCACGAGAACGACGGACTGAACACGATCACGCTGTCCTACACCTTCTATCCGGTCAAGGATCCCGTGGTGAAGCCGCTGGCATCGGGCGAAGCAGACAAGCGCAAGGGAAATCTCTGACCGCCGGGCTCACGCTCGGGCGGTTGGAAATAAGGGGATAAGTGCCCGACAGGCACGGGATTGAGGAGAGAGACCGCAAATGGCAACGGCGCACACCAAGCATCACGACTATCACCTGGTCGATCCCTCGCCCTGGCCGGCCGTCGGTTCGCTCTCGGCCTTCATCATGGCGGTCGGCGCGATCACCTGGATGCATCACATGTTCTCGGCCGCGCCGATCGTGTTCGGCGTCGGCACCGTGGGCGTGCTCTACACCATGGCGAGCTGGTGGGGCGACGTGATCAAGGAAGCCCAGTACAAGGGCGACCATACCCGCGTCGTGCAGCTGCATCACCGCTACGGCATGATCCTGTTCATCGCCTCCGAGGTGATGTTCTTCGTCGCCTGGTTCTGGGCCTATTTCAACGCCGCGCTGTTTCCGGCCGACGCCGTTCACGCCACCCGCGATGCCGTGTTCGGCTGCGGCCTTGGCACCCAGGCCGGCGCCTGCGCCGTCCCCGGCACCTGGCCGCCGCATGGCATCGAGACCTTCGATCCCTGGCACCTGCCGCTCCTGAACACGCTGATCCTGCTCACGTCGGGCACCACCGTGACCTGGGCGCACCATGCGCTGCTCGAGAACGACCGCCAGGGCCTGAAATACGGCCTGATCCTCACCGTCGTGCTCGGTGCACTCTTCACCTGCGTGCAGGCCTACGAGTACAGCCATGCGGCGTTCTCGTTCGGCGGCAACGTCTATGGCGCGACCTTCTTCATGGCGACCGGCTTCCACGGCTTCCACGTGCTGGTCGGCACCATCTTCCTGCTGGTGTGCCTGTTCCGCGCCTATGCGGGCCACTTCACGCCGAAGCAGCATCTCGGTTTCGAGTTCGCCGCCTGGTACTGGCACTTCGTCGACGTGGTCTGGCTGTTCCTGTTCCTCTGCATCTACGTCTGGGGACACGGCGCCGAGACCATGGCCCACGGCGCGCACTGAGCCGCGACAACGAGATCAGAAAGGGCGGCCGCTGGGCCGCCCTTTCGCTTTTGGGCCGCCGGAAGCTCCCGCGAAAACTGTGATAGAGTCTGCCCTCATGAACGACACCGCCGGCAAGCCCGAGCCTGAAACCACCGTCCTGCAAAGCGCGCTGCGCGGGCTTGCCTGCCGATGCCCGCGCTGCGGCCAGGGCAAGCTCTATGCGGGCTTCCTGACGCTCGCACCCGCATGCGACCGCTGCGGTCTCGACTATGCCTTCATCGATACCGGCGACGGGCCGGCGATCTTCATCATCATGCTGGCCGGCGGGATCGTGGTAGCGGCTGCGCTCATCGTCGAGGTCAAGTACCAGCCGCCATACTGGCTGCATGCGGCGCTGTGGTTGCCGCTGATCCTGGCCACCACGCTGTTGCCGCTGCGTGCGATGAAGTCGCTGCTGATCGCGCTGCAATTCCACCACAAGGCGGCGCCGGGCCGGTTGGTCGACCGCGCGAAATGAACCAGCCTGCGCGCAAGCCTCGCGTGGCCGGCTTCGCGCTGTTCACGCTGTTCCTGACGGCCGTCTTCATCGCACTCGGTGTCTGGCAATTGCAGCGCCGGACCGCCAAGCACGCGCTGGTCGCGGCGCTCACCGAGCGCCTTGCAGAGGCGCCCATCGCACTGCCGCCACCTTCGCAATGGGCTGCACTCAATCCCGCGCGCGACGAATTCCGCCGCGTCAGCTTCACCGCGACCTACGCAGCCCTGCCGGATGCGATGGTCTATTCCTCGGGCTCCGCGGTGCGCAAGGATGCCTCCGGCCCCGGCACCTGGGCGTTCCTGCCGGCGCGACTTCCCAGCGGCGAGACGGTCGTGATCGATGCGGGCTTCGTCGAGAACACCATGCAGGACCGCAGCGTCGAGGATCGCGCGGTGAAGAAGCTCGTTACCGGGCAGCCGGTCGCGCTCACCGGTTATCTGCGCTTTCCCGAGCCGTCCGGTTGGCTGACGCCGGCGGAGAACCGCGACAAGCGGCTCTGGTTCGTGCGTGATCATCCGGCGATCGCAAGTGCGCTCGGCTGGGGCGCGGTTGCGCCGTTCTATGTCGACCTCGAGCAACCGGTGCCCGAGAACGGCATCCCGCGCCCGGGGCCGCTCGACGTGCATCTGAAGGACGATCACCTGCAATACGCCGTCACCTGGTTCCTGCTCGCCGGCGCCGTGCTGATCGCCTTCGCCGTGTGGGCAAGAGGCCGGCGGCAGAGCTGAGCTCGACCGTAGATACCCCGAGGGAACCCGGTATCGCCCGGGGTTTATTATTCAGCGCACATTCACGAGTGTGGTTCTAAGCCGCCGGTGAGTTTCCGCGGCAGACAGGATTGCGGCGTGAGCGATTTCGACCAGATGGGAATTGTCGTCGATTGGGTGGACGCCTGCCGGAAGGGCGACCTCCCGACGTTGCTCGACCTCTATGCGGACGACGCCCAGGTCGAGTGCACGTGCAACGGTGCGCAGCGCTATCGCGGCCGCAGCGAGCTCGAGGCCTATTGGCAGCCGCGACTCAGTGCCTTCTCGTTGGCAGGTTTCGGGCTGGAGGAGATCCGTCCCGCGCCCCATGGCGTCGATCTCGAATATTCCGTCGCGGGCGCACTGCGCATTCAGGCCTCGTTTCGCTTCAGCCCGGAAGGCAAGATCCGCAGCACGCTGTGCGAGCCGGCGCGACAGAACGCGCATCATGGCTGCGCCTGTTAGGGCATGCTCCGGACCGAAGGGCCGCGCTAGCGCAAGGTGTGCAGCGGTTTTTCGACAAGACATCCTCATCCAATGGGCTGGACCGGCGCCTCGCGCGTGGGTCCGGTCGGAAGGCGGCAGCGTACATGGGTTCGCCCATCCACGCGCAACAGTGACAGCGATCCGCTGAGCGCGCGCACGCGCTCATGCATGCCGGTCAGGCCGCGGCCGAAAACGTTGCCCTCGGGAAAGCCGCCGCCGTCGTCGGAGATCTCGACGACGAGCGCCTCGCCGGTGACGGTTGCTTGGACAAGGGCGTTGCCGGCGTTGGCGTGGCGCAGCACGTTGGTCAGCGCCTCCTGGATCACCCGATAGACGGTCTGGGCCAGCGGCCCGGCGATGCCGTTGAGAGCCGGATCGATCGTGTCCGTCAGGACGATATGCGGTGCCTGCTTGCGAAAGTTCTGGAGCAGTGTCTGCACACTGGTCGAAAGGCCCAGCTCCTCGATGTAGAGCGGCCGCAGCCGATCGAGGATACGGCGGTTGGTCTGCTGGAGCGCCTCGACCGATTGCAGCACGTCCTGGGCTGACTTGCCGAGATTTCCCAGCTGCGGCGAGGTGTCGATCAGCGCAATCGTGCCGGCGCGGATGCCGAACAGCAGCGGTCCGAGCTCGTCGTGCAATTCGCGGGCGAGATCGCGCCGTTCGTCGTCCTGGAGCGACACCAGGCGGTGCATCAGATCGCGATTGTCCTGACTCAATTGCGCCAGCGTCGCAGCCAGCGCATTTGCTTCCTCACAGCTCTGCCGGATCTCCGGCGGCCCTCCGACCGGGATCGGCTTTGCGTAGTCGCCACGCCGCATCCGCGTGAGGCCTTCGCCGAGATGCTGCAGGGGACGCAGTGCCGATCCCGCGAAGACGTAAGCGATGATTCCGGTGAGCACGGTCAGCATGGCAACGAGGCCGGTCAGCGCCAGGAAGCCGATCCACTTCTCGAACAGGTCAGCCGACAGGTCCGGCAGGAACACGATATCGCCGACACGCCTGCCATCGATCAGCACCGGGGTCGCGGCGTCCATGTCCGGCACCATGAGCAGGTTGACAAACCACTGCGGAACCCCTTGCAGGTTGTGCAGGCCGTCCCTTGGCTCCTCCGCAGCAGGGCCTTCCGCGGAACGGAACTGGATGTCCGAGGAGCTGGTCAAGGATTGGACAAAGGCGTCAAGTGTCTTCCGCGGGTCGTCCGACGCGCGCAGAGTGTTGTTGAGTGCGGTCGCGATCGTCCGGGTCGAACGTCGAGCCGGCTCGTTCTCGTCGGCGAGCTGACCGGCCGCGAAGATTCGGAGCAGCACGCCGCCCAGGATCAGCGCTGCGAGAAAGCTCGCGCCGAGTGGAAGAAGCAGTTGCGTTCTGAACGAGAGTCGTTGCCACATTAGGTCAATTCTAACGCGCATCGGGGGGATTTACTCTTTCCATTTGTTCCCGCCGGTCTATGAGTCGAAAAACAAGAGAGTGCGCGATGCAAGATACCGCCAAGCCGGCGACCAGGGTCCTGATTGTCGATGACCACCCCGTGGTGCTGTCCGGTTGCCGGACCCTGTTCGCTTCGGACCATTCGATCCGTATCGACGAGGCGACCGACGCCAAATCCGGCCATCGCGCCTATGTCAGCAAGCGGCCCGACGTCACCGTGATCGACATCAGCCTGCCCGATGTCTCCGGCTTCGAGCTGATGCGACGCATCCGCAAGGACGATCCCGACGCCAAGATCATCATGTTCAGCATGAACGACGATCCGGCCTTCGTGGTGCGGGCGGTCGAGCTTGGGGCGCAGGGCTATGTCTCCAAGGGCGATGATCCCAGGATCCTGCTGAAAGCGGTGCGCAAGGTGGTCGCGGGCGACAATTTCATCTCACCGCAACTCGCGGAAGCCGTGACGTTTTCCGGCGCGGCGATCAAGGCCAACCCGGCCTCGCAGATGACGCCGCGGGAGCTCGAAATTCTCCGCCTGCTCGGACGCGGCGACAAGATCGTGGAAGTCGCCGAGGCGCTCGGCATCTCCTACAAGACCGTCGCCAACACCACGTCCCTGCTCAAGCAGAAGCTAGGAGCCAAGAACCATTCCGACCTGATCAGGATCGCGGTTGAAATCGGGATGAATTGACGGCCCGGGCACTGGCGGCCCGGGGCACAGACGGCACCGAACCGGCTGCTCCAGGATGCAGCCGGTTCGGCGAGACGGATTGGTGTCGGCGTGCAGCCGGGCAATGCATGGACACCGCCGACACCCCTCCGCGGACACAATGGGTCGAGGTGGCATTCGTTCCGAAGTCCCCGCAATTGTCGGGATAAAATGGCAATCCTTGGCACCGCTTCGCTGGAACGCGCCCGCATAAGCTTGGGCATGTCGGGAAAAATAGGAACATCTTCCCGCGCTCGTCGTTTTCGCCCTTGACGATTTCGTGACTGACGGCGAAAGGTTGCCGGACAAGTTTCAGCGGGGGCGGCGACCCCAGAGGCAAACCGGTCTGCACATATCAACGACAGACCTTCCAAGAGAGGGCTGCGGCACCGCCGCAGCCCTTTTTGCTGGGCAGGGGTACCGGCGGGAAGCGGTTTCCTGATGCCGCAAAACACTTTATGGTGGCCCAAAGCCTCTGGCTGTTAACAAGTAATTTCGTAAAATCAAAGGCTTAACGAGCGGGCGCAGGCCCGGTCGGCCTTTGGAGGGCAGTTTGACTCGTTATATCTCGACCCGGGGCGAGGCCCCCGAACTCGGCTTCTGCGACGTGATGCTGACCGGGCTTGCGCGCGACGGCGGCCTGTATGTGCCGACGATCTGGCCGCAGCTCTCTGCCGAGACCATCGCCGGCTTCTTCGGCCGCCCCTATTGGGAGGTCGCGGTCGACGTGATCCGTCCCTTCGCCGGCGGCGAGATTTCGGACGCCGAGCTTGGCCGCATGGCCAACGAGGCCTACGCGACCTTCCGCCATCCGGCGGTGGTGCCGCTGCGCCAGATGTCGCCGCACCAATTCGTGCTGGAGCTGTTCCACGGTCCGACGCTCGCCTTCAAGGACGTGGCGATGCAGCTGATCTCGCGGCTGATGGACCATGTGCTCGCCAAACGCGGCCAGCGCACGACCATCGTGGTCGCCACCTCAGGCGACACCGGCGGCGCGGCGGTCGAAGCCTTCGCCGGCCTCGAGAACGTGGATCTCATCGTACTGTTCCCGCACGGCCGCATCTCCGAGGTGCAGCGGCGGATGATGACGTCGACGGGCGCGGCCAATGTCCATGCGCTGGCCATCGAGGGCAATTTCGACGACTGCCAGGCGCTCGTGAAGGGGATGTTCAACAACCATCGCTTCCGCGATGCGACCTCGCTCTCCGGCGTCAATTCCATCAACTGGGCGCGCATCGTCGCTCAGGTCGTCTACTATTTCACCTCCGCCGTTGCGGTCGGCGCGCCGGCGCGCGCGGTGGACTTCGTCGTGCCGACCGGCAATTTCGGCGACATCTTCGCCGGCTACGTCGCCAAGCGGATGGGGCTGCCGGTGCGGACCCTGCGCATCGCCGCCAACGTCAACGACATCCTGGCGCGCACGCTGAAGACCGGGATCTACGAGGTGCGGGAGGTGCACGCGACGGCGTCGCCGTCGATGGACATCCAGATCTCGTCGAATTTCGAACGGCTGTTGTTCGAGGCCGGTAAGCGCGATGCGGCGGGCGTGCGCCGTCTGATGGATTCGCTGAAGCAGTCAGGACGTTTCGTGCTGCCCGATGCGACGCTGGCCGCGATCCGCGAGGAGTTCGACGCGGGGCGCGCCGACGAGACCGAGACCGCGGCTGCGATCCGCGCCGGCTGGCGCGAGGCAGGCGAGCTGGTCGATCCCCATACGGCGGTGGCGCTCGCCGTCGCCGATCGTGACACCACCGACACTGGGGTGCCGAGCATCGTGCTCTCCACCGCCCATCCGGCCAAATTCCCCGACGCTGTCGAAGCGGCCTGCGGCCAGCGGCCGCAACTGCCGGCTTGGCTCGACGGATTGATGACCAAATCCGAACACATGAAGGTGATGAAGAACGATCAGGCCGAGGTCGAGCGGTTCGTGCTGTCGGTCAGCCGCGCCGCAAAGCAGGGAGTTGCCGGATGAGCGTCGAGATTTCCAAGCTTGCCTCCGGCCTGACCGTCGTCACCGACAAGATGCCCCATCTTGAGACCGCGGCGCTCGGCGTCTGGGCCGGCGTCGGCGGACGCGACGAGAAGCCGAACGAGCACGGCATCTCGCATCTGCTCGAGCACATGGCGTTCAAGGGCACGACGAAACGCTCCTCGCGCGAGATCGTCGAGGAGATCGAGGCGGTCGGCGGCGACCTCAATGCCGGCACCTCGACCGAGACCACGTCCTATTACGCGCGGGTGCTCAAGGCCGACGTGCCGCTCGCGCTCGACGTGCTTGCCGACATCCTCGCCAATCCCGCCTTCGAGCCCGACGAGCTGGAGCGCGAGAAGAACGTCATCGTGCAGGAGATCGGTGCCGCGCAGGATACGCCCGATGACGTCGTGTTCGAGCATCTCAACGAGCTCTGCTACCCCGACCAGCCGATGGGCCGCTCGCTGCTCGGCACGGCCAAGACGCTGCGCGCCTTCAATCGCGATTCGCTGCGCGACTATCTCTCGACGCATTATCGCGGGCCCGACATGGTGGTGGCCGCGGCCGGTGCGGTCGATCACAAGCAAGTGGTCGCTGAGGTCGAGAAGCGCTTCGCAAGTTTTGAGGGGACGCCGGGTCCCAAACCGCAGGCGGCCATGTTCGGCAAGGGCGGCGCCAAGGTGGTGCATCGCGAGCTGGAGCAGGCGCATCTGACGCTGGCTCTGGAAGGCGTGCCGCAGAGCGATCTGTCGCTGTTCTCGCTCCAGGTCTTCACCAACATCCTCGGCGGCGGAATGTCGTCGCGCCTGTTCCAGGAGGTGCGCGAGAAGCGCGGTCTCTGCTACTCGATCTATTCGTTCCACGCGCCCTATACCGACACCGGCTTCTTCGGCCTCTACACCGGCACCGATCCGGCCGACGCGCCGGAGATGATGGAGGTCGTGGTCGACATCATGAATGATTCGGTCGAGACCCTGACCGAGGCCGAGATCGCGCGGGCCAAGGCGCAGATGAAGGCGGGCCTGCTGATGGCGCTGGAAAGCTGCTCATCGCGCGCCGAGCAGCTGGCGCGCCACGTGCTGGCCTATGGCCGGCCGCAGACGGTCGAGGAGCTGGTGGCCCGGATCGACGCCGTCAGCGTCGAATCGACCCGGGACGCAGCGCGTGCGCTGCTGTCGCGGAGCCGGCCTGCCGTTGTCGCATTAGGCAGTGGCAGGGGTCTGGACACGGCGGTGTCTTTTGCGGAAGGATTGACGCGGGCACGTGCCAAGGCGCGGCTGCATTAGGAGCCGCGCGCGGGCTGAGCTGCCCCGGGAAGCATCACCATGGCCCTCTTTCGCCTGCCGTCCAGTGGACCCGCCGCCCTCGCGCCGCGCGGTAACGGGCTGTTGCTGCGCGCGCCGCAGATGTCGGACTTCCTGCAATGGGCGCATTTGCGCGAAACCAGCCGCGATTATCTGACGCCCTGGGAGCCAATCTGGCCGTCTGACGATCTCACCCGCTCCGGCTTCCGCCGCCGCCTGCGCCGCTATTCCGAGGACATTGCCGCGGACCGTTCCTATCCCTTTCTGATCTTCCGCGAGCTCGATGGCGCCATGGTCGGCGGCATCACGCTGGCCAATGTCCGGCGCGGCATCGTGCAGGCCGGCACCATCGGCTATTGGGTCGGGCAACCCCATGCCCATCGCGGCTACATGACGGCTGCACTCCGGGTCCTCCTGCCGACGCTGTTCGGCGAGCTCAATCTGCATCGGGTCGAGGCCGCATGCATCCCCACCAATGCGCCATCGATCCGGGTGCTGGAGAAGTGCGGTTTCTCCCGCGAGGGCCTGGCGCGCCGCTATCTCTGCATCAACGGGGTCTGGCAGGACCATTTGCTGTTCGGCCTGCTGCATGAGGATTTCCGCGGCTGAGCGGCTCGCTTCATTGGACCAAGTCCCCTGGCCAAGTCCCTGGCCAAGTCCCCCTTTTTGCTGCCTTGGGTTCGCCGATTTTGGCGATATAACCCGCATGCCCCGGCCGGCGATCGGCCGGACAATTGTCATTGGAGTACGGGCTTTGATGGTGAAGCAGCTTCGGTCATCGCGGAATGTGCTGCGGCGGATGCCGGCGATCGCGCTTGCATTGTCGATGTCGTTCGCGGCGGTTTCGCCGGTGGCCGCCCAGTCCTTGACCGACCGCTTCAAGAGCCTGTTCGGGGGCAAGTCGGATGAGCCGGCCCCGCCCAAGCCCGCGCCTGCGCCTGGCCAGCCGGCGGAAGACGACCTCGATTGCCCGCAGGTGACGGTGCGCGCGGGCGCATCGACCTATGCGGTGGGGGCGGCCGGCAAGCCGGCCGTCGGCAACGAGATCCGCTTCCAGGCCTCGATCACCAAGATGGCGCGCGAATGTTCCCGCAGCAGTGTCGGCATCACGGCCCGGATCGGAATCCAGGGCCGCGTGATCGCCGGTCCCGCCGGCGCGCCCGCCACCGTCGAGGTCCCCTTGCGTGTCGCGGTGGTGCAGGGCGGCGTCGGCGAGAAAGTGATCGCCTCGAAGGCTTACCGGACCACAGTCGAGATGTCCGAAGGCGGCAGCGTGCCCTTCACCTTCATCGTCGAGGATCTGGCTTATCCGACGCCCTCGGCCGCGACCGCCGATTCCTATGTCTTCTATGTCGGCTTCGACCCGCAGGCGCTCTCGCCCGAGCCGAAGGGACGGAAGAAGAAGTAGGTAAGCAAGTCGTCACGAAGAACGCTGTCATGCCCCGCGCAGGCGGGCATCCAGTACGCCGCGGCTTCTCCGTATCTCATTGCTCTCTCTGGAATACTGGATCACCCGCTTTCGCGGGTGCTGACACCGTTTTTGTGGATTGCGAAAACAAAAAAGCCGGCGCTCATCGCGCCGGCTTTTTGATTGGTGAAGGCAAAACCCTCAGTTCAGCTTCTGCCGGACCTCGGTGATACCCTTGGCGAGCAGATCGTCGGCGACCGAGCCCTTGACCGACTGCGACAGGATCGTGGAGGCGGCCTGGACGGCGGCTTCCGCGGCTGCGGCGCGGACATCGGCAAGTGCCTGGGCCTCGGCGAGCGCGATCTTGCTCTCCGCGGTCTTGGTCCGGCGGGCGACGAAGTCTTCCATCTTCGCCTTGGCATCGGCCGCGATGCGCTCGGCTTCGGCCTTGGCGTTGGCGATGATGTCGGCAGCTTCGCGCTCGGCCGTGGCGCTGCGGGCCTTGTAGTCGGCAAGCACCTTGGCCGCTTCCTGCTTGAGGCGCGTCGCGTCGTCGAGCTCGGCCTTGATGCGGGCGGCACGATGATCCAGCGCCGTCATCGCCGACTTGAAGACCCCGAGATAGGCGAACACGACCATCAGGATCACGAAGGCGATGGCGACCCAGGTTTCAGGATCGAAGAACATCTCGACTAACCTTTCAGGGACGCATCGACCGCGGCATTGACCGACGCAGCGTCGGGAACGACGCCGGTGAGCTGCTGCACGATCTGACCTGCCGCATCGGCCGCGATGCCGCGGACGTTGCTCATGGCGGTGGCGCGGGTCGAGGCGATGGTCTTCTCCGCCTCGGCGAGCTTGGCCGCCAATTGTTCTTCCAGCGTCTTGCGCTCGGCTTCCGCCTGCGCATTCGCCTTGTCGCGGGATTCGTTGCCGATCGCCTGTGCCCGCGTGCGCGCCGAAGCGAGCTCGGTTTCATAGGCCTTCAGCGCCGCGTCGGACTGGTCCTTCAGCTTCTGCGCCTCGGCGAGGTCACCCTCGATCTTGTTCTGACGCGCCTCGATCGCACCGCCGACCTTCGGCAGAGCAAGCTTGGACACGATCACGTAAAGCAGGACGAAGAAGATCGCGAGCGACACCAGCTGTGAAGCGTAGTTGCTGCTCTCGAACGGCGGAAAACCGCCACCGTGGTGACTACCGTCAGCCCCGGTGTGAGCGCCCGCCGCCGGACCTTTTGCGCCGCCATGACTTTCAGCCACGGAGTTCTCCTGTTGCTGTCACACGCGCCGTCCCAATGGAATGGAACGGCGCGAAAAACGTCGTCCTCAGAGCGGAACGAACAGCAGCAGCAGCGCGATCAGCAGCGAGAAAATGCCGAGCGCTTCGGTCACGGCGAAGCCGAAGATCAGGTTGCCGAACTGGCCCTGAGCGGCCGAGGGGTTGCGAACGGCTGCGGCGAGGTAGTTGCCGAAGATCACGCCGACGCCGACGCCCGCGCCGCCCATGCCGATGCATGCGATGCCCGCGCCGATAAGTTTTGCTGCTGCCGGATCCATTTTAGACTCCTTGGAAGAAAGATTGGGTTGTGGGTGGAAATTCCCCGGACCGCTCAGTGTCCCGGATGAATGGCGTCGTTGAGGTAGATGCAGGTCAGGATCGCAAACACATAGGCTTGCAGGAACGCGACCAGAATCTCGAGCGCGTACAGCGCGACCGTGAGAGCCAGCGGCAGCACGCCGCCGACCCAGCCCAGCGCCCCGAGCGAGAAGCCGAGCATGGCGACGAAGCCCGCGAACACCTTCAGCGCGATGTGGCCGGCCAGCATGTTGGCGAACAGACGGACGCTGTGGGAGACCGGCCGCAGGAAGAACGACAGGATCTCGATGAACATCACCAGCGGCAGGATGTAGCCGGGAACGCCGTGGGGCACGAAGATCGAGAAGAATTTCAGGCCGTTCTTGGCGACGCCGTAGATCAGGACCGTGAAGAAGACCAAAAGCGCGAGCGCTGCCGTCACGATCAGATGGCTCGAGATCGTGAAGGTGTAGGGGATGATGCCGACCAGGTTCGAAACGCAGATGAACATGAACAGCGAGAAGATCAGCGGGAAGAACTTCATGCCTTCCGAGCCGGCGGTCGAGCGGATGGTCGAAGCCACGAACTCGTAGGAGATCTCGGCGACCGACTGAAGGCGCCCGGGAACCAGCTGCGTTCCGCTGGCGAGCATCAGGATCGAGATGATCGCCACCGCCACCAGCATGTAGAGCGACGAATTGGTGAAGGCGATCGTGTGATTGCCGATATGGCCCAGGGTGAAGAGAGGCTCGATGTTGAACTGGTGGATCGGGTCGATTTTCATCAGCGCGGCATCTCTTGGTCTGCCGGGCAATGCCGGCGGGTCTCGGTCTGCCGGCCGGGCCGGCCCGTACCGGCGATGCCGGCACGATCATTCCTGTCCTGGTGCGGATCGGCTAAGACCCACCGCGCCTGTTTTGACCCGCACCCGCCGTTCTCACCACATTCACCACGCCGGCGACGAAGCCCAGCAACAGGAACACGATAAATCCGAAAGGCGACGTCGACAGCAAGCGGTCGAAACCCCAGCCAATCCCCGCTCCGACAACGACCCCGGCGATCAACTCGGAGGATAACCGGAAACCAAGCGCCATCGCCGAAGCTCTGGCCGCTCTGTCTTCACCGTCACCTGCGGGTTGCTCGGTCTTGATTCGTCGGTCCCGGAATTCGGACAACCGCTGATCAAGTTTTCCGAGCCGTTCGGAAAGCGCAGCTTCCTCGGACGATCTATCGCGATCCCCATTCTCGCCGTGTCCCGTGCCCTGTGTCATGCAACGAAGACCCGAAACGCCGCGGCTGAATGGAAATTGCGCCCGCCACCCTCAAAAGCCGCGCGGACCATACTGATGGCCCATAATCAAGTCAAGCCAAGTCACGATTGCGTCGCTTTCGGTTATGTAGCTGATTTACTTGATGATATTGGCGCGCACGGCAGCGCTGCACACAGCGTGACGCCGCACCGCAGCAGCAGGCCTCAGGATCGGCGAAGGCGGCCGCCCTTTCGCCACGCTGCCGGGATCGAAGACGCCGCTGGGATCGTTGATGTCGGTGCGTGTTTTGGGCGGCGGATCGCCTCACCGGGGTGTAGAATTTGCGAGAGAGCCACCTGCACGTCGTGGCGGAGAGCGCGATGAGACCAGTGACGTCATCCACAACATCATGGCTAGCGCTGGCCGCGTTCGCCGCCGCGGTGGCGATCGGCGGCGACCTCGAGGCCGCGCAGTCCGCGCCCGATAGCGAGAACGGCCGCTACAGCATGGCGCCCATCCCCGAGGGCGTGCTGCGGCTCGACACGCGCACCGGCACGGTATCGACCTGCACCAAGAACGGCGCCGGCTGGGCCTGCTACGCGGTGCCCGACGAACGGACCGCGCTCGACGCCGAGATCGGCCGGCTCCAGGCCGAGGTCGAAAGGCTGCAGGGACAGCTCGCGGCCGGACCGACGGTGTCCGGCAAGATCGACGAGGCGCTGCCGAAATCCGACCCGCTGAAGAAAGCGGAGCCCAAGGGCGCCGAGGGCGAGCGCAAGATCGAGATCCCGCTGCCGAGCGACCAGGACGTCGACCGCGTGATGTCGTTTCTGGAAAAGGCCTGGCGGCGGCTGATCGACATCGCCAACCGCGTCCAGAAGGACGTGTCGGGGAAGATTTGAGGACCCCTTCGCGCCATCCATGCGTTGAGGTGCCGTAGTGCCGTAGGGTGGGCAAAGCGAAGCGTGCCCACCAATTGACGCAACGGGATCGAGATCGTGGGCACGGCGCTTCGCGCCTTTTGCCCACCCTACGGCAGTGTTCGATTAGTCGGGACCTTTCATGACATCAGCCAGATCAGTCACCCGCTCGGCGCCATCGTCGGTGCAAGCCAACACCATCGCATCATCATTGCTGACCGTGCAGACATCGGGCCACGGCTTCACCGATCTGACCAGCGAGGCTGCAAAATTCATCGCCGAGGTTCACGCGCGCGACGGCGCGCTGACGCTGTTCATCCGCCATACCTCGGCCTCGCTGACGATCCAGGAGAATGCCGATCCGTCCGTGCTGGTCGATCTCACCACGGCACTGTCCCGGCTGGCGCCGGAGAATGCCGGGTGGACCCACGACACCGAAGGGTCCGACGACATGCCGGCACATATCAAGACGATGCTGACCGGGGCCTCGCTTCAGGTCCCGGTCTTGAGCGGCAGGCTTGCCCTCGGCACCTGGCAGGCGATCTACTTGATCGAGCACCGCAAGCGCCCGCACCAGCGCGAGGTGGTGCTGCAATTCGTCGGCAGCAATCAGTAAGGCAATTTTAGCGCTCAAAACAAAACCGGCCGCGGATCGCTCCGCGGCCGGTTCGTTGTGCTTATTGCTGCTTTCGATCAGGTCGCCTTGATGTCGACGTCCTTGGTCTCGGGCAGGAAGAAGAAGCCGATCACGACGGTAATCGAGGCGAAGATGATCGGGTACCAGAGGCCGGCATAGATGTCGCCGGTCGAGGCCACGATGGCAAAGGCGGTCGCCGGCAGCAGGCCGCCGAACCAGCCGTTACCAATGTGGTAGGGCAGCGACATCGAGGTGTAGCGGATGCGGGTCGGGAACAGTTCGACCAGCATCGCCGCGATCGGGCCGTACACCATGGTGACGTAGACCACGAGCACGAACAGCAGGCCGATGATCGCCGCCACCTGCGGACGGAAGACGTCGAACGGATGCGCCATCTTCACGATTCCGGCGTCGCCGCCCTTCGGATAACCGGCCGCCTGCACCGCGGCGAGCACCGCCGGGTTGCCGTCCTTGGCGTTGGCGTAGGCGACCTCCTTGCCGTTGACCACCACCTTCACGCCCGAGCCGGCTGCGCCCGGCGTGGTCGAGTACTTGACCGACGACTGCGACAGATAAGCGCGCGCGGTGTCGCAAGGTGCGGTGAAGACACGGGTGCCGACCGGGTTGAACAGGTCGCCGCAACCCGCGGGATCCGCCACCACGTCGACCTTGACCGATTCGATCGCCTTTTCCAGCGCCGGGTTGGCGTTGGTGGTGATCATCTTGAAGATCGGGAAGAAGGTCAGCGCCGCGATCAGACAGCCGCCGAGGATGATCGGCTTGCGGCCGATCTTGTCGGACAGCATGCCGAACACGATGAAGAAGCCGGTGCCGAGCAGCAGCGACCAGGCGATCAGCAGGTTGGCGGTGTAACCGTCGACCTTCAGGATCGATTGCAGGAAGAACAGCGCGTAGAACTGGCCGGTGTACCAGACGACGCCCTGGCCCATCACGCCGCCGAGCAGCGCGAGCAGCACGAGCTTGCCGTTCTGCCAGTTGCCGAAGGCTTCCGTCAGCGGCGCCTTCGAGCTCTTCCCCTCGTCCTTCATCTTCTGGAAGATCGGGGATTCATTGAGGCGAAGCCGGATCCAGACCGAGATGCCGAGCAGCAGCACCGAGACCAGGAACGGGATGCGCCAGCCCCACGCCGCGAAGTCGGTCTCGCCGAGGGCGCTACGGGTGAACAGGATCACCAGCAGCGACAGGAACAGGCCGAGCGTCGCGGTGGTCTGAATGAAGGAGGTGTAGTAGCCGCGCTTGCCGTTCGGAGCATGTTCCGCGACATAGGTCGCCGCGCCGCCATACTCACCGCCGAGTGCCAGGCCCTGGGCGAGGCGCAGCGCGATCAGGATGATCGGAGCCGCGATGCCGATCGTCGCCGCGTTCGGCAGCAGGCCGACGATGAAGGTCGACAGACCCATGATCAGGATGGTGACGAGGAAGGTGTATTTGCGGCCGACGATGTCGCCGACGCGGCCGAACACGATCGCGCCGAACGGACGCACCAGGAAGCCGGCTGCGAACGCCAGCAGCGCGAAGATGTCGCGGGTTGCCGGCGGATAGGCCGAGAAGAACTGCGCGCCGATGATGCCGGCCAGCGAACCGTAGAGGTAGAAATCGTACCACTCGAAGACGGTACCGAGCGAGGAGGCGAGAATGACGAACCGTTCGTCCTTCGTCATCCCTCCCGCGCCTGCTTGAGACACAGCCATTGTCGACATATTGAGTCGCTCCCCGAATTGCGTTTCCTCGCGCCCCAGACGTCCGGACATGCCGGATCAACCCAGGTCTTGCCCGCAAGGTAACATCGGCGTGAAACCCGCCCCAATACGACTTTCGGCCTTGCGCACTGACGCGTAGCTGACGCCCGGTATCGGGCACCGGCGCGCCGCCACGTAGGCTTCCGGATTAACCCCTTTGCAGCAAAGGGATAATGTGCACTTGCATGCCACGGCCGCTCGGGGAAGAATTGACAGACCCGGGATCTGTCCGCCGGCCCGCGAACGACAGCAAGAGAACGATGAACGCTCCCTCGACCCATCTCGTCATCGCCGATGACCATCCTCTTTTCCGCGACGCGCTGCGACAGGCGGTGGCCGGCGTCCTGACCTCGGCCAGGATCGACGAGGCCGGATCGTTCGAGGATCTGACCAAGCTCCTGGAACAGACCTCGGATGTCGACCTGATCCTGCTCGACCTCTCGATGCCCGGGATCTCAGGCTTTTCCGGCCTGATCTATCTGCGCGCGCAATATCCGGCGATCCCGGTGGTGATCGTCTCGGCGTCCGACGACAGCGCCACGATCCGCCGCTCGCTCGATTTCGGCGCCTCCGGCTTCATTCCCAAGCGATTCGGCGTCGAGACCCTGCGCGACGCCATCCTCAAGGTGATGGAAGGCGACGTCTGGGTTCCCGCCGATACCGATTTGTCGGCTGCGGCCGATCCCGACATGACGCGACTGCGCGACCGCCTGGTGACGCTGACGCCGCAGCAGGTCCGGGTCCTGATGATGCTGTCGGAGGGCCTGCTCAACAAGCAGATCGCCTATGAGCTCGGGGTCTCCGAGGCCACCATCAAGGCGCATGTCTCGGCGATCCTGCAAAAGCTCGGCGTCGAAAGCCGCACCCAGGCGGTGATCGCGGCCGCCAAGATCGCCGGCGGCCAGTGGAAGCAGGGCACGCCGACGGGGTGAGCCCGCTACAGCGTCTTCAGGAGCGCAGCGGCGGCCCTGATATCTTCAGTCTCGGAACCTGCAGCGAAACCTTCGCGTGCCGATTGAAGTAATCGCGTGGCTTCCTTGCCGCGGCGCCGGTGGGCAAGAAGCTGCGCCAAATCGATTGCCGCGCGCAGTTCCCATGCTTTGGCGCCCTTCGCGCGGCTGAGCTCCAGCGCCTGCACCAGGCAGGCCTCGGCTTCCTCGATCTGCGGTTCCGGCAGGTACGACAGGACCTTGCCTTTCATGCGCAACAGCTCGGGCATGTAGAGGTGATCGCCGCTCTGCTCGACGAGTTGGATGGCGTCGTCGATCAGCTGTGCGCTCCGCTCGATCTGGCCGAGCGCCAACAATCCCTGAACCAGCGCCATGTTGAACGTCGTGGTCAGCAGCTCGTAGCCGGCATCGTGGAGCTCGCGCAGGCAAGTCCTGATCGTCGCGACGCCACCGGCGGCATCGCCGCGCCGGATCGCCAGCTCGCCTTTGACGCCGCGGCCGACGGCGAGATAAGGCCCCATCGAGCGCGATGTCGCATGCGCGATGAAGCGGTCGATGTTCGCGTCCGCACCGTCGAGGTCTCCGCTCCACAGGTCGATCGCGACCGTCCAGATCAGCGCAATGCAGAGCGTGATCGGGTGATCCATCTGCGCGGCCTCGGTGACCGTCTGTCGCGCCAGCTGCAGCGCATCCGCGGGGCGGCCCTGCAACCAGAGCTCGCGAGCCAGCGTGATGCCGGCCCGGTTGCGATGATCGAAGCCGTGGACGGTGCTGATTCGCTCCGTGCCCGGTCCCCGCCAGGCCACCTCCAGCATCTCAAGCGCGTCGCGATGCCGGCCTGCCAGATGCAAGGAGACGCCGAGGAGGGAATGGGCGAGGGCGATCGAGGCGGGATCGCCCAGCGACCTCGCGACCGCGAGGCTCTGCTGCGCATAGCCGAGCGCGGCGTCGAACTCTCCCATCCGTTCGTGAAAGATATGCATCCGGCCGAGCAGCTGAAGCTGATTGACTTCGTCGCCGCGCGCTTCGGCGATCGCAAGGCTCCGGCTCAAGGCGCTGCGGGCCGCTTCGCTGCCGCCGCGGGTGAACATCAGGGTCAGTCCGAGGGCGGCCTGGATGTGCATTTCCTGGGCGCTGCCGCGCGAGGAGGGAGCAATCGCCAGCAGCGCCCGTTCCGACCAGCGCCGGCATTCGATCAACAAGGACATCGCCAGGAAGATCGGCGCCGCGGCGGCGGTGAGCGCAATGCCGATGCCGAGATCACCGCCCGCGCCGAAGCACCAGTCGAGCGCGGCGCGCACATTGTGAAGCGCGGAGAAGTGCGCAGCTCGTTCGTCCGCGCTCGGCACGGCGGCCCATGTCATGCCGGCCTGTTCCAGCCATCGCCGGTAGTAAGTCGCGTGGCGCGCGGCGAGAGCCGCGTCATCGGGCTCGATCTCGAGCAGATAGCCGCGCGTCGTGTCGAGCAGGCGGTAGCGCATCATGGCGCCGATGGGACGTGGCGCGACCATCGATTTGGCCACGAGACTGTCGACGGCGTCGAACAGGCGGGCCTGGTCGACGCGCTCGTCCGGCACGACCTCGAGCGCCGCGTCGATGGTGAAATGCCCGGCGAAGACCGCAAGCCTGCGCAGCACGAGGCGTTCGAGATCCGACAGCAGTCCGTAGCTCCAGTCGAGCGTGGCCTGCAATGTCTTCTGCCGGGGCGGTGCCGTTCGCTGGCCCTGCCAGAGCAGATTGAGGCGCTCGTCGAGCAATGCAGCCGTCTGCTCCAGGCCGTAGGCTTCGACCCGGCCGGCAGCGAGCTCGATCGCCAGCGCCATGCCGTCGAGCTTGCGGCAGATCCTCGCGATGATCGCGGCATTGGCGTCATCGAGACTGATCTGCGCGCCGCTGGCCGTGGCACGTTCGAGGAACAGTTGCAGCGCCGGATAGGTCTGCGCTGCGGCGACCGTCAGTCCGGAGCCGTCGGGCGGAACGGCAAGCGGCGCCAATCGATAGACCTGCTCGCCCTCGACGCGCAGCGCTTCGCGGCTGGTCGCGAGGATATGGACATGCGGCGCCGCCTGGAAGATGTCGGCCGCCAGCGGGGCGGCGGTCGCGATGACATGTTCGCAATTGTCGAGAACCAGCAGCATCCGCTTGTCCCTGACATGCGCGAGCAGCGCGGGCAGGGGATCGTCAGTCTCGGCCGGCAAGCCCAGCATCAGCAGGATCGAGGTGATCACGAGATCGGGATCGCTGAGCGCGGCGAGATCAACAAAGTGCGCGGCATCGGAGAAGGTCTCGAGCAGGTCGTGGGCGATCGCCACTGCGACCGCCGTCTTGCCGACGCCGCCGGGACCGACGATCGTGACAAAGCGCGAGGCGATGAGCTTGTCGGAAACGGCGGCGATCTCATCGTCGCGCCCGACCATCCGCTGTAACCGGTTCGGCAGTTTCACCGGCGGCAATTCCGGCCGCGGCGCGGGGTGCTGGACTGCCGCAATGCCTGTTTGCGAAATCGGCGCTGCGAGTTGCGAAATCGGCGCCACGAAGCAATAGCCGCGGCCGGACAGCGTCGTGATGTAGCGGGCGCCGTCCTTGCCGTCGCCGAGCGCCTTGCGCAGCGCTGCGACGTGAAAGCGCAGATTGGCCTCCTCGACGGTGATGCCGGGCCACACCAGCGCCATCAGGTCCCATTTGCCGACGACCTGGTTCGGTCGCGACATCAGCGCCATCAGCGTGTCGAACGCTTTCGCGCCGAGCGGCAACGCGACGCCATCGCGCATCACGAGCCTTTCATGCGGCGTCACGGAGAATGGCCCGAACGATAAAGTTCCCGTTGCGGTGCCGGCCGGCTCTGTCATGGCAAATCTCGGGTCCCTTCGACAGGACCCGATAGCCAGATGATCGCGATCCGGCAAGGCCGTCGCTGCATCGGCATCAGACCGCGGATGCAGGCCTTGTTGAGCGCGCGAGGTCTGACCTCACAACTTCTCACAACTCCCAACGGGTGTCCTGCACCAGCCACTGCTAGTCAGTTGTGCAACGGAAAGGACAGCTTCATGACGCAGGCGGCAAAAACACTCTACACGGCCAAGACCCACACCAGCGGCGGACGAGGCGACGGCGTATCGCGCAGCTCCGACGGCCGCCTCGACGTCAAGCTGTCGCCGCCGGGCGCCGCAGGCATCGGCACCAATCCCGAGCAATTGTTTGCCGCCGGCTGGTCGGCCTGCTTCGAAGGCGCGATGGAGATCGCGGCGCGCAAGCGGAAGATCGAGCTTCCCAGGAAATGCGCGATCGATGCGGAAATCGATCTCGTCCTCGACGAGGGTGCCTACTCGCTCCGGGCGCGCCTCAATGTCAGCCTGCCGGGCCTCGATCCCGAGATCGCACGCGGCATCATCGATGATGCGCATCAGACCTGCCCCTATTCCAAGGCCGTTCGCGGCAACATCGACGTCACGGTCGCGCTGATCTGACGCGCCATCACCAACCATCAAAAAAAGGTAGCACCACCATGAAGCAGATCATCGACCAGCATCGCCGCCAGTTCTTTGGCGTCGCCGCCGGAACCGTCGCCGTCGGCCTCGGCGTGATCGACCTCGCGCGCGCTGAGACCGAAGCGCCGAAATCGTCCGCATCGACTGCGTCCTTCGGCACGATCAAGCAGATCGATGCCGGCGTCCTCAATGTCGGTTATGCCGAGGCGGGTCCTTCGAACGGTCCCGTGGCGATCCTGCTGCACGGCTGGCCCTACGACATTCACGCCTTCGTCGACGTCGCGCCGATCCTGGCCAAGGCCGGCTATCGCGTGATCATCCCTCACTTGCGCGGCTACGGCACGACGCATTTCCTTTCCAGCGAGACGCCGCGCAACGGCGAGCCTGCCGCGATGGCGGCCGACGTCATCGCGCTGATGGACAAGCTCGATATCAAGAAGGCGGTCGTCGCCGGCTTCGATTGGGGCGCGCGCACCGCCGACATCATCGCCGCGCTGTGGCCGGAGCGCTGCCGCGCGCTGGTGTCGGTCAGCGGTTATCTGATCTCCAGCCAGGCCGCCGGCAACGCGCCCTTGCCGCCGTCCGCCGAGCTGCAATGGTGGTACCAGTTCTATTTCGCGACCGAGCGCGGCCGCGCCGGATACGAGAAGTACACGCATGACTTCGCCAAGCTGATCTGGAAGCTCGCCTCACCGCAATGGAAGTTCGACGACGCCACCTTCAATCGAAGTGCGGCGGCGCTGGACAACAAGGATCATGTCGCGATCACGATCCATAACTACCGCTGGCGGCTCGGGCTCGCCCAGGGCGAGGCGAAATACGAGCATCTCGAAAAGAAGCTGGCGGCGGCTCCCGTCATCGACGTGCCGACGATCACGATGGAGGGCGACGCCAACGGCGCGCCGCATCCCGACCCCAGCGCCTATGCCAAGAAGTTCTCGGGCCGATACGAGTTTCGCCTGATCACCGGCGGCATCGGCCACAATTTGCCGCAGGAAGCACCGCAAGCCTTTGCCAAGGCCGTCATCGACGCCGACGGCGCCTGAGCATCTGTCAGCACCTCGGTCCAGCCGGGCTGGACCGAGGATCGCCCATTGAACCCAGCTTGATGAATGGTCATGACGGCCAGCCGAACCTGAAAAGAACAAATCTCCTTACGCCGCGATGATCGTGCTCGCCGTCGTCCTCCTCGTCGTGCTCCTGACCTGCGTGCCGTATCTCGTCACGATCGCTTCCGCGGAGGGGCCGGCGGCACGCGACACGCCGGACGGCTCGCCAATCTTCGGCGTCACGATTCCGCCGGGCTACAAGCAGTGGGAGCTGATCGCGCCGGCCGAAGAGGCGCCGCCGCTCGACGAGCTCCGCGCTGTCGTGGGCAACCAGACTGCAATCGACGCATATCAAGCCGGCAAGCTTCCGTTCCCCGACGGCACCATCCTGGTCAAGCGCGCCTGGAAGCGCAAACAGTCACCTGAGTTCGCGTCCGCGACCATTCCCGGTGCCGCCACCACGGTCCAGGTGATGGTCAAGGATTCTAAGAGATATGCCGCGACAGGCGGCTGGGGTTTCGGCCGTTTCATCGACGGCAAGCCGGTCGACGAGGCCCAGCATCGCACCTGCTGGGGCTGTCACGAAGCTCGCGCCAAGAGCCGGGACTACGTCTTCACGCAGCTGGCGCCTTAAGGTCATCTGGAGATCGAGATGTCGAAGACATGGTTCGTCAGCGGCGCCTCGCGCGGTCTTGGTCGCGCCATCGTGGAAGCCGCACTCACGGCGGGAGATCGCGTGCTTGCTTCGGCCCGGGACCCCAAGCCGCTCGAACCGTTGCTTGCGCGCTTCGGCGAAACGCTCCAGCTTGCAACGCTGGACGTGACCGACGAGGCGGCGGCGCATGCAGCCATCGGTCTTGCCCTGAAGACGTTCGGCGGCGTCGATGTGGTGGTGAATAATGCCGGTTACGGCGACCTCGGATCGGTCGAGGACACAAGCCTGGATTCGTTCCGTCAGCAGATCGAGGCCAACCTGATCGGCACCATCATCGTCACCAAGGCGGCGATCCCCGTGCTGCGCCGGCAGGGCCATGGGCACATCGTGCAGGTCTCGTCCGTCGGCGGCCGCATCGGTGCGCCGGCACGCGCGGCCTATTCGGCCGCGAAATGGGGAATCGAAGGCTTTTCGGAATCGCTGACGCGTGAGATGGCGTTGATCGGCGTGCACGTGACGATCGTCGAGCCCGGCGGATTCAGGACCGGCTTTGCCCAGGCCGCGCATGCGACGGACGAAGGACGCCCGGAGTACGACGCCGTCGTCGGCGCTGCGGTCAGGATGCAGCGCGATTACGATGGCCGCCAGCCCGGCGACCCCGCCAAGGCCGCCGCCGTGGTGCTGAAGCTCGCTGATATGAAACGCCCGCCGCTACGCATCGCGCTCGGCAGCGACGCCGTGAACGCCATCGCTGCGACGGACAGGCTCCGACTCGAAGAACTGGAGAAGTGGCGAACGCTCAGTGTCTCGACCGACTATTGACCGGCGCGTCCTACTCCGCCGCCACCATCTGCTGCGTGCGCCACTGGCCGAGCAGAGCGCGAAGCGAAGCCGGCTTCACAGGCTTGTTCAACACCGCGACCTTTTCATCCCGCGCAGCCACCTGCACGGCGGGGCTGCGGTCGGCGGTGATCAGGATTGCGGGGATGCCGTCGCCGAAGCGACGGCGGATGTCGCGGATGGCGGCGATGCCGTTGCCGCGGTCGAGATGATAATCGACCAGGAGGCCGGTGACGCGCCGTCCCGCCGTCTCGATGGCGGCGATCGCGCCTTCGGGATCGGCGACCGCGATCACTTCGGCGTCCCAGGCCTTCAGCAGCGTGCGCATGCCGTCGAGGATCGCCGCGTCATTCTCGATACAGACGATCAGGGCACCGGAAATCGGCGTGCGCGCCAGCGGCGTCGCGCTGGTCACCGCGGCGGTGTGGGTGATCGCTTTCGCCGTCGGCACCGTCACCGAGAAGACCGAGCCGCCGCTTCTGTTGCCGTCGATGGCGATGCCGTGCTTGAGCACCCGCGCCAGGCGTTCGACGATCGACAGGCCGAGCCCCAGCCCGCGCGCGATCCGCGCGCCCTGCTCGAGGCGGTGAAATTCCTTGAAGATCTCGCCGCGCTTGACCGGCGGGATGCCGACGCCGGTGTCATAGACGCAGATCTTGAGCGAAGGGCCTTGCCGGCGACAGCCGACCAGCACGCGGCCGCGCGGGGTGTATTTGATCGCGTTCGAGATCAGGTTCTGCAGCAGGCGTCGCAGCAGGAGCCGGTCCGATTCGACCGGCAGCGAGCAGGGCACGAAGGCGAGCTCCAGGTTCTTGGCGCGCGCGATCGGCGCGAACTCGATCTCCAGCGAGCGCATCAGATCGGCCATCTTGAAGCTCGAGATCGAGGTCGTCATCGCGCCGGCGTCCAGCCGCGAGATGTCCAGCAGCGCGCCGAGGATCTCTTCGATCGCCTGCAGGGATTCGTCGATGTTCTCGACCAGCCGCGTCTCCTCGCCGCTGTGCTGACGTTCGACCAGGCTCGTGACATAGAGCCGCGCCGCGTTCAGCGGCTGGAGGATGTCGTGGCTGGCGGCGGCGAGGAAACGCGTCTTGGAGATGCTGGCGTCTTCCGCGGCGCTCTTGGCCAGCGCCAGCTCGGAGTTCAGCCGCGTCAACTCCTCGGTGCGGTCGCGCACGCGCTTTTCCAGTGTCGCGTTGGCGCGCTCCAGCGCTTCCGCCGCCTCGAATGTGGGCGTGACATCGGTGAAGGTGATGACGAAGCCGCCGCCGGGCATGCGGTTGGTGAGCACTTCGATCACCATGTGGCGTTCCGGCAGGCGTTCGAGATATGGCTCGCTGTCGGTGGTGTAGGCGGCGAGGCGCCGCTCCAGCATGGCCTCGCGCTCGACCGGGTCGTCCGGATCGCTCACGCCGATGAATTCCAGGATCTCGCGCAGTGGCTCGCCGAACTGGACGATATGCGGGGGCACGTTGAGGAGATCGCCGAATTGCCGGTTGGAGCAGATCAGCTGCAGATCGGCATCGAACACGGCGATGCCCTGGCGCACGTGGTTGAGCGCGGTCTGCAGGATCTCGCGGTTGAAATGCAGGGCCGCGTGCGAGTCGTCGAGCAGCTTGAGTGCAGCCTTGGCCGAGACCGTGCGCTTGCGCAGCAGCAGCGACATCACGAGACGCGAGGAGGCAGCTCCAATCGAGGAGGCGATCAAATGCTCGGCGTGCTGCAATAGCTCGAAATCGGCGGGCGCTCCGGCCTCCAGCCGCACGTTGCGCCGCGCGGAGAACGCCTCGAAGGAATGCCGGGCGCGGTCGGGTCCGAGATATTGCGCCACCGTGGTCTGGATGTCCTGCACGGTGACGGTGGTGCGCCAGCGGCGGAAACTCGGTGAGATCGGCGCAAGCGTATTGGGCACGAACAGATCGGCCTGCAGCAGCTCGATGGACGAGGGCCTTCGCGCCAGCGACAGCAGCACATAGGTCAGGACGTTGAGCGACAGCGACCAGATCACGCCGTGCATCAGGGAAGGCAGATCGGCGCCAAACAGCGCCTGCGGCCGCAGCGCCTCGATGCCGAAGGGGCCATGCTGGAGCAGCAGGATTCCTGATGTCGAGGTATCCATGAAGCTCGGGATGAACAGCGTGTAGAGCCACACGGCGAAGCCGACCAGCATGCCGCCGATGGCGCCGCGCGCGGTCGCGCGCCGCCACAGCAGCCCGCCGAAGAAGCTCGGCGCAAGCTGCGCGATGGCGGCAAAGGAGAGCAGGCCGATCGCCACGAGCTGGGTATTGCCGAGCGCGCGATAGTAGAAATAGGCCATCACCATGATGGCGAAGATCGCGAGCCGCCGCGAGCGCAGCAGGAAGTCGCTGAAATCCGCGCCGCCGGCGCGTCCTTCCGGCCGTCGTTGCAGAACCAGCGGCACCACGAGGTCGTTCGAGACCATGATGGAGAGTGCGACGCATTCGACGATCACCATCGCGGTCGCCGCCGACAGGCCGCCGACGAAAATGGCGACGCTGAGAAGCCCCGCACCGCCCTCCATCGGCAGCGCCAGCACGTACATGTCAGGGTCGGCCGCGCCGAACGGGAAGGTGACGAGGCCGGCGAGCGCGATCGGGATCACGAACAGATTGATGGCGACGAGGTAGAGCGGGAACAACCAGCGCGCGCGGCCGACCTCGGCATCCGAGGAGTTCTCGACCACGCTGACGTGGAACTGGCGCGGCAGCAGCATGATGGCGCAGAGCGACAGCAGCGTCATGGTGAGGAAGTTGCCGATCGACGGCGAATAGTTGATGGCGCGCACCGCCTCCGGCGTCTTCATGGCGCGCTCGATCAATTCGTGCGGCGAGAACATCCAGAAGGTGACGAAGATGCCGGCGGCGAGGAAGGCGACCAGCTTGATGATGGATTCGGTCGCGACCGCCAGCATCAGGCCGTGCTGATGCTCGGTCGCGTCGGTCTGCCGCGTGCCGAACAGCACCGCGAAGGCCGCCATCGCCAGCGTCACCATCAGCGCGACGTCGCCGACGATCGGGATGTGGGAGAATGCCTGGTCTTCGCTCAGGATCGTTTCGAGCGAGGAGGCGACCGCCTTGAGCTGGAGCGCGATGTAGGGCACCGAGCCGATGATCGCGATCAGGGCCACGGTGGCAGCCACCGCCTGGCTCTTGCCGTAACGGGCCCCGATGAAGTCGGCGATCGAGGTGATGTTGTGGGTTTTCGCGAGCTGGATTACGCGGCGCAACACGCCGGCGCCTAACCCGATCATCAGGATCGGGCCGACATAGATGGCGAGGAAGTCGGTCGAGGCGCGGGTGGCGAAGCCGACCGAGCCGAAGAAGGTCCAGGAGGTGCAGTAGATCGCCAGCGAGAGCGGATAGATCAGCCCGGAGGCACGGCCGCGCCCGGCCGGCGAACGGCGGTCGCCGTGGCTCGCCACCAGGAACAGGAAGCCGATATAGCCGAAGGCGGCGGCGATCACGCCCCAATCGTGCAGCATGGCGAGCGCGCTTCTCCCAGGGCGCTGGCCGCGCCCGAGCTCATTTTCCCTGTAATTCTAGCGCGCTGGACGGGGCGAGGCGACAGCGAAATGCCGCGCGGCGATGGGAACTGGGGTTGTCGTTAAGTCGTAGGGCGAGCTGCCTGCTCTCACCCTCCCCCTCCAGGGGAGGGTAAGACAGGCCTATTCCGCCGCGAGCGACTTCTCGCGCAGCGGCAGGCCGAGACGGTCCCACACTTGCAGCAGGGCCTCGGCGAGTTGATCGATCAGGCCGTCGTCGTGATAGGGCGAGGGCGTGATGCGCAGCCGCTCGCTGCCCTTGGCGACCGTCGGATAGTTGATCGGCTGGATGTAGATGCCGTGCTCCTCGAGCAGCAGGTCGGACGCCTGCTTGCACCTCTCGGGATCGCCGACGAACAGCGGCACGATGTGGGTGTCGCTCGACATCACCGGCAGGCCGGCGGCGTTGAGGATCGCCTTGACGCGGGCGGCACGGTCCTGGTGGCGCTCGCGCTCCCAGTTCGAGGTCTTCAGGTGCTTGATGGCGGCGGTCGCGGCCGAGCAGATCGCCGGCGGCAGCGCGGTGGTGAAGATGAAGCCCGGCGCATAGGAGCGCACGGCGTCGATGATCTGGCCGTTGGCGGCGATGTAACCGCCGAGGCAGCCGAACGCTTTCGCCAGCGTGCCTTCGAGGATGTCGATGCGATGCATGACGCCGTCACGCTCGGCGATGCCGCCGCCGCGCGGGCCGTACATGCCGACCGCGTGGACTTCGTCGACATAGGTCATCGCATCGTACTTCTCGGCGAGATCGCAGATCTTGGCGAGCGGGGCGACGTCGCCGTCCATGGAATAGAGGCTCTCACAGACAATCAGCTTCGGCCTACCAGGGCCGGCTGCTTTCAACAGCTCTTCGAGATGCGCAAGATCGTTGTGGCGGAACACGACCCGCTCGCAGCCGGACTGGCGGATACCCTCGATCATCGAATTGTGGTTGAGCTCGTCCGACAGGATCAGGCAGTTCGGAATGAGTTTTGCGATGGTCGGGATGCCGGTCTGGTTCGAGACATAGCCCGAGGTGAACAGCAGCGCGGCTTCCTTGCCGTGGAGATCGGCGAGCTCGGCCTCGAGCTGGACCAGCGGATGATGCGTGCCGGCGATGTTGCGGGTGCCGCCGGCACCGGTGCCGACGCGCGTCGCGGTCTCGACCATGGCGCCGACCACCTTCGGATGCTGGCCCATGCCGAGATAATCGTTGGAGCACCAGATCACGACGTCGCGCTTGCCCTTGGGCGAGTGCCAGACCGCGTGCGGGAATCGGCCGGCCGTGCGCTCCAGGTCGGCGAACACGCGGTAGCGCCGCTCGGAATGGAGACGATCGAGGGCGGTATCGAAGAACTGGTTGTAATCCATCGGCAAAACCTGCAACGGAACCCGGCCACGGCGGCCGCTCATTTTTAGAGCTTTTCCAGCTCCAATGTCCATGCGGCCGCACACATTTGTGACGAGGCGCGCGGGTCCATTGATAGCGGCGTCTCGCCGGCGATAGTTGATGTGGATCAAACGCCTAACACTGGCCCGCCCGCGCGGGCCGAGGCTCCGGGAAAGCCGGTACCGTTGCAGCTGACCTGGACATTTTGTCCACGGGGCGCGCTCCGTCCATGATTGCTGAGCCGGTCGCGCCGATGTCGTAGCCTTTGCCTTGGCGAGGCGCGGATCGGCTCGCCAGCAGCTCATGCGAAAGGACGCCCGATGAAACGTGTCATGGTTCTGAACGGTCCCAACCTCAATATGCTCGGCATTCGCGAGCCGCACATCTACGGCACGACGACGCTCGCAGAGGTCAACGCGAGCTGCGAGGCGGCTGCCGCAACCCTCGGGCTCAAGCTCGCCTTCCACCAGTCCAACCATGAAGGCGTGCTGGTCGACCTGATCCAGTCGGCGCGGCAGGACGCCGACGCCATCATCATCAATCCGGCCAGATTTTCCTTCACCTCGGTCGCGATCATGGACGCGATCAAGACGTTCGAAGGGCCGGTGCTGGAAGTCCACATCTCCAACATCCACGCCCGCGATGAATATCACCGCCACTCCAAGATCTCGTTCGTGGCGACCGGGGTGATCTGCGGGCTCGGCCCGTTCGGCTACGTCGCGGCGCGGCACGCGATCGCGAATATGAAGTGAGGTCTGCTCCCTCGCCCCGCTTGCGGGGAGAGGCAAAAAGCTCACGTCGTCCTGAACTGCAGCACGCCGTCCTTCGTCTCTGCCGTCAGCCGGCCCTCGACGATCATGTAGTTGACGTGGGCGACGAGTTCGCCGGCGGCAAAGCCCATCTGGTGCTCGTCGAGCACATGCTTGTTGAACACGACGGGCACCAAGGCGCGCGAGGTCTGCGGCACCTCGCGGCAGGCTTCCGCGATCAGGCGGCAGCGCTCTTCATGGTGGTCGGCGAGCTGCTTGATGCGGGTCTTCAGTCCGTAGAACGGCACGCCGTGGCCCGGCAGCACCAGGACGTCATAGGGCAGCGTCGTGGTGAGGCTGGCGAGCGAGGCCAGATATTCGCCCAGCGAGTTCTGGTCGGGCTCGACCGCCCAGACGCTGACATTGGGCGAGATCTTGCTCAGCACCTGGTCGGCGGAGAGGAACAGCTTGTCGTCGGCGCAATACAGCATCACCTGGTCGAGCGCGTGGCCGCCTCCGGTGATCACCTTGAAGCGCCGCGTGCCGATCACGACGTCGTCGCCATGGGAGATGCGGCGGTAGGAGGGCGGCAGCACCGAAACGCGCTTGAGATAATCCTGGCCGCGGCCGAGCAGCTTTTCGGTGAGCGACTCGTCCATGCCATGGCGACGGAAGAACAGCCGCTGCGCCTCCTGCCGCTCCGCGGTGCCGCGGTTCTGGTGATAGACCGATTGCAGATATTCGACCTGCGACATCACCAGCGGGCAGTTGAACCGCTCGACGACCCAGCCTGCGAGTCCGACATGGTCGGGGTGGGAGTGGGTGACGATCAGACGCGTGATGTGGACGCCCTTCAGCGGTCCGTCGAACAGTTTCGTCCAGGCCTCGATCGTCTCCTCATTGCCGAATCCGGTATCCACCATCGCATAGCCGTCGCCGTCGGCGAGCAGGTAGATGTTCACGTGGTTGAGGCGGAACGGCAGCTTCAGCCGCGCCCACAACACGCCGGGCCTGACCTCGACGATCTCGTCGTGGCCGGGGTGCTGGTCCCAGGGGTAGCGCAGGGCTTCGGCTGAGGACTGTGCGGTGTCGGTTTTCGGGTTCATGCTTTATCGGTACCCGCACATACGGCGGGACGCCAGCCGAAAAAGGACCGTCCGTGGTATCCGCATGGCGGTCATACCGGGCGGCGTTTTTCCGTGCGCCGGTTGAAAGCCTGACAAAAACGCTGTCATTCCGGGGCGCGCGGAGCGCGAACTCAGGTGCGCTGTTGCGCACCCGAGAATCTGGAGATTGTTGCGAGATTCCGGGTTCGCCTCTTCGAGGCGCCCCGGAATGACGTCAGGCCGCCCGCATGTTGTTGAGGAACGCGTCGATCTCTCCGCGCAGCATGTCGGCTTCGCGTCGGAGCGCGTCGGAGGCGCCCAGCACTTCGTTTGCCGCGGCGCCGGCTTCGGCCGAGGCTGTGGAGACGCCGACGATGTTGCTGGAGACTTCGCTGGTGCCGCCGGCGGCATGCTGGATGTTGCGCGCGATCTCGCGGGTGGCCGCGCCCTGCTCCTCGACTGCGGCCGCGATCGTCGTGGTCACATTGTCGATCTCGCCGATGATCCGGCCGATGCCCTGGATGGCGCCGACCGCCGATGTCGTGATCTCCTGCATGCTGGCGATCTGGGTGCGGATTTCCTCCGTGGCCTTGGCGGTCTGGCTCGCGAGGCTCTTCACCTCGGAGGCGACCACCGCGAAGCCGCGGCCGGCCTCGCCCGCGCGCGCCGCCTCGATGGTGGCGTTGAGCGCGAGCAGGTTGGTCTGCGAGGCGATGGTCTGGATCAGGTCGACGACGACGCTGATGCGGCTCGCGCTGTCGGCAAGGCTCTGCACCGTGGTGTCGGTGGCGCCGGCCTCGTCGACCGCCTTCTTGGCGATCGCGGCCGAGGTCACGACCTGCTTGCTGATCTCCTCGATCGAGGACGACAGCTGCTCGGTGCCTGACGACACGGTCTGCACGTTGACCGAGGTCTCCTCGGCGGCGGAGGCGACCGCGTTGACCAGCGCGTTGGACTGGTCGGCTGTGGTCGACATGCTCTGCGCGGTCGATTGCATCGAATTGGCCGACTGCGCCAGATTGTCGAGCGCGGAGCGCACCGTGCTTTCGAATTCGGCGATCTTCGCTTCCATGCGCGCGGCCCGCTCGGCCTTGGCGACACGGTCCTTGTCCTGCTCGCCGGCGAGCGCCCGGGCTTCGATCATGCTGTCGCGGAATACGGTCAGCGTTTCCTTCATCACGCCGATCTCGTCGTTCTGCCGGGAGCGGACGATCTCGGTGTCGAGGTCGCCGGCCGACAGCAGCTGCATGGCGCGCTGAAGCTCACGGATGCGGCGCAGGATGTTGCGGCCGACATAGAGCCAGACGAACAGCGCCGAGCCGACCAGCATCAAGGAGCCGAGCGCCAGCATCACGGTGGTCGCGAGCGAGGTCTCCTGCTGCGCCTGCGAAGTCGAGGCGTTGGTCTCTTTCTGCACGCCGTCGACGAGCTGTTGCACGCTGATACCGAGGCCGACATTGAGCTTGCGCGTCTCGTCCAGGATGGTCTGGCCGTAGTCGACCGAGTCGAGCTCCTTCTCACGCAGGTTGAACACGCCGGTCTTGCCGGTGCCGAGCGCGAGCAGCTTCTCCGCCGTCTCCCGCAGCATCTTGTTGCCCTGATTGTCCGGCAACAGATCGAGGTTCGACCGCAGGCGTCCCTGTGCCGTCTTGAATTCCTTCTGGATGTCGTCGAGCTTGTCGCTCGTGTTCGCCGACAGTGCCGCACTCATGTTGGCGGCTGCGAGATTGCCGCTGGCGACGACGTTGCCGAGCTGGCCGACGGTCTGCGCGGCATCGTTGGCATCTGCGGCGGACAGGTCGGCCGAGCCGAGAATGGCGTTGACCCGGGTCTGCGCGTCGAGCATCGCCGGACTGGCCGCGCCGACGAAGGCGCCCTGCGCGCTGCGCAGCGCGTCATATTGCTTGTCATGGAGGGCGGCGATATCGAGCCGCTCGCGGGCGGCCTTGGCCAGGCTCTGCGCCGCCTCGTTGATGCTCTTCATCGTCTCGCTGAGTCCGGAGACGACGGCCTTGTCGCCGCCGAGCCCGATGATCTCGGTGAGCTTCTGCTGCGTCTGCTCCTGCAGCTCCTTGAGCTTCTTGGTGCGCTCGTTCAGGGCTTCCTCGCTTTGCGCCGCGAGCAGGGCCGGTCCCTGTGCCGCAAGGCTCGCGCTCAGGGCCGACAATTGCAGGCTGGCGGCAAGGCGCGGAATGTCCCGCCCGCTCAGCTCGGTCATCCGTCCGCCGAGATTCTGCAGCGCCAGGCCGGCGCCGGCTGCGATCACGAGGCCCATGCCGGCGACCACTGCAAAGGCCGCGAACAGGCTGCCGCGCACGCCCCAGGTCGGCATTTTGAAACGAGGCCGCATCCGGCCAAGTGAGCCGCCAAGGCTGAAACGGATCGCCATCGAAATTCCCCCAACATTCTTGCTTCTGTTTGTGGCCGGCAGTATCCGCACGGCGGGTTAAAAATTCGCAATCTCCGCAAACGGTTGCGCCTGTTCCGCAGAGCGAAAAAAGAAGGGCCGGCGAAATCGCCGGCCCTTCCGTCATGGTAAGGTTGTGGTAACCGATCAGTAGCGCGCGACGGCCGGGCTTGCCCAGTTGAAGCGGTAGTTGACGCCCGCCTTGATGGTGTGGTCGTCGGTGGTGAAGCTGCCGGTGCCCGCGAGCGGGCCGCCGGTGAAGCTCGAGTCGCCGAAATTGTAGTACTGGTACTCGGCCTTGGCCGACCAGTTCGGGGCGAACATGTATTCGAGGCCGGCGCCGACGGTATAGCCGTTGCGGTGATCGCCGGTGATGACGAACGCGGTCGGCACGCCGCCGACGGTCACCTTCTCGTTGTTGTCCGAATAGGCGTAGCCGCCCTTCACGTAGACGAGGCCGGGGCCCCAGGTGTAGCCGACGCGGCCGGTGATCGAGCCGAGGCCACGCTGGTCGTTGGTGTAGGCGATGCCGCCCGGAAACACGGCGCCGACGCTGCCGGAGAGCCAGGAATACTGGCCTTCGACGCCGACCACGAAGTTCGGGTGGAACTGCCAGTCCCCACCGACCTGCACGCCGCCGAGGAAACGGCCGTTGCCGTTGTTGCCGGTGGAAAGGCCGTTGAAATTGTTGTCGCTGGAGAACGCGCCGCCGACATGGCCGCCGATATAGAAGCCGGTCCAGTTATAGATCGGCGCGGCATAGGCCGGCGCGGGCGTCTTGTAATAGTTGCGGTTGCCGAGATCGGCACCGACGGCCGGTGCAGCAGCGCCCACCACGAGCAGCGCAACGGTCGCAAACAGAATCTTCTTCATCGTCTTGAACTCCGACACTTAAGGTCCCCGGCAGGCGCGCTTTCCGCGCCGCGTTGGTTTTGCAGATAGCTTCCTTTTGACGAAAATGCTGTCACATGCATGGCACAGCGCGACCCAACCTAACTTATTGGGCTGCAAATGATTTTCGTGCTTAATGCCGGCTTAAGAAGTGGTGAAGGAAGGTTTAACTTCGCAGGGCTTCGGTAATCTCTGGGCGTCCTTCGTTAACCAAGACGCCGTCGCGCCTCATCGCGCATCTGCTCGCGGAACGCCGCGCGCTTTGCGGGGCGGTCCTCCTCGCGCACGTCATGGCGATCGAAGATGTCGAACTTCTCCAGGATGGGATAGCGCTCGCTCGCCATCGCAAGCACGCGCAGCACCTTGGTCGCCTCCGGCGTCGGGCCGCTCACCTCCCAGCGCCGGATGGTGTCGCCGCCGCCTTTCTCCGGCAATCCGCAGAGCTTTGCCATGTCGGCCGCCGTGAGCTTCCGCTCGAGGACATCGGAGAGGTCGGCGCGGAGTTGCTTCAGTTCGGGCCCGGTCATGTCGCCTCAATACGCGAAGTCGCTGAGGGCAATGCACTAGCGCTGATTCGGGTCCATCCGAAGGCGGGCGTGATCCATCCGAAGCGGGGTGACGACGCATTGCTTCGGCACATTCGCCAGCACACGGAGTTATGAACTTGTGCCTATGGACATCGTGCGATCAATGAACACATGGCACAAGGGCCCCAACGATAGAGGGATCAGCCATGACAAGCATCAAACTCGCCATTGCCGCGCTCATCACGACCGGGCTGCTTGCCGCGCCCTTTGCGGCTGAAGCGAAGAAGGCGCGGTCGAGCCGACACTACAGCACGGGCGTGGTGGCCCCGACCTATGGCGGCGCCGGAGCGCCGGCAGCGCAGCCGCGGGCGTCCTACGGCTCGTCCGGCCAGACGGTCGGAACGGTCACGGCACCGTCGGTCGGATCTTACAATTGGCCCTCGGTCGGCGTGACCAATTCGGCGCCCACCTGGAGCAACACCACGAGATAAGTGCGCCCATGCGGGTTAGCGCGTGCCGGTCGCCAAGCCCGAGAGAAGGTATAGCGCGACCAGCAATGTTGCGACAGACAGCATCGTCGTGATCGAGACCGTGGCCGCGACCAGTTTCTCCTCGACCTTGTGCTCGTGCGCCAGCACGTACACCGTCTTCGCTGTGGGCACGGCGGCGCATATCACGGCGGCGACGGTGTAGAGCGCGTTGAGGCCGGTGACCACACAAAGTCCGTAGACGATCAGCGGCATGAGCACGAGCTTCACGACGGCGAGCGCGAACGTTGCCTTCAGGTTGGAGCGCAGGCCCTCGACCGACAGGCCGAGCCCGATGGCAAATAGTGCGCAGGGCGTGAGCGCGGCGGCGATCATGTTGAGATAGGCCGCGACCGGCGCCGGAATCGGCAGGCCCGTGATCGCCCAGACGAGACCGATAAGCGTCGACAGCACCATCGGATTGAGCAGGATCTGCTTCGCGAGGCCGGCGGACTGCGCGGACAATCCGCGCGCGTCCCTTTCCAGCAGGATGACCGTGATTGGAAACATCACGGCCGCGACGAATACCGTCGCGACCGCTGCAGGCAGGACGGCGGGCTGGCCGTAGATCGCGTGCAGGATCGGCAGCGCCACGAAGCCGGTATTGGTCATCGCCGCCGCCATGCCATGAATCGTGCTGCTGGCGAGATCATGCCTTCCGCCGGCGCGGACCACCAGGAAGACCAGCGCAAAGCAGACGAGGGAGCCGCCGCCGAACGCGAGCAGGAAACGCCATTCCAGCAGATTACGCGCGGGCTCCTGCGCGATGGTGACGATCAATAGCGCAGGCATTGCCACGTTGTAGGCGAAATGCACCAGCGCGTCGGCGAGCGAGCGGGAGAGATAGCCGAGCTCGCCGGCCAGCCAGCCGGTGACGATGATCGCGAATACGGGAAGAACGAGGCTCGCGACTTCCATCCGGATTCCCCCCTTGCTGCCAATGGCTGCAACGAGAGGTTACCCCGGCAATGGAGAGTCGTCACGGCTTTGGTCGAGCCGTGGTCCCTGGCTCAAGCGTTCCCTTCAGTCGAGACCGTCATGGCCGGGCGCGACGCGCCGATCGAACGCGGCCGTCAAACGTTAGATCCTCCGGCCGGCCTGTTGACCGATCACGCAGCGCCACGCAGCCAGTCGCTCCGCTGGATGCTGGTTCATCCAGTCGGCGAGCTGCGGCGCGCCCATCAGGCAGGACTGCACCGAAACCTGCGCGAAATCCGAGGTGGTGACAACCTGCTCGTGACAATTGGTCGGGGAGGCAAGGCTGCAGAGCACGGCGATGATCTTGATCACGACAGGTTACCCCCCTCGCGGCCGATATATGTACGGCCGATCGCGGCCTTATCCTGGCCTTCGCTGGCCGGGTCGGTCGGCGGGAAGATACTGTCGTAGATGGCGCGCGCCTCCTGGATGAGACGTGCTCGCTCGCGCTCGGACTTTGAGACAAATCGAATGACTTCGCCCATGTTGGCTCCGAATATCAGTTGGCAGATCCCGTCATCAGATGACGCTTATCATTTCATCGTCATCTAAGACGCCGTCTTCGGCTTTGAAGCGGTGTCGCCGATCACGAAGGAGTAAAAAACGCGTGAGCGCACTCCGGAATCCCAACGTCTCCCGTGCCTTTGATGCGCCGGGTTGAGAGACCGCTCACCAGCTCACATCCGTCGCGCGGTTCAGGAGCCGCGCGACGGATGCTGGTGTCGACTTGATCCCTGCACTCATCAGCAAGGATATTCTCGTCAAGAAAATTCTTCTGGACCGAATATGTTTCACCTCGGGCCGCGTGCAAGTTTTTGGAACCATCCCGGAATTCGGCGACTCGATACGATCGATCCTCACGCCGCCGGCGCGCGCTCTTTCCGTCCCGGCACCGCCGCCAGCAGCTCGCGCGTATAGGCATGCTCCGGCGCGGCGAACAGCTGCGCGGTCGGCTTCAGCTCGACGATGGCGCCGCGCTGCATCACCGCGATGCGGTCGCAGATCTGGGCGGCGACGCGCAAGTCGTGGGTGATGAACAGCATCGAGAGACCGAGGCGCGTCTTGAGGTCTTCTAGCAGGCGCAAGACCTGGGCCTGCACGGAGACGTCGAGCGCGGAGACGGCCTCATCCGCGACGATGATCTCGGGCTCGAGCGCCAGAGCGCGCGCAATGCCGATACGCTGGCGCTGGCCGCCGGAGAATTCATGCGGATAGCGCTCGAGCGCGCCGGCATCCAGGCCCACCATCTTGAGGAGATCGCGGGCGCGGTCGAACGCGACCTTGGGATCAAGGCCGGTCGCGATCGGACCGTCGGCGATGATGTGGCCGACCTTGCGGCGCGGATTGAGCGAGGCGAACGGATCCTGAAAGATCATCTGGATGCGATGGCGCTCGGCGCGCAGCGCCTTGCCTGAGAGCTGGGTGAGATCGGTCTCGCCGATCCGCACCGTGCCGCGGTCGGCCTCGATCAGCCGCATCACCAGGCGCGCCACCGACGATTTGCCGGAGCCCGATTCGCCGACGAGGCCGAGCGTCTCGCCCTTGAGGATGTTGAAGTTGACCGCGCGCGCGGCATCGACGCGGCGGTCCTCGCGAAACCAGCCTCCTGACGTGACGTAGGTCTTGTCCAGACCGATCACCTCGACGGCCCTGGCCTGATCGTCGAGCGGCTCGCGCGCCGGCGGGTCCATCGAGGGTACGGCGGCGAGCAGCGCCTTGGTGTAGTCGTGCTGCGGCGCGTTGAAGACTGTTGCTGCGGGACCTTCCTCCACGACCTTGCCGTGCCGGAGCACGACGACCTGGTCGGCGATGTCGGCGACCACGCCGAAATCGTGGGTGATGAACATCACCGCCATGTTGCGATTGCGCTGGAGGTTGCGGATCAGCTTGAGGATCTGCGCCTGCGTGGTGACGTCGAGCGCGGTGGTCGGCTCGTCCGCGACCAGCACGGCCGGCTCGAGCGCGAGCGCCATCGCGATCATGGCGCGCTGGCGCTGGCCGCCGGAGAGCTGGTGCGGATAGGCGCGCACAATTCTTTCGGGGTCGGGCAGGCCGACTTCCCGTGCCAAAGCGAGCGCTCGCGCGCGCCGCTCCCTCGGCGTCAGCAGGCCGTGCGCCTCGAACATCTCCGCCATCTGGTCGCCGATCCGCATCAACGGATTGAGCGCGGTCATCGGCTCCTGAAAAATCATCGCCAGCCGGCGGCCGCGCAGATCGCGCCAGCCGTCGTCGTCGAGCTTGAGCAGGTCGCGTCCCTCGAATTGGATCTCGCCGGAGGCGACCGAGACAGTATCGGGCAACAGGCCCATCAGCGCATGCGCGCACATCGACTTGCCAGAGCCGGACTCGCCGACGACGCAGACGATCTTGCCGGGCCGCAAGTCCAGCGAGACGCCGTCGACGGCGAAGGGACGCTCGGCGCCTTTGGGCAGGGCAATCCGCAGGTTCTTGATGGAGACGGCGGGCGGGGCGGTCATCGTCAGCGTCCCTCCCGCGACAGGCGCGGATTGAGCGCGTCGTTGAGGCCTTCGCCGATCAAATTGAGCCCGAGAACCGAGATCAGGATGGCGACGCCGGGAAACACGGTGATCCACCAGGCCTGGCGGATCACGGTGCGGCCGGCGCCGACCATGTAGCCCCAGGAGATTAGATTGGGATCGCCGAGGCCGAGGAAGGACAGCGAGGATTCCAGCAGGATCGCGGTCGCCACCATCAGCGAGGCCAGCACGATGACCGGCGACAGTGCGTTCGGCAGGATCTCGCGCATGATGATCCAGGTGTTGCTTTGGCCGGTGACCACGGCGGCCTGGACATATTCCCGCGTTCGCAGCGACAGCACCTCGCCGCGCACGAGGCGGGCGACCGGCGGCCAGCTCACCAGCGCGATCGAGGTCACGATCGAGTAGATCGAGGGCTGCAGGATCGCGACCAGCACGATCGCGAGCGCGAAGCTCGGAATGGTCTGGAAGAACTCGGTGAAGCGCATCAGGGCGTCGTCGACCCTGCCGCCGAAATAGCCGGCCATGGCGCCGATGGGAACGCCGACGATCAGCGCGACCAGCGTGGAGACGAGGCCGACAAGCAGCGAGACGCGCGCGCCAAAAATCATGCCGGCGAACACGTCGCGGCCGAGCGCGTCGGTGCCGAGCGGCACGGCGGAGAGCGTAAACGGCGGCAGGAACGGCCGCTGCACCATGCGCCAGGGCGAGTTCGGGAACAGCATCGGTCCGAACAACGCGACCGAGATCGCGAGAACCAGGATGATGAGCCCGATGACGCCGCTCGGGCTACGCAGCATCGATTTCCAGAACTGTTTCATGAGGCGAATTCGATGCGCGGATCGACCAGGCGATAGACCAGATCGGTGATGAGGTTGAAGATCAGGACCATGGCGGAGCAGATCACGAAGACGCCGAGCAGCAGATTGTAGTCCCGCTGCAACAGCGCGTCGTACATCAGGCGCCCGATCCCGGGCCAGGCGAACACGGTCTCGGTGATGACGGCGCCGCCGATCAGCGTTCCGGAATGCACGCCGGCCAGCGTCACGACGGGCAGCAGCGCGTTGCGCAGCACGTGGCGGCGCTGGATCACGGCGTCGGAGAGGCCCTTGGCGCGCGCGGTCTTGACGAAGTCGAGCCGTTTCACCTCCAGCATCGAGGCGCGCGTCATGCGGGTATAGGTCGCCATGAAGAACAGGCCGAGCGTCATCGCCGGCATGATCAGGTGTTTTGCGACGTCGACCGCGTGGGCGAAGCCGGTCAGATTGGCGCCGACCGTCTCGTAACCAAAACTCGGCAGCCAATCCATGGTGACCGAGAACAGCAGGATGCCCATCAACGCCACCCAGAAGATCGGCATGGCGTAGAAGATCAGTGCGAACACGGTGATGGCGGTGTCGAGGAAGGTCCCGGCAAAGCCCGCGGCGAAGGTGCCGAAGAGAATGCCGAGCGTGAGCGAGATCGCGAATGCGGTCAGCGTCAACAGCAGCGTCGTCGGCAGCCGTTCGCCAATCAGCTTTGCGACCGGCGCCTGCTGGCGGAAGGAGAAGCCGAGGTCGAGGGTCACGACACCCTTGACGTAGATGAAGAGCTGCTCCGGCAACGGCTTGTCGAGGCCGAACTTCTCCCTGAGCTGATTGACGAAGATCTGATCACTGGCCCCGGCCTCGCCCGCCATCACCACCGCGGGGTCGCCGGGCGCAAGCCGGATCAGGAAGAAATTGAGGACGACGATCGCAAGCAGGACGATCACGCCCTTCAGGACACGCTGAGCGATAAAGGAGAGCATACTTAGAGCGACGCTTGTTTGACGAGAGGGTCGCCGCAGCGACGGTGCGCTCCCTCTCCCGCTTGCGCGGGAGGGCAGGGGTGGGGGTGTTTCCGCAGAGAAGGTCCCCGAGTGGAGAGAGCCCCCACCCGCCGCGCTTGGGACGATGCTTCGCATCGCCCGGCGCGCGTCGACCTCCCCCGCAAGCGGGAGAGGTGCACCTTTTCCGTGGCTCGGACGGCAATCATTCGGCGAAAGCTACAGCACGAGAAATCAGACGCGAAGCGCCCGTCACTTGTCGAGCCATGCGTCCTTGAAGCCGTCATTGACCCCGATCCCCGTGGTGATCAGGTTCTTGACCTTGCAGCGGGTGATGGTCGGGAATTGCAGCTCGAGCATCCAGGCCACCGGCACGTCCTCGACCAGGATCTTCTGCGCCTTCTCGTAGATCTCCTTGCGCTTGGAGTCGGGGGTCGCGACCGCGCCGTCGGCGAACAGCTTGTCGATCTCGGGGTTGGAGTAGCCCTCGACGTTGTTGAACATCTGGCCCTTGGCGATGGCGCTGGAGACGTAGTTGCGGCCGACGCCGAGCGCGGGATCGCCATACTGGTAGAGATAGGTGAAGGCGATGTCGTAGTCCCAGTCGCCAATCTTCTGGTTGCCGCCGGCGACGTCGGTGGCGATGGTCTCGATATTCATGCCGACGTCCTGGAGGTTCTGCTTCACGGCTTCACCCCAGCGCTGCCAGGTCTCGCCATAAGCGAGCGGCAACAGGCGGATCTTCTCGCCCTTGTAGCCGGCTTCCTTCAAGAGCGCCTTGGCCTTGGCCGGATCGTACGGGTATTTCTTCACATCGTCGGTGTAGTATTTGATAGTCGAGGCCGACGGGCCGGTCGCGACCTTGCCGAGCCCGTTCCAGATCACGTCCTTGGCGAAGTCGCGGTCGACCGCATACATGACCGCCTGCCGCACCCGCTTGTCCGCGAGCGGACCCTGGCGGTTGTTGAGCCACAGCCAGGCCAGCGGCGAGAAGAACTCCCAGCCCGCGCCGGTGACGCAGGTGTCCTTCAGCTTGGACAGTCGCGGCACGTCGAAATTCTCGACCGAGCCACCGGGCAGCACGTCGACTTTGCCGGTCTCATACGCCACCGAGCGCGCCGCGGCGTCGGGAATGATCTGCCAGTAGATCTCGTCGAGATAGGGCTTGCCCTTCTCGTGATAGTTCGGATTCTTGACCAAGCGGATGAACGAGCCCTTTTGCCATTCCCTGAACATGAAGGGACCGGTGCCGACGGGGGCGTTGTTGTAGGGATTGGTCTTCCAGTCGGTGCCTTCATAGAGATGCTTCGGCACCATCGGCATCGAGCCGACCTCGAAGATGCCGAGGAACGGGCCGAACGGCTGCTTCAGCGTAAAGACGACAGTGTAATCGTCGGGCGCCTCGACCTTGTCGACCTGCGCGAGGTTGTTGCGGGCGCGCGCGTGGGTCTGCTTCAGCATCTCGATCGAGAACAGGACGTCCGCGGCGGTGAAGGGCTTGCCGTCATGCCAGGTGACGCCCTTCCGGAGCTTGAACGTGTAGGTCTTGGCGTCCTCGCTGACGCTCCAGCTCTCGGCGAGCTCGGGCTGCGGTTCGAGCTTCGGGCTGTAGCGCAGCAGGCCCTCGAAGATGTTGCCCGACACCATCTGCACCGGGCCGTTCTGGACCATCGCCAGCATCAGGCCGGGCGGCTCGGGCTGGATCACCGCATTGATCACGCCTCCGGTCTTCGGCTCTTGCGCCAGTGTCGGGGCCGTGAGGCCGCACGCCAGGAGGAGACCAAGCAACACTCGTTTCGGCATGTCGTATCTTTCTCAAGCGAGACCAGCCGTCAACGCTTCGCACGCCATGGCGCGCAAAGCTACGGCCGGTCCATCCCAGTCCCCATCCGATATCGAGGCTCACACAGTCCCATTCGGCGCCGCAAGATGAAAGTCGCGACAGTGCTCGCACAAAAAATGTACAGCGCGTCCTGTTTTCCGCATACCTTCGCGCACGGCGGATCGGCCCGCTCCGGGCGATCAAGCGGCCTTACTCGTGTCGAGAGTCTGCGAAGGCGTTGCACAAGCCTGCGCCTGCGACCAAAAGCATCAGGCCGTCATGATGCGCTGAGCCCGTCGCCGCCCAACGGGCCAGGAATAAACCGGACCGCCTTGCGATAGGTCAGAGGCGGCCCCGCTCCGGATTTGATCCGGATCAAAGCCAGGCCGCCGTTTTTGCGATCGAATAGCAACTGGCGGGACCCGGCGCGGTGCGTCCTGCTCCCCCTGAGCCGTGAGACGATCGATGGACATCCAGGCCACGAATTTCCCTGCGAGTGACGATAGCGATCCTGATGTCGCCGGCCTCGAGTTGCCGCCCGATGCAGGGGTGCAGCGCTGTCTGCAATTGCTCAGCGATGCCGGTCTGCGCCCGACGCGCCAGCGCCTGGCGCTCGGCCAGTTGCTGTTCCTGCGCGGCCATCGTCATGTCACCGCCGAGAGCCTGTTCGAAGAAGCGATGGCGGCGAGCGCCTATCTGTCGCTCGCAACCGTCTACAACACGCTGAACCAGTTCACCGAGGCCGGCCTCTTGCGCCGGATCGCGGCCGACGGCATCAAGTCGTTCTTCGACACCGACACATCGGTGCATCCGCACTTCTATCTCGAGGGCGAGGATGTGCTGGTTGACGTTGCCGAAGGCCTCGCCTTTACCAAGATTCCGGAGCCGCTTCCCGGCCACGAGATCGCGCGGCTCGACGTCATCGTCCATTTGCGCCGCAAGCGAACGTAGCGCCGGGGTAAGAGCGGCCGCCTAGCGCAGCCCCGCGCGCCGAAATCCTTCCAGATAGTGCTCGCGATCCCCGTCATTGGCCCACGGCAGTTGCGTCGCGATCCAGTGCAGCGAGATGTCGGGCTGGGTGCGGCGGAGCTCGCTCAGCGCCGTCTCCGCAAGCACCCCGTCGCCGGTCATGCCGGCGGAGACTGCAAGCACGCGGTAGGCTCCGGTGAGATCGCCGCGATGGCGGATTGCCTCGCGCGCCAGCGCGATGGCCTCGTCATAACGGTGTTCGGTGAAGCGCGCATAGCCCGCGATGCCGTGATAGATCGCCAGCGACGGATCGCGCGGTGACAGCCGGATCGCCCTTTGGGCAGCCTCGAACGAATCCTTCGGACGTCCGGCATAGGATAGCGCCAGCGCGTAATAACCCTGCGCCAGCGAGAAGTTCGGATTGAGCGCGAGCGCCTGCTCGAACTCGGACAGCGCGTCCGCGAGCCTGCGTGTCGAGAAGCAGACGCTGCCGAGCGCGACATGCGCCCAGGCATCCTCATGGTCGCAGCGCACCGCGGCCAGCGCGGCGGCTTCCGCCACCGGCGCCACGGTGGCCAGCTCGGCCCAGCCGAGATGCACGCCGAGCATGTAATTCGCCGCCAGTACCGACAGCGCCTGACCGTAATTCGGATCGATCCCGATCGCGCGTTCCAGCAGCGTCCGTGCGGTCTCGTGATCGCGCCGGGTCACGCGCCAATAATGCGACAATGCCCGCATCAGGAAATCCCAAGCGTCCAGGCTCGCAGGTCCCTTGCGGTGGGCGCGAAAACTCTCGGCCGCGTGAATCTGCGGCTCGATCGCCGCGGCGATCGCGTTGGTGATCTCGTCCTGAACGGCGAAGACGTCGACCAGCTCGCGGTCGTAGCGCTCGGCCCACAGATGGCTGCCTGACGTGGCATCGTTGAGCTGCGCGGTGATGCGCACCCGGTTGTTCGCCTTGCGCACGCTGCCTTCGACGACGTAGCGGACGCCGAGCTCCTCCGCGATCTGCCGGAGGTGGACTGCGCGCCCCTTGTAGGTGAAGGACGAGTTGCGGGCGATCACCATGAACCAGCGCTGCTTCGACAGCGCCGTGAGGATGTCCTCGCTGATGCCGTCGCCGAAATAGTCCTGTGCGGGATCGCCGCTCATGTTCTCGAAGGCGAGCACCGCGATCGCCGGGCGGTCCCCCGCGCGTGAGGGGGCGGGCCTCGCTTCGGCCGGCACGATCGGCGCTGCCACATCTTCCCGGACCTCGCCGACGAAACGAAAGCCCTTGCGCGGAATGGTCTTGATCAGCCGCTGCGTCGCGCCGTCGTCACTGATCGCCTTGCGCGCGGCGTTGATGCGGCTGTTCAGCGCCGAATCCGAGATGATCCGATCGCTCCAGATCTGGCTGATCAGGTCATCCTTGCTGACCACACGCGCGCGTTGCGCGACGAGATAGAGCAAGAGATCGAACACCTGCGGCTGCAACGGCACGGCGGCCCCGCCGCAGGTCAGTTCCCGCAGGTCGCCGTCGAGCACGTTGTTTTCAAAGCGAAATCGCACGTTTCTGTCGTCTCAAGCAAAAATCAAAGTCGTCTCAGGCGAAAATCAACCGTCCGCGAAAGTCTGGGGGCGTCCGATCCGGCATGGTGCGAAGACCAAACAGTGCCGATGCCTCGGCACAACGGAGCGTTCTATGACCCAACTTGATCACCAGGTTCATTCCATCAGCCCGGAGGTTGCGGGCTCACGCATGTTCAAGTTCATCGCCTTTCTGTACGGAATTGCGGCATATCTCGTGTTTTTCGTCACCATTCTCTACGCCATCGGCTTCGTCATGGGGCTGGTGGTGCCCAAGACCATCGATACCGGAACCGACACGCCGACGGCCGAGGCCGTCATCGTCAATCTCCTCCTGATGTCGCTGTTCGCCCTTCAGCACAGCGTGATGGCACGCAAGCAGTTCAAGGCGTGGTGGACGCAGTTCGTCCCCAAGCCGGTCGAGCGCTCGACATATGTGCTGTTCGCGAGTCTGTCATTGCTCCTCCTGTTCTGGCAGTGGCGTCCGCTGCCTGCGATCGTATGGAATGTCGAGAACCCGGATCTCGCCGTGACGTTGGTCACGCTGTCGTTCGCGGGGTGGATCCTGGTGTTCACCAGCACCTACCTGATCAATCATTTCGAATTGTTCGGATTGCATCAGGTGACCAACCATTTGGTGGGCAAGGAAATGACGCCGCCGCGCTTCAGGACGCCGCTGCTCTACAATTTCGTCCGCCATCCGATCTATCTCGGTTTCATCATTGCGTTCTGGGCGGCGCCGACCATGACCGCGGGGCATCTGCTGTTTGCGGTCGTCACCACGCTTTACATCTTCGTCGGCATCGCGCTGGAGGAGCACGACCTCGTCGCTCTCTTCGGCGACGAGTACCGGCAGTACAAACAACGGGTGTCGATGCTTATTCCCTGGCGCCGGTCACTCTAGCCTCGGCGCGGCACCGCGCGCGTCCGCCGAACGGAGGACGCTTGGCCGCGCCGGCTGAGGTATGAGAGCATCTCACATACCCGTCCCCTCAACGTCCCCCGGGGTGATGTCCCCCTTCACCCCGACACCTCTCCCCGCATTCCCATCGGTCCCGACATATTGTGGACGAGGAGCGGGGAGAGGATTTCTTCCTCTTCATCAAACGGAGACGACCCAATGAAACATGTCGGAAATTGCTTCTGCGGCGCGGTCACGATCGAGGTCACGGGCGCACCGGAGGCGATGGGCTATTGCCATTGCCGTTCCTGCCGCTCCTGGTCGGGCGGCCCGGTCAACGCCTTCAGCCTGTGGAAGCCCGAGGCCGTGCGCGTCACCGAAGGCGCCCAGAATGTCGAGACCTTTGCCAAGACGCCGCTCAGCGAGCGCAAATTTTGCAAGAAGTGCGGCGGCCATCTCATGACCAACCATCCGCCGCTCGGACTGGTCGACGTCTTCACCGCCACCATCCCGACGCTCGCATTCGCGCCCGGCGTTCACGTCAACTATGCCGAGACCGTGCTGCCGATGCGCGATGGCCTGCCCAAGCTGAAGGATTTTCCGGCCGAGTTCGGCGGCAGCGGCGAGATGATGCAGGAGTAGCGGTGCCGGGTGTCGAGAGGGCGGCAGCGCGCCGCTCCTCTCTTCTTCGCGAGAACGGCGACGGGTCAGCCGCCGCGCGATTCAACGACTTTGCGGCAGGAATCCGAGAGCTTCGACTTGTTCTCCCGCAGGCAGGCATTCATCTGCGGCGGCTTGCCGATATGTTCGGCGCAGAATTTGCTGGCATCGCCGCGGCAGGCCATTTGCTCCTGGACCGATGGACCGGATTGCGCAGCAGCAGGCAGGGCGGAAGCGGCGAGCAGCAGCGCGGCAACAGCTGAAATCTTCATAAAGCACCTCTTTGGAATCGACGTTGGTCCCGACCGGGATCAATCGGGCCGGACCATCTCGCGAAGGCCGCGCATGGGTCCATGCCATGTTCATGGCGTCGGCCCGGTGTCCCGGCCGCAGCAACCCCCATCTTCATGGCATGTATCCGCGCGCCGTCTTTTGTCATTCAGGCTGCACCTCGGCTGCGAAACCCGGTGATTGCATCGGGACGCCGAACGGGAAGCAGGAGAGCAAAGGATGTCGAAGAGAGCTGGAGCGCTGAGTGCGGGGCTGACGGTCATGGCGCTGGCCGGCGCGGCGATGGTGTCGCTGGGCACGAGCCCGGCACAGGCGGTGGTCTATTGCAAGACGGTCGGCGTGCCCAAGGGCTGCGTGGTGCGGCCGACGGCGGCCGTGGTGGTCGCGCCGGGAGCGCCGGTCGCAAGGGCCGCGGTCGCAACGCCCGGCGTCGGTGCGCCCGGGGTCGGCGTGCGCGCGGGAACGCCGATGAATCGCGGCGGCCCGGTCAATCGCGTCGGCGTGCGCTGATATTTCCATTCGATTGAATTGATTGCATCACCTCGGGCCCGGGGCGCCCTGCGGACGACCCCCCCCGTCCTCCGCCGGCAAATCACCCGGCCCGTTCCCTCTCTCCGCGCGTCCCACACGTTCGGAGAGGGGGCTTTTCAGCCCGCAGCCGCGTCGCTGTCGGGAAAACGCTGCGGCAATTGCAGCCGCACGCGCGTCCCGGAGGCATCGGAACTCAGTTCGAGCACCGCACCGCAGCGCGCGGCGCGGCTTCTCATGTTGCGCAAGCCGCGGGCGGTCTGGCCCGCGCGGGCGGCCTCTCCATGGCCGGCCAGCGCAAAGCCTTGGCCGTCGTCGGTCACGCTGATCAGGCCGTACGGCCCCTCGCTCGCATCGAGCGTCTCGATGGTGACCGCGATGTGGCGGGCCTGCGCGTGCTTGACGGCGTTGGTCACGGCCTCGTCGAGGATGCGCACGATCTGGATGACGTGCCATGGCCTGAGTTCAGGGTGCAGCGGCAGGCCCTGCGGGGTCGCCACGCGCCAGTCGAGCGTGATGTCGTGCGGCCGCAATTGCGCGCTCGCGCGCTCGCGCCAGGAGCCGAGGGCGAGCATCAGGTCGCCGCCGATGTCGTCCATGGAATCGATGACGAGACGCAGATCCTTCAGCGCGGCACGGGCGGCGTCGGTGATGGTCGCGCCCTCATGGCCGCGCTCGGAGAGCGCGACGATGCTGACGAGCTGGCCGCCGAGGCCGTCGTGCAGGTCACGCATCAAACGCGTGCGCTCATTGGCGAGCGCGGCGGCGCGCGCGCGCTCCTCCTCGCGGACGAAGCTCGCCTTCAGCCGCTCCTCGGCCTCGCGCACGCGCGTCACCAGCTGGCCGGCGAAGCTGTCGACCTGGTTGAGCGCGCGGGCGAAGCGCCAGGTCAACCCGGCCCCGATCGCGACCAGCATCGCCGAATAGGACAGGCGCGAGACGAAGATGCGATCGTTGCTCACGATCTCGAGCACCGTGAGCATGTCCTGGACCCAGCAGACCAGCACGATGGTGACGGCGCAGCCGATCGTGAAGCTTGCCGCATCCTGCCGCCGGACGACCGCAGTCGCGGTCACCCAGGCCATCAGAAACAGGCAAAGCCCGACGGTGGGGATGCCGAGCACCAGAAAGAGGATGCGCGGCAACGGCGGGCCCCCGATCAGCCCGACCACGAACACGACGAGGCCTGGCACGAACAGCAGCATGCCGTAGCGCGGCCAGCGCCAGCCGAAGAACAGCACGCCGAACATGACGACCAACGCGCTCTCGATCGGCGCGGACGCCAGCAGCACCGCGGCAAGCCGCGACGTGGCGGCCGGCGGAACCGGCGGCGGTACGTACGCCTGCACCACGCCGAGCACCATCGCAGCCGCCAGCACGCCGTAGACCGGCTCGCGGCGGCCTGCAGCAGCAGATAGGGCACGAGGCGCGAGGCGATCAGCCGGCGCCGCGGCCGCGCGGGTGCCTTCGTAGCTGCCTTTGTAGGTGCTTTGGCCGCGATCTCGCTCACAGCTTGATCAGGCCCTGCTGCACCGCCTCGAACACCGCTTCGCTGCGCGTGTGCACCTCGAGCTTGCGATAGATGTTCTTGATATGGCCGGGCACGGTCTGCTTGGACAGGCCGAGATGACTGGCGATCTCGGCATAACTGAAGCCTTTTGCGATGCCCCAGAGGATGTCGATCTCGCGCGGCGTGAGCCTCGCCGTATTGAGCACGGGTCCCGGCGGCGGCTCCGCCGAATTTGGCGCGGCACCTTGGGTTCTGCGCACGATGAAGCGCGCGATCGAGGCCGAGATCGGCGAATGGCCGGCGACCAGGTCGCGCACCGTGGTGGCGATGTCGGTGGGGAAGGCGTCCTTGAGCAGATAGCCGGTGGCGCCGACCGTGATCGCCGAGATCACGCTCTCCTCGTCCCCGAGTGCCGAGATCACCATGATCTCGGTGTCGGGGAAGCGCTGCCTCATCTCGCGGATCAGCTCGATGCCGTGGCCGTCGGGCAGGCGCAGATCGGTCAGCAGCACGCGGGGCGCGCCGCCGGCAAGCGCGGAACGGGCTTCGCCGAGCGTGCCGGCGCTGCGCACCTCGTAGCCGGCCTTGACCAGCGCATCCTGCAGCCGCCAGCAGGTCGGCGCGTCGTCCTCGACGAGGAGGATGGTGATGGGTTCACCCGTCTCGCCCTGTTCGGTCATGATCATGGTCCCGCGACCCGCGTGTCCCCCGCGGCGCAGGGGCAAGTTTAACCGCCGGATGCGGGCAGCGACACCCATAATCATGGGGGCGGGAATGCCCCGTGTCCAAGTCGCGGCGAGGAGCGCTCCGAGGCGGGGTCCCCGCTGGGCCTCAGTTGCTTGCCAGCGGTAATGCCGGCTTGTCCGGCGGCATCGGTGGGGCCGGCAGGCGCTGGACCGTGATCTTCGCAGTGCCGCTATTGTTTCGGTAGAACAGATCGTGCGGACCCTGGATCGCATCGAGCCAGGATGGGACCCACGACTCCGGAAGCAGCCGCGGGAATATCTGGACGGCGTCATTGACGTAGAAGAACAGCTCGCCGGACTCGGGCGCCACGAATTCGGCGACGACGCGGCCGGTCAACAGCTGCTTGGTCCAGACCTGGCTTGCCTCGGCGAGCAAGGCCGGCGGAATCGGTTCGAATTTGCCGAGTCCGTCGAGCCTGCCCTTGAACTCGGCCGTGTCGTCGAGCCGCACGGGGTACCTGTTGCGGCTCCTGCTGATGTCGTCCTCCGCGGGCAGGGTGGGCTTCATGCGGCGGGGAAATTCGTCGGCCGGCATCACATTGACTGCCTTGAGCGGCAGGTCGTTGATGCCTTTGCTGCCGACGCGCACCACGGGCTGGAACCAGTCGGCGGCGAACAGACGACGCTCCGGCAGCGCCACGTAGTGGTGCGGCTCGTAGGTCGCAAATCCGTTTACGCCGCTCATGATGGTGCGGTCGAACCATGGCTCTTTGATCTCGAGAAAGACGCGGTATTTGCGGCCCTTCTCGACGGCGAGCCCGCTCCACCAGCAAAAGTCCCTGGTGTCGAATAATGCGCGCGCGTCGACCGGCTCGTCCGTCACCGGCGTGCCGGTCTGGAACGCGGCAGAGCCCTTGACCGTAGGCGGCGAGCAGACCGAGCCGAGGGCGAGACGACCGGTGAACAGGCTGCTCGACACGATCAGCGCGGCCGAGCCGAAGATCGCGATCAGGAAGACCGCCGGCACCAGTCCCCTGGTGATGATGCGCTGCGCCGGGCCGGCATTCAGGCGCATCCAGTGTCCGACCCGCATCAACGGCCCCGGCTTGTCGATGTGCTCCATGCTCGCCCTGCGGCGCGACGTGTTCCAGGCGAGACGCGCCCGCTCCTCGATGTCGTCACGCAACGTTCCGTTCTTGTGCCAGATCCACCAGGTGACGATCACCACGATCGAAGTCAGGAAGGGATAGTAGGTCGCGATGTTGAGCCAGGGGGCCGCATAGGACGGCAGCACGTCTCGCAGCAGATTGGTCAGCGGCGCCACCACTGCGCCCATCACCCAGTCGATATTGGTGATGAAAGACAGTGCGCCAGTGCCCTCCAGGGCGCGGTCTTCGGACCACTGCACCAGCGCGTGCGCGATCCATGGCCAGGCGACGATCACGCCGACCATGAACAAAAGCGAGAAATAGGCGACGCGCCGCCACCAAACGGTGTCGCGCGTGAGGCTCGACATGGTGGCGTCGGGCGTGCTCATCGTGGTGAAGGCCCTGGCCTCCTCGGTACGACGCGGTCCCGTCGCCTTTTGCAGATAGGCGGCCTTCATGACCTCGCGCGCGTGCTGCTCGTCGAGATCCTTGCTCTCTCCCTCGGATCGCAGTGGCAACCTCGTTCCGTCCGGCAGCAGCACCAGGCAGTTCGCCGGAAGCATGATGGGCGCGTAATCGTCGCAGCCGAGCAGCATGCGCTCGATGACGGCGAAGTGCACCACCGGCAGCCCGCCATTCACGTCGCCGCCGAGGATCGGACGCGGCCCGTAGCGGTACAGCACCGCTGCGCCGCTGCGGGAATCATGCCGCGGTCCGAGCGCCGATTGATATTCCCCGAAATGCTCGATCTCGCCGTCCTGGAAGCGCAACCGGTCGCCGAGCTGCTCGACCATCCAGACCAGCGGCACGAAGGACAGCGTGGATTCCGGATAGCCGCCGCCGATATCGGAATGGACGCCCGTGAACCACACTTCCTTGACGACCTGCCCCTCCGCCAGATGGCTCTGGTCGATCCGCAGCGGATGGAAGGTGGTACGTTCGTCGTCGAGCGCGAGCGCGTGACAGGCGTGCCTGACCTTGTGCGACAGCCGGTGATTGCGGAACGAGATCGGCCAGATCGCCCAGTCGATGGCGAGACGGAGCTCCTCGACCGGAACGCCGAACGCCTCGACGGTGTCGAACAGGCCGAGGAATGCGATCTCGACCTCGCTGCGCCCGTTCATTTTGCCCCGCACCTCGGCATAGCTACGGTGCCCGCAAAGCCAGTGATAGACGAACAGCAGGAAGTCGCGGATCCAGCGCGTGACCCAGATCGTGGGCAGGCTCTTGGTCCAGGGCACGGTCTCGCGCCGGTACTCGCGCCAGGCGGCTTTAACGTTGCGCCCCATCTCGGCATGCGACACCGGCGTGTCATCGATCTCCGCCGGCATCAGGCCCTGGCTCGAGATCAGCGCCGCCAGCGTGCGCGCGGTGAAGGCGCCGCGGCTGAAGCCGAAGATGTAGATGTCGTCGCCGGGTCGCCAGTTCCAGCACAGGAAGCGATAGAGCTTGCGGACGTTGCCGGGGACGCCGATGCCGGTGGCGCCGTCAAGCGCGGCAAGCGGTGCCCAGCCGGCAGTGCCGACACCCTTGATGTAATGCGCGATCTGATCCGGCTGGGTATGGTCCAGGGCTTCATAGAGACGCCAGACGCTGGATTCCTGCGTCGTGAACGCATTGCCGGTGCCGTCGGCGAACAGCACCAGCTTGCGCCTTGGCAGGCCCGCGCCCGCGCCGGCATTGCTGTCTTGATCGCTGGGCGCGCGTTCTGGCCTCGGAGAATCGGCATTTCCCCCGACATCATGATGCGTCATGGGCCCCTCCGGCAATTCGACAAGGAAAGCGTCAGGCCAAACCGGGCATCGTTTCCCGGAATCAATCAGTGGTTGAAATCTCTGACTCATGAAAACACAGGTGCATTCTGCGCACAGTCGCGCTGAGGTAGCAAGCGGGATCATGCGGCGTCGCTGCTTCCAGCGCGTCGTTGCGTGGCGACAGACTGTGCTGGATGTGCTGACGCCGTTACGAGAGATCCACCCGCGGCGGCGGGTAGCGCCGCGCCAGCATCGACAGCGACAGATCGCGCTCGTCCGCCGGCAGCTCCAGATAGGCCAGTACCAGCGGCCGCCTCCAGTCGCCGATGCCGAAATCCATCGCCATCCATTTCTGCGGCTCGGGGCCTTCGAGCCCCCGGACCCAGACGAAATAGCGGGGGAGGTCGTCGGCGTCCGCTTCCGTCGCGCGTCTTCTGGCCATCAAAGCTGCTCGCTGCATCGACATGCGTTGCGGCAGGATATAGGTACTGACGCGCCGAAGTCGAACGCCTTGCGGCGGGTCCGGTTCAGGGATGTTTCGCCACGGCGACCCCCGCGACGATGCTGCAAGCCCGAAAGCCTCTGGATATGACCTTCAAGACGGTGACTGAATCGATCCGGATCGCGGCGAAGCCGGGACGTGTATGGGACGCGCTCACCGATCCCCAGGCCGGGGACAGATGGCGCGACGCTCATTTCAAGACGGAATGGCGCGTCGGAGATCCGTTCGAGATCGAGGCCGTGATCGGGACGAAGCGCTACCGCGACAAAGGTCGCGTCATCGAGGTCGAGCCCCCCGCGTTGCTTCGCTACGCCTATTGGTCGCGCGTCTCCGGCCTGCCGGATCATCCTCAATTCTGGTCGACGATCACCATGACGCTAGGCGCCGACGGCGCGGAGACGATCCTGACGGTCGACCAGCAGGTGCCGCCCTCGCCTCCGCGCTCCGGACCGGGTTGGGAGATCGGTGAAGACTCGGGCTGGAAGCACGCCGCCTTCTACTGGCGCAGCGCGTTCGCGACACTGAAGCGGACGGTCGAGGAATAGCGTGGGAGCTGACGCGGCAGCGTCGCCTCACTGCCAGAGCTGGCTCTCCGCCACGCGGTTGATGTCGGCGAGCCTGCGGTCGGCGTCGGCATTCAGATCGATGCTCGCGACCAGCGTCAGCAGACGGTGATAGGCGCCATCGGCCACCTCGACCGGCAGCGGGGCCTCGTCATAGGCCTCGACGTAGCTGCCGACGAGGCTGCTCAACAGGCGGCACAGGCCGCGCTGGGCGGGATCGTCCCGGCCGAGCGTATCGAGCTTCTGCTGAAATGTCCGGAAGGTGCGCAGGCCGTGGTGCTGCTCTGAAAGCCACGCGTGCAGGTCGTTCATATGAGCTCCTTCGAGTTACGGAAGAAGCTACCGGTTTATACAGTGGAGATGCGGGGATGGCTAGGGTGGGGAGAGCGAGTGGAGCTTTGCTGAGGCAGTCCGTCTTCGCCAAGGCTTCGGCGCGGCAGCCTTCGCCGCTTCGCATGGATATGGCTGCTCCCGGCTTGCCGAGCCGTAGCTGCGAAGCAGCGAAGGCTGGTGCCCCTGGCCGGAATCGAACCAGCACTCCTTGCGGAACTCGATTTTGAGTCGAGCGCGTCTACCAGTTCCGCCACAGGGGCCCTCGGTCGGCCCTTGCAGGGAGCGTCGCGAAGCCGGCGGACTATAGCCATGGACAAAGCGGGGTCAACCCGCGCCAAAGTGATGTCAGCCGTTCTCGACAGCCGCATGGACCGGGGCTAGAGGCTTAAGGGCGCGACCTATCGGAAAGAGGCTGACGTGACGACCCAGAGTGCCGCCATACCTGCATTCAAGCCGGCTGCCAGCGGCTCCGCGCTGATGGCCTCGCTGCTCGTCACGCTGATTGCCGCAGCGACCATCGCGGGCGCCTGGTTCTTCCAGCTCGTGCTGGAGATCCTGCCCTGTCCGCTCTGCCTGGAGCAGCGCTACGCCTATTACCTCGCCATTCCGCTCGGTGCGCTCACGGCGCTGGCGGCGCGGAGCGGCGCGCCGCGGCCGCTGCTGCTGGCGGGGCTCGCGATCCTCGCGCTGGCGACGCTCGCCAATGCCGGTCTCGGCACCTACCATTCCGGCGTCGAATGGGGTTTTTGGAAAGGGCCGACCGATTGCTCCGGTCCCGTCGTCAATCTCGGCAATGCCGGCGATCTCTTTTCAAAGCTCGACACCGTGAAGGTGGTGCGCTGCGACGAGGTGCAGTGGCGCTTCCTCGGCCTCTCGCTCGCCGGCTACAACGTCCTGATCTCGCTCGTGATGGCCGCGATTGCCGCGCGGGGATTTGCGAAGACGGCGAGAGGCTAGGCAAGCTGCCGTAGGGTGGGCAAAGCGACTTGTCCGCCGTAGCTCGAAGAGCGAAGGCGGGAGCGTGCCCACCATCTCGTAGTGATAAGGTCGAAAGAGAACGTAGGCACGGCGCTATGCGCCTTTGCCCACCCTACGAGAGCGGAGCTCGCGAGGCGCACCGCGCTCCATCAATCATCCACATCGTCCTGCGTGCGCCCGAACAGATGCACGATGCCCGGCGTTGCGATCGTCACGAACACGAAACGCGACAGGTGGTGGGCGCCGACGAAGATCGGGTCGATGTGCAGCGTCAGCGCCAGCGCCAGCATGGCATCCATCGCGCCCGGCGCGAAGGCGACGACGGCGTCGGAGAATCTGACCTGGGTGGTCAGCGCCACGATGCCGACGAAAATGGCGGAGACGGCGATTGCGACCGTGAACGAGCCCAGCGCCGCGTTGAGGTGGCCGGCCAGCGTCTTGATCCGCATCCGCGCAAAGCGGCTGCCGATCAGTGCGCCGATCCCGACCAGCGCCACGCCGCGCACCCAGTCCGGCAGGCCGCCTTCGACCCAGCCGGCGCCATGCAGCACGCTGGAGGCGATCATGGCGCCGAACATCCAGCTCGCCGGAAACCTGATCAGGCGCAGGACCAGCGCCATGGCCAGCGAGGCCGCGACCAGCTCCACGAGATCGAGCGGCGAGGCGATCGTCGTCGCCAGCGACGGTGCGGTGGAGGGGGCGACGCCCGCAAACGCGAGCACCATCGGCAGGGCCGCGGTGAGGATGATGACGCGCATGGTCTGCACCACCGCGATGCCCGGCAGGTCGGCGCCGCGCTCGACCGCCAGGATCGTGATCTGCGACAGCGCGCCGGGGCTGCCGGCCAGGAAGGCCGAGGTGCGGTCCCAGCCATGGATGCGCTGGAGGTAATAGCTCGAGCCGAAGGTCGAGCAGAAGGTCGCGAGCGCTAGCAGCCCGATGGTGAGGGGGTATGCGCCGACCTGCTGAAGCAGATGGCGCGAGACCACCGAGCCCAGCGAAATGCCGAGCAGCACCAGCACGGTCTGGGTCAGGAGCGGTGGCAGCGCGAGCTGGCGCCCGGCGATCGCGGCGATCCCGACCGCGATCATCGAGCCGGAGATCAGCCCACCAGGAAGGCCGGCAAGGAGAAATGCAAGGCCTCCGGCGGTGCCGATGACGAGCGTCTCCGCCGTGCTCAAGATCTTGGCACGGCTCGGCCATTCAAACGACAGGGAGGCGGCGATTTGCTTCACGCCACCTTATCGCAAATCAGCGAGAGGCGCACAATTGCAGGCTCGTCATGCCGCAATGCGCGCGCCTCTCGCGAGAAGCTCGCCGAAGATCGTGTCGGAGGCTACTTCTTGTCCGCAGCCGGCGCGGCGGTGCCCGCCTTGGCGGTCTTGATGCATTCGGAGCGGAATTTCTTGCGCTCCTTGCCGTGCAGGCCCTTGGCGTCGGCCTGCTTGGAGCATTCGAGCGACTCGGCCGAACGCTCCTTCGGAGCTTTCTTGTCGGCGGTGGCGGCAGGTTCGGTCTTGGCAGCCGGCGCGGCGGTCTGCGCGAAGGCAGTGCCGCCGGCGAGCAGGGAGGCGAGGGCGACGGCGGCGAGGCGAGAGGCGAGGGTCATGGTGTTGCACTCATCTTGCGAGAATTGCGAAGGGCTGCGAACGTCGGCTCGCATTGCTGAACGCGACATGAATAATCTGAACGGCGTCGTTACTATATTTTGGCGGCCGGGAGCCATCGCTTCCTTGTCGCAAACGGCCGGCACGCTAGGATAGCAAGTCTTGTTTCACTTCCCCTCGGGGGAAGGCCAAGGAGGAGACCTAAGGATGACCATTCAATCAAAAATGCTTTGCGCGATTGCGTTGTCGGGATTTGCTGCGTTGGTGGTATCGGCGCCAGCGCAGGCGCTGACGTCGCAGGAGTGCAGCGCCAAATACCAGGCGGCCAAGAAGGACGGCTCGCTCGGCACCATGAAGTGGAATGACTTCCGCAAGGCCCAGTGCGGTGCGGATGCAACGCCGGCTGCTGCCGCACCGGCTGCTCCTGCACCGACCGCGGCTGCGCCCGCCGCTCCCGCCGAGCCGAAGCAGGCCAAGAAGGAGGCGGCCCCGGCTGCCGTGCCGACCCTGCCGGCGGGACCTGCGATCTATCCGAACGCGATCGATCCGAAATATGCCAAGGAGACCCCGGGCAAGGGGCGCCTGCACACCTGCGTCGACCAGTACAACGCCAACAAGACCACCAACGGCAACGGCGGCATGAAGTGGATCCAGAAGGGCGGCGGCTACTACAGCGAATGCAACAAGAAGCTGAAGGGCGCCGCCTGAGCTTCGAGCTGATGCGAAGGCCGGAGCAACGCTCCGGCCTTTTCACCTGAGTTTTAGTTGGAGCATGATCTTTCGGAAAACCGCTGCACACTTTGCGCTCACGCGGCCCTTCGGGTCCGGATCATGCTCTAGTTGAGCAGCTTCTCGGCCGACTTCGCCACCAGCTGCGATCGCTTGCGCGGGCCGCGCTCGACGAACAACAGGCTCTGGCCGAAGATGAAGCAGTAGAACAGGAAGGCCTGCGCCTCGGCCTCCTCGGGTGCAAGCCCGGTCGCGCGATAAAGCTCGGCCACGTGCTTGAGCCGCGCTGCGTCCACGCTCGCCACGGCGGCCGCGGCGTTCTCGTCGGAGCGGGCCCATTGCCGGATCGCGAGCTCGATCGCCATGGCTTCCGGATTGAGCCGCTCGGAATAGAGCTGGATCACCGCCTTTAGCCGTTCGCGGGGTTGTTGGCCATCGAGGCGCGTCTGCTGCGCGATCGACGCGGCCCGCCCCTCGCGCCAGCGCTGCAGCATGGCTTCGAGCAGCGCGGCGCGGTCGGCGAAGCGGCGGTAGAAGCCGCCCTTGGTGACGCCGAGATTCTTGGCGAGCACCTCGACCCTGACACCCTCGACCCCCGAGCGGGCGAGCTCGGCAAACCCCGCCTCGACCCAGACATCGTCCTTGCCGTCGCTCATGAAAGAAGCCTCTCGAACGCTTGATACGGTGCCGTATTGCTAACGCGTCTCGCGCCTGATACGCTACCGTATCAAGATCAATAAACAACGAGGGCGGAAAATGGCGATGGAGCAGGAGGCGAACTATCGCGGCACGGTCTATCCGTGGCAATGCGATCATGTCGGCCACATGAACATCATGTGGTATGTCGGCAAATTCGACGAAGCCAACTGGAACCTGTTCGCCCGCCTCGGCCTGACGCCGAGCTATTTGCGCTCCTCCGGCCGCGGCATGGCCGCCGTGCAGCAGAACATCGCCTACAGGCGCGAGCTGCTCGCCGGCGACATCGTCGAGATCCGCAGCCATCTGCTCGAGGTCCGCGACAAGTCGATCCGCTTCCGGCACGACATGACGAATGCCGAGACCGGCGAGATCGCCGCAACTTGCGAGATCACCGGCGTGCACATGGATCGGAGCCAGCGCAAATCGGCACCGTTCGCGGATGCCATCCGGGAGATCGCCTTGCGCCATCTCGTCGATCCGGCCGAGGCCTGAACCATGGCCGCGTTCGAGCCGAAGAACCCGGGCTATCGCGCGGCGGCGATCGCAATGTTCGACGGCCAGCCGGCGATGCACACGCTCGGCATCGTGATCGTCCGCCTTGCACCGGGCGAGGCCGAGCTGGCGATGCTGCATTCGCCTGATCTCACGCAGCAGAACGGTTTTGTCCATGCCGGCATCATCACGGCAGGCCTCGACAATGCCTGCGGCGTTGCCGCCTTTACCCTGATGCCACGCGAGGCCGACATCCTCACCGTCGAGTTCAAGACGACCCTGCTGGCACCCGCTCGCGGCGAACGGTTCGTGTTCAGGGCGGAAGTGGTCAAGCCCGGCCGCACGCTCACGTTCTGCGAGGCCAAGGCGTTTGCCGAGCACCAGGGCAACACCACGCTGATCGCCACGATGACGGGGACGTTGATGGCGATGCTGCCGCGCGAAGCTCCGCAGGTGTCGCGCATGTCCCCCGCATCGCGCGGCGATTGACAAGCCTGCCGGCGCATCCCTTGATGCGCTGGTCATGCTTGCGAGTCTCGGCCTCATCCTGCTGTGCCAATTGATCGGCGAAGCCGTCGTGCGCGGCCTCGGGCTACCCTTGCCGGGACCTGTGCTCGGTCTGCTGCTGCTCCTGATCCTGCTGCTCGCCCGCGATCGCTTCGCAGCGCTTGCATACGGGCCGCTGCGCAACGACGGCGTGGAAACGGCAAGCAAGGGCCTGCTGGCACATCTGTCGCTGTTGTTCGTGCCGGCCGGCGTCGGCGTCGTGCAGAAGCTCGACCTGCTCGCCTCCCATGGCATCGCCATCGTCCTCGTGCTTGCGCTCTCCGTGGTCGTCACGCTGCTCGCGACGGTGCTGACCTTTCGTCTCGTCAGCCGCCTGTTGAAGCAGCAGGACGCGCGATGAACGATAATCCGTTCTCGCTCTGGGTCTATCTCTCGCAGTCGCCGCTGCTCTGGCTGACCGTGACGCTGCTGGTCTATGCGGCGACGGATGCGGTGTCGCTGGCGACGCGGCGCCATCCGCTCGCCAATCCCGTGCTGCACGCGATGTGGATCATCGGCGCGTTCCTGCTCGCAACCGGGACGTCCTATACGAGCTATTTCGCCGGCGCGCAGTTCGTGCACTTCCTGCTTGGGCCCGCCACCGTGGCGCTTGCGGTGCCGCTCTATGAGAACCGCAGGCGCGTCGTGTCATCCATCGTGCCGATGCTGGTGGCGCTGCTCGCGGGATCGGTCACGGCGGTGGTGTCGGTGGTGCTGCTGGCCGAGCTTGCAGGCCTGCCGCGCGACGTGGTGCTGTCGCTGGCGCCGAAATCGGTCACCGCCGGGGTCGCCATGGGCATCGCCGAATCCCTGCACGCCGATCCCTCGCTGGCGGCGGTGGCGGTGATCCTCACCGGCATCATGGGCGCGATCATCGTGACGCCGCTGATGAACCGCACCGGCATCACCGATTACCGGGCGCGCGGCTTCGCCGCCGGCCTTGCCGCGCATGGCATCGGCACGGCGCGCGCGTTCCAGGTCGACGAGATTGCCGGCGTCTTCTCCGGCATCGCCATGAGTCTCAACGCCTTGGTGACCTCGTTCCTGGTCCCCCTGGCGGTCACGCTGCTGGTGCGATGACATCGCCGCCGCGACACTCTATATGACGAGTAACAATTCCCGGTCCCGACCGTATTCAGGGAGATGGGACCGAAACGGGACGAGATATGGCTGGATTTGGGACTAAGGGCCTTGCGCCGACGCGGCGCGCGGCGTTGACGCTGATCGGGGCGGGCGCCCTCGCACTGACGGGCGCCTCGGCGCGCGCGGCGACCGACGACAACGAGGTGCTGACCGAAGCCAAGGTGCTGCGCGATCCCGACACGCCCGTCGTCGGCAATCCCAACGGCAACGTCACCATCGTCGAATGGTCCGACTACAATTGCCCCTATTGCCGCAAGCTCGAGCCCGAGCTGCGCCAGGTCGTCCAGGACGACGGCAAGGTGCGGCTGGTGATGAAGGATTGGCCGATCCTCGGGCCGGTCTCCGTCACCGCGGCGCGGACCGCGCTCGCCGCAAAATTCCAGGACAAATACCATCAGGCCCATGACGCCATGATGGGCGTCAGCTCGCGCCTGACCGAGCCGCGTATCAACGAGCTGCTCGCCGCCGCCGGCGTCGACATGGACCGCCTGAAGCGCGATCTTGCCGGCCATGGCAGCGACATCGACGCCCTGCTCAAGCGCAACAACGAGCAGGCCGAAGCCTTCGGTTTCAGCGGCACCCCGTCTTTCATCGTCGGCAAGTATCGCGTCCCCGGCGTGCTCAGCATGACCGAGTTCGAGCAGGTCATCGCCGATGCCCGCAAGGCCAAGATGAACTGAGGCGCATCGGTCGTAGCCAACGCAAAGGCGCCGCCGCGGAGCTCGCGACGGCGCCTCGTTCATGATACGGCGTCGTTACTTCGACGAGATCCGGACCCAGTCCTTGTGCGCGCGATCCCGCAGCGCGTCCCAGTCGGCCTTCGCGACATCCCAGTTCACGATGGTGCGATTGGTGGTCGCGACCTCGCCATTGGCGACGGACGACGTCTGCATGGAGTCATAGACATACACGCCGCCGGCAAGCAGCAGCGCGCCAAGGATCATTCCGAAAAAAGTCTGCATTTGCGAACCTCCGGTGGGCCGGCAATAACGTCGGCCCGCAGTGATGGTTCCGCGGCAGTGCGGCGCGGATAAGGACGGGTTGTTCACCCCGCATTCAGCCACTGCACCAGCTCCGCGTTGATCTCGCGCGGATAGGTGTGGCTGAGGTCGTCGATCTCGCGATAGGTGACATCAGCGCCAGCCGCTGCGAGCGCTGCCTGGGTCTGGCGCGCGGTCTGCACCGGAAACATCCAGTCGAGCTTGCCGTGGGTGATGAAGATGGGCAGACCTTGCAAGCGCGCGGCGTCCGCCATCTCCGCCATCAGCGGATGGAACGTTGCGGAGACCGGCGCCAGATGGGTGAAGGGCGAGGCGCCGTCGAGGCCGCTGACGTAGCTGAAGGTGCCGCCGTCGCTCATGCCGGTCAGCAGCATGCGCGAGGTGTCGATGCTCCAGCGGCTGCGCACGGTTTCGAGGATACGCATGAGATTGGGCGTATCGGCATCATCGCCCATCAGCGCCCAGGTCGGACCGGTCGCGGTCGGTGCGACCAGAACCGTGCCAAGGCTGCGGGCGTCGCGCAGCCAGCTCCACAGGAAACCGCGTCCGTTGCCGCTGCCGCCGTGCAGCGCCATCACCAGCGGCATGGCGTGCTCGGGCGTATAGTACTCAGGCACATAGACCGAGAAGCCGCCGCGGCTGCCGGGTTCGTTGTGATCGTGGAAGATGCCGGTATTTTCGTTCGTGCCGACTTCGAGCCGCGACAACAGATCCGCATTTTCGCGATTGGCGGTGTTGAGGAAGAAGCTGCTTACGGGAGGAAACTGCATCGCCAGGGGATAAAGCGCCTCCTGCGCGCGCGGCACGTGGCGCAGCGCGCGGAAGACGGCGACGAGATCGCCATTGCCGCGCTCGACCTCGCGTATCCCGGCAAAGGCGGCGAGCGTCTCGCCGCAGGCGCGATCGAGCCGCTCGCGGAGGCCCGCGAACTGCTCCGGCCACTCTCCAATAGCCGCGTGTGCCGTTTGCAGCGCCTCATCCGGCGCGCCGATCGCGTTCATCACGGTAGCGAACGCCGGCGGATGCAGATGGCGTTGGAAGAAGCCGAGCGCTTCCAGCGCATTGAGCAGCGGCGGCAGCACGGCCACGATGTCGTCGATCACGGCCTCGCTCATCGCGGCTTCCTTCAGCGTGGGATCAATGCAGCTTCGGTGCCTTCAAGAGCTTGAAGCGATCGGTGGAGGTCACCGTGACGTCGAAGGTGACGCCTTGGTGGTACACGGTCAGCGGCACGTCGACGCCGGCGGTGCCGAGCGCCCACATCTTCTTGTAGAAGGCGGTCTGGCTCGTGACCTTGTCCCCGTTCACGGCGAGGATGATATCGTCGGTCTTGAGTTCGGCGCGCGCGGCAGGACCGTTGGGGGAGATCCCGATCACGACCACGCGGTTGTCGATCTCGGTCGAGTAGAGCCCGAGCCAGGGTCGCGCCGGCTTGTTGACGCGACCGAACTTGCGCAGATCGTCCAGGATCGGTTTCAAGAGGTCGATCGGCACGACCATGTTGACGTGCTCGGCCTTGCCGTCGCGCTCGCGCTCCAGCTGAAGCGAGCCGATGCCGATCAGCTCGCCGCGCTCGTTGAGCAGCGCCGTGCCGCCCCAGTTCGGATGCGCGGGATAGGTGAAGACGGCTTCGTCCAGCAGATATTCCCAATAGCCGGCGAATTCCTGCTTGGCCACGATCTGGCTCGCGACCGAGCGCGTGCGACCGCCGGCGCCGCCGACCACGACGCGGTCGCCGATCCCGGTTTCTGCCGAGCTGCCGAGCGGCAACGGTTCGACGTCGAGCTCACCGAGGGCTTGCACCAGGCCGAAGCCGGTTTCGGAATCGAAACCGAGCGCATGGCCTTCGACCACCCGCCCATCGCCAAGGTGCAGCCACACCGATTCCGCCTCGGTGATGAGATAGCCGATGGTGAGCACCAGTCCGTGATCGATCACGACGCCGTTGCCGGCGCGTTCGGTGCCCAGCGTCTCGGCGCTGAAGGCGTCCGGCGGGACGATCGCGTGCAGGCCGACGACGGATGCGAGCGCGCGGTCGAGATCGAAACCGTAGTCGCTCGTACGCGGCTGATTGGCCGGCGGCACTCTCCATTCGGTCAAAGCGGGCATGGAGTTCTCCTGGCTGAGTGCATCGCTCCGAGATTGCTGCAGAGCGACGCGCGAAGCACGCATAATTTAGGCCGGGGCAGGCCGTCTTGAAAGCCTCGTTCCCAACTATTCGTGAGAACGCCGCGTGAAATCTCTGAAAGGCGCAGAAACACGTGCACGAGCGGCGGGTGTCCCTTAATCCGGCCTACGCCGCATGGCTGGTGTCCGGCGAGGTGCTAGGCGCCTTACCATGAAGCTGCTAACCATTGCCGCTTCGTTTGACCAAGGGATCACGGACCGAAGCAATGGACAACCGCAGCGACATCTGGCGTGGCGTCGACACGATCAAGGGGCGTTTCATCGACCTCAGCGACAAGGTCTGGGGCATGCCCGAGGTATGCTACACCGAGGCGCGGTCCGCCGCCGAGCATCTTGCCGAGCTGCGTCATCAGGGTTTCCGCCTCGCAGAGAACGTCGCCGGCATTCCGACTGCGGTGATGGGCGAGTGGGGCGAGGGCGGTCCGGTCATCGCATTCATGGGCGAATATGACGCCCTTCCCGGTCTCAGCCAGGAAGCGGGTGTCGCCGAGCATCGTCCGATCGAAGCCGGTGGGCACGGCCATGGCTGTGGTCACAATCTGCTCGGTTCCGCCGCGCTGCTCGCCGCGACCGCGGTGAAGGACTGGCTTGCCGAAAACAAGGTGCCTGGTCGCGTGCGCTATTATGGCTGCCCGGCTGAAGAAGGCGGCGCCGCAAAGGCGTTCATGGTGCGCTCCGGCGCGTTCGAGGACGCCGACATCGCCATCACCTGGCATCCGCACAGCTTCTGGGAGGTCGCGGTGACGCCGTCGCTCGCCAACACGCGCGCGGACTTCATCTTCACCGGCCGCACCTCGCATGCGGCAGCCTCCCCGCATCTCGGCCGCTCCGCGCTCGATGCGGTGGAGTTGATGAATGTCGGCGTGAACTACATGCGCGAGCACATGCCGAGCGATGCGCGGGTGCATTACGCGCTGCTCGACACCGGCGGCATCGCGCCGAACGTGGTCCAGGCCCATGCGCGGGTGCGCTATTCGATCCGCGCCCGTGACCTTCCCGGCATGAACGAGCTGGTCGGACGTGTGAGCAAGATCGCCGACGGCGCGGCGCTGATGACCGAGACCAAGGTCGAGATGAAGATCATCTCCGCGGTCTCCAACATCCTGCCGAACACGCCGTTGGAGCAGGCGCTGCACCGGGTCATGGAAGAGCTCGGACCGCCGCATTTCGACGATGCCGACAAGGGCTTTGCCAGCCAGATCCGCGCGACCTTGAGCGACAAGGATATCGCGTCGGTCTATTACGCGATCGGCATGGAGCAGACCGATCGGCCGCTGGCCGACTTCCTGGTGCCGCTCGATGCCAAGCGCAACCCGCTGGTCGGCTCGACCGACGTCGGCGACGTCAGCTGGGTGGTGCCGACCGTGCAGGTTCACGCCCCCACGGTTGCAATCGGCACGCCGTTCCACACTTGGCAGGTGGTGGCGCAGGGCAAGAGCCCGCATGCCCACAAGGCCATGGTGCAAGCCGCCAAGGCGATGGCCGGTCTCGGCATCAAGGCGCTGACAGATCCGGAACTGATCAAGGCGGCCAAGGCCGACCTGAAGAAGCGGACGGCCAAGACGCCATATGTCTGCCCGCTGCCGGATCACGTCGAGCCACCGCTCGACATGTCCGTCGCATAGAATTTCGCCTCCACACTTCGTCTGATGCTGCGAACAAATTTTCCGCAGTGCAGCGTGCAATCCAGCATGTTTTGATGCTGGATTGCCGAACGGATGGGCTGCAGAACGCAGTTTTGCCCAACAGACAGCCAGAAGACCGTTTGCATACACACGGTCCCAGTTGACGCGCCCCCCATTCGGTGTGCCATCTACTGCCAGCTAATTGGGCGGCTGCCTCTGACGGCCGTCTTCATCACGATGGGAACCAGACGGGGGACAACCATGCTGGATAAAGAACTGCGTTCGATGATCGGCCAGGTGAAGGACGGACGGATGGATCGCCGCGCCTTCATCACGCGCATGGCCGCGGTCGGTCTCACCGCCCCGCTGGCCAACCAGATCCTCGCGCTCGGCGGCGTCGCCATGGCCGAGGGTGCCTCGACCTACAAGCCGACCAAGCGTGGCGGCGGTGGTGCGCTGAAGCTGCTGTGGTGGCAGGGCCCGACCTTGCTCAATCCGCATTTCGCCACCGGCACCAAGGACCAGGACGGTGCGCGCTTGTTCTATGAGCCGCTCGCCTGTTGGGATCCCGACGGCAACATGAAGCTGGTTCTCGCCGCCGAAATTCCCTCGATCCAGAACGGCGGCCTGGCCGCCGACGGCAAGTCGGTGACCTGGAAGCTCAAGCCCGGCGTGAAATGGCATGACGGCACGCCGTTCACGGCCGACGACGTCGTGTTCAATTGGGAATACGCCAAGGATCCGGCGACCTCCGCGCTGACGATCGCGACGCTCCGCGACATCACCGTCGAGAAGGTAGATAACCTCACGGTCCGCATCCTCTTCAACAAGCCGACGCCGTTCTGGGCCGACGCCTTCGTCGGGGCGCCCAACACCATCATCCCGAAACATCTGTTCAAGGACTACATGGGGTCCAAATCGCGGGAGGCGCCGACCAACCTCTCGCCGGTCGGCACCGGCCCCTACAAGTTCGTCGAGTTCAAGCCGGGCGATCTCGTCCGCGGCGTGCTCAACCCCGATTATCACATGCCGAACCGCCCCTATTTCGACAGCGTCGAGATGAAGGGCGGCGGCGATGCCGTCTCGGCCGCACGCGCGGTGATCCAGACCGGCGAGTACGATTTCGGCTGGAACATCCAGGTCGAGGACGACGTGCTGTTGCGCCTGGAAAAGGGTGGCAAGGGCAAGACCGTCTATGCGGTCGGTGGCGACACCGAGTTCATCGCACTGAACTTCACCGATCCCAACACCGAGGTCGATGGTGAACGCTCTTCGATCAAGACCAAGCACCCGCTGTTCTCGGATCCGGCGGTGCGTAAGGCGCTGTCGCTGCTGATCGATCGCGAGTCGGTCAAGAAGGCGATCTACGGTCGCGCCGGCCGCACCACGGCCAACTTCCTCAACGGTCCCGAAAAGTTCGTCTCCAAGAACACCTCGTGGGAGTTCAGCATCGAGAAGGCCTCGAAGATCCTCGACGAGGCCGGCTGGAAGCCGGGCGCCGACGGCATCCGCGAGAAGGACGGCAAGAAGCTGAAGCTGCTGTACCAGACCGCGATCAACGGTCCGCGCCAGAAGACCCAGGCGATCGTCAAGCAGGCCTGCCAGAAGGCGGGCATCGACGTCGAGCTGAAATCGGTCGTCGCCTCCGTGTTCTTCTCTTCCGACGTCGGCAATCCCGATACCTATTCCAAGTTCTACGCCGACATGGAGATGTTCCAGATCCCGCTGAGCCAGCCCGATCCGTCGCAGCACATGCGCCGCTATCTCTCGACCCTCGTCGCCACCAAGGAGAACAAGTGGCAGGGCACCAACTTCCCGCGCTGGGTCAACAAGGAGTACGACGCAACCATCCAGGCTGCGGACGGCGAGATGGATCCGGTCAAGCGCGCTGCGCTCTACATCAAGGCCAACGACCTGATGTACCAGGACACCGTGTTCATCCCGGTGCAGCATCGCCTCAAGGTCGAGGCGGCGGCCAACAATCTGCGCCCGGTCGTGTCCGGCTGGGCCAACGAAACCGACAATCTGTTCGACTGGTACCGCGAGGAATGATCCCCCAACTCTAGACGGGGCCTTCCCTCATGAGCCAATACGTCCTGCGTCGCCTGATGATTGCGATTCCGAGCCTGCTCGGAATCTCGGTCGTGCTGTTTGTCGTGCTCGCGCTCGCGCCCGGCGATCCGTTCTCCGAGCTGGCGACGAACCCGAACGTGCCGCCCGAGGTGCAGGCGGCGCTCCGGGCCAAGTTCGGCCTCGACGATCCGATCCACCTTCGTTACCTGCACTGGCTCAACGCCATGCTGCACGGCGACTGGGGCTTCTCCTTCGTCAGCAGGATGAACGTCGACACGCTCATCCTCCAGCGCCTGCCGGCCACGCTCTACGTGATCGGCTCGGCGCAGATCCTGGCGCTGCTGATCGCGATTCCGGTCGGCGTCTATGCGGCCACGAAGCCGTATTCGCTGTTCGACCAGATCGCCAACACGCTCGCCTTCGTCGGCTTCTCGCTGCCGACGTTCTTCACCGGCATCCTGTTCATCCTGATCTTCTCGGTCACGCTGGACTGGCTGCCTTTCGTCTACACCACCGACATCAAGGGCACCGGCATCCACTGGGTGCTGGAGATGATCCGTCAGGCGATCATGCCGGTGGCGGTGCTCGGCCTGTTCCAGGCGGCGTCGATGACGCGTTTCGTGCGCTCGGCGATGCTGGACGTGATCCGGCTCGACTACGTCACCACCGCCCGCGCCAAGGGGCTCGGACAGGCCAAGGTCATCGTCAAGCATGTCATGCGCAACGCCATGATTCCGGTCGTGACCTTGATCGCGCTGCAGATGCCCGCGGTGTTCGGTGGCGCCATCGTCACCGAGCAGATCTTCCGCATTCCCGGCATCGGCTCGCTGCTGATCTCCTCCATCCTTTCGAACGACACGCCGGTGGTGATGGCCGTCACCTTCGTCTTCGCGTGTCTCGTCGTGCTGTTCAATCTCATCGCGGACGTGCTTTATGGCTGGCTTGACCCTCGCATCTCCCTCCGCTGAGCGGCGCGTCTACTCGCCCTGGCGCGAGACGTGGCGGCGCTACAGCCGCCACAAGCTTGCCGTGGTCAGCGCGTTCCTGCTGCTCGTTCTGATCCTGGCAGTCGTGCTCGGCCCCTTCATCTGGCGGGTCAAGATCGACGACATCGACATCGTCGCAGGCATGCAGGGGCCCTCGCCGGCGCATCCTTTCGGCACCGACGATCTAGGACAGGACATCCTCGCCCGCATGATCTATGGCGGGCGCATCTCGCTCGCGGTCGGCCTCGCCGCGATGCTGGTCTCGGTCTTCGTCGGTGTGCTGATCGGCGCGCTCGCCGGCATGTCGCGCGGTGCGCTCGGCCACGGGCTGATGTGGCTTACCGATCTGTTCCTGTCGCTGCCGCAATTGCCGCTGCTGCTGCTGCTGATCTATCTCTTCCGCGACGGTCTGAAGGCCGCGTTCGGCCCGGAGGGCGGCATCTTCATCCTGATTGTGCTCGTGATCGGCGGCCTGCGCTGGATGCCGGTGGCGCGGCTCGTGCGCGCTCAGTTCCTGTCGATCCGCGAGAAGGAGTTCGTCGAGGCCGCGCGGGCGCTCGGGGCGAGCCCCGTGCGGCAGGTGGTACGTCACATCCTGCCCAATGCGCTCGGTCCGGTGATCATCGCCGGCACCATCGACGTCGCCGCCGCCATCATCGCGGAATCGACGCTGTCCTTCCTCGGCCTCGGCTTCCCGCCCGACACGCCGACCTGGGGCCGGCTGCTCTATGACGCCAAGGACTTTCTCGACATCGGCCCGCACTGGGCGCTGTTTCCGGGTGGCGCGATCTTCATCGCGGTGGTCGCCATCAACTTCATCGGCGACGGCCTGCGTGACGCACTCGATGCGCGACGGGTGATCTGATGGCGCCGCTGCTCGAGATCAAGGGACTGAAGACCCACTTCTCCACGGACGACGGCATCCTCCAGGCCGTCGACGGCGTCGACATCTCCATCAACCGGGGCGAGACGCTCTGCGTCGTCGGCGAATCCGGCTGCGGCAAGACCGTCACCGCAATGTCGATCCTGAAGCTGATCGCGATGCCGCCGGGCCGCATCGCGGCGGGTCAGATCATCTTCGAGGGTCGCGATCTCGTGCCGCTGACCAGCAACGAGCTCGACGAGATCAGGGCCAAGGAGATCGGCTTCATCTTCCAGGAGCCGATGACCTCGCTCAACCCGGTGCTCACCGTCGGCGAGCAGATCGCCGAAAGCCTGCGCCGCCACGAGGCCGTGACCAGGAAGCAGGCGCTCGATCGCACCATCGAGATGCTGAAGCTGGTGCAGATCCCCAACGCCGAAGGCCGCGTGCACAATTATCCGCACCAGTTCTCCGGCGGCATGCGCCAGCGCGTGATGATCGCGATGGCGCTCGCCTGCAAGCCGAAGCTGATCATCGCCGACGAGCCCACCACTGCGCTCGACGTGACCATCCAGGCCCAGATCCTGGACCTGCTCCAGGACATGAAGGAGCGCTTCGGCATGGCGGTGATGCTGATCACCCATGCCATGGGCGTCGTCGCCGAAACCGCGCAACGCGTCGTCGTGATGTATGCCGGCAAGGTGGTCGAAGAAGCGCCGGTCGATGATCTCTTCGGCAATCCCGGCCATCCCTATACGCAAGGGTTGATTCGCTCGATCCCGCGCATCGACCTCGACAGCGAGCACAAGACGCGGCTCGAGGCGATCGGCGGCTCGGTGCCGATCCTGATCAATCCGCCGGTCGGCTGCCGCTTTGCGCCGCGCTGCAAGTTCGCCATGAACGTCTGCACCGAGAAGGAGCCGCTGCTGCGCGAGATCGCACCTGGCCATCGCATGGCCTGTCATCTCGGCGATACAAATCTGGGAGGCGCGGCATGAGCGAACCCTTGCTGCAAGTCTCCAACCTGAAGAAGCACTTCCCCGTGCTCGGTGGCCTGCTGTCGCGCCAGGTCGGCACCGTCTATGCGGTCGACGGCGTGTCGTTCTCGGTCAATCGCGGCGAGACGCTCGGTCTCGTCGGCGAATCCGGCTGCGGCAAGTCGACGACGGGGCGCTGCGTGCTGCGCCTGATCGAGCCGACCGACGGCGAGGTCACTTTCGACGGCCAGGACGTGCGCAGCCTCGGCGGCAACGATCTGCGCGCGATGCGGCGCAACATGCAGCTGGTGTTCCAGGATCCGTTCGCCTCGCTCAATCCGCGCATGACGGTCGGCGCGATCCTCGGCGAGGCCTTCACCATCCATAACCTTGCGACCTCCGCCAAAGAGCGCGAGGAGCGCGTCGCGGGCCTGCTGGTCAAGGTCGGGCTCAAGGCCGAGCATATGCGGCGCTATCCGCATGAGTTCTCCGGTGGCCAGCGCCAGCGCATCGTGATCGCGCGCGCGCTCGCGGTCGAACCGAAGCTGATCGTCTGCGACGAGCCGGTCTCGGCGCTCGACGTGTCGATCCAGGCCCAGGTCATCAATCTGCTGGAAGACCTCCAGGCCGAGCTGAACCTCACCTATCTCTTCGTCGCGCACGACCTCTCGGTGGTCGAGCACATCTCCGACCGCGTCGCGGTGATGTATCTCGGCCGGATCGTCGAGCTGGCGAAAGCGAGCGATCTCTACCGCAACCCGCAGCATCCCTACACCAGGGCGTTGCTGTCGGCGGTGCCGGTGCCCGATCCAAAACTGAAGCGCGAGCGCATCCGCCTCAAGGGCGACGTGCCGAGCCCGATGAAGCCGCCGTCGGGCTGTCACTTCCACACCCGCTGCCCGATCGCCCAGCCGCGCTGCGCGGAAAGCGCGCCCGTGCTGAAGGAAGGGGCGGGCGGCCACTTCGTGGCGTGTCATCTGGCTTGAGGCTCCGAAAGCGAGTTCAGAACCTGTAGGGTGGGCAAAGCGAAGCGTGCCCACGATTCTGAAGACGTGGGCACGGCGCTGTCGCGCCTTTGCCCACCCTACGCACTTCCATCTTAGTCGAGAGGCACGCCGTGCTCCGACAGGGCCTGCCTGAAGGTCGCCACGGACGTGTGCTGATGCGCGAACAGACCCGCCTGTCGCGCGCCGGCGACGTTGGCTGCGAGATCGTCGACGAACAGGACGGTCTGCGGCCTTATGTCGAGCTCCGAGAGGCAGCGGCGATAGCAGTGTGGGTCCGGCTTGGCCGTCTTGAATTGCGCCGAGGCGTAGATCCGGGCGCCGAACAGCGGGCGCAATTCCGGCAGCAGCGTGTCGATGTGGTCGGCAACCAGCGTGGTATTATTGGTCAGGACGGCGATATCGACGGTGTTTCGCAGGGTGCCGGCAATGTCCAGCATCGCGCGATCGGCCTGCATTGAACGGCGCCGGGCCTCCACCCACTCGTCGAGCGAGAGGGGATAGCCGATGCGTTCGCCAAAACCTCGCAGATAGTCGGCGGCCTCGAGCGCGCCGGAATCGCCGAGCAGCTCGAATCCGCTGTCCCAGATCGCCTCATGGATGAACGCGCTGGTCGTCCCCGCGAGCTCCGCCAGATAGGCGACGCGCGTCGCCCTGTCGTAGTCGCAGAGGACATTGTCCATGTCGAAGAGGACGAGCTTGATGGCATCAGTCACGGCGACGCTCGCGCATTGGCCGAACATTCGGCCCTGGCGTGAGTCATATCCCGCCGGAACGCAGGCGACAAATCAGGTGCCGGCTAGGGCTGCGATGCGCGCCGCCGCGCCAGTTGATGCAGCACCGTGTCGACGGCCGGCACCGCTCCGGTCTCGCGCAGCCACGTGTCGGCCAATTCCCTCAATTCGCCCGGCGTCAGGCCGAACTTGCGGCGGAATGCGCGAATGAAGGTGGAATCGCTGCTGAAGCGCATGTCGACGGCGAGCTCGATCAGACGGCCGTCCTGCGCGGATGGCGATATCAAGCGCCGAAACGCGAGATTGAGCCGCTGCTCCCGCACATAATGCGCAAGCCCGCCCTCGGCTTCGAACAGCCGGTAGAGGGTCGCGCGCGAGATATGGAAGTGGCGGCAGAGCTCTTCGCTGGTGAGCGCATCGGTTTCGAGATTGTTCGCGATGCGGCGCTTGATCATCGTGAGGTAGAGGTGCCGCTCGGCGCGCTCGAGGCCCGCGACGATCTCGGCCGTCCCGCCGGCGGCGGCCGCCACGAGATCGGCGATCGCCTCGACGGTGGCTTCGGCATGGCCGGTCGCGGTGTCCGTCCCGGGCTCGGACGGCAGGGCAAGCGCGGCGTAGTGGCTGGCGAGCAGGCGTGCATGAGGGTGATCCGACGGCAGCAGGGTTGCCGTCGCCGCATCCGGATGGGCAAGCCGAGGCGCCAAAATCGCGCGTTGCAGCACGATCGACATCAGATGGGTGCGGCCGCCCGCGGCGCGCAGCGCGGTCCGGTTTGGCTGCGCCATGTCGATGAGAACGATGTCGCCGGGCCGCAGCGTGACCTCGCGCCGGCCCGAGCTAAACTGCATCTCGCCCTCGACGCAGAGGGTGATCTGAAAATGATCCATGACGCCGCGGGCGACGTGCGCGGGCGTGCGGTCATAGTCCTGGTCGGTGGCACGCGTGTCGATCAGCAGGGCGTTGCGGGTCATCCTCGTCACCGTAGTGACATGGAAGTCGTCCTCCGCGGTGCGCGGAATGACCTCACAAATGTCGACCGTCATGGCCCGCAACTGCGCGAGCGCCTCCGGACCGCGCCCGGGATTGTCCGCCGCCGTGCTTCCGTTCAACGCAGTCCCGTCCACATCCCCTCGCGATGCGGAAGACCGCATGCAACTGATTTCTCGAGATCGGCGGCAAGCCAATGTCGGGTCTGGATGTAGCCATTCGGAAATCGGTGCGCAAGCGAGGCCGACGTAGATTGTGCGATTTTGTATTTGCAACCATCGAGAGATACGCTTGGATTTTGTCGCGCTGAGACGCTGGGCACATCGTCCGGTCTGCCGTCCTGTTAGAGGTTCTCCCGTCTCTGGAATGCGAGCGCGCCATGCGGGGCTGCGCCGTCGGAATGGGGTTGTGGCGTGGGGTCAATGGGAATTTTGCGCGCTGGTCGTTGGCAACGACGTTCGCGCAGCTGCCGTCGTCGCCGGACAGTGAGAGGTTGCGGGATGATCGTCATCCTGGCTTTGCCATATCTCGGCTCGACCTCCGCCAGCCGGGCGCAGATCGACAATTACGGCATCTGGACCGCGATCAACAGCACGCCGGGGCAGGTGATCGAGTTCGGCACGCTGAGCAACGCTCCGATCGGGTCCCCGATCGGAACGAGCGCATATCCTCACAGCGCGGTGTTTTCGGCCGATGGCCGCTTCGCCTATGTCGTTGCCATGTCCGGCGCGGTGGAGGTCATCGACGTCGCCGGCCGGACGGTCGTCGCGACCATACCCGTCGCCGGATTGACGGCGGGATTGGCGCTCAGTCCGGATGGCTCGAGCCTCTACGTGACGTCCTCCTCGGCCGGTTCGGTCACGGTGATTTCCACCGCGACCAATCTCGTGGTCGGCTCACCCATCGCGGTGGGAGTAGCCCCTTTCGGCGTTGTCGTCTCGCCGGACGGGACCCGGGCCTATGTCGCCAACCAGGGCTCCGCGAACATTTCGATCATCGACGCCGCGTCGAAAACCGTCGTCGGCACGGTCGCGGCGGGAAGCTCCCCCTCCGGCATCACGATGTCTCCGGACGGAAGCCGGATCTATGTGGCCAATCAAAGCAGTGGCAGCGTCTCGGTGATCGATGCGGTATCGCAATCGGTGGTTACGACGGTTTCGGTCTCCGGACTGCCCCTGAGCGTCGCGGTCAGCCCGGACGGGTCGCGAATCTATGTGACGACGCAGTCCAACCAACTCGTGGTGATCAATGCCGTGACGAACACCGTCACGGCGAGCGTGACCTTGTCCGGATTCAGCATCGGAGTGACCGTGACGCCCGACGGCAGCCGGGCCTACATCACGACAGGCTACGGCTATTACGTGATGGATACGGCCACCAACACGATCCTGTCCTCCGTCACCATGCCGATCGCGGACAACGGCAATGCCGGGACCGCCTTCATCGGGCCGAACGTCATCGTTGCGGCGGGCGGGGCAGTCGCGGCGAGCAGCGATGCCGCGCTCACGGCGCTGGGCTTCGGGCAATACGTCAATTTCAACGGGGGCGCGCTGCGGTTCACGGGGGCTTTCAGCACCGCGCGGACAATCTCGCTGCTGGCGGGCGGCGGCACCATCGACACCAACGGCTTCAATGCGACGTTATCCGGACAGATCATCAACACGGGATCCCTGACCAAAATGGGGCTGGGCACGCTGACGCTGTCCGGTGCCAACACCTACAGCGGCGGCACCTTCGTCAACGGCGGCACGCTGGCTCTGAGCGGCGCCGGCACGCTGGGCGACGTCGGCGGGACGACCACGGTCAACAGCGGTGCCACGCTCGATCTGGGCGGCACGACGCAGACCCAGGGCGCGATCGGCCTTAACGGCGGCACGATCCGCAACGGCAATCTGAACGCGCCCGTCACCTCCATCGGAGGCGTCCTCAACGGCGTCGGCGGGACCGCGAGCCTGACGACGACGGCCGGCTTCACCATGTTGCTCGGCAACAACGGCTACACCGGAGCCACGGCCGTGAATGGCGGTGTGCTCGACGTCGAAGGAACGATCACCGGCACCTCTTCAGTCACCGTGAATGCCGGTGGCGTGCTGATGGGATCGGGCACGATCGATCCGCTGTTGGTGGCGATTGCCGGCGGCGGTACGTTCGCGCCCGGCAACGGCACGCCCGGCAGCGTCACGAGCATCGTCGGCGATCTCGCCCTGCAATCGGGCGCGATCTATCAGGTCCAGGTCAATCCGTCGACAGCGTCCCATGCGAACGTCACGGGCAGCGCGACGCTGGGCGGGGCTACCGTGAGCGCGGTGTTTGCGGCCGGCAGCTATATCGAGAAGAAATACACCATCCTCAGCGCGGGCGGCGGCCTCTCCGGCAGCTTTGCCTCGGCCGTTGCCAGCAGCAATCTCCCGGCGAACTTCAAGACCGATCTCAGCTACGACGCAAACAATGCCTATCTCAACCTGTCGCTCGCCTTCGTGCCGCCGCCGAATTCCGGCCTGAACGGCAATCAGCAGGCGGTGGCGAACGCATTGGTCAATTCCTTCGACGTCAACGGCGGCATTCCGCTGATCTATGGCCGCATGACGGCGGCCGGCTTGACGCAAGCCTCGGGCGAACAAGGCGCGGCAGCGCAGCAGACGACGATCAGCGCGATGAGCCAGTTCATGGGCCTGCTCACCGACCCCTTCGCGCAGCGCGAGGGCGGGCCGGATCCCGCGAACGGTGCGGCTGGACTTGCCGAAGATGTTCAGGCAAGCGCCTATGCCGCACGCAAGCGCACCGACGCGTTCGCCATGTTCGCCAAGGCTCCGGCGCAGGGATTTGCGCGGCGCTGGAGCGTGTGGGCTGCCGGCTTCGGCGGATCGCAATCGACCGAGGGCCGTGCGACGGATGGTTCGAACGACATGACGAGCCGCATCGCCGGCACGGCGGTCGGCGCGGACTATTGGCTCGCGCCGAACACGAAGCTCGGCTTCGCGCTTGCCGGCGGTGGCACCAGCTTCGGCGTGAACGGTCTCGGCTCCGGTCGCTCCGACCTGTTCCAGGCCGGCGCCTATCTTTACCACGCGAATGGCGCGGCCTACGTCTCCGCCGCGCTGGCCTATGGCTGGCAGAACATCACCACCGATCGCACCGTGACGGTCGCCGGCACAGACCGCCTGCGCGCCGCATTCGACGCCAATGCGTATTCCGGTCGTCTCGAAGGCGGCTACCGCCTGGTCGGGTCATGGATCGGCGGGATCGGCCTCACGCCTTATGGGGCGATGCAAGTCACGACGCTCGACCTGCCAGCCTATGCCGAACACGTCGTCTCCGGCTCATCGGCATTCGCCTTGAATAACGCCGCGAAGAGCGTGACCGACAGCCGCAGCGAGCTCGGCCTGCGTACCGACAAGTCGTTCGCCACGCCGGCCGGCGTGTTGGCACTGCGCGGCCGTGTCGCCTGGGCGCATGATTTCAATCCCGATCGTGCGGCCGCCGCAACCTTTCAGGCGTTGCCGGTCGCAAGCTTCGTCGTCAGCGGCGCAGCGCAGGCCCGCGACGCCGCGCTCACGACGGCTTCGGCCGAGATGAAATGGCTGAACGGCTGGTCGGCGGCGGCCACGTTCGAAGGCGAGTTCTCCAGCGTCACCCGCAGCTACGCCGGCAAGGGCAGCGTTCGCTACAACTGGTGAGCGGTGGGTCCCGTCACGCGGTCTTCGCGGGCCAGGGCACGACCTGTCCGGACATCACCAGCCGATCGCGGCCGCTGTCCTTCGCGGCATAGAGCGCGCGGTCGGCCGCGGCGACCAGCGTGCTGAAGTCCGTGGAGGTCAGAGACGGAAGTCCGGTTGCGGCGCCGACGCTTACCGTGACCAACCGGGAGGGCGGATTTTGCGCATGCAGCACGGCAAGATCGTGCAGCGCCTGGCGAACCGCTTCCGCGACCTCCACGCAGCCATCCGGACCTGTGTTCGGCAACAACACGGCGAATTCCTCGCCGCCGTAGCGCGCCGCGAGGTCGGCGGGACGCCTGGCCTGGGTGGACAGGATCCGGCCCAGCGCGCGCAGGCACCCGTCGCCCGCCAGATGTCCGTAATGGTCGTTGAATTTTTTGAAATGATCGACGTCGATCAGCAAGAGCGAAAGCTGCGTGCCGTCGCGCCGGGCGCGCGCCCATTCGTCGGCAAGGCGCTCATCGAATGCGCGCCGGTTGGCAAGGCCGGTGAGGCCGTCGGTCCTCGCAAGCGAAGCGAGCTTGTCCTGAAGATCCTTCTGCTCGGTTATGTCGCGCACGACCGCGACGACGCCGTCGATCGCGCCGCTGTCCGATGCCACCGTCACGTGCAGCGCCGCCTCCGCCCAGATCTCCCCTTTTTCGCGATGACGCTGGCGATAGACGAACCGCGCTTCCTCGGCCTCTCCGCTCTTCAGCGCGGTGATGGCCTGAGCGACCCGTTCCATGTCGTCGGCGTGAATGCCGGCCAGGGCCGAAGTGTTCAGCAGTTCCTCGGCGGTCCAGCCGGTGATGCGCACGCATGACGGAGAGACATAGAGCAGCCGGTTATCCAGCCCGATCCGGGTTACCATGTCGCTGGATTGCTCGGCCAGCAGTCGGAAATTTGCCTCCTTGGCGACCAGGGCCTGCGCCATGCGCTGTCGCTGCCAGAGCTGACGGACCAGGTAGGAGCCGATCACCGCGATCAGCAGGACGAGGCCGACGACGAAAGTTATGCGCGTGGCGGCGGCGCGTCGCCAGGGAGCCAGCACGTCGTCTTGGGACTTACTCGCCAGCACCATCAGGGGATAGCGGCTGCTGCGCTGGTAGTAGCTCAGGCGCTGCACGCCATCGAGCGGCGACTTGAAATAGTAGACCGCTTCGGCGGGGCGGCTTTTCCAGCCTTTGAACAAGGGCGCATTGGACAGGTCGCGTCCGATGAAGGCGCCGCTCTCGTCTCGGCTGCGTGCCAGCATGATGCCGCCATTGTTGAGCAGCGATGCCGAGCCGTTCGGCCCTAGGTCGAACCGCTCGTAGAATTTGACGAAATAGCTGACGTCGATCGTGAGCAGGGCAACGCCGGCGAAGCCGCCGTCGGGATCGTTGATCCGCCGGGACGCCGTGATGATCCACTGGCCCCCGGAGCGGCTCTTGATGGGAGGTCCGATCAGCGTGCCCGTCTCCGGGGAGTCGCGATGGCGCTGGAAATATTCCCGGTCGCTGTTGTTGAGCTTGGAAAAGTCGAGGCGCTCGGTCGTGGCAAGCCACCGGCCCGTCGCGTCATAGACGAAGATGCCGCGGATGCGGTCCGATGATTTGCGCGTCGGCAGATAGGCCTGGAGCTTCGTGATCGTGTCGGGGCCGGTCCCGTCGAGTTCGAGCCGGTGGACCAGTCCGACCAGGAGCGTATCGACCAGCTCGAACGTATCGTCCGCGTGCTGGATCAGTGAATGTGCGAGGTTGGTGACGTCGATCTCGGCGTTCCTGAGATCGACATTGCGAGCTTCCCATTCGCGCCAGGCGCTGAGGCCCAGGATCGTCACGCAGATCAGCCCAACGAAGCCCGCCGCCCAGAGCGGAAGGCGCGTCTTGCCGAATTCGCGGCTCGTGACCATCAGGCTTGCTCCAAATCGGGGCAAACCTCTCACTTTCGTCTTAACGGCCTCTTGCAAAATCTGCAATGATTGTGCGGGGTCCGTAGTCAACCGGAAGGATTGCCGACACCGTCAGGGCCGGTCGGCGGAGCCTCGCTACCGCAGTGCGACAATTCCGTTCTGCCGGCTGCCGCCTTCATCCCTCCAGGGTGAAGCCGACGCGCAGCGTCACCTGATAGTGGCGGACGGCGCCGTTCTCGATGTGGCCGCGCGTCTGCACCACCTCGAACCATTTCATCTCGCGGATGGTCTTGGACGCGCGGCTGATCGCGTTCTTGATCGCGTCCTCGATCGATGTTTCGGACGATCCGACGAGGTCCAGGATCTTATAGACATGATCACTCTCGGTTGCGGCCATGGGACTTTCCTTGTTTCATCTTGCAGCGGACACGCGCTCGATGGAACGTGCATGCGAGCGCATGGCATTGACTCTGAACGGGCGTGAGCGCTTCGGGTTCCCAGTGCCCGCTGGCCCCGGAGCGGAGGCGAGAAGAATGGTTTTCAAATCGCCCGCCGGCGTCGGATGCCGCGGTTGCCCGCGCGAAGACGGATGAGCTAACCTCTGCGCATGTCGTGGCATCTTCGAGTGCGGTGATGATCGGCCGTTGGACGAGGGGCACTCTGGTTGCGGTCGGCCTTGGCGTGCTGCCAGCGCCTTGTATCGCGCAGGATGAGCTCGATGGCGCGCCGGCGAGCATGTCGCTGCAGGTCACGACCGATCCTTCCACCATCGAGTGTCGCCGGCTCGACACGGTCAATCCGGCCTCGCTGGTGTTCCTGCCGCTGCGCCGGACTTTCAGCGAGGATTTTGACGAGCATCCGCTGTCGAACGGACGCTGGGTCCCGCATTATGCCGGCGGCGCGGCCTGGCCAGAGGCACGCTATTGGGGCGGCGACGGCTCCGACTTCAAGCGCAAGACCAGCGCCAATGGCGAGCAGCAGATCTACGTCGACCCGCGCTATGCCGGCCGCGCGGCCGCGCCGCTCGGGCTCGATCCGTTCAGGGTGAAGGACGGCGTGCTGTCGATCATCGCCAGCCGAACGCCGCCGGAATTGAAACAGCTGCTGTTCAACAACGAGTACATCTCGGGCATCCTGACGACCCAGGGCACGTTCGCCCAGAAGCACGGATATTTCGAAATTCGTGCCAAGGTGCCGGTCGGCCATGCGGTGTGGCCGGCGTTCTGGATGCTGGCGGACGACGGCGGCTGGCCGCCGGAGGTCGACGTGCTGGAAGGCCGCGGCGAGCGGCCGGGCGATCTCGTGATGACGACGCATTGGCGGATCCCCTCGACCCAGAAGATCCAGTCCTGCGGCTTCGATTTCGCGGTCGGCGACGCATCGAGCGTATTCCACAATTACGGTGTGCTGTGGCAGGAGGATCGGCTGGTCTATTTCATCGACCGCAGGCCGGTCTCCGACATCAAGGTGCCGATCGGCTTCGACGATCCCATGTACATGATCGTCAATCTCGCGATCGGGTCGAAATTCTTTCTCGGCGTCGGTCCCGTCGACGCGGAATCGCCGTCGAGCGTCGCATTCGAGATCGACCGGATTTCGGCCTATCAGATCGATCTGGAGCTGGCACGGAGATAGCGATGTCAGCCGATGTCTCGCGGCGCCGTTTTGCCAAGCTCACGGGCCTCGCCGCGCTGGGCGTAGCCGCAGGTGTCCGGGCCGCGGAGAATGAAAAGTCCGCTTCGACCGACCGCCACCTGCCGGCGCCGTTCCCGAAGGATTTTCTGTGGGGGACGGCGACCTCATCCTACCAGATCGAAGGCGCGGTCAACGAGGACGGTCGCGGCAAGTCGATCTGGGATATCTTCAGCCACATCCCCGGCAAGATCGAGGACGGCTCGACCGGCGACCGCGCCAACGAGCACTATCATCGCTACAAGGAAGACGTCGCGCTGATCAAGGCGCTCGGCGTCAAGGCCTACCGTTTCTCGATCGCATGGCCGCGCGTGTTTCCGGATGGGACGGGCCAGCCCAATCCTGAGGGCCTCGACTTCTACGACCGCCTCGTCGACGAACTGCTCGCGAACGGCATCGAGCCTTACGCGACGCTCTACCATTGGGACTTGCCGCAGGCACTCCAGGACCGCGTCGGGGGCTGGTCGTCGAGCGACACGTCGAAGGCTTTTGCTGACTACGCTGCGCATATAGCCGCGCGCCTGACCGATCGCGTGAAGAACGTCTTCACCGTGAACGAGGTCGGGCGTTTCGTGAATTTCGGCTATGGCTGGGGCATCGATGCGCCCGGTCTCAAGCTGCCGACCGCGCAACTCAACCAGGCGCGCCACCACGTCGCGCTGGCGCACGGGCTTGCCGTGCAGGCGATCCGCGCCGCCGGCCGCGCCGGCACCCGCGTCGGCGCGGCCGAAAACATCGCCGCCTGCGTGCCGGCGATCGCGACGCCGGAAAACATCCGCGCCGCCGAGATCGCGACGCGCGAACTCAATGCCGGCTTTCTCGGCGTGGTGCTGGAGGGCAGATATACCGACGGTTTCCTCGCCTATGCCGGCGCGGACTCGCCGAAATTCACTGCCGAGGAATTGAAGATCATCGGCGCGCCGAACGATTTCGTCGGCCTCAATATCTACGCGCCGCAATATTACGTCACGGCTTCCGACCGCGCGCCCGGCTTCCACGTGCTGCCGTTCCCCACCTCGTTCCCGCACATGAATTCGGAATGGCTGCGGGTCGGCCCCGAAGTGATCTACTGGGCGCCGCGCCTGGCGGCAAAGATCTGGAACATCGAGAATATCTACATCAGCGAGAACGGCACCTCGTCCGAGGACAAGATCTCTGCCGAGGGCCAGGTCTACGACCTCGACCGCCTCATGTTCCTGCGCAATTACCTGTCCCAGATGCAGCGCGCGACCGCCGAGGGCGTGCCGATCCGCGGCTACTTTCTCTGGAGCCTGATGGACAATTTCGAGTGGATCTTCGGCTACGGCAAGCGCTTCGGCCTCTACCGGGTCGATTTCGAGACCCAGGCAAGGGTGCCGAAGCTGAGCGCGGCGTTCTATCGCGACGTGGTGGCACGGAACGCGATCGGGGGGTGAGACTGCCTAGGGGCGCTTGTGGGGCGGGTAGTCGCGCTCGAGCCGCGCGATCTCCTCTGGAGGCGCCGCAAGCAGCATCAATTTGAGCGGCGAAAGTAGGCCGCCGCGGCAGGGGCCGAACTGGCCGTCGATCCGCCCTCGATACAGCATCTTGCCCCCACTGGTGACCTTGTCGGGGCTAGGGGAAACTCCGATCGTAAGCAGAGCGCCAGGAGCCCACTCGAATGGGCGGTGAGCGCAGCCGCCGTCACACCATCTGTCGAGTGCGACCACGGCGATCCCATCGATGTTGCTGCGAGGAAGCTCGCCCCTCAGCACCTTGACGTCCCTGAATCCGAGCAGCTCAATCCCCGAGTCTGGTTCGGAGAGGTGGCGGATGCTGACGAGACGGCCGCTGAAGACAATTGGGCTCAGAGTATCGAGAGCGACACGCGCCTCGAGATCAACGGCTCTCTTGGTTGGATCGACATTCGGATCGATCGCTTCGAAAGAAGCGGGCATCGGAAGACCGCAGTCCAGCCCATAGACCGTGGCGGGCCAGCCGATTGCAAAAGCAGCCGCGACGATGGCTGATCGCATGCCGCGAGGACGACCGAACCGCATCGCCGGCTCCGAACCCTACGGATCCAGCTCCGTATCCCAGTACAGATAGTCGAGCCAACTATCGTGCAGATAGTTCGGCGGGAACAGGCGGCCGTTGCGGTGAAGCTGGTGCACGGTCGGGGCGAAGGCGTGCTGGCGCGGAAACATTTTTGCCTGCACCGGCGTGAGATTGCCCTTGCGCAGGTTACACGGCGAGCATGCCGCGACCACGTTCTCCCAGGTGGTCTGGCCGCCTTTGCTGCGCGGGATGATGTGATCGAAGGTCAGGTCTTCGGGAGAGCCGCAATACTGGCAGGCGAAACGATCGCGCAGGAAGACGTTGAACCGGGTGAAGGCCGGATGGGTGGTCGGCTTGACGAAGGATTTGAGCGAGACGACGCTCGGCAGCTGCATTTGCAGCGTAGGGCTATGAACCGCCTGATCGTAATGTGCGACGATGTTGACGCGATCGAGGAACACCGCCTTGATCGCGTCCTGCCACGACCAAAGAGACAGCGGGTAGTAACTCAGCGGCCGGAAGTCCGCATTCAGCACCAACACCGGCCAACTGCCTTGCGAGACATGTGCGTTCAAGTAACGCTCCCGGCCTCCAATATACGCTGCGAAGCAGCATGTACTGACATACTACATGCAGCGTGACGGGATTGTGAAGCCCGCTGAGCGACTTATTCAGGTGCAAGCAATGCGGCGCCGGGGTGGCGAAAGCGCTCAAAAAGCCGCGATTTGGGGGAGGTGCGCGGCTGGCGCGGAACTGCCGTGACCAGCGCGTCGCGGCCCTGCCGCGGCAGCTACTCCCGTACCCGTTCCAGCTTCTGCAAGCACCGTGTCGCGCGCACTGCGGCCGGCATCTCCTCGTCGGGAAAGCTGGTGTCCCAGTTGGTGACGCCGACCTCGCCGACATAGATGTCGCCCCTGGAATCCAGCGCGATGCCGTGGGGCGCCAGGAACTTTCCGCTCGCAACACCCGGCCCTTCCTCGCCGCCGAGGCGTGCGATGCGCTTGCCCTTGGCGTCCACGATCGACAGCCTCGGGCCGAGATTGGGCACATTGCGGTTGATGGCAAGGCCCGGGCCAAGCTCGCCGATCACGAAAGTCGGGCTCTTGGTCCCACCGCAACAGCACAGCGCGCAGGGCCGATGCAGGTTGTTCCACTGCGTCTCGTATTTGCCCTCGCCATTGAACACCTGCACGCGGTGGTTCTCGCGGTCGGCGACATAGACCCAGCCATCTGCATCGGTGGCAATATTGTGCACGATGTTGAACTGGCCGGGATCGGTGCCGGGCTCGCCCCAGCTCTTGAGCAGCTTGCCGTCCGGCGTGAATTTGTGCACGCGCGCATTGCCATAGCCGTCGGAGACGTAGATCTCGCCCTTCGGCGACAGCGCGGTGTGGGTGCAGCGGTGGAAGGGATCGCCGCTCATGAACGGCGCCGGCTTCTCGGGGATGCCGATCGTCAGCAGCACCTTGCCGTCCGTGGTGCATTTGCGCACGGTGTGGTCGCCGTCATCGGTGCAGTAGAGATTGTCGTCGGCGTCGATGTGCAGGCCGTGCGCGCGCGAGAACAGCCCTTCGCCCCAACTGCGCAGGAAATTGCCGTCGCGGTCGAGCACCACCATCGGGTGAGCACCGCGGTTGAAGACGTAGACACGGTCCTTGCTGTCGACCGCGACGGAGGCGACGTCGGTGAGCTGCCAGCCGTCGGGCAGCTTCGCGAAATTGTCGACGACGCGGTAGCGGTGCTCGCCGCTGCCGAGAATGGCTGGCATGGGTGTCCCTTCCTTCAGTTGTTCCTGTCGTGCTCGTTGCATCCGCGCAATGACGAGGGGCTCAAGCCGTGCCTACCTCAAGCCCCAACATCCCTTCCTCGATCGCCTTGATCTGCAGCGCGAGATATTTCGAGTTGATCCGGCATTGCGCGAGGCTGCCGGCGATGAACCAGAGCCCGGGCTGCCTCGTGCGCGCATACATGTTGCGCAGCTCAAAACCGTCGCCAAAGCCCCAGATCGGGCCGACGCGGTCGGCGATGGCCTCGCCGAACAGCTTTCGCACCAGATATTCCTGCGGCTTGTAGCCGGTCGACAAGACGATGAGATCGGCGGGAAGGAGGGTGCCGTCCTTCATCCGTGCGCCCTCGGTGACGAAGCCCTCAATGTCGGCAAACTGCCTGAGCTTGATCGCGCCCTCGACGATCAGGTTGGAGCAGCCGACGTTGAAATAATAGCCGCCGCCGCGGGTGAGATATTTGAACTGCCAACCGGTGCCGGCCTCGCCGAAGTCGAGCTTGAAGCCGACGCGGGAGAGGCCGTCGAGCAGCTCCTTGTCGAGCTGCTTCGATTTCTCGGTCAGCATCACATGCGTCTTCTTCGCCAGCGGCGTCGGCATCGAGGCCGCGATCAAATCATTATCCTCGAGCGTGCCTTCGTTGTAGGTCGCATAAGCGAGCTGCGCCGACGGCTCGATATTGGTGACCACCGTGGCTGCGCGCTGCACCAGCGTCACCTCAGCGCCGCTGGAATGAAGATCCTGCGCGATGTCGTGACCGCTGTTGCCGGTGCCGATGACGATCGCGCGCTTGCCTGTCCAGCTCTCGCCATCCTCATAGCGGCTGGAATGAAGCAGCGTTCCCTTGAAACTGTCGAGCGTCGGAATATCAGGAATATTGGCGATGCCGCTGACGCCGGTCGCCATGATGACATGGCGCGGATGCATGGTCCGCTTGCTGCCGTCGACGCGCCGCAGGGTGACCGTCCAGCGCCCGTTCGCCTCGTCATAGGCGCCGCCTGCGAATTCGGTGCCGGTCCAGAAGTTCAGCTCCATGGCATCGACGTAAGCCTCGAACCAATTGGCGAGCTTGTCCTTGGGGATATAGACCGGCCAGTTCGGCGGAAACGGCATGTAGGGGAGGTGATTGACCTGCACCTGGTTGTGCAGGGTGAGCGCATGATAACGCTTGCGCCAATTGTCGCCGATCCGCATCTCGCGATCGACGATCAGCGCATCGACCTTCAACTGCTTCAGCCGGGCTGCGATCGCGAGCCCGGCCTGGCCGCCGCCGACCACGAGCACGGCCGGATCGCGATCGGCATAGTCGCGCGAGGCGTTGCGCAAATCGAGCCAGTTCGGCCCGCGGAAATCGCGGGAATAGGCCTGGCCGCGCGGTCGCGACGTGCCGAGCTGCTCCTCGAATCCCTTGAGCTCGTCGAGCGCGGTGAGCAGCGTCCACGCCTTCAGGCGGTCGCCGTCGGCGCCGTCGGGAACGAGCCTGACGATGCCGCTGCCGCGCCCGGTCGCGGTTTCGAAATCGAAGATCGCTTCGATGTTATTGGTGCCGGCGCGTGTCACCCAGCGCGGCGGCGCGCGGTTCGGCGCGATCTTGAAGCTGGTCGGTGCCGCCTTGGGCGCGAGCGCGGTCAGCGCTTGAGCAATCGTCTCGCGCCCGGCGATCGTTTGCAGGTTCCAGCTCAGCGCCAACACGTCGCGCCAAAAGCTGTCGGCGAGGAAGAGGCGGTCCAGCGTGGCGGGATCGGGCCTGCCCAGCGCGCGCTCGAATTCATCGAGCCAGGCCTGGGCGCACGCGGATAGATCCTTGGTCTTGTCGAGCATGCGCGACCTCTTGGCCGTCTTTCGCGGCGTTTCCTCTGAGATCGAACGCTATACGGTTTCCTCGCCCGCCAAAAGCTGCGGACCCGAGCGAGGCAGGCATGCAGCCCTGCTCGGGCGGTATATGGCCTGGCATTCCACTCGCGCGGACGCCGGCCGGAGAAGGTCTAAGCGCCGCCCGGACCGCGGCCGGTCCAATAGGGATCGCGCAGCTTGCGCTTGAAGATCTTTCCGGTCGCCTCCCGGGGCAGCGCATCCAGGAACCGGATCTCCTTCGGTACCTTGAAGTTCGCCAGCCGCTCGCGCAGAAAAGCCTGCACTGCGGCGGCCGAGAGCTGCTCGCCGGTGTCGGGCTCGATGCAGGCACATAGCCGCTCGCCATATTCCGGGTCGGGAATGCCGAACACGGCGCAATCGCGCACGCCGGGCATGCCGATCAGCACGTTCTCGATCTCGGCGGGATAGATGTTGACGCCGCCCGATATCACCATGTCGCGCTTGCGGTCGCACAGAAACAGATAGCCGTCCTCGTCGAGATAGCCGACGTCGCCGACGCTGACGAGGCCGTCGCGCCCCGCCTCGGCGCGCGCCTGTGCCTTGCCATGATAATCGAAATCGGGCACCGCCGTCTGGCGCATGTAGATTTCGCCGACCTCGTTGGCGTTGCACGGGCTGCCGTCGTCGCGGAAGATACTGACGATGCCGCCTTCGATGGCGCGGCCGACGGTGCCGGGCTTCTTCAGCGCCTCCTCGGCAGAGTGCCACACCGGGATCCCGGTCTCGGTCGAGCCGAAATACTCGTTGATGACCGGCCCCCACCAATCGATCATCGCCTTCTTCACCTCGGGCGGGCAGGGCGCAGCCCCGTGCACGACGAAGCGCAGCGACGACAGGTCGCAGCGACGCCGGACCGCCTCGGGCAGCCGCAGCAGCCGCACGAACATGGTCGGCACCATGTGGATGTGCGTCACGCGGTGACGCTCGATCAGCGCCAGCAGTTCCTCCGCGTCGAACCGCGGCTGGAGGATGACGGTGCAGCCGTTGCGGAACGCCATCATGCCGTAGGAATGCGGCGCCGAGTGATACATCGGCCCGTTGATCAGCACGATTTGGCTGTCCCGCGGCTTGATGCCATAGGCGATCGCGCCGACACGTTCGGAAGCGGCCGCCTGCTCGGGCTGCATCGGCATGCGCCGCACGCCCTTCGGCATGCCTGTCGTGCCCGACGTGTAGATCATTGCCGCGGCCCGGCGCGGCGGTTCCTGAGTCTCAGGATGGCCGTCGCGCCAGCGCTCCCAATCGGTCAGTCCGGCCGGGACCGCGGTCAGCTCCGGGGCGATGGCGAAGGTCGCCGCCAGCTCGGGCGGCGTCGCGACCACGAGGAGGCGGACATCCGGCGCCACGCCGTCGCGAATCTGCGGCAGCAGGTCGGCGTGGCAGACCAGGATCTTCGCGCCGCTGTCGGTCAGGATGTAGCGGACCTCCTCGGCCTTGAGATGCCAGTTGATCGGCACCACGGGGCTGCCGAGTGCGGCGGAGGCCGCAACCACCTCGAACAGGGCGAAATCGTTGCGCAGCATCATCGCAACCGGTGCGGCCTCGGCAAGGCCCAGGGCGCGGAATCCGCTCGCCGCCCGCCTGATGCGTGACTGGATCTCGTCATAGCTGATCCGGCGCTCGCCGCTGATGATCATGGCGTGTCCTTCCCGCGCGAGCCTAGCGATCGTCCAGCACGTCGCCGAAGCCGACCCAGCTCTTGCCGTTGAAGCGGCGGAGCTGAAGCTGCTGGAACGGCAGATAATCGTCGGCGCCCGTCGTGACCGACATTCCCGGCAGCAGCAGCGGCAGCTTCACCTCCTTCAGCGAGGCCGCCTGGCGCATGATGTTGTCGCGGCTGACATCATCCTTGCACGCCTTCAGCACCGTCATCAGCAGCGTCGCATAGTGGTAGCCGGCCGCGTAGTTGGAATTGGAAAGGTCGGCGTTCGGCATGTATTGCTTCATGAAGGCAAAATACTCCTTCACGCCGGGATCGTCGGCCCATTGCGGGTCCATCGTGTCCTTCTGGTTGCTCGACGAGATCAGGCCGACCGCGTTGTCGAGCCCGGCCGGCTCCAGGAACGAAATCGACGAAGCCGAGGTCGGCACGAAGAACAGCTCGGGCTTCCAGCCGATCTCGGCCACGCCCTTGACCATCTGCGAGGTGAACTTTCCGAGCACGACGCCGAACAGCACGTTGGCGCCCGAGGCCTTCAAAGTCGAAAGCTGCGAGCTGATCGTCGGCGCGCTGGTCTCGTAGGTCTGCTCGGCGATAATCATGCCGGCCGCCTTGGCTCCGAGCGCGCGCTTGAAGCCCGCGACATAGTCGCGGCCGAAATCGTCGTTCTGCGCCAGGATCGCGATCCTGGCGTCGGGCTTGGTCTGCAGAATGTATTTGGCATAGACCACGCCCTCGGATTCGTAGGCCGCCATCCCCGGCATCGTCCACGGATTCTTCTGCGGCTCGGCCCATTTGGTGGCGCCCGAGAGCACGAACAGCTGCGGCACCTTCTTGGCGTTGAGATAGCGCTGCACGGCGCTGTTGGTGGCGGTGCCGAGCGAGCCGAACATCATCAGCACCTCGTCCTGCTCGACCAGCTTGCGGGTCTGCTCGACCGTCTTCGGCGGCGAATAGGCGTCGTCCAGCGTGATGAACTTGACCTTGCGGCCGCTGATGCCGCCTTCGGCATTGATCTTGTCGAAGAACGCTTCCTGCGTCCGCCCGATCGCGCCGAAGCCGGAGGCCGGGCCGCTATAGGGCAGGGTCTGTCCGATGCGGATCTCGGCGCTGCCTTCGGCGTGGGCGCTGCCGCCCCCAAGCGTCAGCAACGACATGCCGATCAATGCGGCTGCGAGCTTCATAATGTCCTCCCGTTTTTTCTTGTCAGTCCGAGACGTCAGGCGCTGGCGCGCAACAGGAAATCCTGCCGGGCCTGATCGAACTCCGTCTTCATCCGGTCGACCAGGTCGGCGACGGCAGGCGCATCGGTGATCTGGCCGATGCCCTGGCCCGAACCCCAGATATCGCGCCAGGCCTTTGATTTCGTGTTGCCGCCTGAGCCGAAATTCATCTTCGTCTTGTCGGCCATCGGCAGATTGTCCGGATCGAGTCCCGCGGCGGCGATGGAGGGGCCGAGATAGTTGCCGTGCACGCCGGTAAAGAGGTTGGTGTAGACGATGTCGTGCGCGGCATGCTGCGTCAGCGCGGACTTGTAGGCTTCGTCGGCGTTGGCTTCCTTGGTCGCGATGAAACGCGTACCCATATAGGCGAGGTCGGCGCCCAGCGTCAGCGCGGAGGCGATGCCAAAGCCGTCGCTGATCGCACCCGACAGCAGGATCGTGCCCTTGAACCATTGCTTGACCTCGCGCACCAGCGCGAAGGGCGACAGCGTTCCGGCATGCCCGCCGGCGCCCGCGCAGACCAGGATAAGGCCGTCGACGCCGTGCTCGGCCGCTTTCCGCGCATGCTTGACGTTGATGACGTCGTGGAACACCAGCCCGCCATAGGAATGCGCGGCCTCGACGATCTCCGCTGGCGGCCGCAGCGAGGTGATGATGATGGGGACGCGATGTTTGACGCAGGTCTCCATGTCCTTCATCAGGCGGTCGTTGGAGGCGTGGCAGATCTGGTTGACCGCGTAGGGCGCGACCTTCCTGCCCGGATTGAGCGATTTGTATTGGCCGAGCTCGTCCTCGATGCGGCTCAGCCACTCGTCCAGCTTCTCGACTGGACGGGCATTGAGCGCCGGAAACGAGCCGACGACGCCGGCCTTGCACTGGGCGATCACCAGCTCCGGTCCGGAGACGATGAAGAGTGGTGAGCCCACCACCGGCAGCGCGAGCGAATCCTTCAAGAGAGCGGGCAGCGCCATCATGTCCTCCCTGAAAACGCGGCCCCGCCGGCGGGCGGAGGACGAGGCGTTTCCCTGTTGATTGTCGCGCGGGCGATTGCCGCCCGTGTCGCGGATTTGAACCCACTATAAGGTTGGACGGCGCGCTCCGGTCGTTCAATAATGAACGGATAGCCATTCAGATATGAACGGGGGGTGCCGATTGGACTGGGATCTTTGCAAGACCTTCGTCGCGGTCGCCGATACCGGAAGCTTCACCGCCGCCGCCCGCCGGCTGCACACCAGCCATCCGACCGTCAGTCGCAAGATCGCGGCGCTGGAAGCTCAGCTCGGCACCAGGTTGGTGGCGCGCGCCGCCGACGGCCTGGCGCTGACGGCGGATGGACGGACATTGCGCGAGCACGCCGAGGCCATGGCGGCGGCGGCGCTGCGGGCCGAGACCGCGGTCGCGGCCGGAGGACATAAGGCGCGCGGCATCGTCAAGCTTTCGATCGGCGCGACGCTGGCCTCGCATTGGCTGATGCCGCGCCTGCCCGCCTTCCTGCGTGCGCACGATCATGTCCAGCTCGAGATCATCACCCACCCGTTTCCGGCGAGCGTGCGCCGGCGTGAGGCGGACGTGGTGCTGCGGCCTTTCGACAGCGGCGAGGAAAACCTGGTCGGCCGCAAGATTGGCCGCCTTGGGACCGGATTCTATGCCTCGCGCGATTATGCCGCGGGGCGGTCCTTGCCTGAACGGCGCGGCGAGTGGAAGGAGCATAGCGTCGTCGGCTTCGCCGACCAGGCGTCCAATGCGCAGCTTGCGCGCTGGAGCGACGTCGTCACGCGGCAGGCCAGGGTGGTGATGCGCTGCTCTTCCCAGGGCGACATGCTGGCGGCGGTCCGCGCCGGGATTGGAATCTCGGCGCTCTCGTGCTTCGTCGCGGAAAGCTATCCCGACCTCGTGCGCGTCGCCCCGCAAAAGCTCGCCAGCGTGGCGGACCTGTGGCTGCTGGCCCATCCCGACCTCGTCGAGCTCCCGGCGGTGCGCGCCGTCGTGGATTTCGTCGCCGAATGCGCCCGGGCCGACCGCGCGAGGCTGCGGGGCTAAAGCATGATCCGGAAAAGTGCGCAGCGGTTTTCCGAAAAGATCATGCTTGAACAACAATCTAAAGCGCGATGACGTTTCATCCTGATCGCGTCGCGCTTTAGGCCGAGCCGGCGAGCACGCCCTCGCGCTTCTTCACCGCGCGATAATAGCTCCACCACAAATGCGCCGCCGCGCCGCGCAGGGGACGCCAGGGTTCGGCGAGCGGCGCCATCTGCTTTTCCGTCGGCCTTGCCTGAAGGCCGAGCCCGACGCGGATGGCCTCCTGCACGGCGAGGTCGCCGGCGGGCCAGGCATCGCCATGACCGAGGCAGAACAGGAGATAGACGTCCGCGGTCCAGGGGCCGATGCCGGGCAGCGCGATCAACGTGTGATGCGCGGCGTCGGCATCCTCCTCGGCGAGCACGTCGAGGTTCAGCCGCTGAGCGCCGATCTCGCGCGCGAGATGCTTCAGCGTCTTGATCTTGGCGGCCGACAGGCCCAGCCGCCCCAGCCGGTCAGCGCGGGCGCGGCGCACCGCGTCGTGGTCGAACGGATCGAAGGCCGCGGACAGCCGTCCCCAGATCGCCGCCGCGCTCGCCGTCGACAGCTGCTGCCCGCAGACGATGTGGGCAAGCCCCGCAAAGCCCGGCTCGCGCCGCCGCAAGGCTGGCATGCCCGCGATCTCGAATACGGGTTTGAGGCGGGGATCGCGCTTGATCAGCGCTTGGACGGCCTCTTCGAGATCGGATTGGGTTTCGAGATGGATGGTCATGCGATCGGCAAGCTCTCTTCGACGTCATGCGCGGGCTTGACCCGCGCATCCATCTCCTATCGTAACAGAGTCCTTGGAAGATGGATGGCCGGGTCGAGCCCGGCCATGACGAGATTCATGTGATGGCACCACCCGTTTTCCGATTTGCCCCGAGTCCCAACGGCCACCTGCATCTCGGCCACGCCTATTCGGCGCTCCTTAATTTCGACCGCGCTCGCGAGTCGGGCGGCCGGTTGTTGCTGCGGATCGAGGACATCGATGCGACGCGCTGCCGGCCGGAATTCGAGGCGGCGATCTACGAGGATCTGGCCTGGCTCGGGATCGACTGGGAGACGCCGGTGCGGCGGCAGGCGGAGCATCTCGCCGATTATCGCGCCGCGCTGGACAAGCTGTCGGCGCTCGGCCTCGTCTATCCCGCCTTCGAAAGCCGCGCCGAGATCGCAAAGCTCGTTTCCGAACGTGAGGCGGATGGCCCGTGGCCGCGTGATCCCGACGGCGCGCCGCTTTATCCCGGCGAGTCCAAATCGCTGCCCGCCGACGCGCGGGCGCGCCTGATCGACAGCGGCGCGCCTTACGCGTTACGGCTCGACATGGCGGCCGCCTGTCAGCGCGTCGCCGGGCTGACCTGGAATGAGCTGGGCGAGGGGCCTGTTGGCGAGCGCGGCACCGTCCGGGCGCGGCCCGAGGCCTGGGGTGACGTCGTCCTGGCGCGCAAGGAGACGCCGACCAGCTACCATTTGTCCGTCGTCGTCGATGACGCGCTCCAGGGCGTCAGCGAGATCGTGCGGGGCCAGGACCTGTTTCACGCCACCGCCGTCCACCGCCTGCTCCAGGTCCTGCTCGGCCTGCCCGAACCCGCCTACCGTCATCACCGGCTGATTTGCGACGGCGAGGGGCGGAAGCTGTCGAAATCGAGCCGCTCGACCGGTCTGCGCGCCTTGCGCGCGGCCGGCAGGATGCCTGCCGGCATCCGTCAGCTGGTGGGATTAGGTTAAGTTTCTCTGGGGGTTAGCGAAACGCCGCCGTGACTCCGGGGGTTCCGCCGTGCCATGCTTGGCCGACAGCCCGGGGTTCGAAGGGGACACTTCGAAGGGGATTTATGGCGGCGAAAAAGCGCCCAGCGCGCACCACGCGGACGTCCAGGCGACCGCCTCGGAAGCGGTCCGGGACGACCGGCGGGTTGCGCAAGCGCAGCACCAAGGTGGTCGCGCCGGACGTCGTCCAGGCGGCGCTCGCCGCCTTTGCCCATGAGGTCCGCACCCCCCTGACCGGCATTCTGGCGATCAGCGACCTGCTCGCGACCTCCGATCTTGGCGAGCGGGAACGGCGCTGGGCCGACACCATCAAGGCCGGTGCCGAGCATCTGGCGAGCCTTGCCACGCTGTTCGTGGATGCCGCCAGAACCGGCAAGGGGGCCAGCAAGGCCGGAAGTACGCTGCGGCAGGACCTGTTCGATCTCCGCACGCTCGCCCGCAGCGCTGGCGATTCACTGGCCGGGCGTGCCGCGGCCAAGGGTCTCCAGGCCCAGGTCGAGATCTCCGACAAGCTCCCCGGCCTCGTGGTCGGCGATCCCGTCCGCCTGCGCGCCGCGCTCGAGAACCTGATCGACAATGCCGTGAAGTTCACCGACCAGGGCGGCGTGGCGCTCGAGGTCGCGCCCTGGCGTCCAGCCAAAGGCAAAACGAAGGGCAAGCCAAAAGAGAAGGGCAGGGTCGGCGTCGCCTTCGCGGTGTCCGACAGCGGCATCGGTCTCACCATGGCCGAGATCAAGCGGCTGTTCCGCCCGTTCACTCAGGCCAATGTCACCATCGCCTCGCGCTTCGGCGGCGCCGGCTTAGGGCTGTCCTCGGTCAAGCAATTGGCGCGCGCGATGGGCGGCGACATCACCGTCGCACCGCGCCGCGGCGGTGGTGCTACCTTCACGCTGACAGTGTCGCTCGATGCGGCGGGACCGCGCAAATCCCGCAAGGCGAAGGGTGAAGCCGAGGCAGATGCGGTCGCCGCGCTGCGCGTCCTCAGCGTCGAGGACAATCCGTTCGGCCGCGTTGTGCTCAACACGATTCTGACCGAGCTCGGCCATCATGCCGAGTTCATCGGGCGAGGCGAGGACGCGGTCGGCCGGCTGGCGCAAGGCGCGTTCGATGCGGTGCTGATGGATATGGTGCTGCCGGGCATCGACGGTGTCGAGGCCATCCGGCGGATCCGCACCATGGAGGCGCCGCTGGCTCAGATCCCGATCATCGGGGTGTCCGGCCGCGGCGAGGACGAGGCGGCCTCGCGCGAGGCCGGCGCCGACGCCTTCCTGGTTAAGCCTGTGTCTCCGCGGGCGCTAGCGACTGCGCTGCTTGAAGCGACACGCCGTGAGGAAGCCGCGACTTGATGATCGCGGCATTGAGCTCGCCGCCGTAAACGAAGATCGCGGCGATGAAATACAGGAACACCAGCGCGATGATCACCGAGGCGAGCCCCGCATACATGGTCACGTAATTGTTGGCGAAGCGCGCCAGATATTGTCCGAACACGATGCCTGATATCAGCGAGGCCACGATGGTGAAGACGATGCCGGGCAGGATCTGGAGGAAGCCGCGCCGTCCCGCCGGCAGCCAGACGTGCAGGATGATCAGCGCCACCACCAGCGCACCGATCGTGATGCCGTAGCGCAGCCAGGTGAGGATGCTTTCGTTGGACTCGACGAACAGCGGGATATGGCGTCGCGCCGCCTCGATCAAGAGCGGACCGAGCACGATCAGGAACGCCATGGCGAGCGCGGTGAAGGCCGCAATCAGCGTGTAGACAATCGATTCCAGACGCAGCCAGTACCAGCGCCGCATCTCCACCACCGCATAGGCGCGATTGAGTGCGACCCGGAGGGCCTCGACTCCGTTGGAGGCGAAATAGACCGACAGCGCCGCGCCGATCGTCAGAATGCCGGTGCGGGTCGTGGTCAGCACGTCATGTACCTCGCCCGAGATCGAATCGGCGACCTGCTTGGGCCAGATCTGCAGCATCAGGCTGGCGGCCTGGTCGGCGAGTTCCTTGGAGCCGAAGAAGCCCGCGAGTGAGGTCAGCACGATCAGGAACGGGAACAACGCCATCAGCGTCGACAGCGCGATGTGGCTCGCGATCGCCCAGCCGTCGTCGGCCAGGAACGTGTAGAACGCATCCTCCAAGACGCAGTAAATGTAGCGGATGGCTTTCACCTGGCACCTACACCGCTGCTCCCTCTCCCCGCACGTAGGGAGAGGTCAGGAGAATAGGCAATGGGCGTAAACCGGAAATCATCGCGCTACCATCTGATATTCTTGCTCCAAAAGCCAGTTCGCGAAGCGCCTCGCTGTCATTCCGGGGCGCGCGCAGCGCGAGCCCGGAATCCATTTCGCCGCAGTAGGGGTGGCCCGATGGATTCCGGGCTCGACGCTTCGCATCGCCCCGGAATGACGCCGGAGGCTGCCGCGGCACCATGGCGGACCGGCGCGCTCGGTGTTATCACCCCCCAATGGCATCTCTCCTGACGACTTTCATCCTGCCGGCGGCAGCCGGCGCCGTGGCGTTGGTGCTGCTGCTCGGGCTCATCAACATGATGCGCGGCGGCTCGCCCAACATTTCGCAGAAGCTGATGCGCTGGCGCGTGCTGCTTCAGTTCGTGGCGATCGTCATCGCAATGCTCGCGGTCTGGGCGATGGGGCGGTAATCATGGTCGTACTGAATCGCATCTACACGAAGACCGGCGACGACGGCACAACGGCCCTCGGCTCGGGCGAGCGCCGCCCAAAATACGATCTGCGTATCGAGGCTTATGGCACGGTCGACGAAACCAATGCCGCGATAGGCGTGGTGCGGCTCCATACCCAGGATGCCCCCGAGCTCGACGCGATGCTGGGCCGCATCCAGAACGATCTGTTCGATCTCGGCGCCGACCTTGCGGTTCCGGAACGTGACGGCAAAGCCGAGCGCCTGCGGGTGGTGGCGAGCCAGGTCGAACGGCTCGAGCGCGACATCGATGCGCTCAACGACAAGCTCGCGCCGCTGACCTCCTTCGTGCTTCCCGGCGGCACGCCGACTGCTGCCTATCTCCATGTGGCGCGCACGATATGCCGCAGGGCGGAACGGGTGATCGTGGAACTGGCGGCCCGACCCGGGGAGCAGGTCAGCGCAGCTGGCATCCAATATATGAACCGCCTGTCGGACTTCCTGTTCGTGGCCAGCCGAGCCGCCAACGGGAATGGCGCCGGCGACGTGCTTTGGGTTCCGGGCCAGAACCGCTGACCCATCGAGCTCTCGCATTTCAGAGGGCTAAAATTAGGCTCGTTCGCGCGTTGACCGGGGCAGATCGGGCCTTTAGGTTCCGCGCCAGTTGATAACCCCCCTCCCAAATTGAGTGAAAGAGGATCGATGAAGGTCTTAGTGCCGGTAAAGCGGGTGGTCGATTACAACGTCAAGGTCCGCGTCAAGGGCGATGGATCGGGCGTTGAACTCGCCAACGTCAAGATGTCGATGAACCCGTTCGACGAAATCGCGGTTGAGGAAGCGCTGCGCCTGAAGGAAGCCGGCAAGGCGACCGAAGTCGTGGTGGTTTCCATTGGACCTGCGCAGGCGTCGGAGACGATCCGCACGGGTCTTGCCATGGGCGCCGATCGCGGCATCCTGGTGAAGGCCGAAGGCACGGTCGAGCCGCTCGCGGTCGCCAAGATCCTGAAGAAGGTTGCTGAAGAAGAGCAGCCCGGCCTGATCATTCTCGGCAAGCAGGCGATCGACGACGACAGCAATCAGACCGGCCAGATGCTGGCTGCGCTGCTCGGCTGGTCGCAGGCAACCTTCGCTTCGAAGCTCGAGGTCGAAGGTTCTGACTTCAAGGTCACTCGCGAAGTCGATGGCGGTCTCCAGACCGTGAAGCTGAAGGGACCGACGATCGTCACCACCGATCTGCGTCTCAACGAGCCGCGCTATGCCTCGCTGCCGAACATCATGAAGGCCAAGAAGAAGCCGATCGCGGACAAGACCGTCGCCGACTACGGCGTCGACGTCGCTCCGCGTCTCGAGGTCGTCAAGACGACGGAGCCGGCCGGCCGCAAGGCGGGCGTCAAGGTCAAGGACGTCGCCGAGCTGGTGTCGAAACTCAAGAACGAAGCCGGGGTGCTCTGATGACGACGCTGCTGATTGCCGAACACGACAATGCGTCGCTCAAGGATGCGACCAACAAGGCCCTGACCGCGGCCGCCGCGCTCGGCGCGGACGTCGAGGTCCTCGTTGCCGGCCAGAACGCCAAGGCCGCGGCGGATGCTGCTGCCAAGCTTGCCGGCGTCAAGAAGGTCTTGCTCGCCGACGGCGAGCTCTACGCCCACGATCTCGCCGAGCCGCTGGCCGCACTGATCGTTTCACTGGCTTCCGGCTACGATGCGATCGTCGCGCCCGCGACCTCGCGCTTCAAGAACGTGATGCCGCGCGTCGCCGCCCTGCTCGACGTCATGCAGGTCTCGGAGATCATCAAGGTGGTCGGCCCGGACACCTATGAGCGCCCGATCTATGCCGGCAACGCCATCCAGACGGTGAAGTCCAAGGACGCCAAGAAGGTCATCACGGTGCGGACCTCGACCTTCGCCGCAGCCGGCGAGGGTGGCAGCGCGCCGGTCGAGACCGTCGCGGCGGCGGCCGATCCGGCCCTGTCGTCCTTCATCGGCGAGGAGGTCGCCAAGAGCGATCGTCCCGAGCTGACCTCGGCCAAGATCATCGTCTCCGGTGGCCGCGCCATGCAAAGCCGCGAGAATTTTGCCAAGTACATCGAGCCGCTCGCCGACAAGCTCGGCGCCGGTGTCGGTGCCTCGCGTGCGGCGGTCGACGCCGGCTATGCGCCGAACGACTGGCAGGTCGGCCAGACCGGCAAGGTCGTGGCCCCCGAGCTCTATGTCGCCGTCGGCATTTCCGGCGCCATCCAGCATCTGGCCGGCATGAAGGACTCCAAGGTAATCGTCGCGATCAACAAGGATGAGGATGCGCCGATCTTCCAGGTTGCGGATTACGGCCTGGTCGCCGATCTCTACCAGGCGGTTCCGGAGCTGACGGCCGAACTCGGCAAGCTCGGCAAGTAAAAGACGCCAAAAACGCCGGCCGGAGGCATAAACTCCGGCCGGTGTTTCATTTCTGAAGCGTTTTCTTTGGCGTGGGGCACGCCGGGGAAGCGATCCAATCTAGGTTTCGAGCCCGGGTTCTGATTAAATCAAGCTTCTGATCAAATCAGACCTCCCGGCTCGGGGGATAGGCAGGCGCGCTCGTCGCGCCGTTCCGGTGGATGACAAGATGGCGGCAGTGATCAAGAAGGTCGGCGTGATCGGCGCGGGTCAGATGGGTAACGGCATCGCGCATGTTGCGGCGCTGGCCGGCTTCGACGTGGTGCTCAACGACGTTTCGGTTGATCGCCTCAAGTCGGGCATGGCCACCATCAACGGTAATCTGGCGCGCCAGGTCTCCAAGAAGGCGGTCTCCGAGGACGACAAGGCCAAGGCGATGGCGCGCATCACGTCCGCCGAGAAGCTGGACGACCTCGCCGATTGCGACCTCGTGATCGAGACCGCGGTCGAGAAGGAAGAGGTCAAGCGCAAGATCTTCCACGAGCTCTGCGCCGTGTTGAAGCCCGAGGCGATCGTCGCCTCCGATACGTCCTCGATCTCGATCACCCGGCTTGCCGCCGCCACCGACCGGCCCGAGCGCTTCATCGGCATTCACTTCATGAATCCGGTGCCGCTGATGGAGCTGGTGGAGCTGATCCGCGGCATCGCCACCGACGACCAGACCTTCGAGGCGTCCAAGGAATTCGTCGCCAAGCTCGGCAAGCAGGTCGCGGTCTCCGAGGATTTCCCGGCCTTCATCGTCAACCGCATCCTGCTGCCGATGATCAACGAGGCGATCTATACGCTGTATGAAGGCGTCGGCAATGTCGAGGCGATCGACGCGGCCATGAAGCTCGGCGCCCACCATCCGATGGGCCCGCTGGAGCTGGCCGATTTCATCGGCCTCGATACCTGCCTCTCCATCATGCAGGTGCTGCATGAGGGGCTGGCCGATTCCAAGTACCGCCCGTGCCCGCTGCTGGTGAAATACGTCGAGGCCGGCTGGCTCGGCCGCAAGACCCAGCGCGGCTTCTACGACTACCGCGGCGCCAAGCCGGTTCCGACGCGCTGATCCATTTCACGGTGGCGTAGGGTGGGCAAAGCGAAGCGTGCCCACGCATTTTTTGCGACCATGGTGAGGTGGTGGGCACGGCGCAAGTGCGCCTTTGCCCACCCTACGGCACTAACCCACCCTACGAGATCCGTGACAATTCATGTCCTATTAACCCCTCGCGCCTAGGCTGCAGCCGGTAAGAGGGTTCGCGTAATGGACATGATGGCAATGGTCAGCACCATGCTGGCCGCTCAGCAAGGCGCGCTGCAGTCGAATATCTCGGCGACGCTGACCAAGCAGAACATGGATATGGAGAAATCCACCGTCCTGACGCTGATGGGTGCCGGGCAGCCTTCGCTGGCCAATGTCGGTGCCGGCGTCGGCGGCAATCTCAACGTCACCGCCTGAAAATCCCTAGAGCGCCGCGGCGGCCTTGCCCGTCGCCGCCCGGATCAGCTTGAGCGCGTCCTCGCTCGCCCATTCCGCCGGCCCCGCGATCGTCGCAATCTCGCAGCCTTGCGGATCGACCAGCACCGAGGTCGGCATGCCCAGCGCCCGGCCTATGGCCTTAAGATCCTGAAAAACCTTGGCTTTCTGATCGCTGAAATAGCCGAGCCGGGTCAGATTGGCCTCTTTCAGAAAGGTTTTCGGCTTCTCCGGGTCGCGGGTGTCGATATTGATCGCCACCACCTCGAAATTCGGGCCCGACAGCTTGCCCTGGAGCTCGTCCAGCGCCGGCATTTCCTTCCGGCACGGCACGCACCAGGTGGCCCAGAGGTTCACCAGCAGCGTCTTGCCGCGGAAATCGGACAGTTTTTTCGGCTTGCCGTCGGCACCCTCGAAGGCGAGGTCGGGCAGCTTCAGCGGCGCACTCGCCATGGTCAGCGCCGCCACCTCGCCATGGGCCAGTGGAGCTATTTTTTGCGCCGTAGCCACTGCCGCCCGGCAGGCCGGATCGCCTGATGGGGCCCGGCTCAGGCCCAGTCCGTACAGCGCGGCGAAGCCGGCCAGCCCTCCGACCGCCACGGTGGCGATGACGAGGGGGACCCGGCGCGTGGCGGAGGGCGTCTTGTCGAGCATATCGTTTGTCATCCGGTCGCAGATATGGCTATCAGGGGCCTCTTAATACGGCTGGCGGCGGCCAGCAAACGTGCGGCAAATCAAGGCGTGAGCAGGGGATCATGAGCAACAAGATGTGGGGCGGCCGGTTCTCGGAACGTCCCGACGAGATCATGGAAGAGATCAACGTCTCCATCGACGTCGATCGTCACCTCTTCGCCCAGGACATTGCCGCGTCCAAGGCCCACGCTGCGATGCTTGCCGCGAAGGGCATCATCACGGGCTCTGATGCGAAAAATATCGGCAAGGGTCTAGACACGATTTTGTCAGAGATCGGCAAGGGCGGCTTCGAGTTCAAGCGCGCGCTCGAAGACATCCATATGAATGTCGAGAGCCGCCTGTCCGAGCTGATCGGCCCCGCCGCCGGCCGCCTGCACACCGCGCGCTCGCGCAACGACCAGGTCGCGACCGATTTCCGTCTCTATGTCCGTGATGTCCTCGACGAGACCGACGCCGCGCTCGCCGCGTTCCAGGCCGCGCTGGTCAATCGCGCGCTGGAGCATGCCGCAACCGTGATGCCCGGCTTCACCCATCTGCAGACCGCGCAACCCGTGACCTTCGGCCATCATCTGCTCGCCTATGTCGAGATGGCCGCGCGCGATCGTGGCCGCTTCCAGGATGCGCGCAAGCGGCTCAATGAATCCCCGCTTGGCGCCGCCGCGCTGGCCGGCACCTCTTTCCCGATCGATCGTCACGCCACCGCGAAGGCGCTTCTCTTCGACCGCCCCATGGCGAACTCGCTCGACGCCGTCTCCGATCGCGACTTCGTGCTGGAGACGCTGTCGGCCGCCTCAATCTGCGCCGTGCACATGTCGCGCTTTGCCGAGGAGATCGTGATCTGGACCTCGCCGCTGGTCGGCATGATCCGGCTCAGCGACAAGTTCACCACGGGCTCCTCGATCATGCCGCAGAAGCGCAACCCGGATGCCGCCGAACTGGTGCGCGCCAAGACCGGCCGCGTCATCGGCGCGCTCAACGGTCTGTTGATCGTGATGAAGGGCCTGCCGCTCGCCTATCAAAAGGACATGCAGGAGGACAAGCAGGGCGCCATGGAGGGCTTTGCCGCGCTGTCGCTCGCGATCCGCGCCATGACCGGCATGGTCCGCGACCTCGTGCCTGATGAAGCCAAGATGAAGCTTGCTGCAGGCGAGGGCTATGCCACCGCGACTGATCTCGCCGACTGGCTGGTGCGGACGCTGAAAATGCCGTTCCGCGACGCCCATCACGTCACCGGCCGCATCGTCGCCAAGGCCGCTGAGGGGGGCGTCGCGCTGCACGAGCTGCCGCTCAAGGAGATGCAGGCGATCGAGCCCAAGATCACCAAGGACGTGCTCGGCGTGCTCTCGGTCGAATCGTCGGTGAAGAGCCGCACCAGCTTTGGCGGCACCGCGCCGAAGAACGTGGCGGCGCAGGCCAAGGCCTGGGCGAAGCGGCTGGAAAAAGAGCGAAAATTGGGCTGAGGGGCAAAATTTCGCTTATGTTTCATGGTCATCCGGCTCTCGCCAGAGCGCGCCAATCTCTGTATGGTGCGCCCCGCGTAGTGGGGATTTCGTCGTGACGTCAAAGTTTCGCCCGGCCGGCTCGGGGTGGGCCATCATTGTCTTGAGCCTGGCGGCGCTTGCGCTTGCCGGCTGCGGCCGCAAGGGCCCGCTGGATTTGCCGCCGACCGCCAACGCGCCCACGGCCAACGGTGCTGCGCCAACCGACACCGAGACTGAGGCCCAGAGGACGCCGAGCGTGTTCAATCCCACCTACGGTGCGGATGCCGCGCCCGCGGCGGCCAAGGGCAGGAAGAAACCGTTCATTCTCGATCCGCTCCTGGACGAACCTCCCGGCAAGAAATAAGCCGGGACAACCGAGCCTGCGTCATGAACCATTTCGACTATCGCAACGGCGTGCTGCATGCCGAGGCGGTGAACTTGTCCGAGCTGGCCGCAACCGTCGGCACGCCGTTCTATTGCTATTCGACCGCGACGCTGGAGCGGCACTACCGCGTCTTCACCGAGGCTTTCGCCGGCGAGAAGGTGCTGGTCTGCTACGCCATGAAGGCGAACTCCAACCAGTCGGTGCTGCGCACGCTGGCTAAGCTCGGCGCCGGCGCCGACGTGGTCTCCGGCGGCGAGTTGAAGCGCGCGCTGGCCGCCGGCATTCCGCCAAGCAAGATCCTGTTCTCCGGCGTCGGCAAGACCGAACAAGAGCTGCGCGCCGCGCTGGCCGCCGACATCCTCTGTCTCAACGTCGAATCCGAGCCCGAGCTCGAGCTGCTGTCGCGCCTGGCGACCGAGACGGGCAAGACCGCGCGCATCTCGCTGCGCGTCAATCCCGATGTCGATGCCGGCACCCACGCCAAGATCTCGACCGGCAAGTCCGAGAACAAGTTCGGCATCCCGATCGCGCATGCGCGAGAGGTCTATGCCCGCGCTGCGAAACTCCCGGGCATCGAGGTAACCGGCACCGACGTCCATATCGGCAGCCAGATCACCGACCTCTCCGGCATGGAGACCGCCTTCCGCATCCTCTCCGAATTCGTGCAGACGCTGCGCGCCGACGGCCACAACATCAGCCACGTCGATTTCGGCGGCGGCCTCGGCATTCCCTATTACATGGACCGCGAGGCGCCGCCGGCGCCGGCGGCCTATGCCGCCATGGTCAAGCGCGTCAGCCACAATCTCGGCTGCACGCTGATGTTCGAGCCGGGCCGCATGATCGTCGGCAATGCCGGCATCCTGGTCGCCAAGGTGATCTATGTGAAGCACGGCGACGGCAAGAATTTCGTCATCATCGACGCCGCCATGAACGACCTGATCCGCCCGACGCTGTACGAGGCGCATCACGACATCCTGCCGGTGACGCAGCCCGCCAAGGGCGCCGCCACCATCATGGCCGATGTCGTCGGCCCGGTCTGCGAGACCGGCGACTATCTCGCGCTCGACCGCACGCTGCCGACGTCCGCGCCCGGCGATCTCATCGCCATCATGACCGCGGGTGCCTACGGCGCGGTGCAGGCCGGCACCTACAACACGCGCCCGCTGGTGCCGGAGGTGCTGGTGAAGGACGATCAGTACGCCGTGGTCCGCCCGCGCATCGAGGTCGAGCAGCTGATCGCGATGGATACGCCCGCGCCGTGGCTGTGAGGCAGTGATCGTAGCCCGGATGGAGCGCAGCGAAATCCGGGTTCTCGCCGAGCCGTAACAACCCCGGATTACGCTGCGCTCCATCCGGGCTACGGGTTTGGCGTTATTTTTTTTCGCCCACCACCACCCCCGCCTTCTTCTCGATCGGCTTGATCGCCGCGGTGAAATCGGACTCGGCGCCTTCCGCGCTGATCACGGTCTCCCACAACCGCCCGACCGCATCGGCGACCTCCATCGACAGGCCGAGCTGCTTCATCTCCTCCAGCGCCAGCCGCACGTCCTTCACCATCAGTCCCGTGGCGAAGCCGAAATCGAAGCTGCGCGGCAGCACGGCGCGCGGAAACTTGTCTCGGCTCGCGGTGTTCATGCCGGATCCGGCATTGATGACGTCGATCATGACGGCGGGATCAAGCCCGGCTTTCACGCCCATCACGACCGCTTCCGACGTCGCCACGATCGCGGTGGCCGACAGGAAATTGTTGGCGAGCTTCATGGTCTGCGCCGCGCCGGGCTTCTCGCCGATGAAGAACACCTTTCCGATCACGTCGAGCGCGGGCTTGAGCAGCTCGAATTCCGCTCTCGGTCCGGAGACCATCACCGCCAGCGTGCCCTTCTCGGCACCGCCGACGCCGCCGGAGACGGGGCAGTCGATCTGCACGATGTTGCGCTTGGCGAGCAGGTCGTGAATCTTCACGGCCATCGCCGAGCCGACGGTGGAGAGGTCGATGAAGCGCTTTGCGCGGCTGCCCTCGATCACGCCGTTCGCTCCCGTTGCGACTTCGAGCGAGGCTTGCAGCGAGGGCAGGCTTGCCATCACGGTCGAGACCTGATCGGCGACGTCCTTCGGCGATGTCGCTGGCTTAGCGCCGAGTGCTACGAGCTTGCCCGTCACCTCCTTGCGCGTGTCGAACACGACGAGCCTGTGTCCCGCCTCGATCAGCCGCCGCGCCATCGGGAAACCCATGTTTCCGAGCCCGATGAATCCGATGTCCATGGTGTTGTTTCCTCTTCCTCGTCATTGCGAGGAGCGAAGCGACGGGGCAATCCAGAATGTTTCCGCGGAGGGATTTCTGGATTGCTTCGCTTCGCTCGCAATGACGGAGTAATACAATTGAGAGCGGTTAGTTTAGCTCACGCCTTGCCGTCGATCTCCGCAAACACCTCGCGCGCGATGCGGAAGCTGTCGACTGCGGCGGGCATGCCGCCATAGATCGCGACCTGCATCAGGATCTCGCGGATCTCCTCGCGGCTGACGCCATTGGTGAGCGCGCCCTTCAGATGCGCGCGAAATTCGTGCTGGCGGTTGAGGATCGCGATCATGGCGATGTTGAGCATGCTGCGGGTCTTGCGCGGCAGCTCCTCGCGGCCCCACACCGTGCCCCAGCAATATTCGTTCAGCATCTCCTGGAACGGGCGGTTGAAATCGTCGACGTTCTTCAGGGCGTTGTTGACATAGGCCTCGCCCAGCACCGCTTTGCGGACTTCCAGGCCCTTGTCGTGCATCTTCTTGTCCATGGCGTTTCCTCTCGTCTCCCTCGGGGCGGCGCGGAAATTACGGGGTTGCAGCGGGCCAGTCACGTCCTCGTGTTATGCGGGAAAAGGGGTGTCTCCCGTACCGGAACGGATGCCTCAGTGCTGCCGTTGTGATAGGCTTCTCTACCGGGCAACCTGGAGAGTTGATTGAACGGCGTCACCCCCGACCCGTCAGACCCGATCCGCAACAGCGATGCTCTGTCGCGGCTGAAGCTGGCGCAGGCCCTCGATCGGGCCATTTATGCCATCGCGTGGGAGCGTGCCTGGCCGAATTTGGCGCGGCTTCTGACCGTCGTCGGCCTGTTCCTGGTGGTGTCCTGGGCCGGCCTCTGGCTGGCGCTGCCGTTCGTTGCCCGTGCCATCGGTCTCGTCGTTTTCGCCGGCATCGCGATTGCCGTCCTTTTTCCGTTGATTCGCTTCCGCTGGCCGAGCCGCGAGGAGGCGCTCAGCCGGCTCGATCGTGGCTCCGGCATCCGTCACCGCCCGGCCACGACGCTGACGGACACGCTGTCCTCGCAGGACCCGGTCGCACAGGCGCTGTGGCAGGCGCAGCGCGAGCGTACGCTGGCCTCGCTCAAGCGCATCCGCGCCGGCCTGCCGCATCCGCGGCTCGCGCTGCATGATCCCTGGGCGCTGCGCGCGCTGGTCATGGTGATGCTGGTCGCGACCTTCTTCGCCGCCGGCGACGAGCGCGCGATGCGGCTCGGGGCCGCCTTCGACTGGAACGGCGTGCTGGCGCCGGCGAATGTTCGCGTCGATGCCTGGGTCACTCCCCCGCTCTACACCGGCAAGCCGCCGGTCATCCTGTCGGCCGCCAACAAGGAGGCCGCAGCGCTGCCCGCCGCCGGCCCGCTTGCCGTTCCCGCCGGCTCGACCCTGATCGTGCGCTCCTCCGGCGGCAGCCTGGATGTCGTCGTCTCCGGCGGCCTCAAGGAGGTCGCTCCCGCGGAAGCCGCGCCCAAGGGCACCAACGAGAAGCATTTCACCATCACCGCAGATGGCACCGCGCATGTCCGCGCGCCCTCTGGCCAGCCGCAATGGGCGTTTGCGGCCACGCCGGACCGCGCGCCGACGATCGCGCTCGCCAAGGATCCCGAGCGCCAGGCGCGCGGCGGGCTCCAGCTCTCCTACAAGATCGAGGACGATTACGGCGTGACCGGCGCGGATGCGCACATTGCCCTGCGCCCCGCCGACGCCAAGGATGGTAGCAAGGATTCCGACGGCAAGGCCGCGGCGCGTCCGCTGTTCCAGCCGCCGCAATTCCCGCTCGTGCTGCCAAACGCGCGCACCCGCAACGGTGTCGGCCAGACCGTGAAGGACCTCAGCGAGGATCCCTATGCCGGCGCCGACGTCACGCTGACGCTCACCGCCAAGGACGAGGCCGGCAACGAGGCCAGGAGCGAACCCTTCAACATGCGCTTGCCCGAGCGTCTGTTCACCAACTCGCTCGCGCGCGCGTTGATCGAGCAGCGCCGCATCCTCGCGCTCGACGCCAACAGGAATTCCGACGTCTACACTGCCCTCGACGCGCTGATGATCGCACCCGAATTGTTTACGCCGGATGCCGGCTGTTATCTCGGCCTCCGGAGTCTGGCGAGCCAGCTCGAGGCCGCCCGCACCGACGATGCGCTGCGCAACGTGGTGGCGAGCATGTGGGCCTTCGCGACGACCATCGAGGACGACGGCGTCGCCGGGAGCGTCAACGCCGCGCTGCGCTCGGCGCAGGATGCGCTCAAGGCCGCGCTGGAACGCGGTGCCAGCGAGGACGAGCTCAGGGTGCTGACGCAGAAGCTGCGTGAGGCCATGGCCGGCAAGGTGCGCGATCTCGCCCGCCGCGCCGAGCAAAATCCGCTCGGCGCCCGGCAGCCGTTCCCGGCGGAGGTCCAGCTCATCCTCGACAAGGCAGTCGAGCTGCGACAAAAGACCCAGCACGCGACGCCCGAGCAGCTCGCCGAGCTGGCGCAGCAGCAGGACGTCTTGCGCGAGCAGCTTCAGGCCTATCGCAAGTCGGCGAACAACCGTGCCAACAAGGCGGGGGACGACAGGACCAACCAGTTTACGCGGGACCGGAAATGCGGAAGCTAGCACCCGTGCCAGTCTTGAAGGCGATGTCGATCGCCTGCCTCGCCATGCTGTTGACCGGTGTCTCGCCGGCCGCGGCTCAGCTGGATCAGGATCCCGATGCGCTGCTCGACAGCGCGGAAAAGGCGATGCAGGAATCCGGCGACAGCCTCAGGCAGAAGGAATCCGGGAAGAGCCTGAACAACCAGTCCGACGCCATTCAGAAGCTCGAGGAGTACAAGCGCGCCACGGAAAGAAGCCAGTCCTCCAATCGCGATCGTTCCGTCATCACGCAGCGCGATCTGGACGATCTGCTTCGGCAGATCGAGAAGGCGGCGCGCGAGGGCAATAAAGAAGCAGCCCAGCGCATGCTCGAGCAGCTCGCGCAGATCATGGAAAATCTCCAGATGGCGCAGCCCGGGCAATCCGGTGAGAGCGAGATGGAGCAGGCGCTGAACGAGCTCAGCGACATGATCCGCAAGCAGCAGCAATTGCGCGACAAGACTTTCAAGCAGGGCCAGGATTCCCGGCGGGACCGTTCGCGCGGCAAGCAGCAGGGCGAGCAGTCGATGTCAGACCTGCAGCAGGATCAGCAGTCGCTGCGCGACCGCCTGAAGAAGCTGCAGGACGAGCTCGCCAAGCGCGGCCTCGCGCAGAAGGGACAGAAAGGCCAGAAGGGTCAGCAGGGTCAGAAAGGCCAGCAGGGCGATCCGGGCCAAAGCGGCGATCAGGACGGCGACCAGGGCGATGATGACGGCAGCCTCGACGCCGCCGACGGTGCCATGGGCGATGCCGGCTCGAAGCTCGGTGAGGGCAATGCCGATGGCGCCGTGGATTCGCAGGGCAAGGCTCTCGACGCGATGCGCAAGGGCGCGCAGAAGATGGCCGAAGCGATGCAGCAGGGCGATGGCGACGGGCAGGGCGATGGTCCCGGCAATCGGGCCGGCCGTCAGCAGAGCGGCGGCAATCAGACCGATCCGCTCGGGCGCCCGCTTCACGGCCGCGATCTCAGCGACGACTACACCGTCAAGATCCCGGGCGAGATCGACGCCCAGCGCGTTCGCCGCATCCTCGAAGAGCTCCGCCGCCGCCTCGGCGACAGCTCGCGTCCGCAGATCGAGCTCGATTACATCGAGCGGCTGCTGAAGGATTTTTGACACCACTCAGTGTCATCGCCCGCGAAGGCGGGCGATCCAGTATTCCAGAGGCCTGCGTTGGAAGTCACGCTCTCACCGCATCCGCCGCGGCGTACTGGATGCCCCGCGGAGTGTTTAGTCCGGAGACATGGCTGACACCTGTTCGGACACATCACTGACAGGTTGGCCATTGGTC
>NZ_JAVAYN010000129.1:0-276 GCF_054863025.1 Bradyrhizobium sp. 23AC
TGTAGTGCTCGCCGCCTAGGTTGCCGGTGAGTTTCCAGGTGACGTCTGTCTTGGGGTGGCCGGCGAGGTCGTAGTCGATGACGCCGCGGGGGAGTTTCATCTCGTCTTCGCCGATGTCGTAGTTCTCGTTGAGGCTGTTATTGTCGACGATGACGGTGATGATGTGCTCTGAGCCGGAGGTGAGGTTGCTTGGGAGGTCGTATGTGGCGTTGTAGGTTGGGAGGACGTCTTCTCCCGTGAAGGAGGCAATGTAAGTGCCGTCGAGGTAGATAGTGT
>NZ_JAVAYN010000130.1:0-276 GCF_054863025.1 Bradyrhizobium sp. 23AC
TATATCCGATCAGTCCCGGCGACTGCGCCAGCGGGTGGCCGGTGATGGGACGCTGTCCCTACCGCGCCGTCCCGCGCGTGTCCTGCGGCTGGTTCGGGTCCCCTGCGGGCCCCTCGGCCTCGGCGCTGAGGCGATCGAGCGTGGCGCCGGCCTGCACCAGGATATCCCAGGGCGGCACCTGCCCGCTCTCGAGGGCGTCGAGCGTGGAGAGCAGGTTGCGCACCTCGGCGATGCTGGCCAGGGCCCCGTTGTTGCCGCCGGTGGCGATGCGCGGAT
>NZ_JAVAYN010000131.1:0-276 GCF_054863025.1 Bradyrhizobium sp. 23AC
GCGCAAGGCCGAGGATTGCAATTTGGGCGTCCCCGCCAAAGCCTCCAAGAAGGTGCTGGGGAAATCGGGCGGCGCATTTGTACCGCTGCGCAAGGGCGCGTCGCGCAAGGCGATGGGCGCTCTTTCGGAGAGCAAGAGCGCACGGCCCGAGACGATCTACATCACCGAGGGCATTGAGGATGGGCTCACCGTGGCGATGGTAAAGCCCGATCTGCGCGTGCTGGCGGGATACTCGCTGCGCAATCTCGGGATGATCCGGTTTCCGGCGGCGATCGC
>NZ_JAVAYN010000132.1:0-276 GCF_054863025.1 Bradyrhizobium sp. 23AC
TGCTCGGGCTCGTTCGCGAGGAGCCGCCACTCGACGCCTTCGCGTCCCAACACCGTGCGCCACAAGCTGTCGTCCTGCGTGTGCGTCAGCAAATCCTCCGGCACGTCCGCGACGATCCACGTGCGCAATTTCATCTCGTTCTCGAGCTGACCGGCACTCCAGCCGGAATAGCCGAGGAAACCGCGGACATGCGTCCCCTCCTCCTCGAGGAGCTGCATCGCCTTGTCCGGCTCGATCCCGAAGTGCAGCCGGAAACCGTCATCGCGCGTCTGCCAG
>NZ_JAVAYN010000133.1:0-276 GCF_054863025.1 Bradyrhizobium sp. 23AC
GGTCATTCCATGGGCGGACAAATTGCATTATATGCTGCATCCGAGCGTCCAGACCTATTTGAAAAGGCCGTTCTTTTGTGCAGTTCAGGGTATATGAATAAGTCCAAAAGATCGCTTGTTTACAGCACATATATTCCTTATTTTTATCTATATCTCAAAAGAAAGCTCTTAAAGCAAGGCATTATGAAAAATTTAACCGCTGTTGTGCATGATCATTCGATTATTGATCAAGAAATGGTGGACGGATATTTAAAGCCTTTTTCAGATGATCAAATT
>NZ_JAVAYN010000134.1:0-276 GCF_054863025.1 Bradyrhizobium sp. 23AC
GGACGCCTATCAGGAGTTGGGGATGGAATTCGATACCTATCTGATGGACAAGCAGCGCTCCTGTCGCAACAACTGCATTTTCTGCTTTATCGATCAGTTGCCTGCGGGTATGCGGGAGAGTCTGTACTTTAAGGATGACGATAGCCGTCTGTCCTTCCTCTTTGGCAATTACATCACGTTGACCAACCTCACCAAGCAGGATGTGGAACGCATCATCGAGATGCACATCAGCCCCATCAACGTGTCGGTGCACACCACCAACCCGGCGTTGCGGTG
>NZ_JAVAYN010000135.1:0-276 GCF_054863025.1 Bradyrhizobium sp. 23AC
TTTCAACGGTCATCAAAAAACGGAAACAATATGTCGCTGTCTCTGTTCCTCATTGGAAGGAGCGAACCCGTCAGCTCTCCAATTATATGTGTCTATTTTTAAGTGCTGGTTTCTTTGTCGATATGCTGCTCGCCACAAACAGTATGCAGCCGATTCAAGCATTTATTGTCAGTATATCAGACCATGCCATCTGGGTTTATTGTGTCATTGGGTTGTATTTTCTGATCACAGCTCTTTGCGGTTTTCACCCGCTCGTCTCACTCGCTTTGTTAGTGA
>NZ_JAVAYN010000136.1:0-276 GCF_054863025.1 Bradyrhizobium sp. 23AC
TCATCACATTTTAATAGATGGCTGGAGCTTGTTCAGCTTTATAGAAGAATCCTTTGCATTGTATCGCTCTCTTGTGGACGAACGAGAGATTCGCCTTCCTGCTGTCCGCCCATATAAAGATTTTATTGAATGGCTGCACAAGCAGGATCAAGAGAAGGCGCAAGAGTTCTGGCAGCGTTATATGTCAGGCGTAGAGGAAGCAACACCGCTGCCTGGAGACGGTGAGCATGCTTCGGATCAAAGAGCAGGCACTACGCAGGTGAGCGTGAAACTAAC
>NZ_JAVAYN010000137.1:0-276 GCF_054863025.1 Bradyrhizobium sp. 23AC
GAAGCTCCTTCACCTTGGCATCGGTCTTGTAGATATCCTCGGGATCCCCCGACAAGGCGACCCAGCGAAACGGCCCGACGCCACGACAGAAGAGCGGCCGGATATAGGCCGGTACGAACCCTGGAAAATCGAACGCATTGGCGACGCCTGCGTCGAAGGCGACCTGGCGGATGTTGTTGCCGTAATCGGTGGTCGGCACGCCGGCTGCCTGGAAATCAAGCATCGACCGGACATGCACCGCCATCGATTGTTTGGCGGCGGCTGCCACCGCCTGCG
>NZ_JAVAYN010000138.1:0-275 GCF_054863025.1 Bradyrhizobium sp. 23AC
CCTCAGTAACCCAGATAGGATTTGCGGATTTCTTCGTTGTTCGCGATGTCCTTGGCGTTGCCCGACATCACGATGCGTCCGGTCTCGATCACATAGGCCTGGTCGGCGAGCTCCAGCGCGAGCTGGGCGTTCTGCTCGACCACCAGGATCGACACCTTGTCCTCGCGGTTGATCTTGCCAAGGATGCCGAACAGGTCACGCACCACCAGCGGCGCGAGGCCGAAGGAGGGCTCGTCCAGCAGCATCAGCCGCGGCCGCAGCATCAGGGCGCGGGC
>NZ_JAVAYN010000014.1:0-221646 GCF_054863025.1 Bradyrhizobium sp. 23AC
CCCAGCCAGCATCTTGAATCATATTCGCCCTAGCTCCGGAATCCCTTCCGATTCAATAAATAAGTGAACCGCTCTAGCGGCTGTTTTGGCGGCTCCGGCCGGAGCGCGGGGCTGGGCGGAAAAACCCCAGTCGCACCCGCTATTTGGTAAAAACCTCAGGTTTTTTAGGACCTTCCCGCGCCCGCTCCATTGACTTTGGCCGATTCCCGCCTATGTTCCGGGGCGACGCGGCTCAGATCGAAGACCGATTCCTGAGCCTGGCGCTTTGTTCGCGTGAGTCAGCACCCCCAGCTTCTTTGAGAGCGCGCCGTTTCGGGGTGGAACGCGACAGCCTTATTACCCTCGATTCCGAACGGCGGTTTCGACCAGAGGCTCAATGTCCTTTTCAGATCTCGGACTGTCCGAAAAAGTCCTCGCCGCAGTGGCGGCCACCGGTTACACCACCCCCACCCCCATTCAGGAACAGGCGATCCCCCACGTCCTCGCACGCAAGGACGTGCTCGGCATCGCCCAGACCGGCACCGGCAAGACCGCGGCCTTCGTGCTGCCGATGCTCACCATCCTCGAGAAGGGCCGGGCCCGGGCGCGCATGCCGCGCACGCTGATCCTTGAGCCGACCCGCGAGCTCGCGGCCCAGGTCAAGGAGAACTTCGACCGCTACGGCGCCGGCCAGAAACTCAATGTCGCGCTTCTGATCGGCGGCGTTTCCTTCGGCGACCAGGATGCCAAGCTGACGCGCGGCGTCGACGTGCTGATCGCCACCCCCGGCCGCCTGCTCGACCATACCGAGCGTGGCGGTCTGCTCCTCACCGGGGTCGAGCTGCTCGTTATCGACGAAGCCGATCGCATGCTGGACATGGGCTTCATCCCCGACATCGAACGCGTCTGCAAGCTCGTCCCGTTCACGCGACAGACCCTGTTCTTCACCGCGACCATGCCGCCGGAAATCCGGCGCATCACCGAAGCCTTCCTGCACAATCCGCAGAAGGTCGAAGTGTCCAAGCCTGCCACCACTGCCGTGACCGTCACGCAATCCCAGGTGCCAGCCGGGCGCGAGGCGCACGAGAAGCGCGAGCTGCTTCGCCGCCTGCTGCGCGAAGCCAAGGATCTCAAGAACGCGATCATCTTCTGCAATCGCAAGCGCGAAGTCGCCATCGTTCACAAATCGCTCCAGAAGCATGGTTTCAGCGTCGGCGCACTGCACGGTGACATGGACCAGCCGGCCCGCATGGCGGCGCTCGAACAGTTCCGCAAGGGCGAGCTACCGCTTCTCGTCGCCTCGGACGTCGCCGCCCGCGGCCTCGACATTCCCGAGGTCAGCCACGTCTTCAATTTCGACGTCCCCCACCATCCCGATGACTACGTCCATCGCGTCGGCCGCACCGGCCGCGCCGGTCGCACCGGCACCGCGATCTCGATCGTGACGCCGCTCGACCAGAAGTCGATGGTGGCCATCGAGAAGCTGATCGGCCAGAGCATTCCGCGCGCCGAAGGCGACTTTGAAATCCACGCCGAAGCCTCCGATGGGACCGAGCGTCCGCGCGAGTCGCGTGGCCGCGAACGTTCACGCGGCGGACGCGGCAAGCCGCAGCGCGGCCGTGATCGTGAGCGCAGCCACGAGCCGCGCGAGCCCCGTGGCGAGGCAAGACATGCTTCCGAGCCAAGACAATCTTCTGAAGCAAGACATTCTTCCGAAGCAAAGAGTTCTTCGGAGGCAAGACAGCCCGCTGAAGCCAGGCATCGTTCCGACGACAAGCGCAGGGCCGAGCCGCGTCACGACGCGCGCCAGCAGGCCAATAGTTCGCACGTGCCGTCGATCGGCCGCCCCGAGCCCCGCCGCCAGCGCGAGGCCGATAGCGAGCCGGGCGATCATTCGCATCTGCCGGCGTTTCTGCTCCGGCCGGTTCGCTCCTCCCCCGCCGGAGCCTGAGGCGCGAAGCGCCCCAGGTTTCGGTTGAGCAAAGCCGCCGCACAATTTTTTAGATGCATTCGTGAACGTATATTTACGGGGTGTTCACGATCGTCCGTTAGCCTACGAACATAATTTAAGCATTGCTGCGGTCGACGGCGCATCGACCGCTGTGGGGTATGTTCCGTGGTCAAGGTTCTCGATGAACACGAACGCACGATGGCGTTCGCCGAGGTAGCACTCGGGCAGATCCGATCGCTGCGGCAGACGGCAATTCCCCGCAACTATGAGATTTGGTACGTCTACGCCACCGGCTACAACGCGCCGCTCAACAAGATCGTCAATGAGACGCTGGCGCGCAGCGGCAAGCTGACTGAAGCCGATCTCGAGCAGATCTACGAGACCTATCTCTCCCACATCAAGACCACTGACCGCATCGACAAGGTCGGCGCGCGCGTCATCGGCGAGATCGACGACGTGATGAAGGTCTTGAGCGATGCACTCGGCATGACCGGCTCCTACGATGTCAGCCTGTCGGGAGCCACCGAGAAACTGGCGTCGGCCAAGAACCGCGAGCAGATCAAGTCGATCGTCGAGACGTTGCTGCGTTCGACCAGCGAGATGCGCGAATCCAACAAGACGCTGGAAGACCGGCTGACGCTGTCGAAGAACGAGATCAGCAATCTCCAGCAGAGCCTGGAGGCGATCCGCGCCGAGAGCCTGACCGATCCGCTCACGGGCCTCGGCAACCGCAAATATTTCGACCGCATGATCGACATGGCGGTGCAGAGCGCCCTCGCCTCGGGCGAGCCGCTGTCGCTGCTGCTGTTCGACATCGATCATTTCAAGTCGTTCAACGATTCCTACGGCCATCTCACCGGCGACCAGGTGCTGCGGCTCGTCGGCCTGTCGCTGAAGCAGACCATCAAAGGCCAGGACATCACCGCGCGCTATGGCGGCGAGGAATTCGCGGTCGTGCTGCCCAACACCGCGCTGCGTCAGGCCCTCACGGTGGCCGACCATATCCGCCGCGCAGTGATGGCGAAGGAATTGAAGAAGAAGTCCACCGGCGAGATCCTCGGCCGCGTCACCATCTCCGTCGGCGTCTCCATGCTCAAGCAGGGCGACGACACCGACGCGCTGATCGAGCGTGCGGATGCCTGCCTCTACGCCGCCAAGCGTAACGGCCGCAACCGCGTGATCTGCGAAGCCGATCCGGAATACGCGGTCGAAACCCACAGCCGGGTGGCGTAGATTTTCAAAGAGCTGCCGTAGGGTGGGCAAAGGCGCGTAAGCGCCGTGCCCACGATCTCGGCATGATTATTTCGAACCGTGGGCACGCCTCGCTTTGCCCACCCTACGCACCGCCTTCTTGGCAACCTTCTTTGCCACACGCTTCTTCGGCACGGCCTTCTTCACCACCGCCTTCTTCGCCTTCGGCCGATTCTTCACCTTGGCACGCTGGGCGGCAGCGAGGGCAGCCCTCGCCCATTGCGCGAGCTCCGCGGAATCGTCGAACAGGCGTGCCGGCAGCTCCCAATAGGAGTTGACCACCACGGTCTTGGCGCGGGTCGAGTACTGAAACGGTTTTGAGCCTTCGGCTTCAAAGTCCGGGATCGTCACCTCGTCGGCACGCAAGAACAGGCCGGCACGCAGTGACAGCGCGAAGTTGATGCCGTCGGCGGAGATGCCGTAGCCTGAAAACATCTTGCGGATGGTGACGGGGCCGAAATCGGCGAACAGGTCGGTCAGAAATTCGCGGTCCATGGGCACCCTCGTGCCCCGGACGCAGCGCAGCGTGACGTAAGCGCGTTTACGCGCGTCTTCGACTCGCTTTGGCGCTGCTGAGCCGGGGCCCAGTCTTTTGCGCTGGTGACTATAGCGTGGGTCCCGGCTCTGCGCAGCAGCGCAAGGGCGCTGCGGCGCGTCCGGGACACGAGAGTATTGGGAAGGCGTTACCCGTCGATCTTGGCCGGCCGCAGCTCGACCGACTCGCCGCAGCCGCAGGCGGAAATCTGGTTGGGGTTGTTGAAGACGAACTGGGCCTGCATCTTGTCGGCCTTGTAGTCCATCTCGGTGCCGAGCAGGAACAGCACGGCCTTGGGATCGACCAGGATCTTGACGCCCTTGTCTTCCACGACCTCGTCGGTCGGGCGGACATCATGGGCGTATTCGACCGTGTAGGACTGGCCGGCGCAGCCGCCGTTCTTCACGCCGACGCGCAAGCCGACGATCTCGGAATCGGCGCGCTGGGTCAGCTCGGTGATGCGCTGGGCAGCAGCGTCCGTCAGCCGCATCACCTGCGGGCGCGGCCGCCGCGGCTTCGGAGTGGATGCTGGTGTCGCCTGGGTCATCTTATCTATCTGGTCCGTTGCGGAGCAAATTCAATGCTGAGGTTACGCGTCACCACATGTTGAGCACGAGGCGCGCCTCGTCGCTCATGCGTTCCGGCGACCACGGCGGCTCCCAGACGACCTTGACGTCGACCACGCCGACGCCGGGGACGCTGGCAACCGCGTTCTCGACCATGGTCGGCAGCTCGCCGGCGGCCGGGCAGTTCGGCGTCGTCAGCGTCATCTGGACGTCGACGGAGCGGTCGTCCTTGATTTCGACCTTGTAGATCAGGCCGAGCTCGTAGATGTCGGCCGGGATTTCCGGGTCGAACACGGTCTTCAGCCCGGCGATGATCTCCGTGGTCAGCCGCTCGGTCTCCTCCGGCGGCAACGCCGAATGGGTCTCCATCGGATTGGCTTTGATTTCGGCCGTGTCACTCATGCGAACAAATCCCGCGCCTTCAAAAGCGCCTGTGCCAGATGATCGACTTCTTCCCGCGTATTATACATGCCGAACGACGCCCGGCAGGTGGCCGTCACGTTGAACCGCTCTAAAAGCGGCATGACGCAATGGGTGCCGGCGCGCACCGCGATGCCCTGGCGGTCGATCACGGTGGCGACATCGTGGGCGTGCGCGCCCTTCAGCTCGAACGAGATCACCGGGCCCTTGCCGCGCGCCGTGCCGATCAGCCGCAGCGAATTGATCTCGCGGAGCCGATCCTGGGCATAGGTGGTGAGATCGTGCTCGTGCGCGGCGATGCGCTCCTTGCCGATCGAATTGACGTAGTCGATGGCAGCGCCAAGGCCGACGGCCTCCACGATCGCGGGCGTGCCCGCCTCGAATTTGTGCGGGGGATCGCCATAGGTGACGACATCGCGCGAGACCTCGCGGATCATCTCGCCGCCGCCATTGAAGGGACGCATCGCGACGAGGTGATCGTACTTGGCCCAGAGGATACCGATGCCGGTCGGCCCATAAACCTTGTGGCCGGTGAAGACGTAGAAATCGCAGCCGATGTCCTGGACGTCGACGGGCAGATGCACCGCGCCCTGGCTGCCGTCGACCAGCACGGGAATGCCGCGCGCGTGGGCGATCTTCACGACCTCCTTGACGGGCACGATGGTGCCGAGCGCGTTCGACATCTGCGTGATCGCGACCAGCTTGGTCTTGGCCGTCAGCAGCTTCTCGAATTCGTCGATGAGGAAATTGCCCTCGTCGTCCACCGGGGCCCATTTGATCACGGCACCCTGGCGTTCCCTCAGGAAATGCCAGGGCACGATGTTGGAATGGTGCTCCATGATCGAGAGGACGATCTCGTCGCCATCCTTGATGTTGGGCCCGCCCCAGGACGAGGCGACTAGATTGATCGCCTCCGTCGCGTTGCGGGTGAAGATCACTTCTTCCGTACGGGGCGCGTTGATGAACTGCGCCACCTTGGTGCGGCCGCCCTCATAGGCTTCGGTCGCCGCGTTAGCGAGGTAATGCAGGCCACGATGCACGTTGGCGTATTCGCTCGAATAGGCCCGCGTCATGCGGTCGAGCACGGCGCTCGGCTTCTGCGCCGAGGCGGCGTTATCGAGATAGACCAGCTTCTTGCCGTAGACCTGCATGGCGAGCGCCGGAAAGTCCTGGCGCACGCGCGCGACGTCGTAGGCGCCGTTCTTGACCGCGGGATGCGTGCTCATGACCGCCGCTCCAGCCAGCGCTCGGCGATGCCGATCACATGCTCGCGCAAACCGTCATCGGCGATCTGCTCGATCGCCTCGCCCACGAAAGCCTGGATCAGCAGCGACTGGGCCTGCTTCTCCGGCAGGCCGCGCGCCTTCAGGTAGAACAGGAGGCTGTCGTCGAGCGCGCCGGCGGTGGCGCCGTGACCGCAGGAGACGTCGTCGGCAAAGATCTCGAGTTCGGGCTTGTTGTCGGCCTCGGCTTCATCCGAGAGCAGCAGCGCGCGGGTCATCATCTTGCCATCGGTCTTCTGCGCGTCGGGGCGGACGATGATGCGGCCCTGGAACACCGAATGAGCGCGGTCGTCGATCACGGCGCGGAAGATCTCGCGGCTGACGCAGTTCGGCACGGCATGGTCGACCACCAGCGTGGTGTCGCCGTGCTCGGTCTTCTGCAACAGGTTGACGCCGTTGGCGGAGAGCTCGCTGCCCTCGCCCGCCAGCGTGATGAAACTTTGCAAGCGGCTGACCGCGGCACCGGTCGTCATGTTGAAGAACTTGAGCTTCACGTTGGCGCCGACGGTGACGAAGTGCGAGGTCACGTTCACGGCGTCAGGTGCATCGTCCATCAAACGGATGTGCGCGACGTCGGAATCGTCACCGACCGAGACGAGCAGGGCGTCGTTGATCTGGTAGGCCTTGGCACCCGCCGCGACAAAGGTCTCGACGATGGTGGCACGCGCGCCCTTGCCGATCGCGATCTGCGAACGGGTGAAGGCCGACGCGGAACCCGCGGCCGCAATGTGGATGATCTGGATCGGAGCGGATAGCTGCGCGCCGTCGGCAATCGACAGCACCACGCCATCGGTCGCCATTGCGGCGTTCAGCGCGATCACGGCATCGGTGGACGCGGTCTTCAGGAGACCGGCATCCTTCTCCAGCGTCTCCCGCAACGTCTTGAAGCCGGCCTCGGAGGCAAGCGCCTTGACGTCGGAGAGATCGGCTGCGAACACGCCATCGACCAGCACCAGTTTGCGGGCGCCGTCGATCGCATGCGTCTTCACCGCGTCCGCGGCGCGCTTCAGCGCGGCTGCATCGGGGCTGGCTGCCAGCGGCAGCACCTCGCCGACCAGCGCGCGCAGGTCGGTGTATTTCCATTCCTCGATCCGGCGGTGCGGAAGGCCGAGACGCTCATAGGTCTCGAACGCCTCGCGGCGCACCGCGGTGACCGCGGTCGAACCCGGCAGCCGGCCCTCGGCGCTGGTGAAGAGATCGCTCACCGCGCGGCCCTTTCCGGTCTTTGCCACAGCAACGTTCATCGCAAAATTCCTTACGCGGCGTCCTCGAACTGGGCGTAGCCGGACGCTTCCAGCTCCAGGGCCAGTTCCTTGCCGCCGCTCTTCACGACACGGCCCTTCGACATCACATGCACCACGTCGGGCACGATGTAGTTCAGCAGCCGCTGATAATGGGTGATGACGACCATCGCGCGCTTGGGCGAACGCAGCGCGTTGACGCCGTCGGCCGCAATGCGCAGCGCGTCGATGTCGAGGCCGGAATCCATCTCGTCGAGGATGCACAGGCTCGGCTCGAACAGCGCCATCTGCAGCACCTCGTTGCGCTTCTTCTCACCGCCGGAGAAACCGACATTGACGCCGCGCTTGAGCATGTCCTGCGGGATGTTCAGCGAATTCGAGACCTCGCGAACCTTCTTCAGGAAGTCCGGCGTCGAATATTCGCTCTCGCCGCGGGCCTTGCGCTGCGCGTTCAGCGCGGTGCGCAGGAAATTCATGGTGGCGACGCCTGGAATCTCGACCGGATACTGGAACGCCAGGAACACGCCCTTGGCGGCGCGCTCGTCCGGCGACATCTCGAGCAGATCCTCACCCTTGAAAAGGATCTGGCCGTCGGTGACCTCGTAGCCGGGCTTGCCGGCGATGACGTGGGAGAGCGTCGATTTGCCGGAGCCGTTCGGCCCCATGATCGCGTGGACCTCGCCCTCGTTCACGGTCAGCGTCAGCCCGTGGAGGATCTCACGCTCCTCGACACGAACCTTGAGGTCTTTCACTTCAAGCAAAGCCATTTTGGTGTCCAGTCTATTCAAATGATGCATGGAGCGCTTAAGCGCACCGCGAGGGTCGATATTAACCGACCGACCCTTCAAGCGAGATCGAGATCAGCTTCTGCGCTTCCACCGCGAATTCCATCGGCAGCTGCTGAAGCACGTCCTTGACGAAGCCGTTGACGACGAGGCCGACCGCCTCCTCCTGCGAGAGACCGCGCTGGATGCAGTAGAACAGCACGTCCTCGGAGATCTTTGAGGTCGTCGCTTCGTGCTCGAACGTCGCCGAGGAGTTCTTGGCCTCGATGTACGGCACGGTGTGCGCGCCGCACTTATCGCCGATCAGCAGCGAGTCGCAGGCGGTGAAGTTGCGCGCGCCGGTCGCTTTCCGGTGCGCGGTGACAAGGCCACGATAGGTGTTCTGCGACTTGCCGGCCGCGATGCCCTTGGAGATGATGCGGCTCGATGTGTTCTTGCCGAGATGAATCATCTTGGTGCCCGAATCGACCTGCTGGAAGCCGTTCGAGATCGCGATCGAGTAGAACTCGCCGCTCGAATTGTCACCGCGGAGAATGCAGCTCGGATATTTCCAGGTGATCGCCGAACCCGTTTCGACCTGGGTCCAGGAGATCTTCGAACGGTTGCCGCGGCAGTCGCCACGCTTGGTGACGAAATTGTAGATGCCGCCCTTGCCTTCCGAATTGCCCGGATACCAGTTCTGCACCGTCGAATATTTGATCTCGGCGTCATCATGCGCGACGAGTTCGACCACGGCGGCATGCAGCTGGTTCTCGTCGCGCTGCGGCGCGGTGCAGCCTTCGAGATAGGAAACGTAGGAGCCCTTGTCGGCGATGATCAGCGTGCGCTCGAACTGGCCGGTGTTGCGCTCGTTGATGCGGAAATAGGTCGACAGCTCCATCGGGCAGCGCACGCCCGGCGGCACGTAGACGAACGAGCCGTCGGAGAACACCGCCGAGTTCAGTGTCGCGTAGAAATTGTCCGAGGTCGGAACCACGGAGCCCAGATATTTCTGCACCAATTCAGGGTGCTCGCGAATCGCTTCCGAGATCGGCATGAAGATCACGCCGGCCTTCTTCAGCTCCGCCTTGAACGTGGTCGCAACCGAGACCGAGTCGAAGACAGCATCGACCGCGATCTTGCGGCGCGCGGGATCTTCCTCGCCCGGCTTGGGTTCCACACCTTCGAGCATGGCGACTTCCCGCAAGGGGATGCCGAGCTTCTCGTAGGTCTTCAGGATCTCCGGATCGATCTCGTCCAGGGAGGTGACCGTCTTCTTCGGCTTTGGCGCCGCGTAGTAGTAGAGATCCTGGAAGTCGATCTTGGGATAATCGACGCGTGCCCAGGTCGGCTCGGTCATGGTCAGCCAGCGCCGATAGGCCTCGAGCCGCCACTGGAGCATCCAGTCGGGTTCGTTCTTCTTCTGCGAGATGAATTTTACGATCTCTTCCGACAGACCCTTGGGGGCCTTCTCGGTGTCGATCAGGGTCTCAAACCCATAACGATACTGGTCGACGTCGATGCGCTTCACGCGCTCGACCGTCTCTTGTACGGCTGGCATTCCATCCTCCGCTCGCGGTTTCAAGGACCGCGGTGGATCAAACTCGAACGATTATTACGGTGTCTATTACGATGTTTTTTGGCGGAAAGCACGCGCTTAGAACCGTTCAAGCCGTGTTTCATCGCTTAGCTCTTAAGTAGGGTATTACCGAGCTTTCGCCAAGCCTCTAACGCCCTATTGATGTCTTCGAGTTCCGTGGACCAGCCCAGACTGAGGCGCACCGCTCCCTGGGCCACGGCGGGATCGTACCCCATGGCCGACAGCACATGGGACGGCTGGACCTTGCCCGACGAACAGGCCGAACCCGAGGAGACTGCGATGCCTTCGAGGTCGAAGCCGATCACGGCGGTCTCAGCCTTGAGGCCGGGCGCCGTGAAAAGGACGGTATTGGGCAACCGCGTCACCTCATCCGAGAAGATCGTTGCGCCGGCGATTCCTCGGATGCCATTTTCCAAGCGATTTCTTAGGGTTGCCATCTGCTGCGCATCTTCCGAAAGAGTCTGAAGCGCGGCCTTCACCGCGGCGCCAAAGCCGGCGATTCCCGCAACATTCTCGGTTCCCGCGCGCCGGTTCAGCTCCTGGCCGCCTCCCCGCAGCAACGGCTCCAAGCCCGCCAGTCCCTCCGCCACGACCAGTGCGCCGACGCCCTTGGGGCCGCCGACCTTATGTGCAGAAAAAGTCGCAAGATCCACGCCCATATCTTTGATTTGGAATGGGATTTTGCCAAGCGCCTGGATTGCATCGACGTGCAGGAGGCCGCCGGCCTCATGGACGATCCGGGCGACCTCCGCGACCGGCTGGAGCGCACCGGTTTCGTTGTTCGCGACCATGACGGAAACCAGTGCCGGAGGGCCGTCACCGAGCAGGCTCCTGAGATGGTCGAGTTCAACGACACCGGAACGCATCACCGGGATCAGACCGATCTTGTCCGCCGCGAAGCGGCCACCGGTCAGCACCGAAGCGTGCTCGACGGCCGAGACCAGCAGCCGCTCGACCGGGCCGCCGGATGACCGCCGCAGGCCAGGCGACAGCGCCAGCGCGTTGGCTTCCGTGCCAGCGGAGGTGAAGACGACGTTTCGCGGCAGCGCCCCTACCGCTCCTGCGAGCGTGGCACGGGCCTCCTCGACCAGCCGTCGCGCCTCCCGTCCCTCGGCATGGACCGATGACGGATTGCCGACCAGGTCCCAGGCGGCGAGCATTGCGCGTCGCGCTTCCGCGCGCAGCGGCGTGGTCGCATTCCAGTCGAGATAAACGCGGTTCCGCATGTAGTATTATATTACCTTACTTGGAAATCTGGCCTGTGGGACCTACCCAGCCCGACATGGCGCCCCGGCACGCACTTGGCAACGGGCGATTCCATATCCACGGCAGCCGATGACGCGACCATGACACGCTAACATCTTGAGCCCATTGAGTGATGTTCAAGATGCTTGCTTTTTGACCCTCTGCCTATGTTAGAACCCGCACCGTCAAGTCACCGCGCGCCTTCAGCGCATCACCGCAAGGCGCGCCTTCTCACCCTTCATTCGCGCTTCCGTCGGCACCTGCCGATGAGGCCACAATCGGTTGATTGCCGAGAATCGTCTCTCCAGCAGATCAATCAAGAGATCATCGATGCCTGAAGTTATTTTCACTGGCCCTGCCGGCCGTCTCGAAGGCCGCTATCACCCGGCCAAGCAGAAGAACGCGCCGATCGCGATGATCCTGCATCCGCATCCGCAGTTTCACGGCACGATGAATCATCAGATCGTGTACCAGTGCTACTATGCCTTCGCGCATCGCGGCTTCTCGGTGCTGCGCTTCAATTTCCGCGGCGTCGGCCGCAGTCAGGGCTCGTTCGACCACGGCACCGGCGAATTGTCGGACGCCGCCGCTGCGCTCGACTGGGCGCAGACCATCAATCCCGAAGCACGCGCCTGCTGGGTCGCCGGATTCTCCTTCGGCGCCTGGATCGGCATGCAGCTCCTGATGCGCCGCCCCGAGGTCGAGGGCTTCATCTCGATTGCGCCGCCGGCCAATCTCTACGACTTCTCGTTCCTTGCGCCCTGTCCGTCCTCCGGGTTGATCGTGCATGGCGAGAAGGACGCGGTGGTGCCGCCGAAGGACGTCAACACGCTGGTCGAGAAGCTGAAGACGCAGAAGGGCATCGTGATCGACCAGCAGGTCATCCCCGGCGCCAACCATTTCTTCGACGCCAAGCTCGAACCGCTGATGGAAACCATCACGGCGTATCTCGATATGCGGCTCGCGAACGTTCGCTGAGACGCCCAGCTCAAGCCAGCTTGAGCGCGGCGATCCCCATCAAGACGAGCGCGATGCCCGCAAGCTTCATCGCGCTCAAGGTCTCGCCGAAGAGCACCACACCCATCACGAAGGTGCCGGCCGCGCCAATGCCGGTCCACACCGAATAGGCGACGCCGACCTCGAGCACCTTCAAGGCTCGCCCCAGCAGGAAGACGAACGCCGCGAGCAGCACCAGCGAAGCGACACTCCATCCCACCCGCGTGTAGCCTTCCGCGTACTTCATCGTAATCGCCCAGCCAACATCGAGCGCGCCGGCGATTACCAGCATCAGCCAGGCCATGGATTGTGACATCGGCTCGCCTCAGGCGGCGAGCTTGAGCAGATGCGCGTCGTGCCGCACCAGGAAAGCCCGCAGCAATTGCGGATAGTCCGCGCCGACCGCGGTGCGTACGCTCGGACGCTTCGCCAGCTCGGCACGCCACGCCCGCACCTTCGGCAGATCGCTGAAGATGCCGAGCTCGGTCAGTTCGTCGAACAGATCGAAGTAGCGGAAGACGGGAGCGAACACCGCATCGACCAGGCTGAACATATCGCCTGCGAAATACGGGCCCGCGCCAAGCGCTGCCTCGACACGCGCGAACTTTGCGACGAGCGCTTGCCGCTTGCTCTCGAACGTCGCCGGATCCGTCGTCGTCTCCAGTCCCCAGAGATCGCCGAGGATCGCCGAGCCGAATTCCATCCAGGCGCGGTGCTCGGCACGCTTCAGCGCATCCGCCGGATGCAGTTTCGCGCCGCCTTGCGTCTCCTCGATGTACTCGCAGATCACGTTGCTCTCGAACAGCGCGACCTCGCCACTATCGGTCGTGACCACCAGCACCGGCACCTTGCCGAGCGGCGAGAGCTTCATGAACCAATCCGGCTTGCTCGCCAGATCAATGTCGATCCGCTCGAACGGCACGCCCTTCTCCTTGAGTGCGATCACGGCGCGCTGCACGTAGGGACAAAGCTTGTGGCTGATCAGTTTGAGCGAAGCGGACGTTCCAAGTGCGGTCGTCATGGCAATGATCCCGGCGATTGATGCAACTGCATCCAATATAAATGCATCTGCATCCACTCGTCAAGTTCAATGCACCTGCATTAATCACGTGGCCTCACGGCCGCGCAATCACCCCGCCCGTCATCGGCATCGGCACGCCCGTGGTGGCCGGATAGGACAGCGGCAGGCCCTTCAGGCCGCGGGCGGCCAGAAAGCCGAAGGCCTGGGCTTCGATGGCGTCGGAGGCCCAGCCGAGCGTCTCGGCGGCCTCGACGGTCGCCGAGCCCACCCGCTCGCGCAGCATGCGCAGCATGGTGAGGTTACGGGCGCCGCCGCCGCAGACGATCCAGCTGCGCGGCCGACGCGGCAAGAGCGGAATCACCCGGGCGATCGCTGTCGCAGTGAAGGCGGTCAGGGTCGCAGCGCCGTCGGCCGGCGCCACGTCGCCCAGCCTCAAGGCGGCGAAATCGTTGCGGTCGAGCGATTTCGGCGGAGGCAGCGCAAAGAACGGCAGCTCCAGCGCGCGAGCGATCCAGGCCTCATCGGCCTTCCCGAGGCTTGCGAACTTTCCTTCCGCATCGAACGCCTGGTTCATGGTGCGGTACATGAAATCGTCCAGCAGCGCGTTGCCGGGGCCGGTGTCGCAGGCGATCAGCGTGTCGTTGCCGTCGATATAGGTGATGTTGGAGACGCCGCCGATATTGACCACGACGATCGGCCCCTCGCGATCCAGCGAGTTGGCCAGCGCGCGGTGGTAGACGGGTACGAAGGGCGCGCCCTGCCCGCCAGCCTCGACGTCGGCGGCGCGGAAGTCGTGCATTACGGGGATATGGATCGCCTTCGCCAGCGCCAGCGCGTCACCGATCTGCACCGTCAGCCGCCGCTCGGGGCGATGCAGCACGGTCTGGCCGTGGAAGCCGACGATGTCGATGTCCTCGGGCTTCATGCGGTTCTGAGCGAAGAAGCCGGCAACCGCCTCGGCATGGGCCCGTGTCACCGCGCGCTCGGCCTCGGCCAGGATGCCTGGCCGGGCGTCACGTTGCGCCAGGTGCACAGCCTCGGAGAGGGCCTGGCGCAGCAGATTGCGCTCCGCGGGGCTATAGGCCCGGTAGCCGGACGGCCCGAATGCCTTCACCTGTTTTCCATCGGTTTCGATCAGCGCGACATCTACCCCGTCCAGCGAGGTGCCGCTCATCAAACCGAGTGCCGTCAACATCATGGATCAGCGTCCTCAAGAGACCCCCTCCGGCATGCCGATCTTGTGCCAGAGGGACACATCTTATAATGCCACAGCGCCAAGCGGCGGGCAGCAATCGGGTTCCCACGGAAGACCCTTAAATTGCGCCCAAAACAGTAAACCAAGAATTGTCAGGCATGCCGACAGATGACTGCATTTAAATCGGATTTTCTCAATATCCTGCAGGAACGTGGTTTCATCCACCAATGCTCCGATTTCGAGGGGCTGGACGCGCTCGCCGCCAAGGGCGAGGCGACCGCCTATGTCGGCTACGATTGCACCGCCCGCTCGCTGCATATCGGCAACTACCTCACCATGATGATGCTGCACTGGCTGCAGGAGTCCGGCAACAAGCCGATCACGCTGATGGGCGGCGGCACCACCATGGTGGGCGATCCCTCCGGCAAGGACGAGACGCGCGCCATGCGCACCGTCGCCGAGATCGAGGCCAACAAGGAATCGATCCGCGGTGTGTTCGCCAAGGTGCTGCGCTATGGCGAGGGCAAGAGCGACGCCGTCATGCTCGACAATGCGGAGTGGCTGACCAAGCTGAACTGGATCGAGATGCTGCGCGACGTCGGCCGGCACTTCTCGGTCAACCGCATGCTGACGATGGACTCCGTGCGGCTGCGCCTCGAGCGCGAGCAGGAGATGAGCTTCATCGAGTTCAACTACATGGTCTGCCAGGCCTACGACTTCGTCGAGCTCGCCAAGCGCACCGGCTGCAAATTGCAGATGGGCGGCTCGGACCAGTGGGGCAACATCATCATGGGCGTCGATCTCGGCCGCCGCATGGGCACCCATCAGCTGTTCGCGCTGACGACGCCGCTGCTGACTACGGCATCGGGCGCCAAGATGGGCAAGACCGCGCAAGGCGCGGTCTGGCTCAACGCCGACGCGTTCTCGCCCTACGATTTCTGGCAGTACTGGCGCAACACCGAGGATGCCGACGTCGGCAAATTCCTGAAGCTGTTCACGACGCTGCCGATGGCTGAGATCAAGAAGCTCGAAGCGCTCGGCGGCTCGGAGATCAACGAGGCCAAGAAGGTGCTCGCGACCGAAGCGACCGCGCTGCTGCATGGCCGCGACGCCGCGAACGAGGCGGCGGAGACCGCGCGCCGCACCTTCGAGGAAGGCGCGCTGGCCGAAACCCTGCCGACGGTGGAAATTCCGCGGGGTGAGATCGACGCCGGCCTCGGCGTGCTCAACGCCTTCGTCAAGGCGGGCCTCGTTGCATCCAACGGCGAAGCCCGGCGCCAGATCAAGGGCGGCGGCCTTCGCGTCAACGACGAGCCGGTCACTGACGAAAAAATGGCACTGTCGGCAAACAATCTGACGCCCGAAGGCCTGATCAAGCTGTCCTTCGGCAAGAAGAAGCACGTCCTCATTAAGCCTGCATAGGCGTATGAGCTTTTCGCTGCTTGTCAGGGCGCACGGATGCGCGCTCCCTGACGAGCAATGGATCAGAACACGCCCAGGGAGAACGTCGCGAGCGATCAGCGGGACGCTGTTCGCACCGCGCTCGTCGTGCTCGCTCTGTGCTTCACGCTGGCCGTGCTCGGCCGCGGGCTCGGCGACAGCTTTACGGTGTTCCTGAAACCGATTTCGGAAAGTTTTGGCTGGGACCGCGCGCAGATCGTTTCGGTCTATTCACTGACCTGGCTCGCGAGCGGTCTCACCGCGCCCTTCGTCGGACGCCTGTTCGACCATTCCGGACCACGCATCGTCTACGCGCTCGGGCTGCTGCTGCTGGGCGCTGCATTCCTGGTCGCGGCCCACGCGCAACATCTCTGGCAGTTCCAGCTCTCGATCGGCCTCTGCGTCGGCATCGGCGTTGCCTTCATCGGCATCGTGCCGAACTCGATCCTGCTCGGCCGCTGGTTCGGGCCCCGCCTGCCGACCGCAATGTCGGTGGTGTATTCCGCGATGGGCGGCGGCGTGCTGGCACTGCTGCCGGCTTCGCAGCTCCTGATCGATCACATCGGCTGGCGCGACACCTACCAACTGTTCGGCTTTACGGCACTCGGCCTGTTGCTCCCGCTGATGCTGCTGCCGTGGCGGCTGTTCGCCGCGGGCTCGCCGCATGTCGTGAAAAGGACCGACCCTGACTTCGTCGACAATGGCTGGACCCTGCTCCGTGCCATGCGCCATCACGCCTTCTGGGCGCTGTTCTGGACCTTCTTCTTCACTGCCGTCGGCATGTACTCGATTGCCGCGCAGATCGTGGCCTATCTGATCGACGCCGGCTTTCCGCCGCTGCAGGCTGCGACCGCCTGGGGTTTCTCCGGCGTCGTGCTTGTGTTCGGCATGTTGGGCGTGTCCGCGCTCGACGGCCTGATCGGGCGCCGGCCGTCGGTGCTGCTGAGCTACGCGATCTCGATCCTCGGCATCGTCCTGCTGTGGCTGTTGCAGTATTCTCCGAACATCCTGCTGCTCACCGGTTTCGTCGTCTGCTTCGGCAGCATGATGGGCTCGCGCGGCCCGCTGATCAGCGCCACGGCGATGAGGATTTTCCAGGGCAAGCGGGTCGGCACCATCTACGGCACCATCTCGATCGGCAGTGGCCTCGGCTCGGCGTTCGGCTCCTGGAGCGGCGGCCTGATCCATGACGCGACCCATGGTTATAACGCGCTGCTTGCCTTCGCACTTGCGAGCGTGGTGCTCGGGATGATTCCATTCCTGATTGTGCCCGCCTTGCGGCGTTAGGTGTCCTGGAGGTAACTTGCGCGCATCCGCGTCACCGGGAAATTACGGATGGGCGCGACGCGGAATACGCGCGAAAGGTGCGGTCGTACGCGGCTGAAATCCTGGCCTGCGGTGTTTTGTCCGACATGACGAAAATGTCAGGACGAATCGAGTGTGCACGGCTTGCAGGGCGAAACCGAATGCGGTCCAAGTCGCAACATTGGATGGAGGGCACAAACCAATGAACTTTCCGTATCTCACTCGCTTTCAACCGGTTCTCTTGAGCCTGTTTCGCTTCGTCACCGGATTGCTGCTGTTCCAGTACGGCATCGCAAAGATCTTCAAGTTTCCGGTGCTCCCCTACTTCGCCAACATCCCGCCGCTGATCTGGACGGCAGGCGCGCTCGAACTCGTGCTCGGCGCGCTTCTGATGCTCGGCCTGTTCACCCGCCTCACCGCTTTCATTCTCTCGGGCGAAATGGCCTTCGCTTACTTCATGGGCCACATGCTCAAAGGCGAAACGCCGGTGTTCCTGCCGCTGCTCAATGGCGGCACCGCAGCAATCCTGTTCTGCTTCGCCTGCCTCTACCTCGCGGCCGCCGGCGGCGGTTCGGTCAGCGTAGATGCGCTGATGGGCAAGGAGAGCGACGCGGCGGGCGACGCCTACGCGCGGCGCTGAGGCGCTCGTAAATTGACCTGAAACCAAGACGGCACCGGCGGATCTGCCGGTGCCGATTCAGCGCGCCCCTAGCACGTTCCAGATCAGGACGAGGGCAGCCACGAGCAGCACGGCCATGACGATGCGGTGAACGAATCGGTTCATTGCCGCTCCGGCCCGGCTCGGTCACCACCAAACTCCGACATCATCTGTCTCAGCGACCTGACGCGCCACGCGCTGGCGAAGCGCGATTCCGCCTGCATGCTTGCGCATCCGGCTGCGGACGCTGCGCGCGCGGCAGCACGTCGCATGCGTCCATTCATGATTGGTAAGAACTTCATGCTACCGACGCGAGCAATAACAACCATTTCTTCGAGGCTGCGATGAAGCTGATGAGTCATCTCAAGATCCGGACCAAGCTCGCCAGCATGGTCTGTCTTTCAGCTCTCACAGTCACGGCCATCATCGGCGTATCGTCCGCCCTCAGCAAGAGCCGCATGATGGAGGATCGGGTCCAGCAGATGCGGACTGCGGTAGAGCTGCTCTACAACTACGCCCAATCGCTTCAGGAAGAGGTTACCGCCGGCAAGCTGACGCCGGCCGAGGCCAGGGCCCAGTTCCACCAGCGCGGCCGCCGCATGAGCTTCAACGGCGGCCAGGGCTATCCGGTGGTCTACAATTCCGACACGTCCTTGCTCGTGAACGGCGCCAACCAGCAGCTGGAAGGCAAGATCACCGGCGCCAAAGACTCCAACGGCGTCCTGATCGCCGACGCCATTCTGAAGGCGGCCGACCAGACCGCGCAGGGCGGCGTGACCTCCTATCTCTATCCCCGCCCCGGCCAGACCGAGCCGGTCCGCAAGACCGTGTTCACGCGAAAATTCGCACCCTGGAACGTGACGATCAGCTACGGCCTCTATGTCGACGACATCGACGCCGACGTGCGCGCGCTGACGCTGGAGCTCGGTGCGATCGGCGTCGGCCTGATGCTGCTGATGGCGACGCTGTCCTGGCTGATCGCCCGCGACGTGCTCGGCGCGCTCGATCGCCAGAAGAACCGCATGCAGGAGATATCGGAAGGCGCCATCGACAAGCCGGTCGAGGAGACCGACCGCGGCGACGAGATCGGCCGCATGGCCGAGACACTCGAAGTGCTCAGGCAGACCGCGCTGACGGCGCGGAACCTAGAAGCCGAGCAGGTCGCCACCAAGACCCGCAGCGAGCAGGAGAAGCGCGACGCCCTGATCGCCCTCGCCGATCGCTTCGATGCCTCCGTCGGTCAGCTCGTCGGCCTGATGGCCTCCGGCTCCGGCGAGCTCGAAACCACCGCCAAGTCGATGTCATCCACGGCTGAGGGCACCAACCGCCGCGCCGCCGTGGTCGGCACGGCCGCCACCGAAGCCAGCCAGCGCGTTCAGACCGTCGCGGCTGCCGCCGAAGAGCTCTCCTCCTCCATCACCGAGATCAGCCGCCAGGTCGCCCAGTCCGCCGAGGTGACGGGCCGCGCGGTCGACAGCGCGCGTCGCACCGACACCATCGTGCGTGCGCTCTCGGACGGTGCTCAGCAGATCGAGCATGTCGCCGAGCTGATCTCCAGCATCGCCGCGCAGACCAATCTCCTCGCGCTCAACGCCACCATCGAGGCCGCGCGCGCCGGTGAAGCCGGCCGCGGCTTTGCCGTCGTCGCTTCCGAGGTGAAGTCGCTGGCAAGCCAGACCGCCGAAGCCACCCGCGAGATCGGCGACAAGATCGCGCAGATCCAGGGCGCGACCAAGGAGGCCGTGGACGCCATCGGCGGCATCACCGCCACCATCGAGGAGGTCAGCCGCATCGCCACCTCGATCGGTGCCGCCATCGAGGAGCAAGGCGCGGCCACCGCCGAGATCGCCCGCAGCGTCTCGCAGACCGCGGAGGCGACCCAGGAAGTCACCACCAATATCGGCGGCGTCTCCACCGCCGCAAACGAGACCGGCAATGCCGCCGGCATGGTGCTCGCCGCCGCCTCGAACCTCTCCAAGCAGGCCGAGCAGCTCTCCGGCGAAGTCGGGACATTCCTCGCAGGCGTGCGCGCGGCTTAGGCGGCCGACAACACTCCAAGCGATCTCGGTCATGCCCGGGCTTGTCCCGCCTGCGCGGCCGAAGCCGCTTCGGCGAGGCGAAGGCCCGGGCATCCACGTTCTTGGTGCCGTGTGGTGAGGCGTGGATGGCCGGGACAGCCCGGCCATGACGCCGGAGACAGCCGGTCCCTACTGCCGCCGCGTCAGGCTGCAGCCGCTCGAGAGCTGGCGCGTCGAGCCGGTCGAACCGTCGTTTGACTGCGAGGGGAATTCTTCGAACGGCGAGTTCTGCTTGCCGGTGTTGAACTCGAAGATCTTGCGGAACAGGCCCGGGGCCATCGCCGAGATCGGATTGACGCGCATCACGGGCGCAGCCGGCGTGCCGACGACCTCATAGGTCACGCCGATCAGCCCTTCATTGTTGCCGCCGCCGAGGAAGATGCCGAACAACGGGATCTGGCCGAAGATGTTGTTGACGCCATACATCGGCACGAAGGTGCCGCTCATGCAGACCTGGTTGCCGGGATAGTCGATCGAGCCCTCGATGGTGGCGCCGATCATGGGACCCTTGACCACACCGTCACGGACCGTCAGTGCGCCGTTCTGCCGCGTGAACTCGGCGCGGAGCGCACTGAACGAGACGCCGTTGCCGGTGCCGTTGGGCGCGCCGGCGGCAACGCGCTCGAGCTGCGCCTCGCCTTTCACCGTGAAGTCGCGGACGTTGATGAGGCCCTCGCGCGAGGTGTTCGGCTCGGATGTCGGCGGCTCCATCGCCACCACCATCTGGCCGCCGACCGCCTTGGTATAGGTATCGGTGAAGCGCAGCAGTGCGCCAGCATCGTTGGTCTGGAGGTAGATCACCTCGCGGTTGCCCTGCGCACGGCCGCCGCGCAGGTCAGCCGCCACCGGCGTGTCTTTGCCGACCTTGCCGCTCAGCGTGAATGCCTTGATGGCACCATTGCGTTTCGACATCTTGGCATCGACGCTGCGCATCGCCTCGCCGTTGAAACCCGCGACAGCACCGAGCTTCACGTCGATGTCGAAATCGACGTTCTTCATCTTGTTCTTGTCGTCCTTGGAATTGCCGGAGATCGCCGACTTCAGGAAGCCCCGACCGTCAAACACATCGCCGCGCATCGTGCCCTTGATGACGCCATCCTGGCTGCGCTCCACCTTGAGCGAGGCCTTGTCGCCATCGGACGGCGAATAGGTGGGGAAGTTCGCATTCATGAGGTCGCCGTTCGCGTCGACCTCGAGCGAGCCCTTGATCGAGGCGCCGCCACCTTCGATGACGATGTCCTCCAGACGCGTCGATTGCGCGGTCGGCACGACCTTGAAGCTGGCCTTGCCCGACTTGCCAGGCAGCTTGACCCAGCCGGGCAGGATGTTGTCGAGCTTGACCGAGGTCAGGTCGGCCTCGACGCCGAGCTTCGTCGTCTGATCGGGGCCGCCGGCGATCTTGCCCGACAGCTTGATCGGCAACGATCCGCTGACGGCGGGGCTGAGATCGAATCCGAGGCGCGCCCGGCTCGCATCATCCAGCGTTGCCTGCAACCTGACATCCGCGTCGCCCTCGGCCGGCTTGCGATAGTCGAGCGAGGCCGCCTGCCCGTTGATCTTGACGTCGCCCTTGACCTGATAGCCCGTGTTGCTCGCGACGATCTTGAGAGTGTTGGCCTCCAGCTTCTGATTCATCACCAGCTTGTCGGCGGCAAAACCGTTGAGGTCGGCGGTGACGGCGTAGGTCGTGTCCGCCTTGGTCAGCTCGCCCTTGACCGGAAGGCCGAGCTGGATATTCGCCGTGAAAGTCCCCTTGCTGGTATTGGGATCGACGACGGTCGATGACAGATCACTCAGGCGATCATTCGAGAGCATCTCGGCCGCCGCGGGCACGGGTCCGTCGACGCGGAACCTGGTCCGCGACGGCGACGGCTTGGGCGCCATATCCGGCACTTCGAAGACGAAATCGGAAATCGTGACCTTGCGGCCGGCAGGCGTATCGGCGATGCCCTGTCCGATGGTCACGGTCGCGGTGCGGCCGGTCACGCGCGCCTTCAGATCGGCATCGTGCACAACAGGCATGCCGTCCACGGGACGGACCGCGACGCCGCTCGCCACGATGTTGACCGAGAGGCCGTCGTCGGGAATTGGCGGGCCCTTGCGCGGAAGGTTCTTCGTCGGCGAATTGACGCCGATCTCGATGCGCTGGAGCGTACCGCGCTCGATCCGCTCGATCACCCATTCGCGCAACTCGGGAACGACCAGCGTCGGCCACATCCGCTTCAGCGCGGAGGCCGACATCGGCGTTCCCGCAAAGCCCAGCGTCAGCCGCGGCTCGCCGGAATAGTCGATGGCACCCGTGCCGGCGACGCCGATCTCGCCATTGCTGATGTCGGCCTGCGTCAGCAAGAGGCGCTTGTGGTCGGTGTCGAAGCGGAAGCCGATCGCGATGCGGTTGAAGACGAGCGGCGGCTCGTTGTCGATGCCGCCGAGCAGGATCGAACCGCCGCTGAAGCCGAGCTGCCAGTCATTGATGGTGCCGTTGGGCGGCTCGAGATGGGCCAGAAGCGTCAGGCGGTTCGCGCCCGACAGGATCTTGAACGGTGCCACCAGCACCCGCCGATTGGCGTCCCACTCGACGTTGATCTCGGCCTGGTCGATCGCCATCGGATAGTCTGGCGTGTCGGTGTCGATGATATTGCCGGCGCCGACCGCGAGCTTGCCGCGGAAGAAGGTCGGCACGCCATCGCGGCCGAGTTCGCCCTTGAGCTCGCCCGTCAGCGGCAGGTCGGCCGTGTAGGTGAGATCCTTGACCCGCAACGCCAACAGGATGTTGGAGGTCGAGACCTTGTCGGCCTTGATGTCGACCGAGCGCACGCCGTTCTCGGCCGGCCCGATCGTGGCGCGCAGCATCCACGGGCGCGCGCCCTCTTCGCCCAGGCTGAGCGTGACGCCCCCGCGGCTCGGCCGGCGCAGGCTGAGCGTGATGTTCTCAAACGACCATTTGCTGCCGCGCTGCTGATCGTCGACGATCAGGTTGCCGTTCTTCAGACCGATCTCGTTGAGGTTCTGGCCGTCGAGGCCGGTCATGCTCAGACTGTCGAGCCAGTCGAGGCCCTGAAGGATGCCGCTCTGTGCCGTCGCCTGAGGCGGGCCTTGAGAGGCGGCTTGGGATGGATCCTGGCTCGCGGGCCCCGTGGCAAATGGCGGCGGCGGGACGCCGTTGCGCGGGAACGTCGGCGGCAGGCCCGCGTCCTTCTTCGAGGCGACGCCGGTTGCCAGCGGCTTTGCGGTATCGCCGGCGGACACGGTGACGGTACCGTCGGGCGCGATGCGGATCGCGAGTTCGGCATCGACCAAATTGAGGCTCTCGGCGCGCAGGTGCCCCATCAAGAGGCCCGCACCCGATAGCTTCACTTCGGCCTTCGGCGCGCTGGCAACGATGGCGTGATCGCGATCGCGGACGATGATGTCTCGGATGCGGACGGCGATGCGAACCCGGCCGGCGCGCTCGATCTGTGTGCCTCCGATCTCAACCGTGTTGCCGTGACCGATATTGTCCTCGATCGCGGCCGCCAGCCATGGCGTTGCAATGTCGAGATTGATGGGGCCGGCACCGAGCCGCCACCACAGGGCGCCGAAGCAGCCGATGAAGATGACGGCGAGCGTCCCGACGACAAGGACGACGCGCTTCAGCCAGCGATCGGCCGCCAGCCAGCGCCGCAGCGCGCCAAAACCGTCACCGAACCGATGAAAGCCCGAATTGGAACGCGACAACAGCCGGCGCGCGCGATGGCCCGCGGCCGCCTCCTGATCCGGATCCCAATCGGCATCGTCCCATTCCTGCGGCTGTTGCTGAACGCCGCGCCGATCGAAGTCCCGATTGTAATCCTGGGGCGACTTATTCCTTGCCATTGCCTCTCGATACAGGCGCCCGTCAAAGGATTGAGCGCCGCCGGGACCGCAGCCGTCCGCGGGAAGCGAAGCTCCCTGCGCCGGCATTGCCGCCATACCTCGAATATTCCTGCTGTTCGTCATTTCGCCCCGGGAGCGCGTTCAACGAGCAGTGGGGTGGTGCGTGGAATTCCTTGTAACCATACTCCGGCGCCGCCAGACTTGCCCAGCCGAGGGCGCGATTCCGGCACACCGGACGAGAGCTGCAATACCGTTTCGGTTGACCCGCCGAAAGCGTCGAAAGGAAGGCGTATGTCCAAGAAATCCCGAACGAAATCGTCCAAAACGCCCTCCGGCAGTCCGACGGCTAAAAAGACGGCCCTGAAAACGCGGGCCTCTACTCCGACAAAGTCCGCGAAAACCCAGCGGTCACCGGCGACCAAATCAACCGGGACCTTAGCAAAAGCAGGATCACATACGGCCGCATCGAAACAGTTAAATTCCTCCAAATCAGCGGCTCCGCCCGCCAAGGCGAAGTCGGGCCTGGCCGAGGGCCAGAAGGCCCCCGCCTTCCGCCTGCCCCGCGACGGCGGCGAGGTCGTCACATTGGCGGACTATGCCGGCCGAAAGCTCGTCCTGTTCTTCTACCCCCGCGCCGACACCCCGGGGTGCACCCGGGAGGCGATCGACTTCACCCGCCTCGCCGGTGCCTTCGCGGCTGCCGGCACCGCCGTGCTCGGCGTCTCCGCCGATCCGTTAAAGGCTCAGGAGAAGTTCCGCGACAAGCACAAGCTCGGTATCCCCCTGATCTCGGATGAGACGCACCAGATGCTGGAAGCCTACGGCGCCTGGGGCGAAAAATCCATGTATGGCAAGAGCTTCCTCGGGATTCTTCGCACCACGATACTGGTCGGGGCCGATGGCAAACTGGCCAGGATATGGCGCAATGTCCGGGTCGACGGTCATGCCGACGAGGTGCTGGAAGCGGCAAGAAGTCTTTAACCAGTCCTTTAAATTCGCGCGTTCCCATTTCCGGAAAATTAACCATGACCGGCCCAGATTGCTGCGGCAATTAGGCCGTACGGACTCATCCGACCGGCGCGGGAGTGCCGATGTCGAAAAGTTCTGCCCAATACTCGCAGTACGCCCAACATCATCCTCACGACCGCGGACGGGCCTCCCAACGCCGTCCCGCCCTCGCGGCAACCGCAGCGATTCCCCTTCCCGCGACCGACGACGCCTACACCATCGTCCATGCCGGCAAGCAGGTTCGCTTCGGGCCCGTGGTGTTCTGGATCGTGGTCGGCACGGTGGTGCTGCTCGGCCTCTGGTCGGCGGCGACCGCCACCTATTTCGCTTTCCGTGACGACGTCCTGACCCGGCTGATCGCCCGCCAGGCCGAGATGCAATACGCTTATGAGGACCGCATCGCCGAGCTGCGCGCCAAGGTCGACCGCACCACCAGCCGTCAGTTGCTCGACCAGGAACAGTTCGACCAGAAGCTCGACCAGATTATGAAGCGCCAGACGGCGCTGGAGTCCCGGGCGACGGCGCTTGGGGCCATGCCTGACGTGACCGGCTCGATCCCCCGCGCGGCCCCGCAGCGCGGCGATTCGAGCCAGAGCACGCCAAAGCCCTCGCCGATCAGCGACACCGTGATTTTCGTGGCGCCGCCGGACCGTGAGGCCCGCCTGGAGTCGCGGGCTCCGACGGTCGCAGCACCCCCGACCAGCCAATTCGCCAAGAACCAGGGTTTCGACAACGTCCTGGTTCGGCTCACGACCTCGCTCGACCAGGTTGAACGGCGCCAGATGGCGGCGCTCAGCGCCGTCGAGGAAGGCATGGATTCACGCATGCGCCGGATGCGCGGTGTCGTCAGTGATCTCGGCCTGAATCTCGCCAATCTCGAATCCGCCGTACCGCGCAGCGCGATGGGGGGGCCGTTCGTACCGGTCAAACTGACGGCCAATGCCGGTCCGTTCGAGAAGCAGCTCTCTCGCATCAACACCACGCGCGCCGAGATGGACCGTCTCAACCGCACGCTGGCGCTGGTGCCCTATCGCAAGCCCGTCATCGGCGAGGTCGAGTTCACCTCCGGCTTCGGCGTCCGCAGCGATCCCTTCCTCGGCCGGCCCGCGATGCATACCGGGCTCGATTTCCGCGCCGCCACCGGCGATCCGGTTCGCGTAACCGCCAATGGCAAGGTGATCTCGGCCGGTTGGTCCGGCGGCTACGGCCGCATGATCGAGGTCGACCACGGCAACGGGCTCTCGACCCGTTACGGCCATCTCTCCGAGATCAACGTCAGGGTCGGCGAGATCGTGAAGATCGGCCAGGTCGTCGGTCTGGTCGGGTCGACCGGTCGCTCCACCGGTCCGCATCTGCACTACGAGACCCGCATCGAGGGCGAAGCGGTCGATCCGCAGAAGTTCCTCCGCGCCGGCGTGCGCCTCAGCGCGGGCTAAGCCCGCGACAATAGGCGCCTGTGCATGATCACTGGCTGCGCTCGTGGCCGACCTCGCCGGTGATGACGTCGCCGAACAGCTCCCAGGCCTGCCCGTTGAAGCGCATCAGCTGCATCTGCTCGATCGGGAAATAATCGTCCGGCGAGGTGTTGACCATGATGCCGGGCAGCATCAGGTCGGTGTGGAAATCCTTCAGGTTGGCGGCCTGCTTCATGACGTTCTCACGCGTGAGATTGTCGCCGCACTGCTTCAGCACCTGCGCCATCGCCTCGGCCTGGACATAACCGTAGATGTTGTTGGAATTGGCCTTGTCGCCGTCGGGATAGTATTTGTCCATGAATTCGCGCCATTTCACCACGGCCGGATCCTTGTCCCAGGTCGGATCGGTCGGGTCCTTCAGATAGACCGTCGAGATGATGTCCTTGGAATAGTCGAGCCCGGCCGGCTTGAGGACCGAGGCGACCGAAGTCGCGGTGTTGGCCAGGAAGAATTTCGGCTTCCAGCCGAGCTCGCCGACCTTCCGGATCGCCTGTGCCGATCCCTTCGGCGCGGCCCATGAGAAGAAGATGTCGGCACCGGAATCGTGCAGCGCGACGATCTGCGAGTCGATCGAGGGATCGCTGACTTCGTAAGATTTGTCGGCGATGATCATATTGGCCTTGTCGCCGAGCCCGTCCTTCAGGCCCTTGAACTGGTCCTTGCCGGCATCGTCGTTCTGCCAGAACACTGCGATCTTGCTGCTCGGGAAATGATCGCGAATGTATTTGGCGTAGATGCGTCCTTCGCTCTGGTAGTTGGGCTGGAAGCCCATGGTCCACGGGAAGTTCTTGGGGTCGCCGAACTTGGTACCGCCGGAGGCGACGAACAGCTGCGGCACCTTCTTGGCGTTCATGTATTTCATGATCGCGGAATTCGAGGGCGTGCCGAGCGGCTGGAAGATCAGCAGCACCTCGTCGCTCTCGACCAGCTTGCGCGCCTGCTCGATCGCCTTCGGCGGCGAATAAGCATCGTCATAGCTGATGAAATTGATCTTGCGCCCGTTGATGCCGCCCTGATCGTTGATCATCTTGAAATAGGCGGCCTCGGTCTTGCCGATCACACCATAGGACGACGCTGGCCCGCTATAGGGCATGATGTTGCCGATCTTGATTTCGGTGTCGCTGGCGCCGGGGTCGTATTTTTTCTGCGCCGAGACCGGTGTCGTGATGAGCACTCCGGCAGCAAGCATGGCGAGGGCAGCAAGGTTTTTGCGACGACCCGGCATCGGTCTCTCCCCTGTTTTGTAGTCTTGTTTTGTAGGGAGTGTCGCAAGGCCGTTCGCGGCTGGCAAGCGCTTCGATTTTCCGCGAGATGAAACGGCGAATCCGGAATTTACTCGCTGCGTCGCAGCAGGTTCAAAACGCGTCCGTCGATCACGAGCAGCGCGCTGCCAATGACGATGGCGCCTGCGATCTCGCGCATCGAGATCGCCTCACCCAGCACCAGCCATCCCAGCAGGATGGCGGTGACGGGAATGAGCAGCGTCACCAGCATGACATTGCTCGCACCGGAGCGTCGTATGATCTGAAAGAAGACGATATAAGCGAGCGCCGTCGAGAGGCCCGCGAGCCCAAGCACGGCGAGCCAGGTCGTCAGGCCCGGCACCGGAAGACGCCAAGGCTGCTCAACCACGCCGGCGACGATCGCCATCATCACCGTCGACGCCACCAGCTGAAACGTTGCCGTGCCGAGCGGAGCTGAATCCTTCAGCATTCGCCGCGCTGCCACTGCGGCGAATCCATAGCTGAAGGCGCCGCCAAGGCAGAGCAGGATGCCGAGCCCCTGCCCCGGCGTCGTCTCGAGGCCCCATCCGCGCAGGATGATCACGCCGGCAAGGCCGAGCGCCACGCCGGCCACCCGCCGCAGCTGCAAGGCCTCTTCGCCCGCCGCGGCCATCACGACCACCGTGAACAGCGGTGTGGTCGCATTCAGGATCGACGCCAGTCCACTCGGAATGAACGTCTGCCCGACCACGATCAACGAGAACGGGATGACATTGTTGAACAGCCCGATCACAACGAACGGCTTCCACCCCACAATGCTCTTGGGCAAGCCGATCCCCTGCATGCGGAGCAGCGGCAGCAGCATGGCGGCACCGAGCGCGACGCGCAAAAACACCAGCGTCAGCGGCGGCAATTCCCGCAAGGCGGCGCCGTTGAAGAAGAACGAGCCACCCCAGAGAACGGAGAGCACCGCGAGCAGCGACCAATCGCGCGCGTCGATCCGGTTGTCGGTTGGGAGCATGCGTTTCACCTCGGCGCGGCTCCTCGCCTAGGACAACACGGAAAATCTCGCCACCCGGTTTCCGACAAGACTGCCAAGATCATCCCCGAGTCCGGCGATCGCCCGCGATATCGGCAACAACCGCCCCAATCACCAACGCGCCACCAATGAGCGCGTGGACGGCCGGTATCTCGCGGAAGGCAACCCAGATCCAGAACGGCATCAGCGGCGTTTCCAGCGTCGCGATCAGGGAGGCCTGTCCTGACGGCAGCAAGCGCGAGCCGAGCATGTAGAAGGTCAAGCCCAGCGCGACCTGAAGGCAGCCGAACATCGCGAGGATCGCGAGGCCGTTGCCGCCGACATGAGCGATGTCATGCGCGAATGGAAGGCTGACGAGGCTTCCGATGAAATTCGACAGCGCGGCCGCCGCCACCATCGACGTCTCGCGATGGCGCCGGACCACCACCGTCATGGTGGAGATGGCGAGCACCATCAGGCAGCTGAGCGCGATGCCACCGAGATCGGCGCCGGCTCGCACACCGCCGACCGTGATCACCACGCCGGCAAAGGCAATCAGGCTCGCAATCAGCGTGCGCCATGTCGCGGCCTCGTTGAGCCACAGCCAAGCCAGTGCGGCCGCAACGAACGGCTGTGTTGCGATCAGCACCGCCACGTTCATGACGTCGGTCATCTGCAGCGCGGGAATGAACGAAACCATGCCGATCGCGGACAATGAGGCCACGAGCAGGCCTGCCTTGCCCGGCGCCAGCAACTGCCGCAGGCCGGCGCGGCCTTGCATCACCACGAGAAGCACGGTGATCAGGCCGCCGGCGAACAGGCCGCGCCAGAACAGAATAGTCCAGGGATCGAACGGTAGAAGGCGCGTGAAGAACGGCGCCGTGCTCCAGGCAATCGCGGCGGCGACAACGAGGGCAATGCCAAGACCGCGTTCCGAACGAGGCTGCCCCATGTGGATGCGACCGGCTAGGACGGCTTCTTCGGCCGCGACACCAGCTCGATCATCCTGCCTTCGTCGTCGTCAGGCATCGCCGCCTTCGCTTGCGCGTAGGACTCGACCGCGGCCCGCGAGACCAACGGCTTGTCGGCCAGCAGGCTCTCCGCGAGCTTGACGGCATAGGCGGCATCCTTGTGCCGCAGCGCTGCCGTGAAGGTCGCGCCGCTGAAGTCGCGGGCGACCATGCGCTTGGAATGGCGCTGCACCTGCGGGCTTGCGGCCACGCCCGCCTGGATCGATTCCAGCACGAGGTTCATGTCCAGCCCGGCCTGCTCGGCGATGGCAAGGCCCTCGGCGAGGCCTGCGATCTGGATCGCGCCCATGAGGTTGTTGATGAGCTTGTAGACGGTGCCGGAGCCGACCGCGCCGAAATGGCGGATGGTCGAGCCGATCGGTTCAAGGTAGGGCCGCGCGCGTTCGAGATCAGCGCTATCTGCGCCGACCAGCAGCGTCAGTTTCCCGGCAGCCGCCGCATCGGGCAGTCCCGTCACGGGGCAATCGATGTAGATCAGCCCGCGCGCATTCAGCTCGCGGCCCATCTCGCGGGCGTGGTCATAGGAGACGGTGGAGCATTCGATCGCGATGGTGCCTGATTTCGCCGTCTTCGCGGCGCCCTTCAGTCCGAGCCAGACCGCGCGCGAGGCCTCGTCATCGGCAACCATGGTCACGACCGCATCGGCATCGATCGCGGCGTCCTCGGGCGAGGTCGCCCAAAGCGCGCCGCGCGCGATCAAATCTTCAGCCTTGGTCTTGCTGCGATTCCACACCGTCACCGTGAAGCCGGCATCAAGATAGCGGCCGGCCATGCCGTGGCCCATCCGTCCAAGCCCGATGAAGGCGACGCGGGGCATGATCAGTCCACGTCCTCGATGTCGGCACCGGTGGTGCCAAAAGCGCGCTGCGCCAGCGTCGCGGCCATGAAGTCGTCGAGATCGCCGCTGAGCACGCCCGAGGTGTCCGAGGTCTGCACGCCCGTGCGTAGATCCTTCACCATCTGATAGGGCTGCAGCACGTAGGAGCGGATCTGGTGACCCCAGCCGATATCGGTCTTGGCGGCCTGGTCGGCGGCGGCCTTCTCCTCGCGCTTCTTCAGCTCGATTTCATACAGGCGCGCGCGCAGCATGTCCCAGGCCTGCGCCCGGTTCTTGTGCTGGGAGCGGCCGGCCTGACAGACCACGGCGACACCGGTCGGAATGTGGGTCAGCCGCACCGCGGATTCGGTCTTGTTGACGTGCTGGCCGCCGGCGCCGCCCGAGCGCATGGTGTCGACGCGGACGTCGGCTTCCTTGATGTCGATCTTGATGCTGTCGTCGATGACCGGGAACACCTGAACGCTCGAGAACGAGGTGTGCCGCCGCGCGTTGGAATCGAACGGCGAGATGCGCACAAGGCGATGCACGCCCGCTTCCGTCTTCAGCCAGCCATAGGCGTTGTGGCCCGAGACCTGGATCGTCGCGGACTTGATGCCGGCCTCTTCGCCCTCGGATTCTTCCAGCACCTCGACCTTGAAGCCGTGGGTGTCGGCCCAGCGCGTGTACATGCGCAGCAGCATCTGCGCCCAGTCCTGGCTCTCAGTGCCGCCGGCGCCGGCATGGACTTCGAGATAGGAATCGAACCGGTCGGCTTCGCCCGACAGCAGCGCCTCGAGCTCGCGCCGCGCCACTTCCTTCTTGAGATTCTTGAGAGCCGCTTCGGCTTCCGCGACGACGCCGGCATCGCCTTCGGCCTCGCCGAGCTCGATCATGCCGATGTCGTCTTCGAGCTCCTGCTCGACCTTGCCGATGCCCGAGAGCGAATCCTCCAGCGAGGTCCGCTCCTGCATCAGCTTCTGGGCTTTCTGGGGATCGTTCCAGAGATTGGGATCTTCTGCGAGCTTGTTCAGCTCAGCGAGGCGCGCCGTCGATTTCTCGACGTCAAAGATGCCTCCTCAGCAGCCCGACTGACTGCTTGATCTCTTCTACCAACCGTTCGATTTCGGCGCGCATGTCGTTCTCTGGTCTCGCGGAATCCCGCGTGCAATTGAGTGGGGGATGTAGCGGCGGCGGCTGCAAAGCGCAACCGCTGACGCGAATAACGTCCCTATTGTTCTAGCCTCAGTACAGCCCGCCGGTGCCCGGCCGCATGAAGAAGCCGGAATCCGGCTGCTGCTGCTGCGAGGCCGGCATGCCGCCGCCACGCCCGTCAGCGTCGGCAACGCCAATGACCGAATAATTATCCGGCGGCGCCGTGCCCGGCTTGAAGGCCTCCAAAATGGTTCCGCCGGTCTCGCCGGGGCCGGCGCGCATGCCGGTCTTGGAGACGACGCGGACCAGCTTGATGCCGGCCGGCACCTTGAAGGGAACGGCGGGCTTGTCGGCGAGCGCGAGCTTGAGGAAATCGCGCGCGATGGGCGCGGCCAGATGGCCGCCTGTTGCGGCATTGCCCTTACCCAGCGGACGCGGCTTGTCGTAGCCCATGTAGATGGCGACGGCGACGTCGGGTGAGAAGCCGACGAACCAGGCGTCCTTGGCCTCGTTGGTGGTCCCGGTCTTGCCGGCGACGGGTTTGCCGACTTCCTTGATGACCGTGGCCGTACCGGCCTGCACCACGCCTTCCATCAGCTCTGTGATCTGATAGGCGGTCATGGAGTCCAGCACCTGCTCGCGGCGGTCGATCAGTTGCGGCTCGGCCTGGTTCTTCCAGCCGCCCGGCGCGTCGCAGCCGCGGCATTCACGCTGGTCGTGCTTGAAGATGGTGTGTCCGTAGCGGTCCTGGATACGATCGATCAGCGTCGGCTTCACCCGGCGGCCGCCATTGGCGAGCATCGAGTAAGCCGTGACCATGCGCATCGCCGTCGTCTCGCCGGCGCCGAGCGCGTAGGAGAGATAGTTCGGCAGTTCGTCATAGACACCGAAGCGGCGGGCATATTCACCGATCAAGGGCATGCCGATGTCCTGCGCCAGCCGCACCGTCACGGTGTTGAGCGACTGCCGCAGCGCGTTGCGCAGCGTCACCGGTCCCTGGAATTTGCCCGAGGAGAAGTTTTCAGGCCGCCACACGCCAGCGCCCTGCCCCTGGTCGATTTCAATGGGGGCGTCGAGCACGACGGTCGAGGGCGTATAGCCATTGTCGAGCGCCGCCGAGTACACGATCGGCTTGAACGACGAACCCGGCTGCCGATAGGCCTGCGTGGCGCGGTTGAACTGGCTCTGGTCGAACGAGAAGCCGCCGACCATGGCGAGCACGCGGCCGGTCCAGGGATCCATCGCCACCATCGCGCCGGACACTTCGGGGATCTGGCGCAGCCGGTACTGGCCCTCGACAGGCTGGCCGTCCTTGTAGAGCGGATCGGCATAGATCACGTCGCCGGGCTGCAGCACCTGCGACACCGCCGACGGCGTCTTGCCTTTGGTCCCGCCCTGCACGGCTCGCGCCCACCGCACGCCGTCAACCGTGACGATGCCGGTCTCGCGCTGCTTGCTCACGGCTCCGCCAAGCTCGCGGCTCGGCTGGAAGCCGATGCGGGCCGACTGGTCGCTGGTCTCCAGCACCACCGCCATGCGCCATGGCGAGATGTCGGAGAGCGATTTGATCTCGGCGAGCTTCACGCCCCAATCGCCCGACGTATCGAGCTTGCTCATGGCGCCGCGATAGCCCTGCTGCTCGTCATAGTTCACGAGGCCTGAGACCATGGCCTTGCGCGCCATGACCTGGATCTTCGGATCAAGCGTGGTGCGGACGGAGAGACCGCCCTCATACAGCTTCTTCTCGCCGTAGCGCTCGAAGATGTCGCGGCGGACTTCCTCGGCAAAATATTCGCCGGCGAAGGTGTGGGCGCCGTTGGAGCGGTTGGTAACGGCCAGCGGCTCCTTGCGCGCCTTGTCGGCGTCCGCCTGCTTGATCCAGCCGTTCTCCACCAGACGGTCGATCACGTAGTTGCGGCGCTCGATGGCGCGGTCGCGGTTGCGGACCGGATGCAGCGTCGCCGGCATCTTCGGCAGCGCGGCCAGATAGGACGCTTCCGCCACCGTCAGCTCGTTCACCGACTTGTCGAAATAGACCAGCGAGGCAGCTGCGATGCCGTAGGCACCCAGACCGAGATAGATTTCGTTCAGATACAGCTCGAGGATCTTGTCCTTCGAGTAGGTCTTCTCGATCCGCATCGCGAGCAGGGCTTCCTTGATCTTGCGGGCGAAGGAGACCTCGTTGGTCAGAAGGAAGTTCTTGGCGACCTGCTGGGTGATGGTGGAGGCGCCCTGCGGACGGCGGTTCGAGCCGTAGTTCTGGATGTAGACCACGCCTGCGCGCGCCATGCCGGTGTAGTCGATGCCGCCATGCTCGTAGAAATTCTTGTCTTCGGCCGCCAGGAACGCGTTGATCACGAGCTTGGGCACCGCCTGGATCGGCAAATACAGCCGCCGCTCCTTGGCGTACTCGCCGAGCAACGAGCCGTCGACCGCATGCACGCGGGTCATCACCGGCGGCTCGTAATCCTGAAGCTGAGAGTAGTCGGGCAAGTCCTTGGAGAAATGCCAGATCAGGCCTGCCACGGCCCCGACACCAACAAGGAACACCACCGTTCCCGCGGCGAACAGGAAGCCCATGAACCGCACCAGCAAGCGCATTATGTGTTTATCCGTTCAATCTCTGATCAGCTCAGTATCAGCCCCTTGGCACCCAAACAGGGGCCAACCTTCACGTCACGAATTCACCGGCTTACGCAATACCATCAGTGCCGGACTTTAGACGCTTGCCGAGCGGGATTCTCTCCGATTCCGGAACCCCCTGCGGCATTTTTATAAAGCGCCGGCTGTGGCCAAACTAGGGCTTTTGCGGCAGGACGGAAAAACCCTTTCAATTCGACGATCCCCAGGTCGTCAATTTGACGATCCCCGGGTCGTCAATTCGACGATCCCCGGGTCGTCAATTCGACGATCCCGCCGTGGCCATCCGCTTGGTCAAGAACCCGTCGATCGCCTGGGCCATCGAGCCCACGGCACGGGACCGCCAGCCCTCGGAGACCAGATGCTCGAGGTCGCCCTTATTTGAGACGTAACCGATCTCGACCAGCACCGAGGGCACGTCGGGCGCCTTCAGCACCCGGAAGCCCGCCGACTTCAGGGGATGCTTGTGCATCCGCACGGTCGACTTCATTTCGCCCATCAGAAGACGCGCGAAACGGTTTGAAAAAGTACGGGTTTCCCGCTGCGTGAGGTCGATCAGGATGTCGGCGACGTCGGTCGGCTCCTCGGCGAGGTTAAAGCCTGCGATCGCGTCCGCCCGGTTTTCCGCGTCCGCCAGCCGCTGGGCCTCAGCGTCGGACGCCTTGTCGGACAGCGTATAGATGGTCGCGCCCTGCGCATCGCCCTCGGCACGGGGCAGCGCATCGGCATGAATGGAGACGAACAAGGCGGCCTTCAGATTCCGGGCGATCTTGGTGCGGTCATTGAGGGGAATGAAGGTGTCGTCGTTCCGCGTCATGACCACACGGTATTTGCCGGCCTTCTCCAGCTTGTCGCGGAGCGCCAGTCCGAAGGCCAGCACCAGGTTCTTCTCGCTCTCGCCGCTCGACTGCGTGCCGTTGTCGATGCCGCCATGGCCGGGATCGATCACGACCACCGGGCGGCCATCGGCCTTCTGCTGCGCCGTGTCCGGGGTCGTCGTCGCGGGAGCGGTTGCGGGCTGCGCCTCAGCAATCGTGGGCCGCAGTTCGGGGCGATTTTCGGGTGCGAGCGACTGCACGAAGGCGGTCCGGTCGACCTCCTCCAGCTCCAGCTCCAGCACGAGCCGGGCCGGCTGGCCGTTGGCCGCCTCCAGCACATAGGAATTGGCGATCCGGGCCGGTCCCGTCAGGTCGAACACGATTCGCGAGCCGCCGGGCATGACGAGCCCGTAGCGGAAGGCCTTGACGAGGCCGCGCCCCCCGACCCCCGTGCCCGCGGGCAGCTGAAAATTGACCTGCGGCACGTCAACGACGACCCGGTACGGATCCGCGAGCGTGACCGCACGGAAGGTAACGGTCTGGTCGATGTCGAGAATGAAGCGGGTCTGCTTGCCATCGCCGGCCAGCCGCGCGGCCGAGGCGACTGGAAAATTCGCTACCGCAACAGTGGGTTGCGGCTGGCTTTCCGCGGCGCTCAGGCGCGAGGAATCAGCGCACGGCAACGCTGCGGCGCACAGAAGTGCGCATCCCAGCAAAACCCGTTGATTTGTGCGGCTCGCCACCGATTCCGTGCCTCCGAGCAGCCCTTTTAACGCAATAGAACCACAGGGTTAATCGATCCTTAATGACAGAAACGCGAAACTCGCTGACTGTGACCGCCGTGCGACGCTCCCTTGCACCGATGGCTCATTCCTCGTATGTACGGAATGCTGACGGCCGATATTTCCGGTTGTGTCGCATTCAGCCTCCCGGTGCAGCGCCGGAACTCTCAAGGTTTGGGAATTCCAGCGTTTTCTGCTCCCCTCTAAGACCAGCGCGGTGCGCGGCAGCGAGGTGGAGCGGGTCAAGCGCCGGCGGCGGACGGTCCTGGGTTACCTCTCGCGTTACCGGGACAGTTCTGACAGCGACGTAACCCATTACCCGGTCCCTTGATCCCAAGGGAGCGGTTCGTGATCCCCCAAGGCGAGCGCGCTCGCGCCATGCCTGGCCAGCAGCAACTGATTGAAGGGCGGCCTCGCCGCCCAATGTTTCATACGGGCCGACGCTTGATGCGCCAGACTGTGCCGACGAATTCTGAAGGATCATTCGCGACGCTGCGGGGTGAAAATCCCGCGCGCCGCCTTGGTCCTGAAGCTTCCGGTTCGGCAAGGCGCGAGAGACGGCGTTTCGGCCTTCCCCTCACCCCCGAATCAGGTGGACCGTCGCGTCACCCGGCAGCGCAGCTCGCGCCCACGGTGAATCGCGCCCGCCGCCGCCAAGAGTTAAGACATGCCCAACAAGATGTTGATCGATGCCACCCACCCGGAAGAGACCCGGGTCGTCGTGGTCCGCGGCAATCGCGTCGAAGAGTTTGATTTCGAGACCGCGCAACGCAAGCAACTGCGCGGGAATATCTACCTCGCCAAGGTCACAAGGGTCGAACCTTCGCTCCAGGCCGCCTTCGTCGAATATGGCGGCAACCGGCACGGCTTCCTCGCCTTTAGCGAAATCCATCCCGACTACTACCAGATCCCGGTTGCCGACCGGCAGGCGCTGATCGAGGCCGAGGAACAGGCCCATCGCGAGGCCGAGGAAGAGAGCGAGAACCGCTCCCACGGCCGCCGCCGTTCGCGCCACCGCAACGCCCGCCGCCGCGGTCATGGCGAGCGCGTGCGCAGCGACATCGTCGAAGGCCTCGACGCCGGGGCCGATCCCGCGGCTCAGCCGGTCGAGGGCGAAGCCCCGCACACCGAGGGCGCACTGCACGAGGGCGAGCATCTACACGCCGGTGCCGAGCATCATGGCGAGCACGACGGCCATGAGCATCACGACCACGAACATGGCGATCATGACCACCACGATCATGACCACGAAGCACATGGTCATGACGATCATCACCACGTCCATGCTGACGATCACGCGCACGATCATGATCACGATCACCACGACCATGATCATGCCGGCGAGACGCCCGCGCCTGTCGCGGCCGTCGGCGCCGAGCCCGTAGCCGCAATCGAGACGCAGGCGCAGCCCTTCGAAGCTCATGCCTCGGAAGCTCATGCCTCCGAAGCGCATGCCGAGGCTCTCGCCGAAGCCGTGACCACCGCCGCCGAGCCGGCCGACGCCGTGTACGGCGAGAGCGCCGAGACGCCGCATGCCGAGGCTGCGGAAACGACCGGCGAAGACGACGAGGACGAGGACGAAGACGGCGAGGAAGCCGAAGAGGAAGTCGTTGAATCCGTCGGCGGCGACGACGTGCTGGAGGAAGTGCCGGAGCGCACCTTCCGCCCGCGCCGCCAGTACAAGATCCAGGAAGTCATCAAGCGCCGCCAGGTGATGCTGGTGCAGGTGGTCAAGGAAGAGCGCGGCAACAAGGGCGCGGCGCTGACCACCTACCTTTCGCTCGCCGGCCGCTATGCCGTGTTGATGCCGAACACCGCCCGCGGCGGCGGCATCAGCCGCAAGATCACCAGCGCTCAGGACCGTTCGCGCCTGAAGGAAGTTGTGCAGGATCTCGACGTGCCCGAGGGCATGGGCATCATCCTGCGCACCGCCGGCGCCGCCCGCACCAAGCCCGAGATCAAGCGCGACTTCGAATATCTGATCCGGATGTGGGAGACGGTGCGCGACCTGACGCTGAAGTCGCAGGCACCGACCCTCGTCTACGAGGAAGGCTCGCTGATCAAGCGCTCGCTGCGCGACCTCTACAACAAGGAGATCGACGAGATCTCGGTTGCCGGTGAAGCCGGCTACCGCGAAGCCCGCGACTTCATGAAGATGCTGATGCCCGCCAATGTCAGCGCGGTGAAGCAATATCGCGACGGCCAGCCGCTGTTCTCGCGCATGGGCGTCGAGAGCCAGCTCGACGCGATGTTCTCGCCGACCGTGCAGCTGCGCTCCGGCGGCTACATCGTGATCAACCAGACCGAGGCGCTGGTCTCGATCGACGTCAACTCCGGACGATCGACCCGCGAGCACCATATCGAGGACACCGCGCTCAAGACCAATCTGGAAGCGGCCGAAGAGGTCGCCCGCCAGCTTCGCCTGCGCGACCTCGCCGGCCTGATCGTCATCGACTTCATCGATATGGACGAGAAGCGCAACAACCGTGCGGTCGAGCGCAAGCTGTCCGATTGCCTGCGGCAGGATCGCGCGCGCATCCAGGTCGGCCGCATCTCGCATTTCGGCCTGCTCGAGATGTCGCGCCAGCGCATCCGCGCCAGCGTGCTCGAGAGCTCGACCGATCCGTGCCCGCATTGCGGCGGCACCGGCCATGTCCGTTCGGTGTCGTCGGTGGCGCTGCAGCTGCTGCGCGGCCTCGAAGAGATCCTGATGAAGGGCGCGACCCACAATCTCGTGGTCCGCACCCGCACCGACGTCGCGCTCTATGTGCTGAACCACAAGCGCGGCCATCTGCGCGATCTCGAGAACGGCTTCAAGGTGACGCTGTCGGTCATCGCCGACGCGAGCGTCAGCGGGCCGCAGGCCTATCTCATCGACCGCGGCGAGCAGGTCCATACGCTGGAAGCCGCCAAGGCCCTACTGGTGGCGCAGGCGGCAGCAAGCCCGCCGCCGATCGTTGAAGAAGCCTATGACGACGAGGAATTCGATTCCGAACTCGAATCCGAGGTCGAAACCGAGGAGACCGAAGGTCTCACCGAGGAGCAAGCTTCGGGCGAGGCAGCCTCCGACCAGGACGGCCAGCGCCGCAAGCGCCGCCGTCGCCGGCGCGGCCGCGGTGGCCAGCGCGACGGCGAGTTGCGTGAGGATAGCCCCACCACCCTTCCCGAGGCGGCTGTTGCGGCCGGCGAAGGCGAAGAGGATGCCGAGTCCGAGCAGGATGGCGAAGAAGGCGAGGAACAGGCGGCCCGCGGCGAGCAGCAGGGCAGCGCTGACCGCCGCCGCCGGCGTGGTCGCCGCGGCGGACGCCGTCGGCGTGGTGGCGGTGAGGACGGTCTCGCCGGCTCCATCAGCGACGAGCTCGCGGCCAATGCGCCGCCGGAAGCGTCCGACGCAGTCGCCGATTTCGACGGCTTCGGCGGCGAGGCTGCGCCCTCGATTGCCCAGGCCGAACACACCGCTGAGCCTGAGGTCTCGCAGCCTGAGCCGCGCGCCGACGTGCAGACCGAGGTGGCGCCGGCCCAGCCCGAGCCCGTTGCCGCCGAGGAAGAGCCCGCCGACGACAAGGCCGCGCGGCGCCGCTCCACGGTCCGGGAAAAGGTGAGCTTCATGTCGAGCAGCCCGAGCGAGCCGGCAGCCCCGGTTGCGCAGGCGCCTGAGCCGGCTGCCCCGCAGGCAGCTGAACCCGCGCCGGAACCGGCAAGCGAAACGCCGGCCGCGCCACGCCGCGCCGGCTGGTGGTCCCGCCGCTTCGGCGGCGGTGAATAAAACCGAACACTCAAGAGAAAACGCCCGGGTCAAGCCGGGCGTTTTTTGATTTGGCGAGGACAGTTTCAATGCAAAGCGCAATCGTTCTCGGCGGCGGCATGATCGGCGTGAGCGCGGCGCTGCACCTCCAGCAGCGGGGTTGGGCCGTCACGCTCGTTGACCGCAGGGAGCCGGGGCGCGAGACCAGCTACGGCAACGCCGGGATGATCCAGGCCGAAGCGGTCCGCCCCTATCCGATGCCGCGCGACCTTGCGACGCTCCTGAAGATCGCGACCGGCCGCACCAACGACGTGCGCTACAGCCTGTCATCGCTTCATCTCCATATCGAGCCCCTGCTCCGCTACTGGTGGCATTCGGCGCCGAAGCGTCATCGCGAGGCGGTCGACGCGTGGGCGCGGCTGATCGCTTACGCGACGAGCGAGCACGACATCCTCATTCGCGAAGCCCATGCCGACAATCTCATCCGCCGCGCCGGCTATCGCATGCTGCATCGCGATGCCGCTTCATTCGACCTGGCGATCAGGACGGCGGAGGAAGACCGGCGCGAGTTCGGCGTGAATTTTCGCGTGCTCTCCGGCAAGGAGCTTGCGAGGGCCGAGCCGGTCCTGCGCGACGATCTTCCCGGCGCGATCCATTGGCTCGACACCTGGACGGTGTCCGATCCCGGCGCGCTGGTCACGGCCTATGCCGAGCTGTTCGAGCGCCGCGGCGGCACCATTGTGCTGGGCGATGCGCAGTCGCTGCAGCAGACCGCGACCGGCTGGTCGGTCGATACGGATCAGGGGCGTCTCGAGGCCGCCAACGCCGTCGTGACTCTCGGGCCGTGGTCGCCCGATCTCCTCCACAAATTCGGCTATCGCATTCCCCTGGTGCGCAAGCGCGGCTACCACATGCATTACAGCGGCGGCGCTTCGCTCGACCTGCCGCTGATCGACAAGGCTGGCGGTTATGCCATGGGGCCGATGGCCAAGGGCATTCGCATCACCACGGGAGCCGAGCTGACGAGCCCGGACGCGCTCGCGACGCCCGTGCAGCTTGCCAGCGCCGAAGCATCCGCACGCGAGCTGATCGACCTCGGCAAGCGCGTCGAGCCGGATCCGTGGTTCGGCACCCGCCCCTGCACGCCCGACATGCTGCCGGTGCTCGGGCAAGCTCCGCAGCATCCCGGCCTCTGGATGAATTTCGGCCACGGCCACCAGGGCTTTACCCTTGGACCCGCGACGGGGCGCCTGCTCGCGGAGATGATGAGCGGCGAGACGCCCGCGATCGATCCGACGCCGTACCGGCCGGAGCGGTTCTAGCCCCAAGAAAAAGGGCTGATCGAGGATCTCGACCAGCCCTATGACTTCAAGGTCTGACAGCACAGCTCGCGCTGTCGGATCCAGATCAGTCCGTCGTGATCGCCGTCTCCATGTCGGTCGGATCGATCTGCTTGGAGAGGTTGGCGTTGAGCTTGTCGCGGTCGAGCTCACCCTCCCACCAGGCGACGATCACGCAGGCGACGCCATTGCCGCACAGATTGGTCAGCGCGCGGCACTCGCTCATGAACTTGTCGATGCCGAGCACGATCGCCATGCCCGGCACGAGGCGCGGGTCGACCACGGCCAGCGTCGCCGCCAGCGTGATGAAGCCCGCACCGGTGATGCCGGAGGCGCCTTTCGAGGTCAGCATCGCCACGACCAGAATGGTGAGCTGCTGGCTGAAGCTGAGATCGACGCCGAGCGCCTGCGCGATGAACAGCGTCGCCAGCGTCATGTAGATGTTGGTGCCGTCGAGGTTGAACGAGTAGCCCGTGGGCACTACCAGACCGACCACCGACTTGGAGCAGCCGAGCCGCTCCAGCTTCTCCATCATGGACGGCAGCGCGCTCTCCGAGGAGGAGGTGCCGAGCACGATCAGCAGTTCGTCCTTGATGTAGGCCAGAAACTTGAAGATCGAGAAGCCGGCCAGGCGCGCGATGATGCCGAGCACGACGAACACGAACAGCGCCGCGGTGGCATAGAAGGTCGCGATCAGACCGATCAGGTTGAGGATCGCACCGGTCCCGAACTTGCCGATGGTGTAGGCCATCGCACCGAACGCACCGATCGGTGCCGCGCGCATCACGATCGAGATGACGCCGAACACCGCATGCGCCGCATCGTCGATGAAGCTGCGGATGGTGTGGCCGCGCTCACCTAAGCTCATGATGGCGAAGCCGAACAGCACCGAGAACAGCAGCACCTGCAGGATCTCGCCTTGCGCGAAGGCGCCGACCACGGTGTCCGGAATGATGTGCAGCACGAAGTCGACGGACTTCTGGCCGGCGGCCTGCTTGGCGTAGTTCGCAACGGCCGCTTCGCTCGCCGCAGCATTGCCAAAACCTGCACCCGGCTTGACGAGATTGCCGACGATGAGACCGATGACCAGCGCGAAGGTCGAGACGACCTCGAAATAGACCAGCGCCTTGACGCCGATGCGGCCGACCTTCTTGGCGTCCTGGATGTGGGCAATACCGGAGACCACGGTGCAGAAGATGATCGGCGCGATCACCATCTTGATCAGCTTGATGAAGCCGTCACCGAGCGCCTTGATCCATTCGTTGGTTGCGAACTGTGGCCACAGCCAGCCGACAATGGCACCGAGCACGATCGCGATCAGCACCTGGACGTAGAGAACCTTGTACCACGGCTTGGCGACGGGCGGCGCGACCGGCGCCCCCGCCATCGTTGTCGTCGTCATCGTTTCACTCCCCCTCAAAACACTGGGCCAGCCAAGATCAACTTGGCCGGCCCTGTCAATTGGAACCGCTCGCTGTTGCGCGTTTTACCGGCGGCGATCGATCAGCCTGCGCGCCGCCGGCATCAACGCCGCGCCAAGCGCGTTCTTGATCAGCGAGGCCGCAACGAACGGCACGATGCCGACCTGCCAGGCCTTCGCAACGCCGAGCCCCAGGCCGAACGCCAGCCAGCCGAACCCTGCGGCCAGAATGACGATATGGCCGACAGCCATCGCTGCGAACAGCAGCATGACACTGCGATCCCAGCCGCGCTCGGCGAGCCAGCCGGTCACGAAGGCGGCCGCAATGAAGCCGAACAGATAGCCCGCAGTCGGGCCAACCAGCGGTGCAATTCCACCCACCGGCCCGGCGAACACCGGCGCGCCAAGCGCGCCTTCGGCGAGGTAGGCGATCATGGTTGCGCTGCCAAGGCGCCAGCCATAGGCAGCGCCGATCATCAGCACCACCAGCGTTTGCAACGTCATGGGCACATAAGGCAGCGGCAGGCTGACCTTGGCTGATAGCGCCATCAATGCGGTGCCGAGCGCAATCAGCACGACGGCACGCACCGCGCCGACGGTTTCGCCCGGCCGGGTCGGCCACATCAGTGCGGCGAGAGGAAAATGCGGCGTGGCGGTGGTCGGGACAGATCGGTCAGACAAGATGAACTCCGGAAGTGGTCGAAAACTGGCGGCTATTTAAGCCAGTGAGCGATCCGGTCAACTGCCTCTCGCATCTCTCCGGGCGAGCGCGCATAGGAAAGACGAATGAACGAGCGGCCGTGAACGGGATCGAAATCGAGCCCGGGCGTGGCCGCGACGCGCGCCTGTTCCAGCATCTGCTTGGCGAACTCGAAACTGTCGGAGGTGAAGTCCGAGACGTCGGCATAGAGATAAAATGCACCATCGGCCGGCAGAAACTTGGCTAGCCCGGCTTTCGGCAATCCCTCGATCAAAATGCGCCGGTTTTCCTGATAGCCGTGCTTGATCGCCTCCATCTCGGCCGCGCCGTCGAAGGCGGCCTCTGCCGCGATCTGCGACAGCGACGGCACCGAGATCGACAGGTTCTGCTGCAGCCGCTCGATCGGTCGCACCAGAATTTCAGGCACGACCATCCAGCCGACGCGCCAGCCCGTCATGCAAAAATACTTCGAGAACGAGTTGATCACGAGTGCGTGCTCGGAGAGCGCGGCCGCGGTGACCGCCGGAAACGCATAATCAAGCCCGTGATAAATCTCGTCCGAGATGAACCGGATGCCGGCATCTTCGGCGGCCGCCATCAAGCCGGCGAGCGCTTCGCGGGACATCATCGTCCCCGTCGGATTGGCGGGACTGCCGACCAGCACGCCCTTCAGCGGCGCCTTGCGATGTGCCGCAAGCAACGCCTCGCCAGTGAGCGCATGGCGCGTCTCGTTCGTGGTCTCGATCAGCACCGGCTCGCAACCGAGCGCGGTGAGGATATGGCGATAAGGCGGATAGCCCGGCACCGTCACGGCGACGCGGTCGCCGGGCTCGAACATCGACAGGAAGGCCAGGATGAACCCGCCGGAGGAGCCGGTGGTCACCACGATCCGGTCAGGGCTGACGTCACAGCCATAGGCATCGCGATAATGGCGCGCGATGCGCTCGCGCAGGCTGGGAATGCCGAGTGCGGAGGTATAATCGATCCGCCCGGCCTCGAGCGCCGCGTGGGCGGCCGCAATCGCGGTGCTGGGCGCCCCGGCCGCGGGCTGGCCGACCTCCATGTGGATGACGTGGCCGCCGGCGGCCTCGATTCGGGCTGCCGCGGCCATGACGTCCATCACCATGAACGGGGGAACATCACTGCGGCGGGAGGGCTCGAGCCACTGCCCCAACCGGTTCCTCAAGGTCGCATCGTGCATCGATTTCTGCTATTTCGCTGGCGGGCCGGTCCGTCCGGTCCGGGAAACGGGGCGCTTGCGCCCCAGACTGGCCGCATTGTACGGCTCATAAGGGTAACGCTCATAAGGGCATATCGCGTATCCGGTCCGCCGCCAATCGCCAAAACCAATCACGAAACTGCTCTCCAGACCGTTTGATGTTTCTCCAGATCGCATTGCGCAAGAAGGCCTCCGCCCTCACCGCCCTCGTCACGGCTGCGGCGATCGCGCTGCTGCCACTCCCGGCGGCGCGGGCGCAGCAGAAGGGGCCACCGGTCCTGCGCGACACCGAGACCGAGCAGCTGCTGCGCGAATATACGCGCCCGATCCTGCGCGTCGCCGGTCTGGAGAAGCAGAACATCCAGATGGTGATCCTCAACGACGGCTCGTTCAACGCGTTCGTCGCGGACGGCCGCCGCATCTTCGTCAATTACGGCGCGATGCTGCAGTCGGAGACGCCGAACCAGATCATCGGCGTGCTCGCACACGAGACCGGGCATCTGGCGGGCGGCCATCTGTCAAAGCTGCGCGAGCAGCTCGCCGCCGCCCAGACCCAGATGATCATCGCCATGCTGCTCGGCGCTGGCGCGATCGCCGCGGGTAGCACCCAGCGCAGCAGCGCAGGCAACAACGGGCTCGCCAATGCCGGCGCCGCCGCGATCTCAGCTCCCCAGGAGGTAATCCGCCGGACGCTGCTGTCCTACCAGCGCCAGCAGGAGGAGAACGCCGACCGCGCCGGCGTGAAATTCCTGACCGCGACCCAGCAATCGCCGAAGGGCATGTACGAGACCTTCAAGCGCTTCACCGGTGAGAGCCTGTTCGCCGCGCGCGGCGCCGATCCCTATCTCCAGTCGCATCCAATGCCGGCCGAGCGCGTCGCCGCGCTTCAGGAATTCGCCAGCTCCAGCCCCTACTGGAACAAGAAGGACGATCCCGCACTGCAGCTCCGCCACGACATGGTGCGCGCCAAGATCTCCGCGTTCATGGAGCGGCCGGAGACGGTGTACCGCCGCTATCCCCAGACCAACGACAGCATGCCGGCGCGCTATGCCCGCGCCATCAGCACCTATCTGCACGGCGATCTCCGTAGCGCGCTCGCCCAGATCGACGCGCTGATCCAGGTCCAGCCCAACAATCCGTACTTTTACGAGGTGCGCGGCCAGGCCCTGTTGGAGAGCGGCAAGCCGGCCGAGGCAGTCGCTCCGCTGCGCAAGGCCGCACAGCTTTCCAACAACGCGCCCCTCATCGAGATGTTACTTGGGCAGGCTCTGGTTGGAACCGATAATAAGGCCTACACCGACGACGCCGTTCGGATTCTCCGCGCCGCGGTGGCGCGAGAACCCGAGGCGGTGCTCGGTTATACCCAGCTCGCGATGGCCTATGGCCGGAAGGGCGACTATGCCGAAGCGGATCTCGCCTCGGCGCAAGCCGCTTACCTGCGCGGCGACAACAAGACCGCCCGCGAGCTCGCCACGCGCGCGAAAACCCGTTTCGCCGTCGGCACGCCCGGATGGGTCAAGGCCGACGACATCGTGGCGGCGAAGCCGCCGCGCAACTGACGCAACTCGAACGACGCCCGATACCACGACGTCACGACACCGAGCTTAAGTCCGCCGGGACGTATTCCGAAACCTGCTTTGGATAAGAGGATTCACCTATGCCTTCGCTGCGCCTGCTTGCTCCCGCGTTGTTTGCGCTCGCCCTGTTCGGCGCAGCCGTGCCCGCGTCGGCCGACAGTTTCTCCGACACCCAGCGCACCGACATCGAGAAGATCATCAAGAACTATCTCATCAGCCATCCCGAGGTGCTCGAGGAGGCCATGGCCGAGCTCAGCAAGCGGCAGGCCGCGGCCGAGACGCAGAAGCACGAGGCCAGCATCGCGCAGAATGCGGACGCGATCTTCAACTCGCCGCGCCAGGTCGTGCTCGGCAACAAGGACGGCGACGTCACCTTCGTCGAGTTCTTCGATTACAATTGCGGCTACTGCAAGCGCGCGATGGACGACATGCTCACCATCATGAAGGCCGATCCGAAGCTGAAGGTGGTGCTGAAGGAATTTCCGGTGCTGAGCCAGGGCTCGGTGGAGGCTGCGCAGGTCGCGGTCGCCGTGCGCATGCAGGATCCCTCCGGCAAGAAATATCTCGACTTCCACCAGAAGCTGCTCGGCGGCCGCGGCGCGGCCGACAAGGCGCGTGCGCTTCAAGCCGCCAAGGAAGCGGGCCTCGACACCGCAAAGATCGAGAAGGACATCGCCAGCCCCGAGGTGCGCGCCACCATCGAGGAGAACTTCAAGCTCGCCGAAGCGATGGGCATGAACGGCACGCCGAGCTATGTCATCGGCAAGCAGATCGTGATCGGCGCCGTCGGCGTCGAAGGCCTCAAGGAAAAGATCGGCATTGCCCGCTGCGGCAAGGCGACCTGCTGATCATACGTTTACGATCCTGAAAACCCGAAAAGGCCGGCTGACAAGCCGGCCTTTTTCTTGCGCCGAACGTTGGCGACTTCGTGCAAAGTCATTCATCTGGCATTCAACAAACAAATGCCGCGGAACAGGCGAAGTTCCGGAACAACTCAAATCTCCTTTCGTTGTCGGCGCGGGCAATGACGCAAAGAAACACGTGAGGAGAATTCGATGTTGAACCGCTTTATGATTTCTGTCGCCGCAGTCGCCCTGGTCGCGGGCGCCGGTCTGGCGAACGCACAAGACAAGGGCCGTGACAGCGGCGCTGGCTCGCAGCAGATGCAGCATTCGCAGCCTTCCGGCGGCGCTGCCGAGCGGGGCGCGACCGGCCGCGACTCCATGAGCCATGACAAGGGCACCGTCGGCCAGGCCGGTGGCGCTGGCACCATGAAGTCCGATCGGGCTTCCGAAGACAAATCCGGCGCGATGAAGGACGAGCGCTCCCCGGGCGGCGCGATGAACAAGAACGCGGCCGAGGACAAGGCCGGCGCCACCAAGGGTCAGCGCACTGACGAACGCGCGCAGGACAAGTCCCAGCAAGACAAGTCGAAGAGCATGAGCTCGGATTCGACGAAGTCTGACCCCGCCAAGTCTGCCAAGGACATGAAGGCCGAGGACAACAAGGCCGGCGGCGCCGCCAAGACCAACAATGCGGCTACGACCGACAAGTCCCAGACCACGACCGGCACCGCCTCCGCGACGGCTTCCGCGCCGCCGGCCGAAAAGCGGACCGAAATCTCGACGGCGATCAAGTCGACCAAGATCGAAGAGACGACGAACGTCAACTTCAACATCTCGGTCGGCACCGCGATCCCGGCCTCCGTCCGAGTCCATCCGCTTCCGCCCCGGATCGTGGAGATCTACCCGGAGTGGCGTGGCTATGAGGTGATCTTTGTCCGCGGTCAGTACGTAATCGTCCGTCCGCAGACGCGCGAGATCGTCTACATCATCGAAGGCTAAGCTGCTTCGCTGAAGCCCAAATGGGCCCTTGCCGAGAGATCGGCAGGGGCCTTTGGCCTATGCGTCGCCCTCCCCTGCGAGCCTCCCTCCGGCAGCCACGATTAGAACTGGTTAACAAGCAATTTCCGTAGCTTCCGCACAGGTTTTTGCACCGGGGATGAGGTACCTGAAGGCCCCTGGGAGGCCCTTCAAGGCTTCCCCTAGGCCGCTTTGTTACCTATAACCCCGCCACGCCGAGCACCTCTTCCCGGGATTGGAATGGCAGAACCTGCAACCGATACGATCCTCGTCCTGAACGGGCCGAACCTCAACATGTTGGGAACGCGCGAGCCCGAGAAGTACGGCCACGCCACGCTGGCCGACGTCGAGGCCCTGTGCCGGGAGACCGCGGCAACGTTCGGCCTCAAGGCCGATTGCCGGCAGTCCAACCGCGAGGGCGAGTTGATCGACTTCATCCACGAGGCGCATGCGCGCAAGATGAAGGGCATCATCGTCAATGCAGGCGGCTATTCGCACACCTCGATCGCGCTGCACGACGCGCTGCTCGCGGTGCAGATCCCGACGGTCGAGGTGCATGTGACCAACATCCACGCCCGCGAGAGCTTTCGTCACCACTCCTACACCGCACGCGCGGCTTTCGCCTCGCTCTGCGGTTTCGGCATCGAGGGCTACCGCCTCGCCATCCAAGGCCTTGCCGCCAAGCTTGCCATCAAGCCCAAAGCCTGAAGCCCCCTCATCAAACAGAACATTCGGATCAAAGAACATGGCGCGCCAGCCAGACGACAAAGCAGCCGCAAAGTTTTCCAGCGAGGATTCCGCGCTCGTCCGCGAGCTCGCTTTGCTGCTCGATGAGACCAGCCTCACCGAGATCGAGATCGAACGTGCGGGCCTGCGCCTGCGCGTCGCCCGCAACGTCAGCGTTGCTGCGACCATGCCGATGCAGATGGCAGCCGCTCCCGCCGCCCTGCCGGTCGCCTCCGCCGCGCCTGCCGCCACCGGTCCCGACCTGTCGAAGCATCCTGGCGCCGTCAGCTCCCCGATGGTCGGCACCGCCTATTGGGCACCGGAGCCCGGCGCCAAGCCATTCATCGAGGTCGGCAGCAAGGTCTCGGTCGGACAGACGCTGCTGATCATCGAAGCCATGAAGACCATGAACCAGATCCCCTCGCCGCGCGCCGGCACGGTGACGCAGATCCTGGTCGAGGACGGCCAGCCGGTCGAGTACGGCGAGCCGCTGGTGATCATTGAGTAGGCGAATGGGGAGTAGCGAATAGCGAAGGGTGTCACCGTTCTCTACTCGCTATTCGCCACTCGCCATTCGCACCTTCCTGTTTGCCCCCTGAGGCACCATGTTCGACAAGATCCTCATAGCCAATCGCGGCGAGATCGCCCTTCGCATCCTCAGGGCCTGCAAGGAGCTCGGCATCGCGACCGTCGCCGTGCACTCCACCGCCGACGCCGATGCCATGCATGTGCGCCTGTCGGACGAGAGCGTCTGCATCGGACCGCCGGCATCCAAGGACAGCTATCTCAACGTGCCCGCGCTGCTCGCGGCCTGCGAGATCACCGGCGCCGATGCCGTGCATCCCGGTTACGGCTTCCTGTCCGAGAATGCCCGCTTTGCGGAGATCCTCGCCGAGCACAATCTGCATTTCATCGGTCCCAAGGCTGAGCACATCCGCCTGATGGGCGACAAGATCGAGGCGAAGAAGACCGCCAAGAAGCTCGGCATCCCCGTGGTGCCCGGCTCGGACGGTGCGGTCGGTCCCGATGACGACGCGCTGGCGATCGCCAGAAAGATCGGCTTTCCGGTACTGGTGAAGGCGGCGGCCGGCGGCGGTGGCCGCGGCATGAAGGTCGCGCAGAGCGAGGCCGACCTGCAGGTGGCGCTGTCGACGGCGGCCAACGAGGCCAAATCCGCCTTCGGCGATGCCTCGGTCTATCTGGAAAAATACCTCCAGAAGCCGCGTCACATCGAGATCCAGATTCTCGGCGACGGCCGCGGCGGCGCGATCCATCTCGGCGAGCGTGACTGCTCGTTGCAACGCCGCCACCAGAAGGTCTGGGAAGAGGGCCCCTCGCCTGTCCTTGCCGCCGCCGCGCGCGCCAAGATCGGCGAGACCTGCGCCAAGGCGATGCGCGAGATGAAATATCTCGGCGTCGGCACCATCGAGTTCCTGTTCGAGGACGGCGAGTTCTACTTCATCGAGATGAACACCCGCATCCAGGTCGAGCATCCCGTCACCGAGAGCATCACCGACATCGACCTCGTGCTGGAGCAGATCCGCATCGCCGCCGGCGGCGATTTGCCGGCAAGGCAGGAAGAGGTTCAGGTCATCGGCCATGCGATCGAGTGCCGCATCAACGCCGAGAACCCCCAGACCTTCCGGCCCTCGCCCGGCCGCATACTGCAATACCATCCGCCCGGCGGACTCGGCGTCCGGATCGATTCCGCGGTCTACCAGGGCTACACGATCCCGCCCTATTACGATTCCCTCGTCGGCAAGCTGATCGTGCACGGCAAGACCCGCGCCGAATGCCTGATGCGGCTGCGGCGGGCGCTGGACGAGATGGTCGTGGAAGGCATCGAGACCACGCTGCCGCTGTTCCGCGCGCTGGTGCGTGAAGACGACATCATCAACGGCGATTATCACATCCATTGGCTGGAACAGTACCTGGCCGGCAAGACGGAACCCGCTCCGCGATAAATCCACTTTCGTCGTGGAACCCTTTGGGCCCCATCGCGTTCTCGACGCGGGGACAGTTCCAAGGGGGCGTTTTGACTTCCGCTGAACGTGACAGAGCGAGGCCGTCGTGACGGCCGAGGCCCATCGACGGCGCGCATTTTGGCAGATCCTGCTGATCGCGGCGGGCCTTCTGATTCTGACTGTGATCAGCGCCGGTTCGGTCTACCTCGTCAACAAGGCGCGGGACGACAGCAAATGGGTGGTTCACACCATCGAGGCGGAGAGCCAGATCAACGCCCTGCTGCTCGAAATCCGCCGCGCCGAGAGCAGCGCCCGTGGCTTTCTCCTGACACAGGGACCGGATTTCCAGTCGGACCACGAGAAGGCCGTCGCAGCGATCATTCCGGCACTCGATAAGCTCACGCGCCAGATCGGCGACAATCCGGCGCAACGCGACAGCATCGAGAAGCTGAGTGCGGCGATTGCGACCCGGCTCGACCAGTTTTCGCGCGAGATGAAGTTCGTGAAGGAGGGCCAACCGGACAGGGCCACGGCGCTGATCCGCGAGGCCGCGGCCGGCAACACCACGACGACGATCACCAACTTGGCCAACGCGATGATCCGCGAGGAGGAGCTGCTGTTCCGGGTCCGAACGGCAAACTCCGACCGGAGTCAGACCCTGGCTGCATCGATGACCGGCATCGGCTCCGGCCTCGTCGTGCTGCTGGCCCTGATCTCGACGTGGCTGGTGCGGCGCTCGGCCCGCGCCCGTGACGAGGCCGAAGCGCGCATGCGCGATGCCAACGTCAATCTGGAGTCCGTCGTCGACGAGCGCACCGCGGACCTGCGCGAAGCCAACGCAGAGATCCAGCGCTTTGCCTATATCGTCAGCCACGATCTGCGCTCGCCGCTGGTCAACATCATGGGCTTCACCAGCGAGCTCGAAGAGCTCAGCGGCGATGTCTTCCGCCGCCTCGGCAGCCTCACCCAAGTCCCCGCCGGCGGGCCGCCGCTGGCGCCTAGCGCGCCCGGCGAGATCGTGCTCGAAGGCGCCGACAAGCAGCTCTCGGAGGATTTTTCCGAAGCGCTCGGCTTCATCAAGACGTCGATCGCCAAGATGGACCGGTTGATTTCGGCCATCCTCAACCTCACCCGCGAGGGCCGACGCGAATTCCAGCCGGTGAAGATCGACACCAGCGAGCTGATCGAGGCCATCGTGTCGACGCTGGCGCACCAGGCCGCCGAGGCGCAGGCCCAGATCCACCTCGAGCCTCTGCCTGACATCGTCAGCGACCGGCTCGCACTCGAGCAGATCTTCTCCAATCTGATCGACAATGCGATCAAGTACCTGAAGCGCGGGGTGCCCGGCGAGATCAGAATTCGCGGGCGGACCAAGCTCGGCTACGCTATCTTCGAGATCAGCGACAATGGCCGCGGCATCGATCCGAAGGATCATCAGCGGATATTCGACCTGTTCCGCCGTGCGGGAACCCAGGACAAGCCCGGCCAGGGCATTGGTCTTGCGCATGTGCGTGCACTTGTGCGTCGCCTCGGCGGCACCATGTCGGTATCATCGGAACTGGACGCGGGCAGCACCTTCACGATCACGCTGCCGATCGCCTGGAATGTGAGCAACCGGAACTGAGATCGATGACCCAGCCTGTCACCATCATCATGATCGAGGACGACGAGGGGCACGCCCGCCTGATCGAGCGCAACATCCGCCGCTCGGGAGTCAACAACGAGATCGTCTCGTTCCCCAACGGCACGGACGCGATGCAGCATTTGTTCGGCGCCGACGGCAGCGGGCTCGTGCAGAAGGGCAACGCGCTGCTGATCCTGCTCGACCTCAACCTGCCCGACATGACCGGGATCGACATCCTGAGGCAGATCAAGGAAAACAAATATCTGAAGGCTTCGCCTGTGGTGGTGCTGACCACCACCGACGATTCCCAGGAAATCAAGCGTTGCTACGAGCTCGGCTGCAACGTCTACATCACCAAGCCCGTCAACTACGAGAATTTCGCCAATGCCATCCGGCAGCTTGGCCTGTTCTTCTCGGTCATCCAGGTCCCTCCCGCCGCCCCATGAACCAGCGCACGCCAACACTGCTCTACATCGACGACGACAGTGCGCTGGCGCGCCTGGTCGATCGCGGCCTGACGCGGCGCGGCTACAGGGTCGTCCATGCCGCGAGCGGCGAGGAAGGCCTGGAGCGCATCCGCCGCGCCGCGGTCGAGGGCGGCATCGACGTGGTGGCGCTCGACCAGTACATGCCCGGCCTCGACGGGCTCGAGACGCTGGAGCAGATCATGGCGATCCCGGGGGCGCCGCCGGTGGTGTTCGTCACGGCCTCGCAGGATTCCAGCATCGCCGTCACCGCGCTGAAGGCCGGCGCGGCCGATTATCTCGTCAAGGACGTCACGGGCGATTTCATCCCCCTGCTCCACGTCGCGACCGAGGGCGCGCTGCGCCAGGCCGAATTGCAGAAGGCGCGCGAGGAAGCCGAGGCCGAGATCCATGCCTCGCGCGACCGCTACGCCGCCCTTGCCGCCGAACGCGAGCTGCTGCTGCGCGAGGTCAACCACCGCGTCGGCAACTCGCTCCAGATCATCGCCTCGCTGCTGCACCTCCAGGCAAGCTCCGCCGCGCAGGACGAGGTCAAGGCGGCACTGACCAATGCGATGGGCCGCGTCGCCGCGGTCGCGCAGGTGCACCGCCGCCTCTACACCTCGCAGGATCTGAAGAGCGTGGTCCTGAACCAGTATCTGGACTCGCTGCTCGAGGATCTCCGCCGCTCGGCCGAAGGCAACCGGATGTCGCGCCTGACGCTGAAGGCCGAGCCGATCGAGATCGATCCCGACCGCGCGGTCGCTGTCGGCATCATCGTCAACGAGCTGGTGATGAACGCGGTGAAATACGCCTATCCCGACGGCGCCGGCCCGATCCATGTCGAGCTGCACGCGCAGGGCGACGATGTCCTGCTGTCGATCACCGACGACGGCGTCGGCGACAACGTCAAGGCCGATCCGCGCTCCACCGGCATGGGCCAGCGCATCGTCGCGGCCATGGCCTCCAAGCTCGACGCCACGGTCGAGCGCGATCCCGCCCATTCCGGAACCCGGATCGTGCTGAAATTCGCTCGCATGCCCGCAGCCCCCGGCAGGACCAGCACCGCCGCCGCGAGCTGATCTCGCTGCCCTGCTGCGCACCCCCATCGCAACCGCGTCGCGATCCTGCTATGATTGCGAACCATGACTTCGCGCGACTCCGCCCCATCTGAAATCACACCGGCCGTGCTGCTGCGCGCCTATGCCTGCGGCATCTTTCCGATGGCCGAGAGCGCCGAAGATCCGACCCTGTTCTGGGTCGAGCCGGAGCTGCGCGGCGTCATCCCCCTCGATGGATTTCGTGTCGCCTCGCGGCTCGCGCGCACCGTGCGCTCGGATGTGTTTCGCGTAACCGTCAACACCGCGTTCAAGGCGACGATCGCCGGCTGCGCCGCGCCGCAGGCCGGACGCGAGGACACCTGGATCAACAAGCGCATCCGTGACCTCTATGGCGGCCTGTACGAGCTCGGCCATTGCCACAGCGTCGAGGCCTGGCAGGGCGAGGACCTCGTCGGCGGGCTGTACGGCGTCAGCCTCGGACGGGCCTTCTTCGGCGAGAGCATGTTCCACACCGCGCGCGATGCCTCGAAGGTCGCTCTGGTGCATCTCGTCGCGCGGCTCATCCATGGCGGCTTCGAGCTGCTCGACACCCAATATGTCACCGAACATCTGAAGAGCTTTGGCGCGGCCGAGATCTCGCGGCGGCGCTACACCGCGCTGCTCGACAAGGCGCTCGCGGGCGAGCCCGGCGATTTCCTGAAGCTCTCTGCGGGTGAGGCGATCCCGGGCGCACGCGCGCTCGAGATCATCGCCGCGCGGCAATAATCTAGCCAGGCCTAGCGGCCGAACCCCGGGGGATTTGGCCTAGCGGCCAAACCCCGGAATACCGAACAGACCCGGCCGCTGCTCGGGCGGCGGAGGCGGCGGTGGCGCCGGTTGCTGCTGCTGGATCGGCGCAGGCTGCGGCGGACGCTGCTGCACCTGCTTCGGCGCGGCCTTCTTCTGCGCGGGCGGCGGCGGAGGTGCGGGCTTGGTCGCGGGATCCGGCGCTGCGGTCGCAATGGTCTGCTGCGGCTCTTTGCAGTCGGTGAGCCAGATGTCGTAGATCGGGTGCTCGACGCCGTGCAGGCCCGGACTTGCCGCGTACATCCAGCCCGAGAAGATCCGCTTCACCTCGCCCTGCAAGGTGATCTCGTCGACCTCGACGAAGGCGTCGGTGTTGGTGGCCTCGGTCGCCGGCCGCGTGTAGCAGGCGTCGGTCTTGACCCTGAGCGCGCCGAACTGGACGGTCTCGCCGATCTCCTCGTCGAAATTGATGATGCGCCCGGTGATCTTGTCGAGCCCCGAGAACGTCGCCTTCTTGTTCACGATCTTCTGGGCCGGCGGCTCGGTGACAACCTCGTCGCCCGGCTGCAGGCTTGCCGGGGTCTGCGGCACGGCACCACCCGGCCCGCCCTTCTGCTGCGGCTGGCGACCCGGCGCACCCGGCTGGCCGGCGCCCGGCGGCGCGACCGCCACAGGCGGCGGCTGGTTTGGCGGGGCGACGGTGGAGCCGGGCGGCGGCGCCAGAGGCTGGGTCTCAACCGGCCCCGGCATCACATTGCCCTGCCGGCCCGGCGGCGGAGGCATGGGGCGCGACGGCAGCACGCGGCCCTGCGGCGGCAGCTCCGGCACCTCTTCGTCGTCATCGGGGATCTGCTGCGGCTGGGGCTGGCCACGCGGAATGTTGCCGGGGGGCCGCAGCGGAGGCGGATCGGAAAAGATCGTGCCGATCTGCGCCTGAGCCGGCGTCGCAACCGTCAGTGCGGTGGCGGCCAAAAGCGCCGCAAGACCTGTCAGGGTAATGGTTCGAAACATCTCGCGCGGCTTCAACAGCGAATCGGGCTTGTTGGACATTCTACAGGGGATACCGCCGCTCGCAGGCCCTCCGGTTAACACGGGGAATACGGCGGGGGAAGGGCGGCATCCCTGCCCTGCCCGCCGCCCGCTGGCCAGGGCGGCTGACGGGTGGGATAGTCGAAAGCCCCTCCCAGGGGCGCGAGGCGGACATCGCCCCGAAAATGACATCCAACGATAACCGGAAACCCCAGAGGTGCGCCCTTCCATGCCCGTTGTGCTCGATCCCGATGCCACCGCCGTCTACAAGGCTTTCCAGGAGGCCGGCCGCCCCGCCTACGAGACGCTGACAGCGCCGGAAGCGCGCGCCTATTATTCGCAGGCCCGCTTTGCCACCAACCCCGAGCCGCCGGAGCTCGCGCGCGCCACGCCGCTATCGATCCCTGCGCCGCACGGGGTGATCCCCGCGCGCCTCTACGTGCCCAAGGAGCCGCGCCGGCACGACGCCCTGTCGCCCGCGCTGGTGTTCTTCCATGGCGGCGGCTGGGTGATCGGCGATCTCGACTCCCACGACGTCGTCTGCCGCCAGTTGGCCGACGCCGGCGCGCTGATCGTGATCTCGGTCGACTACCGCCTCGCGCCCGAGCACAAATTTCCCGCGGCCATTGAGGATGCCATCGCCGCGACCCAATGGATCGCCGCGAACGCGCGCGAGCTCGGCATCGACGCCTCGCGCCTGTCGATCGGCGGCGACAGCGCCGGCGGCAATCTTGCCGCGGTCGTGGCGCTCGCCGCACGTGAGGCTGGCGGTCCCGCGATCGCGGGCCAGGTGCTGATCTATCCGGCCACCGATTTCGCCATGACGCACGGCTCCCACAGCGAGCCCGAGACCAGCGTGCTGCTGACGCATTCGGTGATCCGCTGGTTTCGCGACCACTACCTCAACGGCGCGGCCGACATCCACGACTGGCGCGCTTCACCGGCGCGTGCGCAAGATCTGGCCGGCCTGCCGCCGGCCTATGTGCTGACCGCCGGCGCCGATCCGCTGCGCGACGAAGGCGACGAATATGCCGAGCGCCTCAAGCAGGCCGGCGTATTAGTCACGACCAAGCATTATCCCGGCCAATTCCATGGCTTCTTCACGATGGGCAAGCTGTTGCAGCAGGCCAATGTTGCCGTCAGCGAGATCGGCGCATGGCTGAAGGGATTGGGGTGACAGTCCCGTAGCCCGACGCACCAACGATACCGATGCCTCTCCTTCTCCAAACCATCATCACCTTCCCGCTGCGCGTCCTGACATGGCTCGGCGGCCAGGGCACGCGCGGAGTCGCCGCTGTCGTATTCATCGCGGCCGCGGTGCCACCGCTCGGCGCGCTGCTGCGTCCCTATCTCACCGAGGCGATCCTCTGCCTGCTCTGCATCTCCTTCATGCGGGTCGATCTGGCCGCCCTCTACAGGCATCTGCGCCGGCCGGCGCTGGTTGCAACCGCCACGGCCTGGACCACGATCGGCGTGCCGCTGATCGTCGGATTGATCGCCCACGCAACCGGACTCACGGCTCGCGCGCCCGGGCTTTCGCTCGCACTGATGCTCCAGAGCATGGCCTCGCCGATGATGGCCTCTCCGGCCCTGGCCGCGCTGATGGGTCTTGATGCCACGCTCGTGCTGATCACGCTGGTGACCTCGACCGCGCTGGTGCCCTTCACGGCCTCGATGTTCGCCGGCCTCTTCCTCGGCGACATGCTCAGCGTCACGCCGTTGACGCTGGGCCTGAAACTGCTCGGCATCCTCGCAGCATCGCTGCTGGCGGCGACCGCCATCAGATGGATCTTCGGCGCGGAGGCGATCCAGCGTCACAAGACGCCGATCGACGGCCTCAACATCATCATCCTCTTCATCTTCGCTGCTGCGATCATGGGCGATGTCGTCAGCGACCTTCTCGCACAGCCGCTGTTCACCCTCGGCCTCGCAGCTCTCTCATTCGCGATCTATTTCACCCTGCTCGCGATCACCACGCTGCTATTCCGCCGCATCGGCTATGAGCGCGCGCTGGCGCTCGGGCTGATGGTGTCACAGCGCAATCTCGGCCTGATGCTGGCGGCGACGGCCAGCGCATTACCGCCTACCACCTGGCTATACTTCGCGATGACACAGTTTCCGATTCACCTTGCGCCTTACATGCTGATGCCGATCGCGCGGCGCCTGACGGTACGCGCGAACACCTCCAGCTCTGCTGCGACAAGCACCCCCTAACCCGCCCTCGCCGCGCGCCGCAGCGCCTGCGGCGGCTGGCCGAAGGCGCGGATGAAGGCGCGGCGCATGCGCTCGGGGTCACCGAAGCCGGTCGCTTCGGCGACGAGCTCGATCCCCTCCCGTGAGGACTGCACGCGCTCGCGCGCGACTTCGAGCCGCAGCCGCTCGATCGCCTTCGAGGGCGTCGTGCCGGTCTCCGCGGCGAAGGCGCGGGCGAAATGCCGTGCGCTCATGCCGGCACGATCGGCGAGGTCCTCCACCGTCAGCGGCGCGTCGAGATTTTCGCGCGCCCAGGACAACAGCGCGCCGAAGCGGCCGTTCGGCGTCTTCAGCTCCAGCAGCGAGGAGAACTGCGACTGGCCGCCGCTGCGGCGATGGTAGAGCACGAGCTGTCGCGCGGCCTGCTGCGCGATCTCCTCACCATGGTCCTCGGTGACCATCGCGAGCGCCAGATCGATGCCGGCGGTAATGCCGGCCGACGTCCAGACATTGCCGTCGCGGGTGAATATCTGGTCCGGCTCGAACTTCACCTTCGGATAACGCGCGACGAAATCGCGCGTCCGTCCCCAATGCGTGGTGGCGCGGCGGCCGTCGAGCAGCCCCGCCTCGGCGAGCACATAGGCGCCCGAGCAGACGCTCGCGACGCGCACGCCGCGCCGCGCCAGCCGCTGCACGAAGGCGCGCGTGACCTCGCAGCGCGCGGCATCCGCAACGCCCGCGCCGCCCGCGATCACCAGCGTCGTGATCGCATTCGCCGACTTGAAATCACGCGCCATCATCTCGACGCCCGACGAGCTGCGCACCAGTCCCGCGCTCGCGGCCAGCACGCGCAGCGCAAGCGTCTTGCCGGTGCAGCGCGCCGCGACCTCGAACACCGAGATCGGGCCGGCCGCATCGAGCAGCTGGAAATCCGGGAAGATCAGGATGCCGATCATAGCCTGCGTCCGAAATAGAGGGAATTACGCCATTTCAGACACAACCGCACCATGCCAATCTTCCCGCGTCAAGCTCATCTTTAGAGGACCTGCCGATGTCGTCACCGCTCCAGATCGGTCTTCTGGTATTTCCGCGCGTCACCCAGCTCGACTTCACCGGTCCCTTGCAGGTGTTCTCCATGGTGCCCGGCGCGAAGCTGCACCTGATCTGGAAGCGGATCGAGCCGGTGCCGAGCGATTCCGCGCTCATCGTGACGCCGACCACGACATTCGCCGACTGCCCGCAACTCGACGTCATCTGCGTACCCGGCGGCCGCGGCACTGACGACCTGCTCAATGACGAGGAGGTGCTCGACTTCCTGCGCCGGCAGGCCGAGGGCGCCAAATACGTCACCTCGGTCTGCACGGGTTCGCTGGCGCTCGGCGCCGCCGGCCTTTTGAAGGGCTACCGCGCCGCCACCCATTGGAGCGCGATGGAGATGCTCAGCCAGTTCGGCGCGACGCCGACCAAGGCGCGTGTCTGCGTCGATCGCAATCGCTTGACGGGCGGCGGCGTCACCGCAGGAATCGATTTCGCGCTGACGCTGGTGTCGACGCTGATCGACCGCACCACGGCGGAGGCGATCCAGCTCGGGATCGAATATAATCCGGCGCCCCCGTTCACTTCCGGCTCGCCCGATACCGCGCCCGCAGAAGTGCTCGCTTCCGTCAAGCAGCGCATTGAGCCTTTGCAGGCCTACCGCCTCGATGCCGTCGAACGCGCGGCGGCGCGTCTGATGTAGGCATTCCACCTTCGGCGGTGGAACTGAGATTTTGGGGGGCGAGTTAAGCCCGCACGAAACTCACAGCATCCGGAGCGCAATCATGGAGCATCTCCACTACCCCAACGAAAGCACTGAGTATCGTGCCGCGCGAAATGCATTGCTGGATGAGGAGATTGCCCTCCGGGCTCAGATTGAGGTCGTTTCTGCCAGGCGTCGCGCGCTGCCGCTCGGTGGCGAGGTGCCCCAGGATTACGTCTTCGAGCGCATCGGCAAAACGAGCATGCCGGAACAGATCAGGATGTCGGAACTGTTCGGCCCGCATGACACGCTGATCCTGTACAGCTTCATGTATGGACCGGAGCGCGAGCTGCCCTGCCCCGGCTGCACCCATTTGCTTGACGGGCTCGACGGCGCCGCAAGGCATGTCGGCGAGCGTGCCGCGCTTCACATTGTTGCAAAATCGCCGATCGCGCGTCTCGCCGCCTGGGCCCACGAACGCGGTTGGGAACATCTGTCGCTGCTGTCCACCGCCGGCAACAGCTTTGACGCGGATTACTTCGGCGACACCTCGAAATTCTCCAAGGGTATGCGCGCGCAGCACCACGTTCCCGAGGGGCAGAACTGGGACGAAACGATCTTCAACGTCTTCAAGAGAGCGAACGGCAAGATCAGGCACTTCTGGGGCTCGGAGATGAGCTTCGCGCCGCCCGCGCCGAAGCAGCATCATCGCGCCGGTGATCTGGTCGATCCGCTCTGGGGCCTGCTCGACATGACGCCTGAAGGCCGCGGCGACTTCTTCCCGAAGGTGCGCTACGACTGAGGCGCACAAACCGGCCGACGAAGTGCCTCAAAGAAAAAGGCCGCTCGGTTTCCCGAGCGGCCTTTCCTGTCTTACGGCGGCTGCACATTCACATCGGGCGATTTCGGACCTTCCAGACCGGGGGCCTATCTCCCGATCGAGTCCTGGTCGGCGGCCGCTGCATTTCGGGACAGTCGCGAGCTGTTGCCCGAACCGAACGCGATGGTTTCCCATCTCCGTAAGATGGGATCATTGAGCCGCATCGCCCGCATCAGTGCAACGACCGCGCAAGCGTCATCCCCGCTGTTCCCGTTGTCCACAGCGGCGTGATGCGGATGCGGATGCATCCCAGTCGAACGATGGAAGATCGCGGGCAGTTAGCCAGGCGTCCAGGGCTGATAGTCGCCGGTCGCCTTCGGACGCTTGCCGCTGGCCAGCGTCGAGCCCGAGGGCCGATAGGCCTTTGCCGTGCCGGTGAGATTCGGCTGGTGCGGCTTTTCCCATTCGCGCGGCTGATAGTTGGCCTCGGTCGGCGGCACATCGACGACGTGATGAATCCAGCCGTGCCAGGACGGCGGGATCCGGCTGGCTTCCGCATAGCCGTTATAGACCACCCAGCGTCGCTCGAAGCCGAGCGTGGGATCGACCGCCCCGCCGCGGGTGCGATAGTAGAGATTGCCCTGCTCGTCCTGGCCGACCAGCTCTCCGTACCGCTTGGTCCAGAGTTGGGTGCCAAAAGTCTGGCCGTTCCACCAGGTGAAGAACTTGAGGAAGAATTGTTTCATGCGGCAAGGGCCCTGCTTCGTCGGGTCCTGATGCCATCCGGGCGGCGAAATGTCCAGTTCGGCGGGGCGGCGGTGCCCTCGGCAAATGCGCCGGCCTCGCCATGAACGCTGCCGCAAATCGGACGCGATCCGTTCATGCCGGGTACAGCCATTGAGAGCGAGGCTCCGTTCACGCGCAAACCGGCGTGATCCCAGGAACCCCAGCCCTTTCATAGGGTTTGCTTCCGGGAAAGGAGTTTTATCATGAAAAGTCTGAAAGTTTTGAGTGCCGCCGCAGCGCTGGCGCTCGTTCTACCCATGACCTCACCGAGCTTTGCACAGGGGCCCGGCGGCGGTGGCCGTGGCGGCGGTGGTGGCGGCCACGTCGGCGGTGGTGGTGGTGGTGCTCACTTCGGCGGTGGCGGTGGCGGCGGCGCTCACTTCGGTGGTGGCGGCGGCGCGCGCATGGGTGGCGGCGGCTTCGGTGGCGGAGCACGAATTGGCGGCGGCCCCGCGTTGCAGGGCGGTGGCGGCAACTTCGCGGCCGGCCCAGCGGTACGTCCGAGCGGCGGCACGTCCTTCACCGGTGGCGTCAGCCGTAACTTTGCAGCCGCCAACGGCGGCACCTGGCAAGGCCGCGGCGGCAACTGGAGCGGCGGAGGCTGGCATCATCACCATCGTCGCGGCGGTTTCTGGCCGGGCTTCGCGGCCGGTGCGGCGATCGGCGGGCTCGGCTCGTATGCCTATTACGGCGGCGGCTATTACGATGACCCCTACTACTATGGCGACAGCTACTATGATGAGCCGTCCGTGGCGGTGGTCCCGGATAGCGGCGGCGACCCTGCCTATTGCGCGCAGCGCTACAAATCATACGACCCGGCGTCGGGCACCTATCTCGGTTATGACGGCCAGCGGCATCCCTGCCCGTAAGACGGCCTGAACAATCGATGCAACAAATCGCATGGGCCGCGCCGGTGATGGCTGGCGCCGCCCATGTGCGTTCTCCAAGCCGCCTGCAATTTCCCCAGTCCACCCGGTGATGCCCTGCAAAAGGGGGAAGCGACTAGGCCTGTCGCCGGCGGTCTAAACTTCGGGTTGAGTCTGCCGGTTCGTTCCTGAAATAGTTGTTGAATATCTGCGGATGTGTCCTGCGAGTGACAGCATTCGGCTCGACAGGCTTCTAAGCTTGCCGAATTCCGGCACGAAGAATTGCCAAACACATTTTGGGGACGGGCATGAAGACGCGCACGATCGTGGTGGTGGCGGCGAGCGCCCTGTTGGCAGGAGTTGCGACGGCTGATGCCGCTGACATGGCGGTCAAGGCACCCGTGGCAGTTCCGGCGCCGATTTTCAGCTGGACCGGCTTCTATGTCGGCGGAAATATCGGCGGGGCCTGGAGCCGCAATTCGTCGGACACCTACAACGGCGTTGTCTTTCCAGGCTTCATCGTCCTGCCGCCGAACGCCGCGGTCCCAACCCTCTTCCCCGGACAACTGGATACGTTGACGGGACCCGGCACCAAGAGCGCCGTGATCGGCGGTCTCCAGGCCGGATACAATTGGCAGGTGCAGCGCGTCGTGCTCGGTATTGAAGCCGATGCCGCCGGCACGGGCTTTGATGGGGCCACCGAAACCCGATCGCGGACCTTCGGCGCTCCGCTCATCATCGGCACGCCGGTCACCCAGACCGTGACGGTCGATTACGGTCATATCAACTGGATGGCCTCGTTCCGCGGCCGGCTCGGGTTCACGGCAGACCGCGTCCTGTTCTATGCAACCGGTGGCGCCGCCGTCGCCGATGTCAGCGGCAGCAAGGCGACGGTGGTGAATGGTCCGGGTATCGCCATCCCCGCAGGCACCTTCACGTCGGCCGGCAGCGGCTCGGAAACCCGTTGGGGCTGGACTCTCGGCGGCGGCGTCGAGTGGGCGTTCGCCAATCAATGGAGCGTGGCGGCCGAATATCGTCATTCGGATTTCGGCAGACGCAGCGTCAACATCGTGATCCCCGACGGTTTCGGCGGCACGGCAGGAGCCGGCACGACGACCGGCAGATTGACCACTGATCAGGTGACCGCACGCGTCAACTACCGCTTCGGCGGCCCGGTCGTCGCGCGCTATTGATGTTGGCTGGACCGGGCTGAGCCGTTGCCGTCATCCTTCCTCGTCTCGGCGTGACGGCAGGAAGCGGCTATGATTCTTTGCAACGCCTGAACGCCCGCCTCGTCCTTCGAGACGACCTCTTCGCGTCTGGCCTCGCGATCCCCTCGACTTTGCTTCAACCTTTCATCGAAGTTGCTCGCACCTCGCGTGCCGCGCGCGCTTTTGCGCGATCCATGACGTGTGGATGACACACATGGCCCGAAACACCTGACGGAACTGCACGCCGCAGCCCTATGCACCGCACCGTGCATATCTACCCTGATCCAATCCAAAATTGACCCGAGACACGATTCGCGGATATCACCAATCACAGTGGGGACTTCGATTACTGGGAAGTGTCATGCCGCGTATTCTCGTGGTTGATGACGATCCGATGGTCGGCGCGACCATCGAGGTCCTCCTCCAACGTCAGGGCTTCGACGTCACGCTGGCCGACGGCGGCGAAACAGGACTGGCTGCGCTGGAAGCGCAGGCCTTTGAGGTGATGCTCGTTGATATCTTCATGCCGCATATGCGCGGCTTCGAATCCATCCGCATCTTTCATGAGCGCGCGCCGGCTACTCCGCTGATCGCGATGTCCGGCTATGCCTTCGCCTCATCCGCCTCGCCCTCTCCCGATTTCCTCCGCATGGCGCTGGAGCTCGGGGCAACGCGCTGCCTGCGCAAGCCGTTCACGCCGGACGCGCTGCTGACCACGATCCGGGAATGCCTCGCCGGTCCGGGCGAGAGCGCACAGCCGAAGGACAAGAAAGAATCCCCTTGATCCCAACGCAGCGCGTCATTCTCGGTGCCGGACTTGCCATCCTCCTGATCATCACCGCGGCCTCGATCGCCCTCGACGTCAAGTCGCGGTCCGACGCGACGTGGGTCAATCACACCGTCCAGGTGCAGCAGAAGATCTCCGATCTGCGCGTGCTGCTTCGCCGCGCCGAGAGCGCCGCACGCGGCTATGAACTCTATCGCAGCCAGACGCTTGCCGACGAGTTTCAGAGCGTGCGGGTCCAGATCGCGCCGGCGCTGGCCGAGCTGAAGCGCGGCGTGCGCGACAATCCCGATCAGGTCGCGCTGCTGGAGGGCACCGAACCGCTGGCGCTGCGCCGGGTCGAGATCGCCGCCGAAGCGATGCGCCTGCGCGCGGCGAACGACCAGGCCGGCATTACCGCGCTCAACAGCAAGGCCGAGGGCCGCGGCCTGATGGACACGGTGATGGGCAATCTCGACCATCTGAGCGCGGATGAAGAACGCCAGCTCACCGCGCGCTCCCAGGATTCACGCCGTACCGGCATCGTGCTGCTCGGCATCGACGTCGCCGGCGCCGTGCTGATCCTGCTGTTGGTCGCGCTGGTCATGCGCGAGAGCCAGCGCGCCACGGTGCAGCTGCAGAGCACGCTCGAGCAAACACAAGCCGCCAAGCACGCACTCGAAGCGGCGGTGGCCGAGCGCACCGAGCATCTGGTGACCGCGCATGACGAGCTGCGCCTGTCGGTCAACGTGCTGCAAAGCACGTTTCACAGCATGGCGGAGGCGGTGCTGGTCATCGACGCCGAGGGCAACGTCCTGCTGTCCAATCCGGCCGCGGAGCGCATGCTGCTGCATCGCGCCGGCATGAACCTGCGCAATCTGCGCGCGCTGTCGGATGTGTTTCACGGCGACGGCGTCACGCCGATGAAGGCCGACGAGCTGCCCTCGGTGCGCGTGCTGCGCGGCGAGCAGTTCGAAGACCTGGAGATGATCGTCCGCCCGCACAGCGGCAATCCTCCCCGCCATCTCATGATCAGCGGCCGGCCGATGCTGGACGGGCAAGGCGACATCACGGGCGCGGTGCTGGTCTATCACGACGCGACCATGTCGCGCGAGACCGAGCGACAGCTGTACCAGTCGCAGAAGCTGGACGCGATCGGCAAGCTGACCGGCGGCGTCGCGCACGACTTCAACAACATGCTGACCGTGATCTCCGGCAACACCGAGACGCTGGTGGCGAGCCTGAAGCAGCAGCCCGAGCTCCAGCGCGCGGCGCGGCTGATCGACGATGCCGCCGAGCGCTGCGCCGAGCTGATCCAGCATCTGCTCGCGTTTGCGCGCAGGCAGCCGCTGCAGCCGCGCAACGTCGAGATCAACGCCGCGATCGCGGACATCGCGAAACTCCTGCGCCCCACCCTCGGCGAGCAGATCCAGATCGAGACCGTGCTGGAACAGGGGCCGATGACCGCGCACATCGATCCGTCCCGGCTCACCAATGCCGTGCTCAACATGGCGATCAATGCGCGCGACGCCATGCCGAACGGCGGCAAGCTGCTGCTGGAGACCCACCGCGTCGTGCTGGATGAGGCCTATGCGCAGGCCCATGCGGACGTGGTGGCCGGCCCCTACGTCATGCTCGCCGTCAGCGACACCGGCACCGGCATGTCGCCCGACATCCAGCAGAAGGCGTTCGAGCCCTTCTTCACCACCAAGGAAGTCGGCAAGGGATCAGGCCTCGGCCTTTCCATGGTCTACGGCTTCGTCAAGCAGTCCGGCGGCCACATCAAGATCTACAGCGAGGAAAACCACGGCACCACGATCAAGCTCTATCTGCCGCCGGGCGAAGGCACGGCGGACGTCGCAGCCGCCGCCGCGCCGCAGGTCGAAGGCGGCGCCGAGATCATCTTCGTCGTCGAGGACGACAACCTCGTGCGCAACTTCGTCACTGCGCAGCTCGAGAGCCTCGGCTACAAGACGATTGCCGCGCCCGACGGCCGGACGGCGCTGGAATTGATCGAGGCCGGCGAGCCGTTCGATCTCCTCTTCACCGACGTCGTCATCCCCGGCGGCATGAGCGGACGCGACCTCGCCGACGAAGTGGCCAAGCTGCGGCCGGGCGTGAAGGTGCTCTACACCTCGGGCTACACCGACAACGCCATCGTCCATCACGGCAAGCTTGATGACGGCGTGATGCTGCTGACAAAGCCCTATCGCCGCAACCAGCTCGCCGAGATGATCCGGAAGGCGCTGAATGGCGGGACGTTGACGGCGAGCTAGCGCGTGAACTACCGAAGGGCGCGCTGCAGTCACACCATATAAGAAGCCGAGGCACTGGCTCCTGATGTGAGTTCCGGTTGTCCTCTTGAGGCGCCGTAGCTCGCCCGGATCCGCGCCCGAGGTGTTTAGACACCGCGCGATGTAACGAGTAAGGCCGTTTTGATCTCGATCGGCCGGTCTCAAGCAAAAATCAAGCGCATCTCAAGGACAAATCGTCTCACCAGCCCAATCACTGAGCATGCTCGCGGCGACAAATGTTGGAGCCGGTGTCGCGACAGTCCGCTTGCGGAGCGCGATACCGAGCGCAGTCACCAGATGCACAGCTAGGATCATGGTCTGCGGCCGGAATTGACGGCGCAGCTTCGACAGGTGCTCGCATGAAAAGACGAGAGTTCATCTTGTTGATTGGTGGCGGACTGGTCTGGCCTGCGATCGCACGAGCGCAGGGCGGAGCCAAGCTGCATCGGATCTTCTGGGTCTCCACCGAGTCCCAACCAGATCCCTTCCTGGACGGCTTTCGCGAGGGAATACGCGCGCTGGGATACGTCGAGGGCAAGACCGTAACCTTCGAGACGCATTATGCTCCCGGAGATCCGCAGGCACTGCGCAAGATCGTCTCCGAGTTGCAGCGAGGGGATATCGACCTTGTGGTCTCGAGCGGTCCGGCGACACGCGTCATGACTGCGGTCACCGACATCCCCGTGCTGTTTGCATTGAGCGGTGACCCCGTCGCTTTGGGTGTGGTGAAGAGCCTTGCTCACCCCGGCACAAATTTCACCGGCAGCACATTTCTGTCGCTCGAGCTGGCAGGAAAGCGCGTTGAGCTGCTCAAGGACATTTATCCAAAGCTGCGAAAACTGGCGGTCTTCTCCAACACGGATCATCCGGGAGAGCCATTGGAATGGCGTGCGACTTTGGAGTCGTGCCGGAAGCTCGGCATTGAGGCAGCCTACGTTCCGTTCTGTGGCGCTCGCGAAATCGAGAATGGGTTGATGGCTGCCGGCAAGGTGGCCGCGGACGCTCTCCTCGTATTTCCCGATGCTGTGACGCTGGTGCATCGTGCGAAGATTGCGGAGTTTGCAATCGCGCACCGGCTGCCTTCGATGTTTGGCTGGTCTGAATATTGTGACGCTGGAGGTCTCTTGAGTTACGGCGCAAACCAGCGCACGACCTATTATCGGCTTGCCACTTATGCCGATCGCATCCTGCGCGGTGAAAATCCGTCAGATCTTCCGGTGATGCGCCCCGAGAAGTTTGAACTGGCAGTCAATCTGAAGACAGCCAGGCTTCTGGGTCTCGACCTGGATGTGTCGTCGATCCTGTTTCGCGCCAGCAAGGTGATTTCCTGAGAGTCGTTATGACGGACGGTGCTGCGCAATCCTCTTCGTGTACGATGCCCCCGCGTCGCTCGCTGTTCTGCAAGTACTTCGCGACGTTGTTTGTCGCTGCGGTCGTGCCTCTGATACTCGGCGCGGCCGTCGAGGCTTCGTTCGGTTACCGAGACCAGCGCCGCCAGATCAGCGCGGTGCTGCAGGCCGATGCTCGCGCGGCGTCCGACAGGATCGAGGCGTTCACCGATGGCATCCGAGATCAGCTGGGTTGGATGGTGCAGCTTCCCTGGTCTGCCGGAGACGATGCGCAACATAAGATCGATGCCTTGCGCCTCCTCCAGCAGGTGCCCGCAATCGTTTCGGTTTCGCTTCTGGATGAGACCGGTACCGAACGGGTCTTTGTTTCCAGGCTGCATCTGAACAGGACCGGGCGCGGCATTGATATGTCTACGGATCCCGCTGTTCTGGGCGCACGCGCCAACAAGGTTTGGTACGGACCGGTTCAGTACCAGCGAGATTCAGAGCCCTACATGAGGATCGCGGTTGCCGGGAGCCTGCCGGCCGCGGGGATTGCCATCGCCGAGGTCAATCTGAAGCTGATCTGGGATGTCATCGCAGCCATTAGAATTGGCGAGACCGGCCACGCCATTGTTGTCGATGATTCCGGTCATCTGATCGCACATCCCGATATCAGTCAGGTCCTGCGCGGCCGCGCCAGCTCGGGCAGTTTCGGCCGGATCAAGCATCTCGCCGGCGCGGCGAGCGGAGCGGCGGTGATAACCGGGGACCAAGGCAACCCGGTGGTGGCGCTATCCGTTCAGGCCGCCGATGTGGGATGGACGGTGATCGCGATGCAGCCGGCCTCGGAAGCCTTTGCATCAATTCGCGCGGCGTTGTGGCGCTCGTCAATTCTCATTGCCTTTGGTGTTCTCATCGCGCTGGCGCTCGCCTATTGGCGCGCGCACAGAATGTCCGGGCCGATCAAGCAACTGGAAGAGGGCGTGGAGCGGATCAGAACCGGACAATTCGAGCATCGCATCAAAATCTTCAGCGGTGACGAGTTGCAGCAACTGGCGTTGCGCTTCAATGAAATGGCTTCTGAACTGGCGATCTCGCAGCAGAAATCTGCGCGGATCGAACGGCTGAAGCAGTTCCTGCCGTCACAGGTCGCCGAATTGGTCGAGCATTCTCATGAATTGCTCGAAGGGCAGCGACGCGAAGTGGCTGTCATTTTTGGCGACTTGCGCGGCTTCACGGCGTTCTCCACCCGCAATGAACCCGATGTCATCATGGCCGTCATGCGAGAGTATTACGAGGCCGTCGGCGCCGTGACGACTCGTCACGAGGCAACGCTCATCGGCTTTGATGGCGACGGAGTCATGCTCCTGGTCAATGCCCCGGTCGCATGTGAACAGCCGGCAACCCAAGCGGTCCGGCTCGCGATCGACCTGCAAATGACGGTGCAGTCCCTTGCCGGCAAATGGTGCGACGCAGGCCACGCGATCGGCTTTGGTGTGGGCGTTGCCATGGGACCGGCAACGGTAGGAACGGTTGGTTATAATGGTCGGCTAGACTACACGGCGATGGGAGCCGTGGTGAATTTGGCGTCGCGGCTCTGCAATCTCGCGAAGGACGCGCAGATCCTGGCTGATCCCACTATCGCTGGAAGGGTAAGGGATAGCGTTCCGTTGGCATCGCTCGGACAGCGGACCATCAAAGGCTACGACCAGGCCCTCGAAGTCTTTGCCGTCGCACCGGCTGACCTGCCGTTGAAACCGCCGGGCTCGGGACAACGCCGGCGAGAGAAAGAGCCTCAGGACCACTGATACCCCGGCGTCCGGACGGCTAGCGCGTCGCCAGCACGACCGCCGCCAGCGTGAAGATCAGCGCCGCGATCTGGCCGGGCCCCAGTGGCTCGCCCAGCGCAATCGCCGAGGCGACAACGCCGATGACAGGCACCGCCATGGTGCCGATCGCGGCGACCGAGGCCGGCAGGCGGGCGAGTGCTGCGAACCAGCTGACATAAGCGATGCAGAACTGCACCACGGTCGAGTAGACCAGCAGCCACCAGCCGACCGGCGTCACCTGGGAGAGATGCGTGGTCTCGACCAGGAGGCCGATGATCGAGATCGGCAGGCAGCCGATCCCGATCTGCCAGGCCGCGGCCGTGATCGGCGGCAGATGGATCGGGTATTTCTTCGAGAACACCGTGCCGACGGCAAAGCCCAGCGCGCCGCAGAGCGCCATGACGATGCCAGGCAGCTTCTCGACGCTGGCGGCAATGCCGTTGCCGCCCATGATCGAGGCAAGCCCGACAAAGGCCATCACCAGCCCCAGCGTGCGCAGCACGGTCGGGCGCTCGCCGAGCACCGGCCAGGCGATGATCGAGGCCCAGACCGGCATCGTATAGGCGATCAGCGCCGCCTCGCTCGCGGGCAGCCAGAGCAGCGCCAGGCCCATCAGCACCATCCAGCCGGTGACGTTGAGCACGGCGGCGGTCAGGAGGCGCGGCCAGATCGCGGGGTCCACCTTGAGGCTCTGCCGGCGGATGATCGCCAGCGCCGCCAGCAGCACCGCCCCCAGCACGCCGGTCACCCCGCGCAGCGTCAGCGGCGGCAGCTCGGAGAGCAGGAATTTCGTCACCGGCCAATTGAAGCCCCAGCCGATCGAGGTGATGGCAAGGAACATCAGGCCGGCCGGGGCGATGCGCGGCCGCGCATCCCGGCGAGTCGAATCAAGCATGTGGGTGGTCCGGCAAAATCGACCCTCAGCTTGGCCCGGATTCGCCCCTCTCGCCACCGCCTCGGCGGGCATGCCTGCCCTCACCTTCCGTAGGGCTACGTGAGTCCCGCTGACGCAATCCCATTGCTCAAAAATATACCTGCCCTGTGAACAGCGGGATGAAGCATCCGCAGCACCACGGGATGCAAATTTTTTCGGTTGGGAATCTCTGAGGACTCACTGATACTTGCCTCCACAACAGGCGCGGGCTTGCCCCCTGTTATCCCCCGCAATCCACCATATTTAGTATTTGATTCAGGAACTCGCACTAGTTCTTGACGGGCGCAACGGAGAGTCCTAGCTTTCGGTCCGTTCGGCGCGAGTGAGTTTGCGTCCCGCCGGCACTCCCCCAAAGGGTCTCGCAAATCTCAACTCCGCCAAGCCAGCCAAAGGCAGCGGATGAGGGCTTGTCTGCCCGCGAAAGCGGACTTTTCGGGCGCCAGAACGGGCCGGCAACAGGCTCGGATGGCAACGGTAGAAGTTGTGATGGCGTGGGGCGTTGAACGCATGTCGGTCTCATCCCCTTGGGGGCGGATGTGTCTGGACATGCCGGCGGATGATCGATGCACGCATCGAGCCATCGCGTCGGGAAAAAACAGGGCCGGGTCCACCGGCTGAACTGCGATGCCCCAGGGCCGAACGGCCGGAAGGCGTCGCGAAACGAAATGTCGACCCGGCACGCCTGAACGGAGGCGGGTCCGGTCAATGAATAGGACGGGGCAAGACGATGCGGATTGAGCGGCGCCACACCACTTCGGGACAGTCACCTTACGCGGGAATCGATTTCCGCCAGACCACGTCGGAGATCAGGAATCCCGACGGCTCGGTCGTGTTTAAACTTGATGGCGTCGAGGTCCCGACCGCGTGGTCGCAGGTCGCCTCCGACGTGCTGGCCCAGAAGTATTTCCGCAAAGCCGGCGTTGCCGCGCGCCTGAAGAAGGTCGAGGAAGAGTCCGTCCCCTCCTTCCTGTGGCGCTCCGTGCCCGATACTGACGCGCTCGCCGCGCTGCCTGAGAAGGAGCGCTATGTCAGCGAGCTCTCAGCAAAGCAGGTGTTCGACCGCCTCGCCGGCTGCTGGACCTATTGGGGCTGGAAGGGCAAGTATTTCTCGACCGACGAGGACGCGCAGGCGTTCTATGACGAGCTCCGCTACATGCTCGCCATGCAGATGGTCGCGCCGAACTCGCCGCAATGGTTCAACACCGGTCTTCATTGGGCCTATGGCATCGACGGCCCCGGCCAGGGCCACTATTACGTCGACCCCTTCACCGGCAAGCTGACCCGTTCGAAATCGTCCTACGAGCACCCGCAGCCGCACGCCTGCTTCATCCAGGGCGTCGGTGACGACCTCGTCAACGAGGGCGGCATCATGGACCTCTGGGTCCGCGAGGCCCGCCTGTTCAAATATGGCTCCGGCACCGGCTCCAACTTCTCGCGCCTGCGCGGCGAAGGCGAAAAGCTCTCCGGCGGCGGCCGCTCGTCCGGCCTGATGAGCTTCCTCAAGATCGGCGACCGCGCCGCCGGCGCGATCAAGTCGGGCGGCACCACCCGCCGCGCCGCCAAGATGGTCGTCGTCGACGTCGATCACCCCGACATCGAGACCTATATCGACTGGAAGGTGAAGGAAGAGCAGAAGGTCGCCGCCCTCGTCACGGGTTCCAAGATCAACCAGAAGCACCTCAAGCTGGTGCTGAAGGCCTGCGTCAACTGCGAAGGCTCGGGCGACGATTGCTTTGACCCCGAGAAGAACCCTGCCCTGCGCCGCGAGATCAAGCTCGCGCGTCGCAGCCTCGTGCCCGACAACTACATCAAGCGCGTGATCCAGTTCGCCAAGCAGGGCTACAAGGACATCCAGTTCGACACCTACGACACCGACTGGGATAGCGAAGCCTATCTCACGGTCTCCGGCCAGAACTCCAACAACTCGGTCTCGCTCAAGGACGACTTCCTCCGCGCCGTGGAAACGGATGGCGACTGGAATCTGAACGCCCGCACCTCCAAGAAGGTGACGAAGACGCTGAAGGCGCGCGACCTCTGGGAAAAAATCGGCTACGCCGCCTGGGCGTCGGCCGACCCGGGCCTGCACTTCAACACCACCATGAACGACTGGCACACCTGCAAGGCGTCCGGCGACATCCGCGCCTCCAATCCGTGCTCGGAATACATGTTCCTGGACGACACGGCGTGCAACCTGGCGTCCGCGAACCTGCTGACCTTCTACAACACCGAGACCAAGCAGTTCGACGTCAAGGGTTATGAGCACCTCTGCCAGCTCTGGACCATCGTGCTCGAAATCTCCGTGATGATGGCGCAGTTCCCGTCGAAGGCGATCGCCGAGCTCTCCTACGAGTTCCGCACGCTCGGCCTCGGCTACGCCAATATCGGCGGCCTCTTGATGACCATGGGCTTGTCCTACGACAGCAAGGAAGGCCGCGCGCTCTGCGCCGCGCTGACCGCTGTGATGACCGGCATCACCTACAAGACCTCCGCGGAGATGGCGGCCGAGCTCGGCACCTTCCCCGGCTACAAGAAGAACGCCGCGCACATGCTGCGCGTCATCCGCAACCACCGCCGCGCCGCGCACGGTGAGTCCTCCGGCTACGAGGCGCTCAGCGTCAACCCTGTGCCGATGGACCTCGTCTCCTGCCCGCAGGCTGACCTCGTCAGCCACGCCCAGGCGGCCTGGGATGCGGCGCTCGCGCTCGGCGAGCAGCACGGCTATCGCAACGCCCAGACCACGGTGATCGCGCCGACCGGCACGATCGGCCTCGTGATGGATTGCGACACCACCGGCATCGAGCCCGACTTCGCGCTGGTGAAGTTCAAGAAGCTCGCCGGCGGCGGCTACTTCAAGATCATCAACCGCGCGGTCCCCGCGGCGCTGCGCGCGCTCGGCTATCGCGAAGCTGATATCGCGGAGATCGAGGCCTACGCCGTCGGCCACGGCTCGCTCTCCAACGCGCCCGGCATCAACGCCTCGACCCTGAAGGCAAAAGGCTTCACCGATGAAGCCATCGCCAAGGTCGAAAAGGCCCTGCCGACCGCCTTCGACATCAAGTTCGCCTTCAACAAGTGGACCTTTGGCGAAGACTTCATCCGCGACCAGCTCGGCATCGGCGCCGAGGCGATCGCAGCCCCCGGCTTCGACCTGCTCCAGGCCGTGGGCTTCACCAAGCGCGAGATCGAGGCGGCCAACGTCCACATCTGCGGCGCGATGACGGTGGAAGGTGCCCCGCACCTCAAGGCCGAGCACTATGCGGTGTTCGACTGCGCCAATCCCTGCGGCAAGATCGGCAAGCGCTATCTGTCGGTCGAGAGCCACATCCGCATGATGGCGGCGGCGCAGCCCTTCATCTCGGGTGCGATCTCCAAGACCATCAACATGCCGAACGACGCCACGGTGGAGGACTGCAAGTCCGCCTACATGCTGTCGTGGAAGCTCGCCCTCAAAGCCAACGCGCTCTATCGCGACGGCTCGAAGCTCAGCCAGCCGCTCAACTCGCAGCTCATCAGCGACGATGAGGACGAGGACGATGCGGTCGAATCCCTCTACGAGAAGCCGATGGCGGCGCGCGCCGCCCAGGTCTCGGAGAAGATCGTCGAGAAGCTGGTCGAGCGCATCATCGTGATGCGCGAGCGCGAGAAGATGCCGGATCGTCGCAAGGGCTACACCCAGAAGGCGGTCGTCGGCGGCCACAAGGTGTACTTGCGGACCGGCGAATATGACGACGGCCGTCTCGGCGAGATCTTCATCGACATGCACAAGGAAGGCGCGGCGCTCCGCTCCTTCATCAACAACTTCGCCATCGCGGTGTCGCTCGGCCTGCAATACGGCGTGCCGCTGGACGAATATGTCGACGCCTTCACCTTCACCCGCTTCGAGCCGGCGGGCCCCGTGCAGGGCAACGACAGCATCAAGTACGCGACCTCGATCCTCGACTACGTCTTCCGCGAGCTCGCGGTGAGCTATATGTCGCGCTTCGACCTCGCCCATGTCGATCCCAACGAGACCGGCTTCGACGCACTCGGCAAGGGCGTCGAGGAAGGCAAGGAGCCGGACGAGGACGGCGGCCACCACGCCACCCGCCTGGTCTCGCGCGGCCTCACCCGCTCGCGGACCGACAACCTCGTCGTGATGCGCGGCGGCAGCACCGCGATCGCCCCGGGCAATGACGGCGCCCCCACCGGCGGCAGCAAGGTCACCGCGCTGGCCGCCCACGGCACCAGCGCCCGCGTCGGCGACGCCCTCGAAGGCGCCGTCGCCCTGAAGCAGGAAGCCGCCCACGACCTCTCCCCCACGGAGAAGCTCGAGGCGCTGCAATGGAGCAAGGCCGGCAGCACCGCCCAGACCCTCGTCCCCACCAAGGCCGAGCGCCGCGCGGAAGCCAAGGCCAAGGGCTACGAAGGCGAGATGTGCTCGGAGTGCGGCAACTTCACGCTGGTGCGGAATGGCACCTGCATGAAGTGTGATACGTGTGGGTCAACAACCGGATGTAGCTGATGGGCGCCTTCTGGGGCTTTATCACTTCCAATCTCTCCCAGCTCCCCGCGACGGGTCTCTTACTCGTCGCGGGACTATTCGTCCTCGGCTACCTTGCCCTGAAGGCGATCAGCCTATTTCACGCTGTTCGGCTTTCCAAGAAGGCTATCGAACGGGGATATTCCGTCGAGGTCTCGGCCGGGCGGGAATTCTATTTCCGGATTCCCGCCTCCAAAGCGGACGCGATCAGCAAAGCCAGCATCGCCAAACCGCGACCCACTGCGTCTGGCTCTCAACTCAAAAGCCTGAGGCGGAAGAGAAGATTCTCGCTAGTCACGCTTTCAGCCGCGAGCAACATCTCTGTACCGCGCCTTTCGGCTCTTGAAACGGGAAGAGCAGAATTTCTCACCAGTGATATCGACGCCATCTGTCAGGCCTTACATCTATCTGAGGAGGAAGCTACGGACCTAAAGCGGCTTTCGGGACTCGAGCTACGCAGCTGGAAGGGTGCCTGATGACCTTGCGAGCGAGTGGTGTCTGCGCCCGAACTAACAATGAGATTCGTGCGGTCGCGCAACGCCTTCGGCGCGCGCTACTTCTGTCAGATCAGTATGCGATCAATCTCGTAGACGTTGTCGAGTTTGGTCTCCCGCAGTTGATCCCCGAGTTCACCTTTAGCGTGGTGAAGGACGACGACCTCCCAACTGACACCCTTGCGTTGGCACGCGAGAACCCTCCGGAAATTATCGTTGGGGAATCTATGTATCATGAAGCCACGAAGCACGAACCAATGGCCCGATGGATTTTAGCCCACGAGATCGGACACATTGTTCTGCTCCACGGGAAGGCTCCTTTGCCGAAATGCCCTAAGGCGATTTCTACCGACGTAGCTGACGCCGAACACCAAGCAAATCTTTTTGCCCGATACTTCCTGGTACCGCAGAATCTCGCTGAGGGTTGCAACTCGCCGTCAGCGATCGCGGCGAAGTTTCGAGTACCCAGTGAGATATTGGAAACCATTACTGAGTTGAAGAAGAACGACTGATCGCGCTAAGTTCGGCACCTCACTTCAAAGAGCCCGTAGGTTGGATGGAGGGAAGCGATACCAATCGTCAACAGATCGAAGGGATGATGGATTTCGTTACGCTCCACCCATCCTACGACCTATTCGCCGCTGACCGAGCACAAGGATTGTCGTTCAAGATCAGCGATATGTCCTTGCCCGAGCTCAGGGCACCCGTCAGATCAGAGTCAAGCTCACCTCACCTCGCTCGGGTTGAAGCCGAACAACTCGATGATGCGCTTATCCTGACCTCCTACTCCCTTGTAAGTGTCCAGATAGGCAGCGGCTTCCTTCGTTAGGCCAGCCTTGGCCTCGGTATCTTTAAACAGTCGCAGGAGTTGGCTCTTGAAGGCCTCAACCCCCTTCCTGTCGTTCTCACTCAGATGTTTCGTCGGCATAACGCGAGCCAGTTCCTCTTCAAGCGAGTAGGTCGCCAGCTGAGAGAACAAATTGTAATTCGGCTTCCAATCCTTCAATAGCTCATCATAGCTCGCCGCCTCGGCCATCATCGCTCCGTTGTTTTCTCGATTGCCGACCATCCGCAACGCGTCTCGTTTAAATTTGAAATAGCGCTCCAGTGTGTGAACATATTGCATGCAGAAATCGAAGCCCATTAGACGGACATAGGTAGTTGCGAGATCTCGCCTTTCCTTCTCCGTCACACCAAACTCCGCGAGTTGGGCGTTGATCTCATCCAGTCTCGCCTGGTTCTCGACGGCGCTGTGACCGTCCCACCGCTGACCAATTCCGACAGTCTCATAGGTGGACTTCGCGTTAATCACGGCCAAGCGTCGCAGCTTGGCGAGGATCTCATCGGCTTCATTGAGGGTACGGACGAGATGAGCCTTGACGCCCCACGCCTCAAGTATTTCCAACTTCGGTAAGTAAACGACCAGTACGCATACGAGAAAGATTGCACTGAGCAAGCCAGCCGATGCGACCTTGTCATTCATCGCCTGGTAAACGGCGCAGATGAGCGCAAAAACCGCCATCGCGGCAGCGACGTAGAGGAGTATCTCCCGAATTTTGTCCATCCGCCCCCCAAGGTTGAGCGCCAATATATAAGACAACCGTCTAAAGAGGAACTGCTCGGGACGCCGCAACCGCAATTACGGTGACAGTGCACTAAACCGACCGGCTCGAACGGCCTCGTCCTAGAGCAACAGCCGCAGATCTTTGCTATTACTCCTCGCCGATCAACCCTACCGTGCTACGCCGCTTTCGCCTGGTGACAGTCCACTAGATTCGTTTGCTATCGCCGGATCGGTTATTTCGGCTAACGCTCCCATGCGCCCCAGATTAAGTGCACTGTCACCAAGATCGCCTGTCACCAAAATCGCAGATTGGTTCCGGCCTCGATGCTCGTCAATTCGCAGCCGCCGAAATTGCCTTTGCGGTCGCGCCCTTCCCTCCTAAACTCCCAACCCCACCGGTATAGGTTCCGGCGAGCCCGGTAGAAGCGGAGTCGAGTTATGCCCAAACCGGAAAGCTTCCCGATCGAGAAGATCTTCGTTCCCACGAAGCAGAAGAAGGCCATCAAGCCCGAGACCGTCGCGGAGGTCGCGGAAAGTATTATGGAGATCGGACAACAGGAGCCCATTTCCGTTCGGCTCGACGGAGACCGCCTCGTTCTGGTCGAGGGACTGCATCGGCTCGAAGCCTGCAAGGCGCTCGGCGAGACGACCATTCTCGGCGTCCTGATCCCGGCCGAGCTGGCTCAACACAAGCCGCTGCTGTCCGAACGACCCGAAGTCGAGGCGGAGCGTATCAAGATGGCGCGATTGAAACAGTTGCGCCTCGAGAAGGAAGCCGCAGAGGCATCGACGGCTAGCTTGAAGGGCGCTGGCGCAACGGAAGCGCCGCGCACCCGTCTGGCGAAAGGCGTCCGCGACAATCCGAAGGCATCACCGGGCCGGACCGCGAAGGCGGCACCGAAATCATTGTCGGCCTGGATCACGCAGCAAAAGGGCAGCGGCGGCCGCTATTGATGGCCGGCTCCAGGTCTTGAGATCACTGGAATTAAGTGACAGCGCTGCGCGAGCGCAATGCCAGGAAAACGCAGCCACCTCCTCCCTCGCTTTCGCAACCTCCGACGATTCGCTCGGCGGATGCGAAAGGCGCTCGCCCACGCACCGCGGATCGTCCGGATCGCGGTCAGCGTAGCAGTCTTGCTCGGCGCCCTCGCCCTCCTCAACATCGCCTATCAAATCATCCGCAAGCCAACCGAACTCTTCGCGGTCGTCGGTCACGCCCTCGACAAGGAGCCGGCCGAGACCTGGGCGAGATACGGTCCTCTCTTCCGCAAGCATTCCACCGCGACGATAACGCCGGAACTGCTGGCAGCCCTTGCGCAGGTCGAGAGTTCTGGCAATCCGGTGGCGCGCACCTATTGGCGCTGGCGATGGAGTTTCAATCCGCTGGCGATTTACAAGCCCGCCTCGAGCGCCGTCGGCCTCTTCCAGATGACCGATCCGGCCTTCGCGGAGGCCGCTCGGTTCTGTGTCCGCAGCAACGCGGTCACGCAGACCGGATGCGGTTTCACGAGCCTCTACATCCGCGCGATCCCGAGCCATGCGATCGAGCTGGCCTCGGTGTATCTCGACCGCCAGGTGGCGCTGGTTCTTACGCTCGCCGGCGATGTGAAGGCGAGCGCACAGCAGAAGCAGGATCTGGCCGCCTTCATCCATCTCTGCGGCGCAGGTCCCGCGGCGGCCTATGCGCGACGCCGGTTTGTGATGATCGCGGGGACACGCTGCGGCGATCACCTCGTCGCGGGCTATGTCGGCAGGGTCAATGCGATGAAACGGCAGTTTGCGCGGCTGGCGGCGGACCAGGATAATTGAAGAGCACAGCCCCGCTCCCCGTCCCGCCATAATTTTTCCTTTGCACGCGCGTTGTGTTGGACAGCGGCGAGACCTATCCTTCCAGCGATCGGACTGCCTCCCATTGACGCCCGACCGGATGGAGAGCGCATCGGTGCCTGACACGAACGACCCCAAATCTGACACCAGCAAGCCTGACGCCCCCAAGCCGGACGAGGCGCGCGCCGATAGCGGGCTGGCGCAGGCCTACGACCGGATCAAGAGCGCGGAGCAAGACCTGGCGCGGCTGGACCGACTGGTTTCCGGAATGGAACGCGATAGCGAGGGACAGCGGGCCTCACGCGCAAGCGCCGCGCCGACGGGAGACGGGGCGCCGAAGCCCGACGCCCGAGTTCCGAGCCCCTACGTTCCGAATACCGGGATTCGCGATCGCGGCTTGAAGAACGATCCGGCCATGATGCGCGCCTTGGTCATTCTCGTGCTGGCGATCGGCCTGCTCGGTGCCGCCGTCGCTTCGCAATATCGCGATGAGGCCCAATCGATCGGCCAGTCGATCATGGCGCGATGGGCTCCGCCGGCCGCGAGCACGCCCCCGCAGGCGTCCGCGGTGGAAAACCCAGTGCAGCCGCCGCTCGTGCTGCTGGCTGCTGCGGATGAACCGAGCCCGGTGCCCGCGCCGCTGCTACCTAAAGAAACGGACAGCGCCCCAAAGCCGGACGCTGCAAGGCCTGGCGCCACAGCGCCCGACCCGTCATCGTCCGATCTGGCGCAATCGCTCAAGTCGATCACCAGCGAGCTTGCGAGCATCAACGGCAAGCTCGAGCAACTGAAAAGCCGGAGCGAGCAGACCCTGCGCGAGCAGGCCGACACCATTCAACAGCTCAAGACCGCGCAAGAGAAGGATGCGGCGGACAATGCGCGCCTCGCCGCGCAGGTCCAGGCGCTGCAAACGCAACTGAGCGCGTCATCGGCGTCATCCGCCTCTGCAGCCGCGAAGCCCGTCGTGCGCAGTGTGAACAACGATTCGGCTGCGCGTGCCCGGGCGCACGTACCAGACGCCGCGCCACGGCGGCCGAGGCCGCCGCCGCGAGGCCCGTGGATGCCGCCGCCCTACGACCCTTATTACGGCGATCCGGATTGGTGAGCGAGCTGCCGTAGGGTGGGCAAAGCGACTTGTCCGCCGTAGCTCGAAGAGCGAAGGCGGAAGCGTGCCCACGTCTTGGCTGATCGAGGAGAAGACGTGGGCACGGCGCAAGTGCGCCTTTGCCCACCCTACGAAGCTACTACGCTCTACGCTCGCCTCAGCGTATCTCGTTCATCGTCACCTGGGCCGCGATCCCCGTCAGCTCGGGATCTTGCGCCGCAAGCTCCTCATCGGAAGACGGGCCAACCGAGACTTCAGCCATTCTGCGTTTGACCTGTTCGCAGGTCTTGCGCACGTCTTCGGTGAACAGCGCGCATTCTTCGATGCGCTTGAAGATCTTCCGTCCCTCTTCACGATACCCGGCCGCGGTTTCCCGCATGAACGCAATCGCATCATGAACCTGAGCCGTCAGCGCCTCGCATTTTTGCGCCGCGTCGATCAACTCGGTGCCCATGGCCTCGATCTCTTTTGCAGCGGACTCATAGTCGCGAACGACCGCCTCTGCACTGAGCGCACCGACGCGCGAAACGCCCGCGGTGTGCTCGACGTAATCAGGCAGATTAATTGAAGTAATGGAGCTCCCCGACCGGATCGACGTGATGTCGGCTTCGAGTTGGACCAAGTTCACTCCGTCCCGCCTGTGCAATTGTTCGACACTTGCCATGACCAATCCTCCCAATACGCGCGCCCAGCACCCCAAACAGTATTGGGTTTATTACGGGGATAAGTGTCGTTCTACCTCGATGTGTCCTTGACAGTCTCTACTTTGCCGTTTTTTCCCAGTCGCCACCTCTGCACGCAGAGATGACGAGCCATCAAACTGCAACTTGTCCGCGTTCGCGAATTGCTGAACGAGCCCGGCCCGGATCGAGCGCGGCGGAATCGAGGGCAGCCGCACGCGCAGTGCCGTAGGGTGGGCAAAGCGAAGCGTGCCCACGTCTTGGCTGATCGAGGAGAAGACGTGGGCACGGCGCAATTGCGCCTTTGCCCACCCTACGAAGCTACGAACTACGAAGCGTCGATCACTACCACCAATACGGCCAGCGCCATCCCTCATAGCGCACATAGGACGGCACCAGCGGCGGGCCGTAGGGATCAACGCGGTCGTCCTCGGGGCGATACCGATAGCGCGGAACGACATTGTAATCCCACGGCGTCGGCCTCAGCACGGGCGCCGTGACGATGAGCCGCTCTTGCGGCGCGCGAACGACGACGGCTTTCCGCGTCCGGGCTTCCGCACCTGATGTTGCAAGGCTGCTCAGCACCAGGGCGGTTCCGAGCGCGCAGGCGGCGGTCATTCTTGTCATGCGTTGGTCTCCTTCGCGGCAAGAGTGCAAAAGGACTCGGGGCAAGGCAAGCAAATTTCGCGCGACGAGGCGCGCGCTCGGGCCACGGGGAAGGCTTGCGAAAGCCTACCCCGCATCAACATCCTCAGGCACCGGCCCCGCCACGAGCCCGTCGAGACTGACCATCAGCAAATCGGCGATGTGCATCAGCTGGTACAGCGGAATGTCCACCTCGCCCTGCTCGGCCAGTGCCACGAAGGCTGGCGTGACACCCAGGCGCTCGGCGAGCTGGGCCGCGGTATAGCCGCGGGTCTCGCGTGCGGCCTTGACGCGCGCGCCGATGCCGAGGCGGTGCCGGGCCTGCTCGTCCGCGGTCATCATCGCCGCCTGCTCGTCCACGCTCGCATAACCGTCCGCGAACGCGCCGCCGATCAGCCTCTCCTTGCGCCAGGCGAGCCGGCAGCCCTTGCGCAGACCGCTCGAGAAGATCAGCGAAAACTGCTCCGGCACCCATGCCGAGCTGTTCAGAGCCACGCGCGCGCCGGTGCCGGAGACATCGCGGATCGTGCAGGGCACGCTGACGATGCTGCCGGTCCCGTTGTCGAACTCGACAAGGCCGGTCCGCAAGGTGTGATGCCTGACTGCGGCACGATGATCGCTCATGACAACTCCGTAAAAGCTCGCGGCAGCGTTTCCAACGCTGCCGAAATCGAGGCGAAGATAGCGCAGAACTTTCCTGCAACTCCTAACCGGCAGCCGCCTCGGCCGGGACTGGATGGCATGGTAAAGGAATTGCTCCCGGGCGATCCCGTAGACCGTAGCCCGGATGAGCGCGATATCCGGGAAATGGACCGCCCGCTCCGCTCCCGGTTGTCGCTTCGCTCATCCGGGCTACTTGCCGCGACTTGCCACCCTACTGCCGCGCGCGGCGCAGGGCCTGTTCAAGCTTCGCCCGCTGCTTGTCCCAGCGGCTCTGCTCGGCCTCGGCGCGGTCCTCGAGCGCGGCGCGGGCGGCGTCGATCTCCTCCGCCTTCGCGTCGTGCTGCCGCCTCGCCTTGTCCAGCGCCGCCTCGGCGATGGCGACCGCCTTGTCGCGGCGGGCGCGCGCCTTGGCGCGGGCAGCCTCCTCCTTGCGGCGCTCGGCATCGCGCCGCCGCTCTTCCTTCTCGAATGCCGCAGCGGCCTTGCGGGCGGCCTGATCGTCGATCTTGCCGGATGATTTCTTGGCGGCCTTGGCCGGACGCTTCGTCGATCGCGTCTTGCTCCTGGCCTTGCGTCTGGGCCTGGCGTCGTCATCGACGAGATCGGTGGGCAGCTCGGCGCTTTCGGTGAACGGCCCATCCGATCCCACGGGGCGCCTGAGCACGACGCCTGGCTTTGCCATGGTCGCCGCGACGATATCGGGGTCGTCGGTCTCCTTCGCCGCGCCCTGATGGAACAGATTGGAGCTGGCACCCCAGGCCTCCAGCGCCGCCTTCATCGAAGGCGCGGCGATGGCCTGGTCGTAGAAGCCGAGCGAGGTCTGGTAGGTCTTCAGTTTTCGTTTCGGTTTTGCCGGCATGTCGTCCCGATTGTGGCTTCGCTCACCCGCGCTACGAATTACGAACTTCCCACGAGCGCATCGTACCCCTTCTCGCTGAACGCCAGCAGACAAAAGCCGTGGCCGAACGGATCGGCCAGCATCGCAATCCGTCCATACGGCGCATCGCACGCCGGCGCCTCCAGGATCGCTCCGGCACTGAGCGCACGCGCGACGGCGGCGTCGACATCGTCGACGATGACGTCGATATGCACCGGCGTCCAGTGCCGCTCGTAGCGGCGGCGATCGCCGCCGGCACCTAACGTGCCGGCCTGCTTGGTCAAGAGATAGACCGGCGCGGGCCAGCCGAGCAGCTCGACGAAGTCGGCGCCGAAGCGGCGGCCGACGGTGAGGCCGAAGGCGGCGGTGTAAAAGCTCGTGGCCTGCGCGACGTCGGGGACGTCGATGTTGAGGAGGAAGGTCATGCCGGACTCGTTGCGCGGTTGCGCAGCGAGCGTAGCCCGGATGGAGGGCAGCGCAATCCGGGATGTTGCCGCATGGGGACCAGGATTTTGCTGACACTCCATCCAGGCCACGCACTCCGCACAAAGCGCCTCGCGGACGAGCGGCACCATCGCATCATGCCACTGTTTTGCCCGACGCATCAGAATATTATTCGGCATACCCGAAAATGCGAGCGTTATCAAGGCCACCTCTACTGTGCATGGGGTTGTTTTCGAGATTCGATGTGTCGGAGGCGTTGAGGCAGCTCAACTCGCAAGGGCGACATTGCCTCACGGATCAAGCCGGTCGCCAGGATCGCTGCAACCGCATAGGCTCGCGCCCGTCAACGACTCACGGAGGCATCACCATGAACGGCAACCGCTCTTACGGCGTCCACGTCGAGGGCGCGAAATACGGCGTCGGCTTCGGCTCGGCGCTCGCCATCGCGATCTCCTACACCAACAACCATTCGATACTGTGGGCGATCATCCACGGCATCCTGGGCTGGTTCTACGTGATCTTCGTCGCGCTGTTTCGGTGATATCGCACCGGCAGCAGATCTCAGTCCGCAGCTTTTCCTTGCTTTCCGCGATCCTGCCCCTACGGTCGCGCCGCGAACGAAGCGTGAGACGAGAGAAGGGTTCAACGAGACTTGCCATGACCGACACGATGAAATGCCCCGCCTGCAGCTCCGAGCACGCCTATCAGGACCGCGATCTCTGGGTCTGCCCGGAATGCGGCCATGAATGGAGCGGTGCGGCGGAGGCGGCGGCGGACACCGCGCAGGATGCGGGCGTGCGCGATGCCAACGGCAATGTGCTCGCCGACGGCGACAGCGTCATCGTGATCAAGGATCTCAAGATCAAGGGCTCCTCCTCGGTGGTGAAGGGCGGCACCAAGGTGCGTAACATCCGCCTGCAGGACGCCAGCGACGGCCACAACATCGCCTGCAAGATCGACGGCATCGGCGCGATGAACCTGAAGTCGGAGTTCGTGAAGAAGGCGTAGCTCGCGCTTAGCTTTGCCGCTGCGCCAGATAGAACCCGCAGAGCACCGTCACCAGCCCCGCGGCCTGCAGCATCGTCGGCGGCTCGCCGAGCAGCAGCCAGCCGGTGAGCAGCGTCAGCGCCGGCACGCAGGCCGGAAACACCGCGGCGCGGGCAACGCCAAGGCGCTGGACCGAGACGGCGTAGAGATAGAGCGCGGCGGGGCCCGCGAGCACGCCCTGCGCCAGCGCCTGGATCGCATTCTCGGTCACGCCGATCGCCGCGACATGGGCGAGCCCGACGGTTGCGATGTAGACCGGCAGCAGCAGCAGCGACAGCACGTTGATGACCAGCGCGGCCGACACGGCCGAGACGCGCCAGTGGCGCAGAGCTGCGCCGAAGCCGGCGAACATCAATCCGGTGAGCACGAAGATCAAATCGCCGAGCACGCCGTCGGCCCCGATATGGCCGATCGATTCCGCTCCGATCACGCCGAGGCCGCCGACGATGACGACGGCGCCGGCAAGCCGCGAGGCGGAGATGTGCTCCTTCAGCACGACCGCCGCGAGCAGCAGGCCGCCGAGCGTCGCGCAGGAGGGCTGGATCACGCTACCATGGCCGAGCGGCACGAACAGGAAGCCGGTGTAGGAGATCAGCGACATCACGGGGCCGCCGAGCACCATCAGCACAAGGCCCCTGCTCCAGCCGATACCGCAGAGATCGGAGATGCCGGCGCGGAACACCAGCGGCAGGAACGCGATCCCCGACCAGACATAGCGATGCACCAGCAGATCGACCGGCGTGAAGCCGAGCTTGAGGCCATGCCGCGTGGCGGCAAAGCCGAGCGCCCAGAACAGCGCCGCGGCAAGGCCGCAAGTTACGCCGACCAGTGCCGGCGCCGCATCCTTGTTCTGAGATAGAGCGTCGGCGCCGCTCGTCCGCTGATCCATGGACCAAGCCTTATGTCAGCGTGTAAATCGGCTCAACCCACGCCGCTGCAGGGCTGGCACGCAGCGATGATTGTGGGGCCCACGCATCACGCCTCCTGTTCGAAGACCATCCGCCATCCCTTGCGCGTATCCATGTATTCCCGCACCTGCCGGATCCGGTCGCCCGCCACGGTGAACACGAAGCAATAATCGTTCTCGTACGGCTTGCCGCCGGGGAGCGTGGCGCGCATTCGTTCCTCCACGATCACGACGTCGCCGTCGGCATAGACGCCGCGGAACGCGATATCGATGTTCGAGAACATCGTGTGCATCTCCTGCGCGATGAAGCGCGCGATCTGGTGCGGTCCGGCCATGTGGTCGGTGTGATCGAGCGCGACGGCCGTGGCATTGCCCTTCGGCGCGATCCATTCGGCGTCGTCGGTGAACAATGCGGCGATGCGCTCGGCATCGCGCGACGAAAAGATCTTCCACGCGTTCAGGACGATATCTTTTGGGCTGGACATGATGCTCCCTCGTTTTCGTTGAGGGGCGCCTTCTAGGCCGCGATGCGCCTTGCAGCTCGCCACAATCGGACTCGGTCATCCCGCAGCCCTTCCGCCGGTGCCATCATGCGTTATGATCGGCCATGCTGAGCTTCGATGTCTGCAACGCCGCGCGCCTGCGTCGCGATCCCCGATATGACGGCCGCTTCTTCACGGCGGTGAAGACCACGGGCATCTATTGCCGCCCGGTCTGCCCGGCCAAGCAGCCGCTGACGCGCAACGTCGCCTATTATCCGACGGCGGCGGCGGCGGAGGCCGCCGGCTTCCGGCCCTGCCTGCGCTGCCGGCCCGAGACTGCGCCGTTCTGCCCGGCCTGGAACGGCACGCGCTCCACGGTGGCGCGGGCCATCAAGCTGATCGATGACGGCGCGCTCGACGAAGGCTCGGTGGTCGATCTGGCGATGCGGCTCGGCATCTCGTCGCGTCATCTGGCGCGCCTGTTCGAGCGCCACGTCGGCGCCACGCCGCAGCAGCTCGCCAGGACGCTGCGGGTCCAGCGCGCCAAGCGCCTGCTCGATGCCGGCGACGACAGCATGACCGATATCGCATTCCAGGCCGGCTTCGGCAGCCTGCGCAGATTCAACGCCGCCTTCGCCGAGCTCTACGGCCGCTCGCCGTCAAGCCTGCGCGCGCGGAGAGCTTAGCGCGCCGCTGGAAGTCGCTCAGAAAAATCCGGGGCTGAGATCGAGGCCGTAGGTCAGGCTCAGGACGAACACGAACAAAGCGGCGGCGGCGAACAAAGCTGTCTGCTTGAGAATGAACGCACGCGGCGACGTGGTGGCGGCAACGACTTTCTGCGCAACGGGCATAATGGCCTCCATTATGATTTCAAAATTGGCCGCAACAATGCGGCGGCCGCATCAAGCAACGCGACGTGCAAAGCAACTGTTAAAAGGAACAAGCCCGTTATGAACGGGCATACATCACCCGCACATTCACGCGAACTTGTTCGCGGCCGGATTCTCAATCAGCGCATCGGGGTCAATTCATCGTGCCGAGACATTTGCACGATGCGCGAGCAGCGTCGATTTCGATCACGTGATGCAGATGGGTCCCGCCTCTCCGCGGAACCCATCTGCCGTTCACGATGTCAGCTTAGTGGGCCACGCCAACGGTCGCGGTCTTCACCTTGCGAGGGCTGAGCACCTTCGCCTGGTGGACCGAGGCCAGCGTGGTCGGCGCAGCGGTCTGCTGCTCGACATGCGCGGCGCCGAGGACGCGAACCTGCAAGGGCGAGACCGGAAATCCATCGGTCTCGTAAGTCGGCAGTTCGGCGGCGAAAGCCGCGGTGCTGCCCGCGATCGTCAGGATGGCGGCGGCGATCGACAGAGTCTTCTTGTTCATTGGTGATGCTCCTGAGTGGAAGAGTCGGAGCATATTTAGGCGCGTTTTGCTGCGTTGCGACATGCTTTGTTGCATTGCAACAGCGCGTGTTATGCATGGCGATATGTTTAATGCGTACAAGGCGTTGGCCGAATCACCGCCGGCCGCGACATGACGGTTTTATGGACGGTGCTCAGCCACCGAGCACATTGCCCCAGCCATCGAACAGATAGGCCTTCCAGGCCACGGTTCCATCCTCGCCCGGGCGGCTGGCCTGGCGGTAATCGTCGGCCTGATCAGCGGTCCAGGTGATGATCGTGTCCGTGATGCGATCGTGCAGGATGGCGGGCTCGGTGGGATCGAAGGCGTCCATGGGACGAAGCGAGGAATGCGTCATGGCCGACCAAACGCGCCAGCCGCAACAAAGTTGCGGCAACGCATCGGCAAGACGCCCTCATCAAGAAGGTGATGCCCGCCCCGCACTCCGTTCATCGATGCCGTGGCGCGACGCCCTATTTCAAGGCGGTCGCCAGCGCTTGCAGCTTTGCGACGAGATCGGTGCCGAGGGCATAGATGATCTCGATGATCGCGAGCGCGATGCCGGCTGCGATCAGGCCGTATTCGATCGCCGTGGCGCCGGATTCATCGGCGACGAATTCAGCCCATTTGCATTTCAACTTCACAATCGTGTCCTTCCCAACCCTGTCGGAACGGCCTGCAGGCGAGAAATGCACGACCACAATCCAAGATTGAGTGAATTCGATCGCTTCAAGTTGACGACAATGAACGCCGCATTTGCTGGCGATTCCGTTGAAAACCGCAGTGGGAACTCGCGTTGCAGCTTGGCAACACCTCCGCGAAAAGTCCGATTTCTCCGAATTACGCCATTGCGTCGCCACACGGTCCTCCGAACAATCGACGCGCTGCGTGCCTTTCCGTGCAAGACTGTTTTTGCATCATGACTGTTCCGACAAAGCGTGTCCGAACAGAACCGTTTGGAGGCAGGGATCATGAACGATCGGCGGTCTCTTCTGGTGGCGGTCGCGTGCCCCTCGGCCGTTCTCGCCGGCTGGCTGGCGCTTTCCCTCTCCGCCTATGCCCCTGCCCTCATCGAGAACAGCGGCGCCAATGCGGCTGCCGTGTCGCGCGCGAAGGATCTCAGCCGGCTCGACCTCGCCGACGTCCCGCACGCTGCGACGATCGAGGACGGCATCGCCTTGACCGCCGACATCGCGGCTGCCGTCGCTGCGGCACCGGCCCCGACGATCACTGAAGCGGTGCCCGAGTTTCCCGCCGTCAAGCTCGCCTCGGCAGATCCGGCGCTGATCCTTGCGACGGAGACGCCGCCCGCGCCGCAGATATCGCCTGAGCCAGAGCCCGTCATCAGCGAGGCTGCCCCAGTTGCAGCGCCGCCGCCCGTCAAGCTCGCATCTGCCGATCCCACCGAGATCGTGACGACCGACGCGCTGTCGCCCGCGGCGATCGCGAGCGGCCCCGTCACGCCTGCGAGCAAGGCATCGCCGCCGGCCGACACCGTCGCCGTGCTCGACGAATGCTTCGTCATGGATGCCTGCATCGACCGCTACCTCTGGGCGCTCTATCAGCGCACCGCAAAAGAGGACTCGATCAAGGTCCAGGAGCGCCGCGCCGTCACCGTCAAGCGCAAGGGCAAGACGGTCACGGTGATGCGCAGCTTCACCAAGCTGGTCGACGAGGATTTCGGCTGGAAGGATCCGAAGGCCGCCGAGCACGCCGGCATGTCGATGATGGACTACGTCATCGGCGGCATGGACAAGAGCTTCAAGCGGAAGCTGTTCCGCACGCTGCTCGCCGCGGAAGCCGCCGGACTCTCGCCCGGCATCACCAGCGCGTTCCGTGACAATTATCGCCAGTCGATCGCCAGCGGCCTGAAGGCCGCCTCCGACCGCTCCTATCACGGCGGCAGCACGCGCGGCGGCTACGGCCACGGCATGGCGGCGGACATCGTCAGCACCCAGGGCAATAACCGCGCGCAGCGCTGGGTCTCGACGGAAATTCTGTGGAAGTGGGTCGACGCCAACGGCAAGGCCTACGGCATCGGCCGCCCCTATCTCGGCCGCGATCCGCCGCATGTCGGCCCCGTCGATGGCGCCGAATACATCTCAAAGCGTGGCACGAGTGAGCGCAAGGAAGTCGCCAGCGCCAAACCGAAGAAGTCGCGCGCTGTGGCCCAGGCAAAGTCGCCAAAGGCACAGGCCGCGCGTGAGCAGAAGAGCCCGGCCAAGCCGCAGAAATCGGCGCAATCGACCGGCAAGCGCGCGACCTGAGACCGTTACGGCGCGCGTCCCGGCGTCGGCAGTGGAACGAGCCGCATCTCAGCCGTGCCGGCCTCCTGCGTACGCACCAGCACCGCAAAGATGGTCTCGACCGCCAGCCGCACCGCGGCCTCCGTCGCCTCGCCCTTGGCCAGATGCGTGGCGATCAGGCCCGTGAGGAGATCACCGGTGCCGTAGGGGCGGATCGGCAGACGCAGCGTCGCAAAGCGCGACAATTGCCCGTCGGCGCACAGTATCGTCTCCACCTGCCCTTCGGGCGTATCGGTGAGCGTGCAGCCGGTGGCGACGATGTCGATGCGGCCGGTCCCCGCCAACGCTGTACACGCCGCGCGCAGGCCCTGCGCGTCCGCGATCGTAAGGCCTGAGAGCAGCTCGAGCTCGAACTGGTTCGGCGTCGCCAGATTTGCGGCCGGCAGCAGTCGGTGCCGGACAACGTCCAAAATGCCGTCGGCGACATAGACGCGGCCATCATCGCCGATCACGGGATCGCAGAGATAGACGAGCTTGGAATTCCGCGTGAGCGCCCGCTCGACGAAATCGGCGATAACGGCAGCGTTGCCCGGCGAGCCGAGATAGCCCGTCACCAGCACGGCCGCTTCGTCAACAAGCCCGCGCTCCTCCACGCCCGTCAGAAGATCGGCGACGAGCTCGGTCTCCAGCACCCGCCCGCGCAGACTCGGATAGCGCGGATGGTTGGACAGCAGCGTCGTCGGCACCGCCGCAACGTTCACGCCCTCCGCCTGAATGGCATAGGCGGCCGCGCTGTTGCCGACATGGCCGTGGACCACCTGGCTTTGAATGGAGATCACGAGCATGAAAGAGGTCCGTAAGGTCAAACGTCGTGTGTGGCAAGAGTAGCTTCAGCGTCGCGCCAGCTCACCGAGGTAAGCACAGAACATGTCGGCCAACCCGTCGGCATGACGCGCGATCTCGGCCTGGCTGCGCGGCATTTCCGAAAACCGCTTGCCGACCTCGCTCAGCGTCGTCTTGATCAGCTCGCCGGCAAGCGCACGGGTCGCCTCCGAGCCTTTGGGCAGCGATTCCCGCATGAACGCCCCGATGATCCCCTCACCGGCGGCCCGCGCGTCCTGCGCCTCGGGCGCGTCGCGATAGAGCGGCGCCGCATCGCTGAGCGCGCCGCGGATCGCAGCCTCCTCGCACTCGGACAGAATGAAGGCGTGGACCAGCGCGCGCAGCCGCGCCGGCGGTGGCTTCGTCCGGTCCGCGAGGATGCCGCGCAAGAGGTCGCTCGTGCGCCGCCACTCATCGCTCTGGAGACGGAACAGGATCGCGGCCTTGTTCGGAAAATACTGATACAGCGACCCGACGCTCACCCCGGCCCGCTCCGCCACCCGCGCCGTGGTGAAACGCTGCGCGCCCTCCTTCGCCAGGACCTGAACAGCGGCATCGAGAATGGCCGCGACAAGCTCGCTGGAGCGGGCCTGTTGCGGCTGTTTTCGTGAGGAAATTGAACGGCTTCGACGATCGGCCATGGCCCCACTCAGGCAATGCGAATAGGAAATGCGACGAATTAGTCGTATTTCACTCGGCACGCAAGCACGCGTTTCCTTCGCCAACTCTGGAGACCTCTTATGACCACCCCGACCATCACATCGCTTGCGCCGCTGCTGGACCGCCTGTTCGACGCGGCCGAGGCGGCAAACGACGCAACCGGCGCCGCCGTCGCAGATTTGTCCGACGCAGACCGGGCGCGCTTGATGCGCAGCAAGACCGACTATCGCGACCTCTACGGACGCCTGAAGGACGCACCGCTTGCGGTCTCGCGCGAGACAGGCCACCTGCTCTACATGCTGGCACGCGGTTCCCGCGCCAGGGTGATCGTCGAGTTCGGCACGTCGTTCGGCATCTCGACGCTGCACCTTGCCGCAGGCCTGCGCGACAATGGCGGCGGCCACCTCATCACCAGCGAGTTCGAGCCGTCCAAGGCGGCGCGGGCAAGGGAAAACCTCATCGCCGGCGGCTTGATCGATCTGGTCGAAATCCGTGAAGGCGACGCGCTGAAGACGCTCAGCGCCGATCTGCCTGCCATGATCGACCTCGTGCTGCTCGACGGCGCCAAGGCGCTCTATCCGGAGATCCTTGATCTGCTGGAAGGCCATCTCGGACCGGGTGCGATCATCGTCGCCGACAATGCCGACGACAGCCCGGACTATCTGGCGCGCGTGCGCGCGCCCGGCAGCGGCTACATGTCCACGCCCTTCGCCGAAGACGTCGAACTCTCCGTGCGGATCAGCTGACACCGGTCGAAACGCCACGAAATTTTGGAGCCGCCGCGCTATTTACCACGCGGCGGCTTCATGCTGCGTCACGCGTGTCGCAGCCTCGTCACTCACACGTGATACCTCGTTCGGGCCAAAGCCGGGCCCGGCGTGCTAAACATACCTACCGCGCGGTATCTTTCTATTTGCCCCCGCGCCGGAGCTGACCATGACTTCCGCCTTCAATGCCTACGCAGCGCTTGCCCTCGCCATCGTTCTCGAGGTCACGGCGTCCGCCTTCCTGCAGCAATCCGCGCAGTTCACCCGCCCGTGGCCGACGCTGGCGATGGTGTTGTTCTATGTCGCCTCGTTCTATGCGCTGTCGGTGGCGATCCGCGTCATCCCCTTGAGCATCGCCTATGCGATCTGGGGCGGGGTCGGCATCATCCTGACGGCAACCGTCTCCTTCGTGCTGTTCCGCCAGATGCTGGACGCCGCGGCCTTCGTCGGCATCGCGTTGATCGTATCCGGGGTCGTGGTCATCAACCTGTTCTCGCAGGCCAGTGTGCATTGATGACGGAAAGCCGCTACACCCGCGCAAAGCAGCCGGAGCAGGTCCGGCGCGCGCTGCTCGACTGTGCCGCGGCGATCGCCATGGATCACGGCGTCGCCGGCGTCACGGTGCAGGCGGTCGCAGAGGCGGCCGGCGTCACCAAGGGCGGGCTGTTTCACCACTTTGGCAGCAAGCAGGCGCTGATCGAGGGCCTGTTTGCGGACCTGCTCGCGCGCGTCGATGCCGAGATCGACGCCACGATCGAAGCCGATCCGAAACCAAACGGCAGCTTCACGCGGGCCTATGTGAATGCGGTCTTCACGGGCAAGGCCTTCGGCTTCGCGACCCCATGGGCGGCGTTGAGCATGGTCGTCGTCACCGATCCGCCGCTGCGCCGGCTCTGGAACGACTGGATCAAGGCGCGCCTGAAGCGTCATCGCACGACCGACGACGCGCCCGATCTGCAAATCGTGCGCCTCGCCGCCGACGGCGCATGGCTCTCCTATGTCACGACGGGACAGACGCGGATGAGCGCCGAGCTACGCGCCGTGCACGCACGGCTGCTCGCGCAGACCTATCGGCGCAGATAGCAGCCCCGCACGTCCTACTGGCTCTGCACCGGCTTGGGCGGACGCGACGCGGATCGCGCGGGCTTCTTGGCGGGCTTGGTAGCAGCGCGCGGCGGCGGAGTATCGACTGACTCAAGATACGCCGCGAGCGCCTTGGCCGAGTCCGAGCTGGTCGCGTAATGATCCCTGAGAAACCAGGACAGCGTCAGGCTGAAGCGACCCTTGGCAAGGCCGCGCGGACTGCGATGGCAGGTCGCACAGCCCTCAGCGAAGAGCTTTGCGGGCGGCTTGCCGGCGTCGAGATTTTGCGCGGCGGCGACCGTCACCGTCAGAACAGCGGCGGCTGCAACGGTCATCACGGGCACGATCCGGTCGCGCCCCGATCGAAACAGCGATCTCAAATGCCGTCCTCTCGCCCGCCCTTCGGTCACGCCGCCGACAGCTGATCGAACTCCGGCGGTGCGTAGGCCTTGCCGTCCTGGTCGGTGATGACAACCCGCCACCCCTCGCTCGCCCACACCTTCGCCTTCGCCACGATGAGCAGCCGGCTCTCTCGGGCGAAACTGTACTTCTCGTTGTCGCGTTCTGCGATCATCTTGTAGGCCAATTCGCATCCCCTTGCGTCGCCCTGCACCGGCCTCCTCGTGGCAGCGGGCTTTGGCGGCAATTCGCCGGGAGCGTGGCAATTTGGTGCCATCCGCAGGCAAGGCGCCGATGATCGGCCGGCGACCGGCGTCGAGCCGTACCCCGCTGGGATGCGATTCCAACCCGTCGCAGGTTTCCCCCTGCGACGACGGAGCCGTCTACCAGCCGTGCTGGACCATGGCGTGCCGGATCGGCCGCCGGGGGCGGCCCGTCACATCAGCAATGGAACCGATCGTCCCAATATCCGACCCGCTAGTGCACGCGGATGATGTGGGGTCGGCCGAGGTCGATCAGCCCCTGCACCGCGGAGAGGCGGTCGTCGAGGGCTGCGATGGTGAGCAGCAGGTTGTTGCGACGCTCGTCGAGCATGCCCATCTCGGCGCCGGTGAGCTTTGTGCTCGTCCGTTCCTTGTGGATCCCTTCGAGGGATTCGCGCAGCCCGGCAATCAGGCCGGTCAACTGTTTGGCCTCCTTCGTCATCGAGCGCTTCGCGACATTTTGGCGGCGCGTCTCCGCCTGGCTCTGTCTCATATCATCCTCCCGTGCCCCGCTGCCCCGAGTGGATGCTTACACCTTTGGGTAGACATGTTACGATCGATGAAATCTGCCCGCGAAGATCTGTCTTAAATTGTAAAGGCCTCGACACGGCAAAGAAAAAGCCCGGCATCAGGGCCGGGCTTTTCTTTGCAAAGCTAGTGCTTCTGATGTCCGCCAGCAGGGCCGCCCGCCGGGGCGCCGCCGCCACGCGGGGCGGCATTGATATGCGGAGCTCCGCCCCCGCCGCCGTGCGGCATGGCAGGCGCGGCCGCGCGCGGCGCAGGCATCTGCGCACGGGCATTCATCGGCGAACCATGGCTCACGCCTGGCTGGGCGACATGCGGCGTCGCGGGACGCGCTGAAGGCGCGGCCACACGCGGCGCTTCGTGCGCGCGGGCCATCGGCTGCGAACGCACCGGAGCGCGGGGCGCGGCCTGCTCACGCATCATGCGGGCTTGTGCATCACGCGGATTGCGGGTCTGCACATTGGTCCGCTCATGCGCGATGCGCTCACTTGGTCCAACGCGGGCCCGGTCGGGCGTAACCGCAGCGCCGCGCTTGGCGATCGCAGCGTCGCGCCTCTCGATCGCAGTGTCGCGCTTCGCGATCGCAGCGTCGCGCTTCGCGATCGCCGCATCGCGCTGTGTGGTCGCGGCGTCACGCGTTGAGATCGCGGCGGCCCCCTTGCCGCGCACACCGCTGCGTTCGAGCGCGATCGCCGCGTCGCGCGTTGCCGCGCGGCCAATGCGAGCCGCGCGCGGATCGATCGTCATCCGCGTCGCGACGCTCTGATGAGAGGTCCAGTAATTATTCCAATAGGCATGGCGTCGATACCAGGGACGTCCCCCATAGTAACTCGACCAATACGAAGTCAGCACGAAGGGAACGACGGGCACGTCGATCTCGTCGACATAGTCGGGGAGATAGACGTAGTGATTGCGATAGAGATATTCGAGATATTGCGACGACACCCAGCCGCGATCATCAGAGAAGCTAACGTCGCACCAGGCATTGCCGCGCAGGCAGCCGTGGATGTTGACGCGGGCGCCCCCGGGGACGCGATCGACCAGGGGAAAGCCTGAACCCGGCCCGGCGCGCAGGCCGGTCGAGACGGTGACGATGCCCGGCGCGGCCAATGCGGCTGTTGGGACCAGCAAAAATGCTGCAACTAAAGCGGTTCTGAACTTCATGGCGCATTCCTCCTTTGAGAGGCGGAACGCGCCAGCGGAACAGGCGTTCCGTGCACGAGGGTCTCATCCGTCGAAAGATTGAAACGCACGCCGCGCGCGGTTCAATATTCATCCGCCGTTCATCGGCACACCGCGTAGGCCGCGCTGGCGGACCGTCAGTTGACCTGCAACATGAACGCGTCGAAGTACGACGCAAGCCCGGCAAAGTCGGAGAGCGGCAGCACGTTCGCGACATACTGGTCCGGGCGCACCACGACCATGCAGCCGGCTTTCCGATCGATGCCGCGCATGGCGAAAACGTCCTGCCCCCTCTTGAAGTCCGGACAGAACATTTTCTCGTAATCATACAAGCCATAACGGCCTTTGCTTGGGAGCAACATGGGCGGCATTGCCTCGATCGCGAGCTCTCGATGATCCTGCTGAAACACTGCGCGCAGATCGATCACGCTGTCGATGTCGAAATTTCTGGACGTATATCGCCGGATCGGCGATTCCCGGGACTCGGCGAGAAAATTGCACAAGCGACGAATGACCGAGTCCGAGGCAGCGGGATTCTCAGCAGGCGAGAACGCGTAGATCCGAAAACGGCCGTCGGCCTGCGCGGCATGACCCAAATGCATCGGCTTTGCGTCCGCAAGTCGGATCACGGGCGCCGAGTGGAAGCGCTTGCCGATGATGAATCCCTCTGCGAGATGCTGATGCGAGCCTGCGCCGGTAAGAAGCGACGGCGCGTAATGTGTCGCCGTGCCCGCGGTGTAGCGGCCATGCCTGACAAAATAGTCCTGCGTCTTGGCAGCATCGGCGCTGCCCGCCTTTGCTGACGAAGCCAAAATCCCCGCCCACTCGCGATCGAAATCGATCAGCTCTTTCGCAACCGCCTGACGCTCCGCCGAATAGGAATGCAGCAGGCTCGGGGCGCACTGCTTCCGGAGGACGGCGGCAAGCTTCCAGCCCAGATTGAAGGCGTCCTGCATCGAGACGTTCATGCCCTGCCCGGCTTTCGGGCTATGGGTATGGCAGGCATCGCCGGCGATGAAGATGCGCGGCAGGCGCGTTGCGATCTCGGCGTCCGGCACGTCGTCGAACTTGTCGGTGAGACGCTGGCCGATCTCGTAGACCGACCACCAGGCGATCTCCTTCACGTCGAGCGTATGGGGCTTCAGGATCCGCTGCGCTTTCGCAATCACGTCATCGGCGGTGATGTTGCGGCTGGCGACGCGCTCGCCGGCATCGAGCTTGGCGAGCTCGACATAGATGCGGACCATGTAGCCGCCTTCGCGCGGGATGATCAGCAGGCTGCCGTCCTTCGCCGATTGGATCAGCGACTTGAAGCGGATGTCCGGAAAATCGGTCACCGCCAGCACGTCCATCACGCCCCAGGCGTGGTTGGCGGAATCGCCGTGCAGCTCGCGCCCAATCGACTTGCGCACGGTGCTGCGCGCACCATCGCAGCCGACGACATAGCGTGCCTTGATCGTCTCGACCTTGCCCTCGCTTGCGGCATCGACGCGTTCGAGGCGCACGGTCACGGCATGGTCGGCTGGACCTGCAGCCGGATCGACCTCGAGGTCGAGCAGGCGGCGGCTGTAATGAGGCTCGAGCTTGGCCGGCGATTTGCGCATCACGTCGAGAAATCCGTCATGGATGCGCGCCTGGTTGAGGATGACATGCGGGAATTCGGACAGGCCGTCCTCGACGTCCTGCACCCTTCCGCTGCGGACGATGGTCTCGGGCCGCCGCTCGTCCGGCTTCCAGAATGTCGTCTCGTTGACCCAATAGGCCTCCTTCAGCACGCGCTCGCTGAAGCCGTAGGCGTGAAACATTTCCACGGTGCGGCAGGCGATACCGTCGGCCTGACCGACCAGCAAGCGATCCGGCTTCTGCTCGACGATGCAGGTCTTGATGTCAGGAAATTGCGCGAGCTGGGCGGCGAGCGTGAGGCCGGCAGGGCCACAGCCGACGATGAGGACATCGACCTCGCCAGGCACGGCGCCCGCCGCGCCCGGGGCCTGAACGCGCTCGGCGGGGTCGGCAATGTCAGGGTCGCCCGGCTGAAATCCATTCAGATGGAATTGCATGAGCCTCTCCCGTCAACCCTCTGTTTTGATGTTGCTCAGTATGCTGACTATCAGTATGCTTGTCAACGATCGTACGCCGTCCTGCCTCCGAGGAGAGAATTCGGTGAAAGACAACAACGACATGCCCGGGCATCTGGCGCGCCGGTTCCAGCAGATCGCCGTCGCGGTGTTCCTGGCCGAGGTCGAGGATGCCGGCTTCGATCTCACACCGGTGCAATACGCCGCGCTTGCGACCATCAAGGCCAATCCGGGGCTCGACCAGGTGACGCTTGCAGGCTTGATCGCCTATGACCGCACCACCATCACCGGCGTGATCGACCGCCTCGTGCAGAAGGGACTGGCCGAGCGCCGCGCTTCCAGCCGCGATCGCCGCGCCCGCGAACTCGAGATCACCGACGAGGGCCGGCGCACGCTGCGCAAGATCACCCCGGCCGTGGAATCGGCCCAGCGCATCCTGCTGCGTGGCCTCAGCGCAAAGGAGGGCGAGGATCTGACGCGGCTGCTGCGCAAGGCGATTGCCGCCGGCAACGATCTGAGCCGCGCGCCGCTCCGCGATCTGCAGGCATGATCCGGTATTTTTGTACGTAATTGTCGCAGGACTGCGAAACCAGGAACTAACCTTCGGCTGTTACGGTCGGCAACATTCTGCGCTTAACGCGCGATTAACTTTGCCGGTCGGGAGATCAGGATGTTCAGGTTCCTCATTGCGGCAGCGGCCGTCGCGCTCTCGACCGGTCATGCGCTCGCAAACGGCCATGGCGGCGGCGATGCCCCTTCTCCGCCCAAGCCCGAGGCGACGACCGCACCGGCGAAGGTGGTGCTGACCAAGCAGGGTCCCAAGCTCGTCGATCTCAAGGGCATGACGCTCTATTATTACGAGCGCGACACCACCGGAAAGACGTCGAACTGCAACGGAAAATGCACCGAGAGCTGGATGCCGTTGCCCGCAACGTCCGACGCCAAGGCCATTGGCGACTTCACCGTGATCAGCCGCAACGACGGCAGCAGGATGTGGGCGTACCGCTATCGCCCGCTCTACACCTCGGCCGCCGACAAGACGCCGGGCGACGTCAACGGCAATGCGACGACGCTGCAATGGCGCGTCGCCCGGCCCGGAGAGTAAGCAAAGCCGCCATCATCGTGCCCACGTGTGCACGATGATCATCTCGTGAGGATTGAGACGCTGGTGTGTGCTTACCCGCGCCAGCGCGCGCCGGTCTCGGCCTGCGCGTTCTGTCCCGGCGGCAGCACGACGACCATCGAATTGAGCTTCACCCGGTCGTAGAGATCGATCACGTCCTCGTTGCGCATCCGGATGCACCCGGACGAGATCGCCTGCCCGATATATTCGGGCTGGTTGGTGCCGTGAATGCGGTAGAGCGTGTCCTTGTTGCCGGAATAGAGATAGATGCCCCGCGCGCCCAAGGGATTGGCGGGACCGCCGGGGACGCGCGCCGGATACGGCCCGAGCCGCGCCTGGATATCTGCTGTCGGAACCCAGTCCGGCCATTCCGCCAGACGGCCGACCCGCGCGACGCCGGAGAACGCCATGGCTTCCTCGCCGACCGCAACGCCGTAACGGATCGCCTTGCCACCAGGCAGGACGTAATAGAGGTAGCGCGCGTCGGTATCGACCAGGATGGTACCCGGCTGCTCCTTGCGCTGGTAGTCGACGACGTGACGGAGATATTGCTCGGGCACGTTCGCTTGCGCGTAAGGCGTATGCGAAAGCAACTGCCGGTCGCGCGGCGTCATGCTCGCGTCGGTCGACGGCGAAAGCGTTGCCTGCATGCAGCCGCCCAGCGGCAGCAAGGCAACGACGAACAAAGCGATTAAGGATCTTGGCACCGCCGGCCCCCGATAGCGGATAGCAGCGCCCCCAGCATCCCCAGATGCTGCCAAAATCGTGCTGAAAACAAGGCAGCGCGGAACACGTGCGCGTGTTCAACAAAAGGGGTTCCATCACCACAAACGGCGGAAGACCGTCGCATCATCTCCATCCCCTCGCCTTGCTTTGGTCAAACCCGACTGGACTCGTGCGTCATCGTGCGAGGCTCATCCGGTTGGGATGGACTCACCCCAACAGATCGGCTCGCGCCAATGCGGACGACCAGTATTTCAAGCGCCCGGCCTTCAAACACCGGGCTTCAAAGGAGCTGCGATGCTCGCGACGCTGAACCCCAAGCAAATCGTCGATGAGATCGTGAAGGACACGGTCAAGGACAACGATCCGCACGACGCGATTCAGATTTCGCCCGACATAGTGCTGGCCTCGCGCCCCATCAGCGTTGCGCCCGCGCTGGCGCCTGACATTGCGACGCGTCCGGAGCCGAAATTTGCGCCGGAGCCCAAAGCCTTGCTCGAGCGCAAGATCTCTATTGAGCCCAAGTTCAGTCCCGTCTCGGAGCCGCAGGCGGCGCCCCCGCCCTCTGTCGACACGGCCGTCCGTGTCGCGGCGAGCGATGGTCTCGGTCCGCGGAAGCGATCCACCGCGGGCAAGTGGCTGCGCGGCGCTTTCGTCACGTTTCTGTTTGCAGGCGGCAGTGCGGCCGCCACCATCGCGTGGGAGAAACACGGCGACACCGCCAAACAGATGCTCGCCGAATGGACACCGGCATTGACGTCGCTGCTGCCGTCGACATCGCAGACCGCGCCGGTCGCTGCCGCGCAGGCCGCACCGCCCGCGGAGCAGGCCGCCCCGCCCGTAGCGCCAGCGGCAACCGAACAAGCGGCCGATCAATCTGCGACACCGCCCGCAGTCCAGGTCGCGGCAGCTGCGCCCGCAGCGACGCAGCCCGATACTGCACAGTCAGTGCAATCGATGACGCGCGACCTCGCCGCGATGGCGCAGCAGATCGAAGCGCTCAAGGCCAACATCGCCGAGTTGAAGGCCGGACAGGAGCAGATGGCGCGCGAGATGGCAAAACCGCCTGCGCCGAAGCCGGTAGCAGAGGTCAAGCCTGTTGATCCGCGCGCACGCACTGCTGCGGTCCCACCGCGAGCTCCGTCACCGCCGCCGGTTCGCAAACCGAAACCGGTCGTGTCGCACACCTACATGCCGGCCTATTCGCCCGCGCCGCTCGCAGCTTCGCCGCCGCCTTCGCAGGCTGCCGCGATGCCGCCGCCGGCCGCACCTGTTACCACGACCCAAGCCGTCGCCGATGACGACGGACCAATCGTGCGTCCGCCGATGCCGTTGCGCTAGACTGAGACCGCGCAAGCAGCACCGCGCGCTGCGACAACGTCGCGTAGGCTGTCCGAGTCGATGTGATGCGTTGAGTCCGGACAATTACGGAAAGCGATTTTTCTCGCTTAAGAGAAAAGGCCGTCGGGATCTATGCCGGCGGCCTTCTCTTGCAGCTGCCGGTTCCCGGAGCCCGGTTCTGCTGCAATTCCATGCCTTAAGATCGCGCCAACATATTTAATTAAATGTTAAGGTCGTCACACGTTGCACATCATTTCTGCGCCATAAGCACAGAGATTGCGCGGTCCGTTCATCGGTAGATGTCGACTCAGTGGTACCATCCGACATGTGTTGAGACTTCCACTGAAGCTCATCTCGTCACACCGGGGAATTCGGATGCCGTACTACTCTTTCGATCTTGTGGTTGGTGGAGAGTTCAGGAACCAGGGCGGAATCATCCTCGAAGACATCGAGGTTGCCTCCGATCGCGCCGACCAGCTCGCCACCGAGCTGTCGCAGGTGAAGCCGGAGCTGCAGCAGAAGGGTTGCGCGGTGCGCGTCACCGATCGCGACGACAACGAGCTTTACCGCACGCCGCTCGATCCCGTGCCGGCCTGGCGCCGCTGACTACTCATCAAGCGCCGGCGGCTCGAACCAGTTCGTCAGCGACAATCCGCCGTCGACGACGAAGGCTGCGCCGGTGACGTAGGCGGAGAGCTTGTTCGACAATACGGTGAGCGCCATCGGCGCAAGGTCATTGGCCTCGCCGAGACGCCCGAGCGGAATGTGCCGCGCCAGCGCGGGGTCCGCAACGAACCCGCCGGCGGCGATCGCGCCGGGCACCAGCGCATTGACGCGGATGTCGTGCCGGCCGAACGTCTTGGCCAACTCCTTCACCAGCATCGCCATCGCCGCCTTCGCCGTCGAATAATGCGGTAGGTTGCGCGGCGTGCCCGCATGCAGCGAGGTGAGGAACAGGAACGAGCCCGGCCGCTTCGCCGCGATCAGCCGCTTTGCGAGTTCGCGCGCCAGGTGAAAGGCGGCATCGAGATTGACGGCATGCATCTGCTGCCAGATCCTGCGATCGACCGCGAGCGCATGATCGGCCTCTCGCCGCGGCGGCGATGCGCTGTGGACGAAATGCGTGATCCCGCCCAACGCTGCGTCCGCGGCGGCAAGCAGCGCGTCGCACGCGTCGAGCTCGGCGAGATCGCCGACCCATGGCACCGCCAGCTCGGGCCTCTTGCTCGCGCCGATCGCAGCGCTCACCCGCTCTACGCTGATGTCGGCGAACACGGTCCGGACGCCCTCGCCAACCAGGGCCTGCGCGATGGCGCGGCCGATGCCGTTGCCCGCGCCGGTGACGAGCGCTGTGTCGCGGGCAGGATCGAACGGCGTGCTGAACAGGCTCATGTCGCTCTCCGAGGCCGGGATACGGGCCACGATAGCGCACCGCGCCGGGGCGCGACAAATTCGTCCCGGCACCATTGCGGAGCAGCGCGCCGGACGCTAGCCTCCCCAAAAAATGGAGGAGATACCAAGGATGCGCTACGGTTTCCTGATGGCTGGCCTGTTGCTGATCGCCGCTCCGGCCCAGGCCGAGGATCATCCACGCTCGACCTATGTGACCCTGGTCCTGCAGGCCTTCGCCGCCAAGGTCGAATGCCCGGGCACGGACGTCGTCTATCAGGATCTCGTGCAGAAGGCGGCGCAAATGAAGCTCCCCGACGGCACCACCGAGAAGGTACGCAAGGCAATTGCCTGGATGCATACCGGCGGCAAGATGGGCGAGAAGCAGGACGACGATCTGATGGCCGAGGTCGCGGTGGCGACCCAGGCGACCGATCTCAACCAGCGCCGCCTCGGCATGCCCAACTGGTGCGAGGCCCAGAAAACCAACCTCGCTGGCCTGATCCGGGCCAAGGGCGGCTAGCAAGCCGGCTGTCGCGGCGTTAAGCACACCGCGGCGGAACCCTTGTTTCGGCCAATAATCGTCACATTCCTCGCCAGCATGCGGGCTCCTTTCGCACAGGAGAAGCCCAATGCGGATGACGCATCTCATGGTCGCCGGCGTGCTCGCGATGAGCGCAACGCTGGGCGCCCCGGCACAGGCAAAGAATTCCGACGCCCAAAAGGGCGAGGACAAATCGACCTCGTCGTCCTCGTGCAGCGCCTATCAGCAGGCGCCGGACGGATCGTGGGAACAGCTCCCGTGCAAGGAGGCGGGCGAGCGCGGCCAGCCGCAGACGCAGCATCGATCCCCGTCACGGGGGCCGGATCGCGAGGAACACTGAAGATTTCTGGCCGGCGATCAGCTGTGGGCCGGCCCGCGGATGATCTTCATGGCGTCGGCGATGTGACGCCATTCCTTGGCCTCATCGGCCTCGCCGCGGCCCTCGCAGGCCTGGGCCTGCTCAGCGGCCTTCGCAATCGCAGCAAAACCGTGCCGTTCGAGCATCTGCCGCGCGACGGTGTGGACCTGGACCTCGGACATCATGAGCGCTCTCCCGTCTGACCAGACCGCAGGCCGCATCGCTCCCGCGGTCGTTCACAACGATTGAGGGCGGGACCTCGTTCCGCACCGTCTCTATGGTCCCAAAACAAAGGCGGCCCGCTATGCCCAGCGGACCGCCTTCTCACCCACCCCAAAGCTGAAGCTCGTCGGCCGCGTCCCCTACGCGACCGCCGCTTTCTTGCGCTCGAAGTCGTTGGGCACCTCGATATCGACCTCCAGGGTCGATACGTCGTCGCCACGCTCGAGCCGGACGATGACCTTGGTCGGGTCAAGCGTGACATGCTTGGACACGACGGCGAGAATTTCCTCACGCAGCACCCCGAGCAGATCGGGTTGGCCACGCATTCCGCGTTCATGGGCAAGCAGGATCTGCAGCCGCTCGCGAGCGACGGGTGCAGAGGCCTTTTTGCCGCGGAGAAGCCGAAGCAGACCCATGCTCATGCAGCCCTCCGTCGCAGCAGACGATCCATAAAGCGCTTGCGCTCAGTCGGAACCTGCATCGGCACGGTGTCGCCGCACAGCCGGCGCGCCGCGTCGATATAGGCCCGCGCCGGTGCGCCGTCCGCGTTCGACAGCGTCACCGGTGTGCCGACATTGGAGGCCTTCAAAACGTCCTGGCTCTCGGGGATGATGCCGAGCAAGGGCGTTGCGAGGATTTCCAGGATGTCGTCGATGGTCAGCATCTCGCCGCGCGCGGCCCGCGAGGGGTCGTAGCGGGTGATGAGAATGTGCTTCTCGACGCGCTCGCCCTTCTCGGCCCGCACCGTCTTGGAATCGAGCATGCCGATGATGCGGTCGGAATCGCGCACCGAAGAGACTTCCGGATTGGTGACGATCACGGCCTCGTCGGCAAAGCGCATCGCCATGGAGGCGCCGCGCTCGATGCCGGCGGGGCTGTCGCAGATCACCCAGTCGAAACGGCTCCGCAGATCGTCGATGACCTTGCCGACGCCCTCTTCCGTCAGCGCATCCTTATCGCGGGTTTGCGAGGCTGGGAGCAGCCAGAGGTTTTCCAGCCGCTTGTCCTTGATCAGCGCCTGCGGGAGTTTCGCAACGCCCTGCACCACGTTGATGAGGTCAAACACGACGCGGCGTTCGGCGCCCATCACGAGGTCGAGGTTGCGCAGGCCGACGTCGAAGTCGACGACGACGACCTTGTCGCCGCGTTGCGCCAGCGCAGCCCCCAGCGCGGCGGTCGTCGTGGTCTTGCCGACGCCCCCCTTGCCTGATGTCACGACCAGTACCTTTGCCATTTCTGAAATCTCCTTCTGGTCAGTTCAGCGCGGTAATTCGCATGGTGTTGCCCTGCAGCCAGGCCTGGGCCGGCTTGCCGCGCAGGGCCTCGTCGATATCGTCGGCGGTCTGATAAAACCCATCGATTGCAAGCAGTTCGGCTTCGATCTTCTGGCAATAGATGCGCGCGCTCGTGCGACCGTTCACGCCCGCCATGGCGCGGCCGCGTAGCGCGCCATAGACGTGGATGGAACCGCCGGCGACGACTTCGGCACCCGAGCCGACCGAGCCGAGGATGGTGACGTCGCCTTCGGGAAAGATCACGGTCTGGCCCGAGCGCACGGGCGTCTCTAGCAGCAGCGACGTCGGCTTGGCCTCAGCCTTCGTCTCGGTCTTCTTCGGCGCGTTCGGCTCGACCACGCAGCTGCGTCCACCCGAGAGCAGCGGCGGCATCATCGGGGTCAGCCTCGCCTCCTCCACGCCCTCGATGCCGAGCACGCGGATGTTGCGGTCTTGCAGGCTTGTGAGCAGATGGCCGATGCCGGACTGGCTGAGATCGACCGAGGACAGGTCGATCACCACGGGCCGGCCCGCAAAGAACCCCGGCGAGCGCGCAATGGTGGCGTCGATCTCGTGCAGCCAATCCTGCACCGGAACCGTCGGCGTGAATACGAAGGCCACATAAGAGCGCCCGCGCAGGCGCACCATTTGGCGTTGAGGTTTGACTGCAGCCTCCATATCGGCCGACTCGTTCCCAGTTATTGAATGGTTAACGATGCGGCGGATTTGGTTAACGGCCGGTTAATTTCTCCGTGGGTTGCCCGTCCCAAACTGTCATCGCCCGCGAAGGCGGGCAATCCAGTACTTCGAGACCCCTATGGATTGGTCAAAGGCCGCGGCGTACTGGATGCCCCGGTCAAGCCGGGGCATGACACCGCTGTGTGGGGTCCAGATGCCCCCTACTTCTTCACCTTGCTCGCGTCCATCTTGATGCTCGGATCCAGCATCTTCGTCGTGAACGCCGTCGAGACGTCGAACGGCTTCTCCATGCCGAGATAGGTCTGGACCAGCTCATAGTCCTTCTTCATCCGCTCGCCATCGATCCAGCCCAGCGACTTCGTCGTGGTGAACTCGTCCGTCATCAGGAACTTGATGCGCTCCCACTGGCGCTCCTGGTTGGCCTGGTCGAGACCGGAGACCTGGTCGAGCAGTGCCTTCAGGCACGGCGCGACGTCGGCAACGCAGGCCGCAAAGGCCTTCTGCGTGACGCGCACGAACTCTTCGACGACCTTCGGATTCTTCTGCAAGTAGGCGCCGTTGACGATCAGCGAATTGCCGTAAGGGTTGAGCCCGATGTCCTTCCAGTTGACGTAGCCGAGATCGGGACCGAACTCGATCACCTTCAGATCGTGCTCGTTGTAGAAGTCGCTGATGATGTCGACGGTGTGGCTCTTCAATGCCGCGATCTTTGCGGTCGGCCCGACATTGACGAAGCCGACGGCATCGGGCGCAAGCCCGGCGGCCTTGGCAAAGGCCGGCCACATCACGCGCGAGGCATCGCCGGGCGGATTGCCGATCTTGTGGCCGGCGAAATCCTTGACGCCGTTCACGCCGTAGCTCTTCAGCCAGTAGAAGGTTTGCCCGGTATTGGCATAGACGCTCATCACCGCGACGGTGTCGGCGCCCTTGCTCTTGGCCACCAGCATGGTGGCGAGATCGGCGACGCCGAAGGGCGAGCCGCCGGAGCCGACCTTGGCGGCGGAGACGCCGGAGCCCTTGCCGGTCTCGATCGTGAGGTCGATGCCCGCCTTCTCGTACCAGCCCTGCGCCTTGGCATAATAATACGGCGCGTGATCGGCCGTCGGCGTCCAGTTCAGGATCAGATTGACCGCTTCGCCCGCATGCGCGGGCGCCGCAGCCGCACCGAGCATCAGGGTCAAGACCAGGGCCGAGCCCGCCGCCTGCAAACGCTTCATCGCATCTCTCCTCGTTGCCGCGACCCGGCTTGTCGCTCTCCCCTTGTGAGGATACCAATGCAACAAGCCCGCCTTCCACTTGTCAACTGTTTGGTTGGAAATGCCCGCAAAACGATCTGGCGACAGCGTGCCGCAGCGCCGCGACCCCGTCGCCACCCGCAACAAGCTGCTGACCGCGGCGCGCCTGGAATTTGCCCGGCACGGCTTTGCGGGCGCCCGCGTCGACGAGATCGCCGAGCGCGCGGGCGTCAACAAGCAGCTCGTCTACCATTATTTCGGCGACAAGGACGCGCTCTACCTCGCCGTCCTCGAATGGGTCTATGAGGACATTCGCGAGCAGGAGCGGAAGCTCAATCTCGAAGGCCTGCCGCCGGAGAAGGCGATCCGCAAGCTGATCGAGGCTTCGTTCGACCATCTGGCCGCACACCCTGATTTCATCGTGCTTTTGAACGACGAGAACCGCGGCGGCGCCCGCCACGTCCGCGGCTCGACGCGGCTGGAAGCGATGCACTCCCCGCTGGTGAAGAGCGTCTCCCACATCCTCAACGAGGGGGTGCGCGCGGGCGTGTTCCGCAAGGGCATCGACCCGGTCCAGCTCTATATCTCCATTGCGGGCCTCAGCTATTTCTTCTTCTCCAACACGCCGACGCTGTCGGCGATCTTCGGCAAGGACCTGTCGAGCCGCACCGCGCGGCGCGCCCGCCGTCGCCATGTCGCCGATTTGGTGCTGCAGTCGCTCCGGCCCTAATCAACCAACTGGTTGAAACTCTCCCGGAAGGCGGCTAGGCTTGCGACCTGCGGCATCGCCGCCGCGCCAACAGGGAGCAATCGGTGGCAGCAGACAGCGCACGCGCCTCGCGCAGCTTTGCGATCATCCTGATCGTGCACCTCGCCGTGCTCGTGCTCTGGCAGGTCGCGGTCGATGCCTTCCACGTGCCGAAATTCATCCTGCCCTCGCCGCTGGCGACGGTGCAGACGCTGGGGACCGCGAGCTACGCCTGGGGTGCCAACACGCTGGTGACGGCGATCGAGATCCTCGGCGGCTTCGCGCTCGGTGCCTTCGTCGGCGTCGCGCTGGCCGTGATCTTCAGCTGGGCGCCGCTGCTCAGCCTGGTGCTGCTGCCGCTCTTCGTGACGCTGAACATGATCCCGAAGGTCGCGCTCGGCCCGCTCTTCATCGTCTGGTTCTCTTACGGCATCATTCCGAACATCCTGATCGCCTTCAGCATCTGCTTCTTTCCGATCCTGCTCACCACCGCGCGGGGCCTGCGCGAGGTCGAGCCGGATCTGCTCGATCTCGTCAAATCCCTGCGCGGCTCGCGCTGGACACTGTTCCGCAAGATCCAGCTGCCGGGATCGCTGCCTTACGTGTTCTCCGGCATGAAGGTCGGCGCCATCCTCGCTGTCGCCGGCGCCATCGTCGGCGAGTTCATCGCCTCCGAGCGCGGGCTCGGCTACCTCATGATCCAGGTGCAGTCGGCGCTCGACACGCCCGCGATGGTGATGGCCGTCGTGCTGCTGACGCTGCTCGGCGTCGCTCTCTACGGCCTGGTGCTCGCCCTCGAACGCATGTTCGTCGTCGGCGACGCCAGACAGACCTGACAACGGCAGACCTTAAGGACCAAATCCATGCTGCTTACCCGCGAGAACCTGCCGAAGACCATCCCCGATATCGCCGCCCTCGACGAGTTGCTGTGCCGGCCGACGCAGGCCCTGATCGACGACCTCAAGAAGGTCGAGGGCGACATCATGATCCTCGGCGTCGGTGGCAAGATGGGGCCGACCCTGGCGGGGCTCGCCAAGGCGGCCGCGCCCGATCGCCGGATCGTCGGCGTGGCCCGCTTCAGCGATGCCGGCGTGAAGGACTGGCTGCACGCGCGCGGCGTCGAAACCATCAATTGCGACCTGATGGACGAGAAGGCGATTGCGGCGCTGCCGAAGGCGCCCAACATCGTCTTCATGGCCGGCCGCAAGTTCGGCGCCGAGGGCGATCTGTCGCTGACCTGGGCGATGAACGCGCACGTGCCCGCGCTGGTGGCGCAGGCCTTTCCGTCCTCGCGCATCGTAGCGTTCTCGACCGGCTGCATCTATCCCTTCGTGCCCGTCGACGGCAAAGGCTCGACCGAGGAGATGGCGCCGAACCCGCCCGGCGAATACGCCCAGTCCTGTGTCGGCCGCGAGCGCATGTTCGAGTATTTCTCGCACAAATTCGCAACGCCGGGCCGGCTGTTCCGTCTCAATTACGCGATCGACATGCGCTATGGCGTGTTGCACGACATCGCGACGAAAGTGCTCAGCGGCACGCCGATCGACGTCAGCCTCGGTCATGTCAATTTCATCTGGCAGGGCGATGCCTCCGCGCAGGCGCTGCGCTGCTTCGCGCACTGCACCGCCCCGACCTCACCAATCAATATCAGCGGCCACGAGATTTTGGCGGTGCGCGATCTCGCCCAAAGATTCGGCGCAAGGTTCGGCCGCGCGCCGGTGCTGACAGGCACGGAGGAGCCGACGGCATGGCTGACCGACACCTCAAAGGCGGTTGAGCTGTTCGGCCTTCCGGTCGTCGACACCGAGCAGCTGATCGCCTGGACCGCCGATTGGGTCTCGCGCGCCATGCCGAGCCTCGGCAAGCCTACCAAATACGAGGTGCGCGATGGCCGTTACTGACGCCCCGCACATCGTCCAGCTCGGCGTCGACGACGCGATCGCGGGGCTGGCGTTGTCGACGGAAGCGCACTGGAACCAGACCGACGAGGATTGGCGCATCTTCCTGCGCGACGGCGTCGTGTTCGGCATTCGCGACGGCATGCGGCTGGTCGCAACCGCAGCACTGCTGCCCTATTCCGGCAACAACGCCTGGATCAGCATGGTACTGGTATCAGGCACGCATCGCCGCCGCGGCTTTGCCACCCGTCTGGTCGACGCCTGCCTGGAGACGGCGCGTCAGAACGGCCTGACCAGCTGGCTCGACGCCACACCCGACGGCGCCGCCGTCTACGGACCGCTGGGGTTCACGCCGACCCTGCAATTGCGCCGCCTGAAGCTATTGAAGCCTGCGCGAGCCGAAGCGCCGCCATCATCATCCGGGACCATCGAAGCGCTTCGTGCGCGGGACCTGCGGGCCACCGGTTTCGACCGGACCGCCCTCCTCTCCGCCTTCGCACAGCGTTCCGGCTCGCGCATCGTCGGCGCCAACGGCGCCATCGCGCTGGTTCGCGACGGCCGGACCGCCCGCCATATCGGCCCGTTGTTGGCCAACAATGCCGCGGCAGCTCTGGCGCTCGTTGACGCGATCGTGCGCTCCGAGACCAGTCCGCTCCTGCTCGACGCCGTCGCGTCGCAAGCCGCGTTCCTGGAAGGCTTGACCGCCTCCAGCTGGACCATCGAGCGGCCGTTCCAGCGCATGCGGTTCGGCCCCGCCACCGTCACAGGCGAGGAAATGCCATTCGCCGTCGCCGGCCCTGAATTCGGATAGGACATCATGCATCACAGCCAGATCAACAGCGACATCCGCAACCTGATCACTGAGGGCACCGTGATACCGGCGCATCCGCTCGCGCTCACCGCTGCGCGCAAGCTCGACAAGACGCATCAGCGTGCGCTGACGCGCTATTACATCGACGCCGGCTCCGGCGGCCTTGCCGTCGGCGTGCACACGACGCAGTTCGCGATCCGCGACGTCGGTCTCTACCGTCCGGTGCTCGAGCTCGCCGCCGAGACCGCGGCCAACTGGACCAAGCGACCGCTGGCGATGGTCGCAGGCCTCGCGGGTCCGACAAACCAGGCGGTCACCGAAGCCCGCACCGCGCGCGACATCGGCTATCATGCCGGCCTGCTCAGCCTCGCCGCGATGAAGAGCGCCTCCGAGGACGAGATCATCGCGCACTGCACGGCGGTCGCCGCCGAGATCCCGCTGGTCGGCTTCTATCTTCAGCCGGCCGTCGGCGGCGTCATCCTCTCCGCCCGGTTCTGGCAGCGCTTCGCCTCGATCGACAACGTCATCGCGATCAAGATCGCGCCGTTCAACCGCTATCGCACCCTCGACGTCCTGCGCGGCGTCGCGGCCGCGGGCGCGCTCGACCGCGTCGCGCTCTACACCGGCAATGACGACCACATCCTGCTCGATCTGATGCTGCCGTTCGATCTGCGCGACAACGGCGTCAGCACGCGCACCTATTTCAAGGGCGGCTTGCTCGGCCATTGGTCGGTGTGGACGGCGAGCGCCATCAAGCAGTTCGAACGCTGCAAGGCGGCGCGGCACAAGGACAGCGTGCCGGCCGACCTGCTGGCACTCGATGCCCGCGTCACCGACTGCAACAGCGCCTTCTTCGACGTCGCCAGCAATTTCCACGGCTGTATCGCCGGCTGCCATGAAGTGCTGCGGCGCCAGGGCCTGATGCAAGGCCTGTGGTGCCTCGATCCGGACGAGGGCCTCAGCCCGGGTCAGAAAGAGGAGATCGACCGCGTCTATCGCGCGCACGCCGACCTCAGCGACGATGCCTTCGTCGCCGCCAATCGGGACAAGTGGCTGGCATGAGCCCAGACCCCTTCATCAGCCTGCAGGGCGTCCGAAAGGTCTATCGCAGCGGCGGCGCCGAATTCCTGGCGGTGTCCGACGTCACCATGGACGTGCAGGAAGGCGAGCTGGTCTCGTTGGTCGGCCCGTCCGGCTGCGGCAAGACCACGGTGATGAAGATCCTGGCCGGCCTGCATGGCGCCGACGGCGGCACGGTGAAGATCGGCAACGCCAACAGCCCGTTCGATCCGACCCGCGACATTGGCATGGTGTTCCAGCAGGCTTTGCTGCTGAAATGGCGGACGATCCTGGACAACGTGCTGCTGCCGGCCGAGATCGTTGGCCTGCCGATGAAGGCGGCGCGCGAGCGGGCGCGCGACCTGCTCAACCTGGTCGGGCTCGCCGGCTTTGAACAGAAATATCCGCAGCAATTGTCCGGCGGCATGCAGCAGCGCACCGCGATCGCGCGCGCCTTCATTCACGACCCAAAGCTGATCCTGATGGACGAGCCGTTCGGCGCGCTGGACGCGCTGACGCGCGAGCAGATGAATCTGGAGATGCTGCGGATCTGGCGGGAGAGCGGCAAGACCATCATCTTCGTCACGCATTCGATCCAGGAAGCGGTGTTCCTGTCCTCGCATTGTGCTGTGCTGACGGCGGGACCTGCGAAGATGGCCGACTATTTCCCGATCGACCTGCCCTTCCCGCGCGACTTGCCGCTGAAGACGACCGATGCGTTCGGCGCCTATGCAAGGCGTATCTACGCGAAGCTGGGTCTGGGCGCGGTGTAATTCGCCGCACCACAGGTGCCGTAGGGTGGGCAAAGCGAAGCGTGCCCACCAATTTTATGAAACGCGGGGCAGTCGTGGGCACGGCGCAAGCGCGCCTTTGCCCACCCAACGAGAGCCGGGCGCGGCGTTGTCACCGCGCCCTCCTCACAATCAGCTCTTGTTGCGCATCTTGCCGAGCAGATAGTTGTCGTAGAAGTTCTCCGCGATCTGCGTATAGAACAGCAGCTCCTTCATATACGCGTCGTGGCTTTCCTTGGTCCGCTTGAACAGATCGCTCTTGGCGGCGAGCTCGTTCAGATGCTCCTGGGTGGCGTTGTAGCAGGCCTCCAGCACCGGTTGCGGGAACGCCCTCAGCTCCGCGCCGTTGGCGATCAGCCGCTTCAGCGCCGCCGGATTCACGCTGTCGTATTTCTCGAGCATCCAGGCGCCGGCCGCCGCGCCGGCCTGGTTGACGATCGCCTGGTACTGCTTGGGCAGCGAGGCCCATTTCTCGTCGTTGACGATCATGTGCAGCATCGCGCCGCCTTCCCACCAGCCCGGGAAGTAATAGTACTTGGCGACCTTCTGGAAGCCGAGCTTCTCGTCGTCATAGGGGCCGACGAACTCGACCGCGTCGATCGTGCCCTTCTCCAGCGCCGGATAGATGTCGCCGCCTGCGATCTGCTGCGGCACGACGCCGAGCTTGGCAAGCACGTGGCCGCCCATGCCCGCGATGCGGAATTTGAGGCCCTTGAGGTCGTCGACGGTCTTGATCTCCTTGCGGAACCAGCCGCCCATCTGGGTGCCGGAATTGCCGCAGAGGATGGCGTGCGCCTTGAACGGCTTGAGCGCTTCATTGGTGAGGTCGGCGCCGCCGCCGAAGTGCCACCACGATTCCTGATGGCGATGGTTCATGCCGAACGGCGCGCCGGTGGCATAGGCCAGCGCCGGCTCCTTGCCGATGTAGAAATAGAGCGGGGTCTGCGCCATCTCCACCGACGCCGTGCTGACGGCATCGAGCGCCTGCAGGCCCGGAACGATCTCGCCGGCACCGAAGGTCTGGATCTGGAATTTGTTGTCGGTGGCTTCGGCGACGTATTTCGCGAAGGTCTGCGCCGTGCCGTAGATGGTGTCGAGCGACTTCGGGAAACTCGACGTCAGGCGCCATTTGATCTCGGGCGCGCTCTGCGCGATCGCAGGTGCGGCAACCAGCGTCGTCGCGCCGGCAACCGCGCCGCCCTTGAGAAATGTACGGCGTTTCATGATGGGTCTCTCCCTGAACTAAATTTCAGACATGGGCTTGCGGCGACGATCTTCGCGGACCGTTTGCCCGTTCCCAAAGCAGAGTTCAAGATGCGCGAGGAGATGGCCTGTAGCCTGGATGGAGCGAAGCGCAATCCGGGAATCGCGCCACAAGCGACCGGGGTCCCGGATTACGCTGCGCTCCATCCGGGCTACAAGACTGCGAGCTGAAGGGCTTCAGAGCAGCTTGGCGCTGACGAACAGCGCGCGCACGGCGCTGGTTGCCTGCACCGCCAGCATCGCGTTACCCGCTGCACCCTCCAGAGCCTCGACGGCGTCCTCATGCAGGGAGCGGAATTCCATCCATTCGACCGACTTGAAGTTGGTGAGGAATTGATAGGCCTGACCGACGGTCGCGATCGCCAACGTGTCACCGTTCAGCTTGATCTTGAACGTCGTACGCAGCGGGGTCTCGGAACTTGATGGATCACTCATAGGCTGCTTCTGGATGATGACGGCTTAACGAAGGGGAAACGGCAGCCCCGCCGCAGCAGGCGAATATCAGGAGTCGGTGCTGGCGCGCTGCGAGGCAGTCGCAGATCCGCTCAGGCTCGGCACCACGACCAGGCGGTTGAACTCGCCATTGTCGTAAGCCTTGAGGAAGCGATCATAATCCTTGATCGAGACGCAGCCGTTGGAATCGCCGCGCGGCCCGAGCATGTAATTGTGGGTGAGAAGGCCGACGCGGCCGAGCGCGCTGGTGCCATCGGTGGGCGTCAGGCGCAGCGCGCGGACGCCGTGGAACAGCTTTTCGCGCGGCTTCAGGTCGTAGGTTGCGGGCGGGGTCGCGCCGACCATGCGCTGGTCGACATGATTAGGGTCGTCCATCAGCGCGCCCATGCCGGAATGGGCTTCCAGCGCGACGCCGCTCGGCAAGTAAAGCGCCTTGGCCTTGATGTCATAGACCGCCGTCCGCGAATCGTAGCCGAGGGCGGCCAGATCCGGCGCCTTGCCGAACAGGCCGTCGCCGGGCGTCAGCGAGGCCAGCCTGATCTTGTCGGTGAATTTTTCGAAGAAGTTGCGGTTGTCGACCCTTGGGTTGGTCTCGGCATAGGCCTGGCTGGAGGCGATCTGGGCGGAGAAGTCCGCCTGGGTCGGGCGCGAGCGCGGCATCGGGATGGCGTCGGCACGCTGCGACGGCCTCGTCTCGTCAACCACGTGCCGGTCGTCATCGGTCAGGGTCGAGCGCCAATCGTCGCCCTGGAGCTTCTGGGCGAGCATCGCCTTGGCATCTCGGAGCTTGAGCTGGACCGCACTCAGGGCGGAACGCTCCATCGTCCGCAGGCCAAGCTCGCGGGCGGGCGGATTGCCGGACGCCGACGCGAAACGATCCTCGAAAGACGGGCTATTGGCCGGCGGCAATGCAGCGGTGACCAGCGGGGTCGTGTCGCCGATATCGACAACCCAGGCAGCAGCCCCCAGCGCCAGCGCGACGGCGGCCAGAGACAGCAGAACTCTCTCGGCTCGCCCGACACGGCGGCGCGACAACAGCCTCTCGGCATGTGCTGCGTCGGAAACCATCAGATCCCCAAATCGACCCCCGGGGGGCCCAACCCCCGCCCGGAGACTCTATACCAGCTACCACATTGGGAGCCAAAAGTTAGGCATAATCGCGGCCGGCAAGCCCTCCTAAGGTATCCAATGACCGATCCTTTCGATCTAGAGCGCTTCGTAACGGCCCAGAATCCGGTTTTTCGCGCCGTCCAGGGGGAGCTGGCCCGGGGCCGGAAGCAGACTCACTGGATGTGGTTCGTCTTCCCCCAGATCGCGGGCCTCGGCTTCAGCGCCATGTCGCAGCGCTACGCCATCGGCTCCCGCGCGGAGGCCAAGGCCTATCTCGCCCATCCCGTGCTCGGGGCGCGTCTGATCGATTGCACCGGGCTGGTGCTCGCGGTTCAAGGGCGGAGCATCAACGCCATCCTCGGCGCGCCGGACGATTCCAAATTCCGCTCGTCGATGACGCTGTTCGGTGCGGTGTCCGATGAGCCCGTGTTCGACGAGGCGCTCGCCCGCTATTTCGCAGGCGAGCGCGACGCCGCGACGCTGGAGATCCTTGCCACCCTCGGTCGCTAAGCCAGGCTCGCACCCGCGGCATCCACCAGCGTAAACCCGCGATTAATACGGTCTGTCTATTTTCCGGAGAATATCTTTCTCCCCGCGCCAATTGCCGGACAGATCATGAAAATCGGAACGCTCCTGACCACCGCCATCGTCTCGCTCTCGACCGTGGGCGGCGGCCTCGCCGTCTACGTCGCCGTGACCAAGTACCAGACGATGGAGCGGATCAGCGAGGCGCAAGGCCGCCTGGCGATCGTCCGCGCCGCCAGCGACATCCCGCGCTATCTCAACCCCGAGCGCGGCTTTTCCACCAACATCCTCTACGGCCCCGCCACGATCGACCCTGCGCTGCTCGCCGAACAGAACAAGCTGCGCAAGCAGACCGACGGCGCCCGCGACAGGATGAACGCGCTGCGCAAGGAGCTGCCCGGCTCGTTCGACGACGGCAACAGCATCGGCAGCAACATCGATGGCATCAATGCGAAATTCACCGCCTTGCGCGAGGCCATCGACAAGGCACTCACCGGGCCGGCGGAGGCCCGCAAGGACGCGGCCAAGAAGATCGTCGCCGACAATGCCGTGCTCAACAGCGGCGTGACCGCGCTGCTGAACGAGCAGGTCCGCCGCATGGCGATCCTGAACGGTGATGCCTACCGGCAGGCCAGCTACGCCAACGCCGCCATGACGTTGCGCGACGTCGGCGGCTTCAACTCCAGCCTGCACAAGAACCTCGTCGGCGGCAAGAAGCCGGCGACCGACGCCGAGAAGGCCGACATCGGCCGCTCGCAGGGCCGCAACGACCAGCTCGTGATGGCACTGCTGGAGTTGCGCGGCAATCCGGCAACGCCAGCGAACGTCGCCACCGCGCTCGAAAAGTTCAATTCGATCTATGTCGAGGAATTTGGCCGCGAGCTCAAGCTCGTCAAGGACGGCGCGGTCAACGGCAAGTACGAACACGACATGGACACCTATTACGCCGCCACGCAGCGCGGCCTCAGCACCATCATCGAGGTCCGCGACGCGTTCTACGACAATGCCGAGCAGATCCTCGCCGGCGCCTCGTCCGCCGCGCGCACCAGCTTCACCATCGCGCTTGCAGGCCTTGCCGCCGTAATTGTCGCGAGCGTCGGCCTCATCGTGATGGTTCGCCGCCGCGTCTGCGCGCCGATCGTCAACCTGACGAGCCGGATGTCGCGGCTTGCCGAGGGCGAGGTTGCGGACAGCATCCCGGGCGCCGAGCGCTCCGACGAGATCGGAGCGATGGCTGCCGCCGTCCAGGTCTTCAAGGACAACATGATCCGGGCCGACCGGCTTGCGGCCGAGAAGCAGGCCGAGAATGACGGCAAGATGCGCCGCGCCCAGGCGCTCGACGAGCTCACCCGCGCGTTCGAGGCCAAGGTCACCGAGCTCGTCGGCGGCCTGTCCCGGGCCTCCTCGACCATGGAAAGCACGGCACAGTCGATGACCTCGACGGCGGCCCAGACCAACAGCCAGGCCGCGGTCGTCGCCACAGCCTCGGAGCAGACCTCGACCAACGTGCAGACCGTCGCCAGCGCCACCGAAGAGCTGACCTCCTCGATCTCCGAGATCGGCCGCCAGGTCGCGCAATCCACCGAGATCGCGGCCCGCGCCGTCGACAACGCCCGCCGCACCGGCGACACCGCACGCACACTCGCTGAGGGCGCGCAGAAGATCGGCGACGTCGTCACCCTGATCCAGAGCATTGCAGAGCAGACCAACCTGCTCGCGCTGAACGCGACCATCGAGGCCGCCCGTGCCGGTGAGGCCGGCCGCGGCTTTGCCGTGGTCGCCTCCGAGGTGAAATCGCTGGCGGGCCAGACTGCCAAGGCCACCACCGAAATCTCCGAGCAGATCACGGCGATCCAGACCGCAAGCGACGAGACCGTGGCCGCGATCCGCAACGTCGCCGACGTCATCGGCGAGATCGACCAGATCGGCACCGCGATCGCCGCGGCGATCGAGGAACAGGGCTCGGCGACCAAGGAGATCGCCCGCAGCGTCCAGGAGGCCGCCCGCGGCACCCAGGAGGTCAACACCAACATCGCAGGCGTGCAGCGCGCCGCCGACGACACCGGCGCGGCCGCAAGGGAGGTGCTCGGCGCCGCCGAGCAGCTCTCGACACAGTCGCGCGATCTCGCCGGCCAATTCGACCGCTTCCTCGGCGAGGTCAGGGCGGCGTAGACAAGTTCAGTACGGCGGCGCCTTGCGCGCCCGCTGCGCCTTCGCCGCCTCGATCCACCAGGCGAGATCGTCGGCAAAGCGCGGGAACGCGCGCTCCAGGGCCTTGCCGCCGTCGCCGGTCGGCTCGCCCTCGGCCGACAATGTCTGCGCGATCGGGCCGACCCCGATGGTGCTCGACACCACCACCATGCCCATCTCCGACAGCGTGCCGTGCCAGGCGGTCGCGGCGCGCGTGCCGGAAAAACGGCCGGCGGAATAGCTCACGATCGCGGCCGGACGCCAGAACCACTCTTCGAGGAAATGGTCGGTGAGATTCTTCAGGCCGGGCTGGATGCCCCAATTGTATTCGCCGGTGACGAAGACGAAGCCGTCGGCGCCGCGGATCTGTCCGGCCAGAATCTCAAGCGCTTCAGGTGCCGAACCCTTCGGATACTCCTTGTACATGCGGTCGAGCATCGGCAGGCCGATCGCCTTGGCGTCGATGAAGGTGACATCGTCGCCGCGCGCGCGCAGCCGATTGATGACGAAATTCGCAAGGCGGATGCCCATGCGGTCGGAACGGTAGGAACCGTAGAGGACGAGGATGCGATTGCTCATGGCCGGATGGTAGCACAAAACCGGCGTCCGGCCCTACTCGATCCGTCAACTATCGCCCGCGTCCGCGCTCCAGCGTTTGCGACGGCGTCTCGCCAAACTGGTCGCGGTAACTTCGGGAGAAATCGCTGAGATGCCAGAAGCCGAACGCAAGCGCCACCGCCTTGACGCTGTCGGCGCCGGCGAGCAGCCGCCGGCGCACCAGCCACAGCCGGCGCAGGCGCAAGTAACGGTGCAGGCTCATGCCGCGATAGCGGCGGATGACGTCGTGCATGGTGCGGACGGACAGTCCGAGCTTGCGGGCAATCTCCTCGCTGTAGATCGGCTGCGAGAGGTCATCGGACAGTAGCGCACTGATATCCCGGAACATCCTGAAGTTCCGCTCGTCATTGGGGCGCAGCGTCCAGCGGACCGAAACGACATCTCCCAACACATGGTCGACGGCCGCGAGCAGGGATTCCTTCATTGCTCTTGCCTTGATCGGGAGATCTGACGCCTCGACGGGCTCTGAGGCCGCGGCCAGCACCTCACGCACCACACGGCGCAGCCGGTCCAGGCCAGCGGCACTCGTTTCGAAAATCTTGAAGGTCTGGGAAGCTCTGGGCCAGCCGCGGTCCCTCACCTCCGGGCTGAAAACCACTGAGGCGATTTGCCGCTGCACCTCCTCGATGACGGTGTAGGCCGCGCCGCCGCTGCCAATGACCACGGCCGGGCGCGCACGTTGCGAGCCATTGAAGCGAATGGGGACGTTGAGGTCGTCCATCGTGAAGCCGATCGCCGTGCAATTCCCGACGAGCTGTGCATCAACGACCCGGGGAAACGCGCGCGTCAAATTCACGTCGCACCCGGGCAACGACAGAATTGTCTGCTCAGACGAAATCTTCCGTACGAAAGGCGTGAACTCGAAATTCAGCCCGCGTATGGCGCTTCGAAATTCGTCGACATCTGAAAAACGAAATGTCTTGAGTGCCAGCCTGGGCACGTCATCAATGCTGTTCATGGAAATACGAAACCCGGTGTCGCAATCGACGCGCATCCGGCAACGGTGCCGATCCGCTTCCCCTTTTTGGTTTCTCGTCGGACCTGAAGAATCAATCCTAACGTGTCCTGATCAATTGGGAAGGGTCCAACTGAAAGGACAAGCCGGGACGTCGAGCCTTGCCGAATTTCGATAGCATTTCCCGAAATGCCGCGGTGTATAATACCCTGGGATTTAATTCTCAAAATTAAAAATTAACACCTTTGAGGCCCAATAAAGCTCGTTAAATCGTATAGCTATTTTATTTCAGGCTCCTGCCATGATGGCAAATTCGCCTGCTGATATTTTGGTCGAGTTGGAGGATGCGGTCGCAACTTGCCCGCTGGACCGCTGCGCTCGCATCCTCGAAGGCATTTTGCAGCTGCTCACCGGCAGCCGCGACCGGCCTCAGGAATTGCTGGCCAATGTGGTCGACGGCGTCCTGCTTCGATTGACGGAGCGGGTCGAGGCCAGCGCATTGATTCAACTCGGCGCAGCGCTTGCCGAGCTCAAAGTGGCTCCGCCGAAGACCCTGCAACGTCTTGCCTTACACGACGATCCCGGCGTGGCCTGCCCCGTTCTGCTCAAATCGCAGGCGCTCTCCACGTCCGATCTCGAAACAATCGCGATTTCGAGCGGCGAACCGCAGCAACTCGCGATCGCTGTCCGAGCGCGCATCGAACCGCAATTGACCGAGACGCTCATCAAGCGCGGCGGCCGCTCCGTTCACCTTGCGCTGATCAGTAACGCAGGGGCACGGTTCTCCGATGCCGCCTACGTCGCGCTCGTTGAGACGTGCGCAAGCGATGACGAACTCACGAAGGCCCTGGCGCTCAGACCAGGCACACCAGATCCGGTCCTGCGGAAGTTGCTGCCGGCCTCGCCAGCCCCCGACGCTCGCGCGGAGCCGAAGGCTTCCACCGTCTCGTGTCCTCGAGCGGCAGCGCCGATCGTGCCCAAGCTGCCTAGCGCGGCCGCCTATGCAAGCGCACGGCCGGAGATCGTCGCGCTCAACCGCACCGGCAAGCTCAACGATTCCGCGGTGAACCGCTTCGCGATCCGCGGCGAGACCGCCAATTTGTTCACGGCCTTGTCGGTGCTTTCGGGGACCCCCATCGAGATCGTCGAGCACGTCATGACCGACGGCGATTGCGAAGGCCTGGTGATGGCCTGCCGGGCGTCGCGGCTGAACTGGCAGACCACGCTTGCCATCCTGAGCAACCGCAGCGGCACCAGGCTTTCCTTTGCCGAGCGCGAACGCGCACAACACGTTTTCGAGACGCTGCTTCTGTCGACCAGTCAGTGGACGGTGCGTTGGGGGGAAATCGCCGCAAGCGTCAAGGAGAGCAGTCGGCGAGATCGCGGCGCAAAAACGGGGGTTAGCCGATGAAGTTCGACGGCCGCAAGGCGGCGCGCGTGCGGATGGACCACAGGCAGGCCGTCAATCTGATGGGCTCTGACGGCACATGGCGGCGCAGCTGCGTTCTGCTCGACGTGTCGCAGACAGGCGCAAAGGTCGAGGTCGAGGGCACGCTGGACGTGCTGCAGGCCAAGGAATTCTTCATGCTGCTGTCGTCGACCGGGCTCGCCTATCGGCGCTGCGAGCTGGTCTGGATCGATGGCACCACGGCCGGCATTCACTTCGTCACCGCTGATGGCAAAAAGAAGCCGGCGAGCGCACCCTCGGCCGCTACGCAGACCGTCGCCCGGAGCAAATAGGCCAACAATTCGTCCCAATTATTGCAATCCACGATAGTCCAGGTCGAGCCGTGCAGAACGCGCGAACCATCCTCAGCCCCGTCAACGCGGACGGCATCCGCGAGAAGGAAGCGGCCCGCTCCTTCGTGCATGTGCTGGCGGATACGTCCGACAGGCTGGCCGGCGTCTGCACGATCCTTGAGGACCGTTTCGCCATCGCCGGCGAACGGCTGGACGCCGAAGCCAAGCTGTCGCAGGTGCCCGCCGCCATCGTCATCCGCGCGGACCTGCGCGACGTCGACAATATCGCCGCCCTCAAGAGACGGGCTGGCAAGCTCGCCAAGGCGAAGAAGCGGATATTTCTCCTCGAGCACAGCTCTCACGTCGGTATCTCGCAAGCCTACGCCCTCGGGGCGACGCACGTCCTGCCCGGTACGATCAACCGGCCCAAACTACTGTCTGCGCTGTGCGATCCGGCGGATCCGTCCTCCGCCGCGCCGGGCGAGATGGCACGGTCCGACAACGCGGTCGACGCCGCGGCAACCGCGATCGCCTCGATGTTTACGGCCGTCACCCTTGGCCAGCCCCTCGACGTCGATGGCACCAAGGAGGCCGGCCGCCAGATCGCCGACCGCATAACCCAGCGAGGCCTTTCGGAATGGCTCACGACGGTGCGGCGCCATCACGAGGGAACCTATCAGCACTGCCTGCTCGTGACCGGCGTCGCCATCGACTTCGGCCTGAGCCTCGGTGTCGGAAGAGCCGATCTGGAGCGCCTCTACTCGGCGGCCATGTTCCACGACATCGGCAAGGCGCAGATCCCGCTGGCCATTCTCGACAAGCCGGGCCGCCTCGATGCGGAGGAACGTGCCCTGATCGAGACCCATCCGGCCGCTGGCCATGAGTTTCTAAAGGGCCACGACAAGATTTCGCCGGAGATCCTCGATGCCGTTCGCCATCATCACGAATATCTCGACGGCAGCGGCTATCCCGATGCGCTCTGCGCCGAGAGCATCGGCGACGTCGTAAGGATTCTCACGATCTCCGACATCTTCGCAGCGCTGATCGAGCACCGGCATTACAAGCCCACCATGCCTCGTGCGGAAGCCTACGACGTCCTCTGCGGGATGAGCGGAAAATTGGAGAAAGCGCTGGTGACCTCGTTCAAGGAGGTCGCGCTCACGCGATAAGGCCGGCGGGCCTATGGCGATGGCCGCGAAGCGAGCCCGGCTAGTGCGTGGCGCGATGGCTGGCGCGGTGCGGGATGGACCGGCAGGCCAGCCCGTCGGCCAGCAGCTTCATGTCCTCATGCCGGCCGCTGCGAATCAGCCGGCCGAACTCTTCGGGTGTGAAAGGAAGACTTGGATCAGCATCGATGGGGCGCCGCAGTCGCGGGCCGAAGAACCATCGAACCAGGCTAGCCAGCCGCCGCATGTCAATTCCCTCGCGCCAGCAACAAACCTCTCAGTCTGCATATTGTTCCTCCCGCATCTTCGAGATTGCAAGAGGCCGCGAACGACTCCACACCAAAAAAAATTTGCGAGAGAATAATCTCCTCTTCATCGTGCTAATCGGCAAAACCCACGTAGCGCACGAACTCTTCGTTATGCTCGCGGTCCGAGCGAACGGCGTTCGCGGCAAAGTCGTCGTCGGGATAGCCCATCGCGACGCAGGTCATGATCACCTCGTCCTCCGGAATTTTCGCGACCTCGCGCACGATGTCGGAGCGCATGATGCCCTGCCCGTTGATGACAGAGCCGAGACCGCGGTCCCACGCCGCGAGCACGATGCCGTAGCAGAGCGCACCGAGATCGAAATGGCAGACCACGCCGGGATCGAGCACGCGGTCGTAGGTCAAGGACCAGCGAGGCCGGCGCATCGAATTGGCGGAAGCCGCGCAGCACCCAGTCCTGCCGCGTATCGTGCACGCCCTGGTATTCGCCGTGGCTGATGATGTCGCGCTTGACCGTGGCCCGCCGCTCATCTCGTTCATGTTGCGGCGGCGGACCTCGTCGAGCGGCTGCCCGTAAGCACATGATCCACCGGCGTGACGACGCGGCCGGTTGCCGATGCGGCGCGCAAAATCTATGCTAAGCGGCAAGCAAGACCAAGAACCCTGGAGGACCACAGCCATGGCCGCGCCACTCGATCCCGTCATCGCCCAGATCATTCCGCTCATGCCGATGCGCGATCCCACGGTCATGACGCCACAGAGCGCCCGCGATTCCTTGCGCGCACTGGCTGCCTCGCGCGCCGCCATCCCGCCGCCGCCGGTCGACAGCGTCGAGGATATCAAGGTGAAAGGCGGCGCCGGCCCGCTTCCTGCACGCGTCTATCGGATCGGCAGCACGCCCGCGCCAACCGTGGTGTTCTTCCATGGTGGCGGCTGGGTCGCGGGCGACCTCGAGACCCATGACCGGCAGGCGCGCAACCTTGCGATCGAGACCGGCGCCGTCGTCATCTCCGTCGATTATCGCCGCCCGCCGGAGACGCGCTTTCCGGGCGCGTTCGAGGACGCCTTCGCCGCCGTGAGTGATATCTTCGACCGCGTCGCGGAATTTGGCGGCGACGCAAAACGCCTCGGCGTTGCCGGCGACAGCGCCGGCGGCAATCTCGCCGCGACCACTGCGATCGCTTGCCGTGATGCTGGCATCAAGCTCGCCGCGCAATTGCTGGTCTACCCCGTGACCGACGTCCTCGGCGCTTACGCCGACGCGCGCGAGAACGCACGCTATCCCTCGCGCGCCGAGAATGCCGAGGGCTATTTTCTGACGCGTGCCACGATGGAATGGTTTTGTGGCCATTATCTCGCCGATCCCGGCCATGCCCTGGACTGGCGCGTCTCGCCGCTGCGGGCCGCTTCTTTGGCCGGCCTCGCGCCTGCGATCGTGACCACCGCCTGGTTCGATCCCCTGCGCGACGAGGGCGCTGCCTATGCGCGCGCGCTGGAGGCCGCCGGCGTGCGGGTCAAGCATCACGAGGGCCCCGGCCTGATCCACGGCTATTTCGGAATGGGCGACGCCTCAGACGTCGCGCGTGCCGAGGCGCAGCGCGCGCGAGCCGACTTCAAGGCCCTGCTCATGCGAGGAGCCTAAACCGCGCTAGGCGCTCTGCGCCCGCTGCGCGCCGGTGTGCCCCCAGGTTTCGTCCCAGTCCTGACCGGCGGCGTCGACCACACGGCCGTCGGCTTCGAAGAACTTGTTCGGCACCTGGAAGATCGCCAGGATCAGGGCGCCATCCGGGCACCAGGCGGCATGCCGGCTGCCCGCCTCGCGCCAGATGAATTCGCCGGCCTTGCAGGCGATGCCCTTGGCCGGCCCCTCCTTGTCGACGAGCGCGCCTTCGATCACCCAGCTCTGCTCGATGCCGACATGCTCGTGATCGGGCAGCACCGATCCCGGCGCAAACCGCATCAAGGCGGTCATCAGGCCGGTGTGGCGATCGAACAGCAGCGTCTTGGCCTCGCAGCCGGGAAAGCGTGTCGTCTGCCAATCCATGTCGTGAGGCCGAACCAGATGCGAATGCTGATCGGCGGCTTCCTGGCGTTTCGGGATCACGGCGTCCATCACGATGCTCCGTCCGGCTAAGCTGGCCAAGCCTAGCAGCATTGCCCGCCGCGGTCAGCGAGCAGTGCAACAGGAAGCGCGCCTGCGCGACTTCCGCATCAAAAAAATCGCCAGTCGGACCCGATGGCAGGCCCTTATCCAGCTTGATTGCGCCACGATTCCGGGCTCCAATCTCTTCGCCATTTCTGGTTTACGGAGACACCCATGATGAAGCGGATTTTCCTGGTTGCGATTGTTGCCACCTTTGCGGCAGGCTCGGCCTTCGCCCAAGAAACCTGCGAGAGCAAGGCGGTCGGCAAGGACGGCAAGGCGCTCGCCGGCGCTGCCAAGACCTCGTTCCTGAAGAAGTGCAAGGCCGACGCCTGCACGCCCAAGGCCGTCAGCGCCGACGGCAAGCCGCTCGCCGGCGCCGCCAAGAACAGCTTTATGAAGAAGTGCGAGATCAGCGCGTAACGCGCCGCCGTTATCCAACGCACTCTCGTGCCCCGGACGCGGCGCAGCGCTTCTTCAGCGGTGCGCTGCAGAGCCGGGGCCCATGCTTCCATATGCATGGTTCGATAAATGGGTCCCGGCTCTGCGCAGCAGCGTTACACGCTGCAGCGCGTCCGGGACACGAGACCTCCGGGTCGAGCCCACTGCTGGTTTCGCCATCACTCCCGCTTGAACTTATAATCAAACGCGTCGCCCAGCGGCTTGATCAGCCCCGCCGTCGGCGCCGGGAAATGAACCGGCAAAATCAGCGTGTCGGTATCCGCCACGGAGGCGAAGAATTTTCGCCGCGAGAGCGCCGACTGCTTCGGGTCCCAATCCGGCTTCGCCGACCAGTCCGGCTCGCAGCACTGGATCTGGTGATGCATGAGGTCGCCCGCGACCACCGCGCGCTGGCCCTTCGAAAAGATGTTCACGCAGCAATGACAGGGCGAATGTCCTGGCGTCGGCGTCAGCGTGATGGTGTCGTCGAGCGCGTAATCATCGTCGACCAAGAGCGCCTGCCCGGCCTCGACGATCGGCAGGCAATTGTCGCGAAACACCGTGCCGGGCGGATTGCTGCCTTTGGCGTGCTCGGCCTCCCAGGCCGCATACTCACCCTTGTGAAAGACGTATTTCGCATTCGGAAATGTCGGCACCCGCGGCCGTCGCGTAAACTCGTGTTCCAGCCGGTGTGGTCGATATGCAGATGCGTGCAGAACACGTAGTCGATCTGCTCAAAACCGATGCCGAGCGCGAACAGCTCGTTGCGCCAGCGCTCCTTGCCCGGAAAATCGAACGGCGGCGGATGGCCCTTGTCCTCGCCTGTGCAGGTATCGACCAAAATGGTGTAGCGCGGCGTGCGCACGACAAAGGTCTGGTAGGTGATCACCATCATGCCGCGCGCGGCGTCGAACACCTCCGGCTCCATCGTCGGCAGATGACGGGCGAACACGCCCGCGTCATAGGCCGGGAAGAAATCCTGCGGCCGCCGCCACGGCCCTTCCCGCTCGACGACCGCGTCGATGGTGATGTCGCCGATCCGGAGTTGCTTCATCGCCGTTTCACTCCCCTTTTTTGCAGGAGCGTAGCGACTGGCATGGGGCCGTTCAAGCGGCGCGATGCGGACAGCGCCCCTGCGAAACGATCGCCGCAAATCAACCTCAAATACCGCTGAGGGTGATCGCGGAATTGGGAATCATCTGTGGGCCGGAAACTCAGATTCGCGACGACAGCCATCATCGCCGTCGCGATAGGCGTCTACATCAACAACTCCAGCCTTCTGGCGCTGCATCAGGGCGGCAAGCCGGTGTTGCTTGCTCATCGCGGCATGGCGCAACGCTTCGATGAGCGCGATGTGAAGAACGACACCTGCACCGCCGCGCGGATGCTGCCGCCGACCCACGATTATCTCGAGAACACCATTCCATCGATGCGCGCCAGTTTTGACGCCGGCGCCGACGTGGTCGAGCTCGACGTGCATCCGACGACCGACGGTGAATTCGCCGTATTCCACGACTGGACGCTCGATTGCCGCACCGACGGCCACGGTGTCACGCGCGAGCAGAGCATGGCGAAGCTGAAAATGCTCGACATCGGCTATGGCTACACCGCCGACAGCGGCAAGACCTTCCCGTTCCGCGGCAACGGGATTGGAATGATGCCGACATTGTCCGAGGTGTTGGCCACCTTCCCTGACAAAAAACTCCTCATCAACGTGAAGAGCCGAGACCCGAACGAAGGCGAGACACTTGCCGGCGTGTTGAATGCGCTGCCGGCCGAGCGGCGCCGCACGGTCATGGTTTATGGCGGCGACGAGCCGATCGGCGCGATCCGTCGCCTTACCCCTGACGTCCGCACGATCTCGCGCGCTGCCATCCGGAGCTGCCTGATCCACTATATCGGCTATGGCTGGACCGGCCTGGTCCCGGCGGCCTGCCGCAACGCGATGGTGCTGGTGCCGATCAACGCCGCACCCTGGCTATGGGGCTGGCCCGATCGCTTCCTCGCGCGCATGAACGGCGTCAACAGCGCGGTGTTCGTGCTCGGTCCCTACAGGGGCGGAGAGTTCTCCACCGGCATCGATACGCCGGAAGCGTTCGCGCGGTTGCCGCAAGGCTATTCCGGCGGCATCTGGACCAACGAGATCGAGGCCATCGCCAAGATTGCGGGCAAGGTTGCGGGAAAGAGCAAAGATTAGCTCCGCAACCCCGGCGCCTCCTGCCCGGTGCGCGCGACATATTCCGTGTAGCCGCCGCCGAACTGATGGATGCCTTCCGGCGTCAGCTCCAGCACCCGGTTCGACAACGTCGCCAGAAAATGCCGGTCATGCGAGACGAACAGCATGGTGCCCTCGAAATCCGCCAGCGCCGTGATCAGCATTTCCTTGGTGGCTAGGTCGAGATGGTTGGTCGGCTCGTCCAGCACCAGGAAGTTCGGCGGGTCGAACAGCATCTTGGCCATCACCAGCCGCGCCTTCTCGCCGCCTGACAGCACGCGGCAGCGCTTCTCGACGTCGTCGCCGGAGAAGCCGAAGCAGCCCGCGAGCGCGCGCAATGATCCCTGCCCCGCGGTCGGAAACGCGTATTCGAGCGACTGAAACACCGTCTGTTCGCCGTCGAGCAGGTCCATGGCGTGCTGGGCGAAATAGCCCATCTTGACGCTGCCGCCGACCGCCACCGTGCCTTCATCGGGCTCGCTCGCGCCCGCGACGAGCTTGAGCAGCGTCGACTTGCCGGCGCCGTTGACGCCCATCACGCACCAGCGCTCCCTGCGCCGGATCATGAAATCCAGGCCATCATAGATGCGCTTGGCTCCGTAACCCTTGTGGACGCTCTTGAGCGCCACGACGTCCTCGCCCGAGCGCGGTGCCGGTGGAAAGTCGAACGCGACGCTCTGGCGCCGGCGCGGCGGTTCGACCCGCTCGATCTTGTCGAGCTTCTTCACCCGGCTCTGCACCTGCGCCGCATGCGAGGCGCGCGCCTTGAAGCGCTCGATGAACTTGATCTCCTTGGCGAGCATGGCCTGCTGGCGCTCGAACTGCGCCTGCTGCTGCTTCTCGTTCTGCGCGCGCTGCTGCTCGTAGAATTCGTAATCGCCGGTGTAGGTGGTGAGCGAGCCGCTATCGATCTCGATCACCTTGGAGATCACGCGATTGATGAACTCGCGGTCATGCGAGGTCATCAAGAGCGTGCCTTCGTAGTCGTGCAGGAATTTTTCCAGCCAGATCAGGCTTTCGAGGTCGAGATGGTTGCTCGGCTCGTCGAGCAGCATCACGTCCGGGCGCATCAAGAGAATACGCGCCAGCGCGACGCGCATCTTCCAGCCGCCGGAGAGTTTTCCGACGTCGCCGTCCATCATCTCCTGGCTGAAGCCGAGACCGGACAGCGCTTCGCGCGCGCGACCGTCGAGCGCATAGCCATCGAGCTCCTCGAAACGGTGCTGCACCTCGCCGTAGCGGGTGATGATCTCGTTCATCTGGTCGGCCTTGTCAGGATCGGCCATCGCGGCCTCGAGCTCGCGCAGCTCGGCCGCGACCTCGCTGACGGGGCCGGCCCCGTCCATCACCTCGGCCACGGCACTGCGGCCCGACATCTCGCCGACGTCCTGGTTGAAATAGCCGATGGTGATACCGCGATCGGTCGAAACCTGCCCCTCGTCGGGCAGTTCCTCACCGGCGATCATCCGGAACAGCGTGGTCTTGCCGGCGCCGTTCGGCCCGACCAGGCCGATCTTCTCCCCCTTGTTGAGGGCCGCGGAGGCTTCAATGAAAAGGATCTGGTGGCCGGATTGCTTGCTGACGTTGTCGAGGCGGATCATGAGTATCTTTTGGGGGGATTTTTGCGTTGCAGCGTCATAGGCCATGTGGGCCGCCAGGGGAAGCCCGGCTGGGTACTGATTTCCGGCCCTCACCGGACCACTCATTTCTGGTCAGTCCCGGCCAAACCTTATCGACATTCGGCATTCGATGCGCCCCTCGCGGCCAGCGCGTGTTGGACCTGATTTGCCGCATAATCGACCATCTCGCGGTGTGTCATCGCCGCACCGCGCCGCTTGGCCTCCGCGAAGGCGGCCTCACCCAGCACATCGCGAACGCGGGAGAGAGTATCAGGCAGCTCCTGGAAAAAGCTCGTGGCGGGGATCATTTGGGAAAGGGCGCCGCTGAGAGTGGCCGCGACCGTAGGATAGCCTAGCCGCTCGAACAGCAGAATAAGGGTGGCGGTCGTAAGGGTCGCAAGGCCTATCTCCGTGGATTGGCCCCAGATTTCGAGCATCCGCGGCAGGGTTCGCAGCGTCTTGACCGGATCGCCGCTGCGCACCTGCAACTCCGCGACGGCGGGAATGATGACGATCTCCCAATAGCGGTTACCCGATGTCCTCGCATGAGCCAAAGCCTTCTCTAGCGCATCCAGGGCACACGTCGGATCGGCGTTCCTGAATGCTCTTCCTTTGGAAAACAGCGCGGCGATGAACGAGCTTGGCGTTCTTGCGGTCTCGACCTTCTCCACGATGCCATCGGCGATGGCCATCGCCTCCTCGTGCGCGCCAGCCATCGCCAGGTAAAAGGGAAGCGTCGCCAGGCATTGCCGCTCGCGAAGGTCAGCTGGATGCGCGGCGCCCATACGCGCAAATCTGACGGCGCTTTCGGCATTGCCTTGGCGAGACGCAATCATCGCCAGAACGGAGAACGCCCAGACCGGGGGATCAAAGTTGGCGTTGCCGATCAGCGCTAGCGCTTCCTCGGCATAGAGCGTCGCCTCTTGAACACGTCCCAGGTTCCATTCCCTTTTTGCTGCATAAGTCAGCAGGACGCCGAGCCGGCGATGGCCGACGCGCCGTGCCGCATCGACGATCTCCGTCGGCCAGTTGAGCGGTTCGCTACGCACGCGGAGGAGCGCCATGCTCGGAATCCTGGATGCGATCCGGGCCGCAACGTCGATATCATCCTGGCTGGTCGCCCACCGAAACGCCGCACGCAGATTGTCCACCTCCTGATCCAGCCAGGCATAGGCCATCAGTTGCTGCGGGCTGCGCCAAACCTTGTGGTGCTTCTCCGCATCCTCCGTGAAGAATTGCGCATGGCGAGCGCGAAACACCTCGGTTTCTCCCAGCACGGCGAGCCGCTCCTCGGCAAACTGCCTTATCGTTTCGAGCTGGCTGTAGCGAACTGCATTCCCGACCCGTTTGGCGCTGAGCAGCGATTTTCGTACGAGCGAGTCCAGGAGATAGAGAACATCTGTGACCGCGATGTCGCCGCCGCTACAGACGCGCTCGGCAGCCTCCAGCCCGAAGCCTCCGGCAAATACCGATGCGCGCGAAAGCACGGCCTGTTCGGAAGACGACAACAGGTCATACGACCATTCTACGGTGTGGCGCAGCGTCTGATGTCGCTTCAGGACGCGTCGCGACCCGCCAGTAAGCAAGCGGAACCGCTCATGCAGGCGATCGCGGATCTGTGTGGGACTCATTGCCAGCGTACGCGCAGCTGCAAGCTCGATGGCCAGTGGGATGCCGTCGAGGCGGCGGCATATTTCACAGATGGTGTCGGCGTCACCGTTGAGTTCGAAGCATGGTTCCACGAATCGCGCGCGCTCTACAAACAGCTCCACCGCTGGCGCGTCGATTCCATCGCCACACTCTAGGGGAAGCACCGGATAGGTCCGCTCGCCATCGACCATCAGTGTCTCTCGGCTGGTCGCCAGCAGGCTGACGCGTGGGCACGCTGAAAGGATCTCCCGTACAAGGCCGGCTATTGCATCGATCACGTGCTCGCAATTATCGAGAATGAGAAGGAGACTTCGTCCGGCGAGCGCATTGGCGACGCTTTGCTCGATTGTCTTGCCGGCTTGCTGAGTGATGCCGAAAACGTCGGCGACGGCGTGACCGATCGCATTGGGATCGTCGAAAGCGGCAAGCTCCGCCAGCCATGCGCCATCCGGATAGTTGTCGTGCATCGTCGCCGCAAGCTGGAGTGCGAGCCGTGTCTTGCCGATTCCGCCGGGGCCGGTCAGCGTGATCAGCCGCGCGTCGGAAAGTATCCCGCCGGCTCTGGCGATATCTCTGTCGCGTCCCAGAAAGCTCGTTGCCTGGACAGGCAAGTTCCCCGGCGCAACATTCGCCTTCAGCGATGGGGGAATGCTTTTCTCCAAGACGTCCGTCACCGGCGATCCTTCGCTCCTGGTGGCGGGCCCCTCAGGTACCGCACCGCGCATCATCGAGGTTCGGGGCTGCTTGTGGTTCCACTCTCGCAGGAGATGGCGGTGCAATGATTTGGTCTGCGCGTCGGGCTCGATTCCCAATTCCCTGGAGAGCAGTTCGGCGCAGGTACGGTACTGCCGGAGTGCCGCGCCCTGTCTGCCCTGCCGGGCATACAGCTCCATCAGGGTGCAATGAACACGTTCTTGGAGAGGATCTGCGGCAAGCAGGCGCGTTGCGATGTGAATGCCACGTTCGATCACGCCCGCGGACAGGTGATGATCGAGCAGCTTCGCCATCCCCTCCAAGGCGAGTTCACGGAAACGCTGCCGTTCCGCCGCTGCCCAGTTTTCAAACTCCGGGGCCGCTACTTGAAAACCGTCGAGGAATTCGCCGCGATAGATTCCAATCGCCCGCTCCAAGTTCGCCACGCCCGGTTCCGCAATCAGATCCTCGAACGCCTTAGCATCGATCTCGAGGGCGGTCGGCTCAAGGCCGACGGCGTCCTCCTGAGCGATCAATGCGGCGGGACAGGCGTGCGACAAGGCCTTGCGCAAAAGGCTCAGCGCCTGACGCAGACTGTCGCGGGCCTGCGCCTCATGGTGACCGCCCCACAACAGTGTCGCAAGTTTTGGTCGCGCCTGCGCTTCGCCCGGATGCATTGCCAGATAGGCCAGCAAGGCTGTCGTCTTCTTGGTGACCAGAGGGATGGGCTCTCCGGTGTCCATATGGAGCCGGAAACTGCCGAGGAGCGCGAGGTTTGCCTTCGCCATATCCGCCGGCCCTTTGCTCTGGGCGCAAAAAGTACCCGGTCCGACGATTTTGCGAATTTATCACGCTCGCGCCGACAGGTCCATTGCGGCAGGCCGGTAGTCTGGTTGCGAGGTCAGGGCCACCGCTACCAAGGGAGATCACCATGTTGAACCGTTTGTCGATCGCAGCCGCCGCCGTCCTCATGATGGGCACAGTTGGAGCCAACGCTTCAGAACTGCCGACGTATGAGGTCCTGGGGTTTTCGATTACGCCGCACCAGTTCATGACATTGGGTCCGGCTAACGCGCAACAGGAGACGCCTGTGGTTGGCGTATCGGCGCCGGTCCTGACGCCGCGCCAGGGGACACGCAATGAGCAGACCGCCAGCAGCGGAGGACGCGCGATTACAGCGCTCGCCCTCTCCCCCGTTGTTGCGATCGATCCCGCGCGGTAGATGGTGCTGTCGCGTGGCGGCTAACCTCCAGCAGCCGCCGCGCGGCAGTAGCGCTTCGAGATCGCCGCGCTCCTACCGGGGCAAGCGTCGCCCGTAGCGTGCGCCTGCTAGCCAAGGGCGGCGGGTGGCAGCCAGGCTCGGCACATCCTCAAACCACCCATCGAACACCCAAGGAAAGCTTGCGAAACACCGGGCCATTCGTGAGGCCGGCTCCCCGCGCTTCGTCCCCTCAATGGCGCAATCCCCCCAGCGACTACCAGCTCCGTCGCTTCACCGGCCGGATGTCACTCGGCCGATTTGTCTTGCTTGTGCCGGAAGGGATCGGCGCTGTCATCGTGACCGCTGCGGCTGCTGAAGAACATCAGCGCCATCAGTCCGCATCCGATCAGAAACGAGAAAAATGTGCCAAGGCCTAGCGCGATCCAGCCGTGCTTGCCGATCTCGACCGCGCTGCTGGCATTCCATACCGAAACGGCCCAGACACCGGTCAAAATCAGGATCATGGCCAAGACGGCGAGCAGGAGGATCTGGCCCTTGCTGATGCGTTCCATGGTCACGCCTCCTGGTGCTTGCCGGACCAACAAGCTGCGCCAGAGGCCGTTCCTCGACGCGTCGAGAGCAATTACCGCTTCAGGCACCGGCGTTCTGATCTTCGCCTTCGGCACCACCACCGAATTCGCCACAGATTGTGGTCGTAAGTTTGATCACGATCGCTAGCGGATGGCCAACCCGCGTTCTGATGATACCCATTCGCATTTTTTATGCATTTGGGGCGCGACCATGTCGGCATGGGCTGGTCTCGATCGTCCTCCGGTGGATACTGCTCGCAAGTGCCGTGTATGGACCCGTGCACGTGAAGTGATGTCATCACCTCGAACCGTCAAAGTGAAACTGGAGCAATGCCCATGAGAATTACCGTCGAGACCAACGTAGCCGCCCCCGTCGATCAGGTCTGGCGTGCCTATACGACGCCTGCCGACATCGTGAAGTGGAACGCCGCGTCCGACGACTGGCATACGACCAGGGCTACGGTCGACTTGCGTGACGGCGGCGCGTTCTCGTCGCGCATGGAGGCCAAGGACGGCAGCATGGGTTTCGACTTCGCCGGCACTTACACGAAGATCGTTGAACACAAGCGGATCGAATACGCGTTCGGCGATCGAAATGCCGAAGTTGAATTCGTGCCCGGCCCAAAGGGCATTGTCGTCCGCGTCGTCTTCGATAGCGAACCGACGCACTCGGTCGAGCAGCAGCAAGGCGGTTGGCAGGCGATCCTCGACAGCTTCGCGCGATATGTGGAGGCAAAACAAAACAAGTCGTGAGGTCGTGTGTAGGCAGGAGATGGAGATCCTGACAGGCGTGGTCGGACTTCCGCGGAGTACCTGACGGAAACTGAATAGTCCGCTTGGGATTGCTTGCTGACCTCCGACAGTCGGCGACCGAGGTCAGCCACGGGCCAGAAGATGAAATCAGGTGTTCAGCTTCATCTCGTATTTCACGCCCGTGTCGCCGACGACCGAAAACCCCAATCGTTCGTAAAGTCGTCTTGCAGGATTGTTCTTGAGAACGGTCAAAACAGCCGGCTTGGCCGTCGCTCTCCAAGCCGCCAACCGGTCTTGCAGCACTTCCGTGCCAATCCCCTTACGTTGCTGGTCCGGCGCGATGAAGAACTGAAGCAGACGGACCTCTGTAGAGCTCTCCTGAACTTGTAACCAGCCGACGTCGCTTCCATTAAACGTCACGATCCGGACTTCCGTTAATTTCCATAGTGCAGCAAAATTAGTCCGTTGCTTGCCGTCATCCCACACCATGAGCTGTTCGGTGTAGGGGCGCATTGTCGACAGATACAGTTCGAGCGAAAACTGGCGCCGCGGTCGCCGGCTCCAGATGAATGGTTCTTTTCATGTTCGGCAGAGTAGCACTGACTTATCGTCAAATGTCAGCTTCGGGGTCACTGGCTGACATCGCCGGGCCGACGCATGAGGGCCGCTTCACCTCAGCATCCGGAGGCATCCGCCCTTGAGCAAACATCCTTAAGCCCTTCTCATCAACCTCAGCGAGGCCGCCAGCCGCAAGCTGCGCTTGCCGGCGAGCGCGATGCCTTCGAGCTCGCCGCTATCCTCGTTGCAGGTCCCGGAGAAGCCGATCCCGACCTCATAGCCGCCAAACACGGGGTTCTCGCCCTTCGCCGGCGTGTGTTCCTGGTTGAGCATCTCGCCTTTCCAGCGGCCGTCTGCCGAAGAGTAAGAGCCGAGATAGTAGAAGAACGCATCGCCGCCGAGGATGCGGCCGTCGATCAGCAGCATGACACCGGAGAGCCCTGCATCGACACCGTCGAGCGCGCGCAGACCCATCCCGTAGAGCCCGTTGGCGATGCCGCCCTGCCCGATCGTGCCGCGTGGCGGCAGCGCCCCGTCATCGAGCCGCGTCAGATTGGCCCAGAAGCCCGCGCCCGGCATGGTGTCCGCGCCGCCCGCAAGACGAATCTGGTTGCCGTGCAGCCGGCCGCGTGCGCCGATCCTGGCGACGTCGGCGCCCATCAGCGGCTTGTAATGGGGATCCTCGTTATGTCGCTCGGTGATCACCTCGGCGATGATCTCGCCATCACGCTCGGCATAGGTGCCAAGATGCGCGAAGGCCGAATTACCGCCCAGCATCTTGCCGTCGTGAAGGCACATGATGCTGCGCCCGAACGCATCGTTGACGCCGTATTCAACCTTGTAGAGTCCGTCCAGCAACGCAATGAACCCGCAAAATCGGAAAAGAATCGTAGGCTACCTAGCACTGCTGCCCCAGCCAGGCCATCCGGCTTTTTCGCGCAGGGCCCTTGCGGGGCGTCTCCCCGCCACGATGCCATCATGCTCCTGTTTTGCCCGACCGGTCAAAGCGGATTTCGCAAAATCCGTCGCGCGTAATTCCGCTGCGATTTCAAGGCCCCGCCTACTGTGCATGGGGTTGTTTTCGACATTTTTGTTTTGGCGAGCCTTCATCGCGCGTCAGTGACGCTTGAAATACTGCACCTCGCGCTCGTGCTTCTCGGCGGCCGCACGGCTCCGGAAGGTCCCGAGGTTACGACGCTTGCCGGTCTTCGGATTCACCTTGCGTGAATAGAGGCGGTATTCGCCCGATGCCAGTTTGCGGATCATGATCGCGCTCCGTTGTGTCTTGAGATCAACGGCGTCCACGCGGTTGAGGTTCCGTCGCGTGCGGCTCTGCTCAGAAACACAGCGTGGTGACGAGCTTGCCCTGCTTGTCCTTGATCGCATAGGGGCAGCGCAGCCGCTCCAGCGCCTTCTTGGCGTCCTCGTCGCCGAGCGCGGTGGCGCGCTCGTAATAGGTCTTCGCGGCGTCCTTGTCCTTTGCGCCGCCGCGGCCGCCTTCCGCGAAGGCCCCCATCCGCTCCAGCGCGCCGGGATGGTTTTGCGCCGCCGCCTTCTCGAACAGCGCACGCGCCGCGACGTCGTCCTTCGCACCGCCCGTGCCTTCGGAGAGCATCAGGCCGAGCTGGTACTGCGCCTCCGCATTGGTCTCGGCAGCCTTGCCGAGCAGCGCGCGCGCCTGCGCGGGATCGGCCGGCGCGGCGCCACCTGCGCCGCCGAGCGCAGCAAGGTTGCTGACGCCGCGGGGGTTGCCTGATTGCGCCGCCTTCTCGAACAGCTTTCGCGCCTGCGCCTCGTCCTTGGCAATGCCGGAGCCGGTGCCATAGGCAACACCGAGCTCGACCATCGCCGCGCTCGATCCCTTGTCGGCGGCCTTGCGCCAGGCGGCGATCGCCTCCGCCGTCTGCCGGTTGGCCGCGTAAGCGCGGCCGAGCGCGAACATCGCGCGGCGCGAGGACGGCGCGGCCTGCTTGCAGAACCTGATCGCCGTCGCGACGTCGGAAGACGCGATCTCACTCACGCCCCTCACATCAGCCGGCTTGTCGGGATCGCTGGGATCGGCCGCGACCCGGTCGCACAACACGAGATCGGCCGATTGCGCGCGCGCCGCCAAGGGCGCGGCGAGCACGAGGACGATGGCAAGGAGACAAGTCCGCATGGTCGTCACGTTGCGTCCCCGCCCCGGCAAATTCAAGGCTCGAGTCCCGATTGACGCAGGACGGGTACGACCTCGGGCGATGCCAGATAGCGCAGCAGCCGGTCCGCGGCGTCGGCATGCTTCGCCCCTGCCATGCGGCCGGCGGAGAACACCGCCAGTGTCTGCAATTCGTGCGGGATCGGACCGACCACCTCGATGCCGCCAACCTGCTTCAGCTCGCTGATCTGCTGCACGGCGAGGTCGGCCTCGCCGCTGACGAGACGCTCCGCTGTAAAGCCCTGCTCGACGATGGTGGCCTTTGCGTTGATCTCGGCTGCGATCCCCATCCGCACGATCAACTGGGCGAAGTAGACGCCGCTCGCGCCCAACCGCGAATAGGCAATGGACCGCGCTGCGAGCAGCGTCCTGCGCAGCGCCGCTTCGCTTCCGATATCGGGATGCGCCTGCCCTGCCCGCACCGCAATGCCGACATAGGAACGCGCCAGATCGGCCGCGCTCCCGGCGAGCACGCGGCCCTCCGCGATCACCTCGTCCAGCCCTTCGCGCGTGAGGATCACGAGATCGGCGGCCTCGCCGTCGCGCAGGCGCTTCAGCAGAGCGAGCGTCGGCGCGAACTCGGCGTCGATGCGGACGCCGGTTGCGGCTTCGTACGCGGACGACAGGCTGCGCATCGCACCCATCAGGCCGAGCGTCGAGAGCATGCGAAGGTTTTCCATGAGCTGCTCCCGTCGCGATCAAGCGCGATGCATCAGCTTGAGCGCGGCGGTCAGGCGCAGGCTGCGCTTGCCGGCAAGCGCAGTCGCCTCCAGCACCGCCTGCTCCGCATCGTAGCTGCCGGAGAACCCAATGCCGACCTCGTGGCCGCCGAAAACCGGGTCATCCTTGGCCGGCGTGTGCTCCTGGTTGAGAATCTGGCCCTTCCAGCGGCCGTTCGCGGCGGTGTAGCTGCCTAGATAGTAGAATGCCGCATCGCCGCCGAGAATGCGGCCCCGGTTCAGCAGCATCACGCCGGTGAGGCCGCCGTCGAGACCGTCGAGCATGCGCAGGTGGATGGAGTAAAGGCCGTCGGCGATGCCGGCTTCGCCGACGCCACCGGCGATCGGCACCTCGTCTTCCGTGATCGGCGTCATCACCGACTGGAAGGGGATGCCGGGCAGCTCCTTCAGCTCGCCCTTGAAGCGATAGAGGTCGCCATCCGCCCAGCCCTTGGCGAGCAAGGTCGCATCGTCGGTGCCCGCCATGGCGCGGTAGTTCGGATCGGGGTTATGGCGGACGGTGCTGATCACGACGTCGACGCCGCTGTCGGTCTTCTCGTAGGTGCCGATATGGGCGAAGGCCGAATTGCCGCCGAGCATCTTGCCGTTGCCGGCATGCATCACGCTCCGGCCGACGGCGTCGCCGAGCTGAAATTTCACCTTGTAGAAGCCTTCAAACACCAGCCGTCCCCGGCCCTGCGCGCATCCTGCGGGCACTCTATCCCGCTTTGGGCTGGTATGGACAGGTTTCCCGCGATGCAGCCCTGCGCGTCACGGGAATGGCGGTCATCAAGATGCTAAAAATCCGCCGGAGCCTTGCAGCTCCGGCGGATTGAGAGCCAACCCGGGCCAGCCCCCCAGCCCGGGCCGGGAGGATCTTAGGCCGCGGCCTTCTTGTCGGCCGGCACGGAGGCGATCGTCTTCAGGATCTGCGAAGCGATCTGGTATGGGTCGCCTTGCGAGTTCGGACGGCGGTCTTCCAGATAGCCCTTGTAGCCGTTGTTGACGAAGGAGTGCGGCACGCGGATCGAGGCGCCGCGGTCGGCAACGCCGTAGCTGAACTTGTTCCACGGCGCGGTCTCGTGCTTGCCGGTCAGACGCTTGTCATTGTCCGGGCCGTAGACGGCGATGTGGTCCATCAGGTTCTTGTCGAAGGCGGCCATCAGGGCCTCGAAATACTCCTTGCCGCCGACCGTGCGCATGTACTCGGTCGAGAAGTTGGCGTGCATGCCGGAGCCGTTCCAGTCGGTGTCGCCGAGCGGCTTGCAGTGGAATTCGATGTCGATGCCGTACTTCTCGGTGAGGCGCAGCATCAGATAGCGGGCCATCCACATTTCGTCAGCGGCCTTCTTGGAGCCCTTGCCGAAGATCTGGAATTCCCACTGGCCCTTGGCGACTTCCGCGTTGATGCCTTCATGGTTGATGCCGGCAGCGAGGCAGAGGTCGAGGTGCTCTTCGACGATCTTGCGGGCGACGTCGCCGACGTTCGAATAGCCGACACCGGTGTAGTACGGGCCCTGCGGCGCCGGATAACCAGCGGTCGGGAAGCCGAGCGGACGGCCGTCCTTGTAGAAGAAGTATTCCTGCTCGAAGCCGAACCAGGCGCCTGCGTCGTCAAGAATGGTGGCGCGCTTGTTGGAGGCGTGCGGGGTCTTGCCATCGGGCATCATGACTTCGCACATCACGAGCACGCCGTTGGTGCGCGCGGCGTCCGGGAAGACGGCGACCGGCTTCAGCACGCAATCGGAGCTGTGGCCTTCGGCCTGCTGGGTGGAGGAGCCATCGAAGCCCCAGAGCGGAAGCTGCTCGAGCGTCGGGAACGACGCGAATTCCTTGATCTGAGTTTTGCCGCGCAGGTTCGGAGTCGGCGTATATCCGTCGAGCCAGATGTACTCGAGCTTATACTTGGTCATTGAGCCTCTCTGTAGATGATGCGAAAGGTTGGGGGCCTGGCGGCCCCCGAACGTTTTGTACCCGGCCATCATCGGCCGGCCCTTTACAAGCATTTAACGTGCCAAAAGGCCGCAGCGCGGGAGGTTCTCCACCGCGGCCGTCCCCTGCCCGGCGTCGACGCGATGTCGACGTCGTCGTGCGTCATAGCGGCGCACCTTTGCGTGTAGCTGCACCGCAAAAATCCCGCGAAAAACGCCCGATTCTGAAGCAGGCCGGCCGGTGCCGGAGGTTGCCGATGAAACGCGCATCAACGTTCGGCAATTTTCGTAAAGCTCCACGCCCCTGCCTAGCAACCTTTGGAATGGCCCAGCCGTTAGCCACCGACACCGTGCCTTAGGGGATGCATCAGGCCACATGCCTACAAATTGGGCGGAAACTGATTTCGTTTTCAGCACTTTGCATTTCGGGATGCGCGGCCGATATGGGGATTCCAGTAACCACAATCGAACGAGTCGGGCGCACCATGGAGGCCAAGGCGCTTCGACCAAGGAGAAATCGTAATGATGAACAATGGTCTGAGTCACGGATCGGCAACGATCTACCAATTCCCTGTCGGGGGCCGTGCGGCTCTCGCGGGACGCCGCTATGGCGAAACCCGCCCTCCTGCCGATCATGCTTCGCTTCCGGCGAACGTCTCGATCTGCAGCGACAGCTGGTACCACCAAGAGGCAGTCGACGACGCCAAGCCGAAATGGGATCGCTGATGCCTATGGTCGGTTTGAAACCGCCGCGCTCTCGCAGGCGCCCGGCGGCAGCTCGAAAAGGGTCGAAACAGCGATGTTTCGGCCCTTTTTGATTCCAGCTGCCTTCCCGGCTAGATCCCGGGCTTTTCGATCACCGCGCATGCCGTGACCGGCCGCCTCAGATGCTTCACCGTGGTGGATCCCGTCTTGGGAATCGTCAGGGTGACCCCCGCCCCCGAATAGCGTTTTCCGGCGACCGACAGCCGCTTGGCGAGCGTGACCGGCTCGCCGTCGATCTGGAGAAAGGCCCGCTTGTCGGCGTCATAAAATGCAACGATGAACTGCGTACCATCCGCACAGCGATAGGTCTGGAACGTCTGCGCTTCAGTCTGCCGCGCACTGGTCATTCCAGCTGCCAGCATGGCGGTCGTCAAAAGAATGGCCTTGTGCCGGCCCATGATCGCCCCCTGTAATAGCTTTCAAGGACGCCCCCTCGTGCGTCCAATGGAACCATAACCGAAGCCGATCCCATGTCAGATTCCCCTTCCCGTCACCTCGCCCTGCAAGGCGCCAGCAATTTTCGCGATCTCGGCGGCTACCCGACCACCGACGGCCGCACCACGCGCTGGCGGCACATCTTCCGCTCCAACCATCTCGGCCAACTCACCGCCGCCGATATCGAGATCGTCAGGGCGCTGGGGGTGCGGAGCGCTTTCGATTTCCGTGGGGTTGAGGAGCGCGCGGCCGGCATCTGCGTTGTCAGCGAGATCATGGTGCATTCGCTGCCGATCGAGCCGAGCGTCGTGGCTGCGCTGCATACCGAACTCGCGAGGGGCACGCTGACTGCACCGGTCGCGCTGGAGCTCATGCGCGAATCCTATCGCAACTACGTTCGCCACCACACGAACAGCTTTCGCAACCTGTTCGGCCATCTCCTGGAGGACCGGGCGCCGCTGGTGATTCACTGCACGGCGGGCAAGGACCGCACCGGCTTTGCCAGCGCGCTGATCCTGCATGCGCTTGGCGTACCCGACGAAATCATTGCGGAGGACTACCTGCTCACCAACCAGCATTACAAGCGCGATGCGACGGCCGCCTTCGACCTGCCCGAGGACGTACGCAATGCCATCGGCAGCGTCGAAGCCTCGTACCTTGCCGCGGCATTCGAAGCCATCGGCAGTGAACATGGCGATCTCGAAACATATTTGCGCGACGCCCTCAAGCTCGGCACGGCGGAGCGGACCGCGCTGAAGGCGCGCTATCTGCAATCATAGACAGCCGTGCCCGGAGAACGATGATGCAAGACAAGGTCCTGATCGTGACAGGCGCACACGGCGCGCTCGGCAAGGTGGTTGCGGAGATCGCACGGTCGCGCGGCGCGCGCGTGGCCGGCATCGATCACGCGCCATCGCAGATTCCCGCAACACCCGAGAGCATCGAGATCGGCGGCGTCGACCTGTCCGAGGCGGCCCAGGCGAAGACGGCAATTGATGCGGCGGCCAAGCATTTCGGCCGGCTCGATGCGCTGATCAACATCGCCGGCGGCTTCGCCTTCGAGACCGTGGGCGATGGCGACGTCAAGACCTGGCAGCGCATGTACGCACTGAACGTCCTGACCGCGCTCAACACGTCGCGCGCGGCACTGCCGCATCTCGCAGCGTCCAGGGCCGGCCGCATCATCAATATCGGTGCCATGGGCGCGCTCCAGGCAGGCTCCGGCATGGGGCCCTATGCGGCCTCGAAAGCGGGCGTGCATCGCCTCACCGAAGCGCTGGCCAGCGAGTGGAAGGGCGAGGTCACCGTCAACGCCGTGTTGCCGTCGATCATCGACACCACAGCCAACCGAGCTGACATGCCGAAGGCGGACTTCTCCAAATGGGTGACGCCACAGGAACTCACCGAGGTCATCCTGTTCCTCGCCAGCGATGCGGCCAGCGGCATCACCGGCGCGCTGATCCCGGTCGGAGGACGGGTGTAAACGCGTTGCGTTCGGATCCTCCTGCGCGGCAGCTCTGATTCAATCGGACCCCAGAAGGCTCTAAACTGCCCGCAACTGATTCTCCGACCGGACGTCCCCTTTGGAAACCGCGCTTTACCTCCCCGTCAAACGCTTCCTCGAAGAGCTCGGCTTCACCGTGAAGGGCGAGATCGGCGGCTGTGATCTCGTGGGCCTCAGCGCCGGCGATCCGCCCGTGGTGGTGATCGGCGAGCTCAAGCTTGCCTTCAATCTCGAACTGATCCTCCAGGCGGTCGACCGCGCGCCGGCCGGCGACGAGGTCTGGATTGCGGCGAAGATGTCGATCCGGGGCAAGGGGCGCGAGAGCGATGCGCGCTATCGCAATCTCTGCCGCCGCCTCGGCTTCGGCATGCTCGGCGTGACCGATCGCGGCCAGGTCGAGGTGCTGGTGAAGCCGCCGACGGCGGCGCCGCGTCGCGAGCCGAAGGTGCGGTCGCGTCTCGTCGCGGAACACCAGCGCCGCCAGGGCGATCCCGTGCTCGGCGGCAGCACCCGCGCACCGATCATGACGGCCTATCGGCAGCAGGCTCTGGCCTGCGCCTCGGCGCTCGCCGACGGGCCGCGGCCCGTGCGCGAATTGCGCGAGCGCTGCCCTGACGCCGGCAAGATCTTGCTTAACAATGTGTATGGCTGGTTCGAACGGGCCGACCGGGGAATCTACGGGCTCACCGAGGCCGGACATGCCGCCCTGAAGCGCTGGCCGCAACAACGGGTTGAGATCGACGCCGGTGTCGCGTCACCGCCCTGACACCCGACCGGTGCATAGCTGAGATGCCACACTAATTTCATATTGCAATGCAACATTTGCGGCACTAGGTATCCCGGCATCAAAACGAGGCCGTTATGAGCGCAGACTGGAATACCAAATATGGCACGCGGCGCGTCCGCCATGATCCGCCCACCCTGGACGAGGCGATCTTCGCCGCCGTCGGCATCACCGACGATCATGAGCAGCAGGCCGAGATCGCCGCAGCTCTGATGGGGATGCCGCTTGATGTCGTGCAGGCCGAGGTCAAGAAGCAGGCGCGCACCAACAGCCGCATCACCGCCACGCGCGTGATCGCCGGCGAACAGGGCGCACAGCGGTCGGTGGTCGTCGAACGCCGCGTCGTCCGCCGCTTCAGCGCCGCCACACGCACTGGCACCTAAGGGGGCTTCATTCCCTGCTCCCAATACGAAAGCGGACCGGTTTTGCCGGTCCGCTTTTTGATTCCCGACAGTTTCCTGAACTCAGGCGGCGCGCTGGCCGTACATGCTGGAGATGATCTTCCAGCAGGTCGAGTTGAAGCTGAGCAAAGCGCGGCCGGCCCTGAACGGCGAGGCCGCGAGATCGGCGAGTTCGGCCTCAGGCGTCTTGGCGAGGTCGATAGTGCCAGTCGATTCGCCGTGGCGGAAAGCCAGATGCGCGCCGAACTTCCTGGCGAGCGCCCGCATGGCGTGATTCTCGGCGCCCGTGGTGATGCGCAGGCTCTTATAGCCTTTCCAGCGCGCTTCAGCGATCAGGCGGCTGAACAAGACCGTGCCGACGCCCTGGCGGCGCGCGGTGGCTTCCACACTGAAGGCAACTTCAGGCAGCGAACCATCTTCGGGCGGATGCAGCTCGGCAGCACCACGGACCACGCCGTCGACGATATAGGCGACGATCACGGTGCCGTCCTCGGCGCAGCGGGCGGCGTAACGCTCGATGAATGAGTCGTCGAGAAAGCCGTTAAAGCGGTCGTGCCGACTTCCGGCATCGAGCCGCAGCAGATGATCGCGCAGGAGCGGCAATTCTTCCTGCTGGCTCAAGGTCCGCACATAGCCCGGAACGTGGGTTGTGCGGGTGGTGGCCTCAAGGGCCAAATCTTCGAGTGACAAGTCAAAACTCCTCTTGGTGTCCCTCGAGGAGGCGTTCGAATCCCTAGGTCCCCTATATTGTGCATCGCAACATCTTTTGCAAGACGAGGACCTGCCCAACTTAGAGGCACGGGAGACGACCAATTCGTTAATAAAATCAACGCCCCGTAGTCTTACAGGACCAGCTGGGTCTGGGTGACAAGGGCGACCAGCTTGCCGTCCTCGGTCTCCAGCCGGGTGGTCCAAACCTGGGTCCGCCGGCCCCGATGAACGGGGGTTGCGGTCGCGATGACCGTGGTTCCCTCCTTGGCCCCGCCGATGAAATTGGTCTTGCTCTCCAGCGTGGTCGTGCCCTTGGCGTCCTCAGGCAGGTTGATCACGGTCGCGGCCGCACCGACGGAGTCGGCCAGTGCCATCACCGCGCCGCCATGGATGGTGTGATGCAGCGTGCAGAGATCGGGACGGACCATCATGCGCGCCACCACCCGGTCCTTCCCGGCCTCGACGAACTCGACGCCCTTCAGCTCAGCGAACGGCATCTTCATCGCTTTAAGTTTCTCGAGCGGCGTCATCAAAAGTCCTCCCAATGGATTGTTGTCCCAGCGTGAATTGCTTCGGGCGGCAAAGCAATGACGTCAGAGGTAATGGCCGCCGTGACATCGCCGCGGCATTTGCGCATATGGAGCGCCATGCGCCACTTCCCGCCACGCCGCATCGTCTGCCTGACCGAAGAGACGGTCGAAACACTGTACCTGCTCGGCGAGCAGGACCGCATCGTCGGCGTGTCCGGCTACGCCGTCCGCCCGCCCCAGGTGCGGCGGGAGAAGCCGCGGGTATCGGCGTTCGTCTCCGCGGACATTCCAAAAATCCTGGCGCTGGAACCGGACCTTGTGCTGGCCTTCTCCGATCTCCAGGCCGGCATCGTCGCCGATCTCGTCCGCGCAGGCATCGACGTCCACGTCTTCAACCAGCGCGACGTCGCCGGGATTTTGGCGATGATCCGCACGCTGGGTGCGCTGGTCGGCGCGGCGGAACGCGCAGAGGAACTCGCGCAAGGCCTTGAGCGGCGCCTTGCCACGATCGCCGCGACACCCCGCCCCTCGCTGCGGCCGAGAGTTTATTTCGAGGAATGGGACGATCCGTTGATCTCTGGCATCGGCTGGGTGTCGGAGTTGATCGAGATCGCGGGCGGAACGGACATCTTTCCGGAGCTGAGACATCAGCAGGCCGCGAAGGATCGCATCGTTGCGGCGGAGGCGGTACGCGAGGAAGCGCCCGAAATCATCCTCGCCTCCTGGTGCGGCAAGAAGGTCGTGCCAACCCGCATCAAGCAGCGCGACGGCTGGAGCGATATCCCCGCCGTGCGCGACGATCGTATTGTCGAGATCAAGTCGCCGATCATTCTGCAACCGGGACCGGCGGCGCTGACGGACGGGCTGGATGCGATTGTGACGGCGTTGTGGGGATGAGCGCTAATAGCGCGGCCACCGACACTCTCGTGTCCCGGACGCGCTGCAACGCCCCCAGGGTTGCTGCGCAGAGCCGGGACCCATCTCGCGACGGAGCACGGTGCGGGGATGGGCCCCGGCTCTGCTACGCATCACGCCGCAAGTGCGGCGCGCCGCGCTGCGTCCGGGGCACGGCTTCCCTCACGTCACCGCATTCACGACCTGATATTCCGGCCGCCGCCAGACCTCGCCCGCGATCACCTCCTCGATGATCTCGGCCGCCCGCACGATCTCGCTCTCACCAATGTACAGCGGCGTAATCCCGAACCTCATGATGTCAGGCGCGCGGAAATCGCCGATGACGCCGCGGGCGATCAGCGCCTGCATCGCTGCGTAACCGCCCTCGAAGGCGAAGGAGACTTGTGAGCCGCGGTGCTCATGCGCGCGCGGGGTGACCAGCTTCAGAGACGGACAGCGGCGTTCGATTTCGGCGATCAGCAAGTCACCGAGCGCCAGCGAACGCGCACGGACCTCCGCGATATCGACGCGGTCCCAGATGTCGAGCGAGGCCTCCAGCGCCGCCATCGCCAGCACCGGGGGTGTCCCGACGCGCATGCGTTCGACGCCACCAGCGGCCGCATAGCCAAGCTCGAATGCGAAGGGTTTGGCGTGGCCCATCCATCCCGACAGAGCGGCACGCGCGCTGTCGGCGTGGCGTGGCGCGACATAGAGGAAGGCCGGCGCGCCGGGGCCGGCGTTGAGATATTTGTAGGTGCACCCCGCCGCCAAATCGGCGCCGCAGCCGGCAAGATCGACCGGCAGCGCGCCGGCGGAATGCGCGAGATCCCAGACCGTGACGATGCCGAGCGCATGCGCCTTTGCGGTCAGCTTCGCCATGTCGTGACGCCGGCCGGTGCGGTAGTCGACCTCGGTGATGTAGAGCACCGCGACCTCCTCCGAGAGGGCGGCGTCGATCTCCTCCGGCGCCACCAGACGCAATTGATGGCCGCGCCCGAGCGTGGCGATCAGGCCTTCGGCCATGTAGAGGTCGGTCGGGAAATTGCCGGTGTCCGACAAGACAACCTTGCGGGACGCGTTCATGTCGAGCGCAGCAGCCAGCGCCTGGTAGACCTTGAGCGACAGCGTGTCTCCGACCATCACCGAGCCGGCTTCCGCACCGATCAGCCGCGCAATGCGATCGCCGACATGGCGCGGCTGCGCATACCAGCCTGCACTGTTCCAGGCGCGGATCAGCTCATTGCCCCACTCGGTCGTGATGACGCGATTGACGCGCTCGGCCACCCCCAGCGGCAGCGCACCGAGCGAGTTGCCGTCGAGATAGATCACGCCTTCAGGCAGATGGAACAGCGCTTTGGTGTCGTCATAGACGCGATATCTGGTCATAGACATTTCTTTGGGCATTTCTACAGAATGGTGCGGACGCGCCAGAGTTCGGGGAATAGCTCGACCTCCAGCATGCGCTTGAGATAGCTGACGCCACCGGTGCCGCCAGTGCCGCGCTTGAAGCCGATGACGCGCTCGACCGTCGTCACGTGGTTGAAGCGCCAGCGGCGGAAGTAATCCTCGAAATCGACCAGCTTTTCAGCGAGCTCGTAGAGCATCCAATGCGTCTCCGGCGCCTCGTAGACGACGCGCCACGCCTGCAGCACGCCTTCGTTGAAGCTGTGGGTCTCGCGAACGTCGCGCGCGAGCACCGCCGCCGGCATCTTCAGCCCGTTGCGGTCGGCGAGCCTGAGCACCTCGTCATAGAGGCTGGGCGTCGCCAGTTCAGCTTCGAGCAGCTTCGTCGTCTCCACATCGTGCGTGTGCGGCTTGAGCATGGCGTGGTTGCGATTGCCGAGCAGGAATTCGATCAGCCGGTATTGCCGCGACTGGAAACCGGAGGACTGTCCGAGCTGCGAGCGGAAGCGCGTGTATTCGCTCGGCGTCATCGTGCGCAGAACGTCCCACGCGTTGTTCAGCTGCTCGAAGATCCGCGACATCCGCGCCAGCATCTTCATGGCGGGCTGCACCTCGTCACCGGCGATGGCACGGCGGGCGGCACTGAGTTCGTGGATGGCGAGGCGCATCCACAGCTCCGTGGTCTGATGCTGGATGATGAACAGCATCTCGTCATGCGCTTCCGACAACGGATGCTGCGCGCCCAGGATCGCATCCAGCGCGAGGTAGTTGCCGTAGGACATGCGCCGGGCGAAATCGGTCTCGGCGCCTTCGCTCGTGGGATCGTAATCGCTGGACGTCATGGACAGGCCCTTTCGATCGATCTTCCCCGGGTTTGCTCAGTCGAGGCCGATCAGGCGCGCGGTGATCGGCGATGACGGATCCTTCAGTCCGTCGATCACGGTAAAATGGTTCAGACCGGGATCGACGACGAGGCGTGTCGGCACGTCGAAACCGGTCCAGACATTGGCCAGCAGGTCGGACTGGCGGATGAACTCGGGGCGCTCGCCACCACCGACCCAGGCGGTCACGGGCGAATGGCCGCGCGGCAGATGCAGCGCTGCGCTTTCGAGGCTCGCCTCTTCCATGGTCATGCGCAGCGTGTCGTTCATCTTCGTCTGCAGCAGCGGCCGCAGATCATGCAGGCCGCTGATCGAGAGCGTGCCGGCGATGCGGTTGTAGACGACGGGCTCGAGCGGACTGTCGTCGCACAGCATGCGCGTGACGAGATGGCCGCCAGCGGAGTGGCCGGCGAGCCGGATCGGCCCGGAGACGAGCGAAGCCGCCTTGGCGATCGCCGCGGCGATCTCGGCGGTGATTTCGGAGATGCGTGCGGCCGGCGTCAGCGTGTAGCTCGGCAACGCCACCGTCCAGCCATGCTGGCGCGCGCCTTCGGCCAGATCCGTCCAGGTCGACTTGTCGAAGCGCATCCAATAGCCGCCGTGGACGAAGACGACGAGGCCCTTGCTTTCGCTGTTGGGCAGGATCAGGTCGAGGTGCTGACGCTCACCGGCGCCATAGGCGATGTCGGGGCGAAAATTCTTCAGCCCGGCACGGTAAGCCGCGGCCCGCTCCGCCCATTGTCCAGGCATCTTGTCCGAGCCCGGGATATGGGCCGAATTGGCGTAAGCATCATCCCAATCGCGCATCGTGACTTCCCTCGGCGGACTCAAGGCCCTGCGAATCCGCCTTCGCTCTTCGAGCTACGGCGGACAAGCCGGGCGCCAGTCTGCCATCGGCGCGGCCGGCATCCTAGTCTTTATTTTAAGCTTAAAGGATTTGGGGGAGCCGGTGGATTGGGCAAAGGGTGCTCCAGTTGAGATACCGTAGGGTGGGCAAAGCGAAGCGTGCCCACGCACTTGGTCATGTCGGATAGAACTCGTGGGCACGGCGCAAGGGCGCCTTTGCCCACCCTACGAGAGCCGTGCCTGAGGCGCCTGCTACGCCTTCTCCACCCCGCACCATTCCGCGATGAACAGCGCCATCGCCTTGGTCGTCTTCTTCAGCGACTCCAGCTCGACATATTCGTTGAAGCCGTGCATCTCGCCGCCGCTGGCGCCGAAGCACAGGCTGGGGATGCCGTGGTTGAGGCCGTAGAAGCGGGTGTCGGTGAGCGCGGTGAAGACAAGATCCTCCACTGCACCGCCATAGACCTTGTCGAACGCCTTGCCGAACGCGGCCTCCGGCGCGGCGGCACCGGTCAGCTCATAGCCTTCCGACAGGAAGCCCGACCATTCGATCTCCGGCGGATTGTTGGCGAGAAAGCGGTGGTTGCGCGCCGCGGCGGCGACGCAGGCCGCAATTTCCTTCTGGTGATCGGCGATCGACCAGCCCGGCAACACCGCGATCCGGCAATCGACATCGCACCAGGCCGGCACGCTGGAGGCCCAATCACCGCCCTTGATGATGCCGGGGTTGAAGTTGATGGGATGGTTCAGCGTCTTGAAGTGCCTGTCAGCCTTGGCGCGCTCGTTCCATTCGATCTCGAGCTTTTGCAGCGCCTGGATCAAATGATAGGCGGCCATGATCGCGTTCGCGCCGGAGCCCGCAAACGCGACATGGGTCGGGTGCCCCTTCACCCGCAGGCGAAACCAGATCACGCCGACCTGCGAACGTACCATCTTGCCGCCGGTCGGCTCCGGAATGAAGCAGGCGTCCGCGCGATAGCCGCGCTGCAGCGTCGACAGCGCGCCGACGCCGGTGCTCTCCTCCTCGATCACCGACTGGAAATGGATCCGCGCCGTCGGCTTGAAGCCGGCGGCCTTGATCGCATCGAGCGCATGGAGCGCGCCGATGGTGCCCGACTTCATGTCGCAGGCGCCGCGGCCGAACATCTTGCCGTCCTTGATGACTGGCGAGAACGGCGGCGTGTCCCACAGTTCCAGGGGGCCTGCGGGCACCACGTCGCAGTGGCCCTGCAGGATCAGCGATTTGCCGCCATTCGTTTGCGGACGGTAGGTGCCCACCACCGAACGCGCCTTGGAGAAATCATGCTCGATCGGACCGAAACCGCGCAGGTCCTTGAGGTCGTCGACATCGATGTGCCAGTCGTCGACCTCGTAGCCGCGCTCGCGCAGGAGGTCGCCGATCATGTCCTGGCACGGCCCCTCCGCCCCGCGGGTCGAAGGGATTGCGACAAAATCGCGTGTGGTGGCGAGCTGGGCCTCGAAGCCGGCATCGACGGCGTCGAGAATCCTCTGTTGCGTTTCGGCATTCATCAGGCAACTCCCGGCATTCCAATGGTTCCCAAGCAGCGCGCAAGCTAGCCGATTTCAGCCGTTCGGGTACTCCACAAAATATGCATCCCGCAATGCATCTTCGAGCAGGCGGCCTTCCGAATAGCCGTTCAGCGTCGCAGGCCGGCTGACGCCGTCGAGCAGGCGCGGGCACGGCTCCGGCGCGCCGAGCACGGTGCGCACCGCGATGCGCTCGGCATAGATCGGCAGTGCATAGTCCTCGTCGTCGTCGGCGACACCCTTGGCGCGAACCTTGGCGGAGGCCTCCTCGATCTCCATTGCGATGAAGGAGGTCGCCTTGATCTCCTGCGTGTTGCTGGCCCGCAGGCTCGCCGTGCGGTCCGGAAAGAAGCGGTCGACCATCGCGATCACCGCGCGCTCCTTCTCCTCGGGGTCGGTGACCAGATAGGCGGTGCCGAACGCCATTACCGCACGGTAGTCTGCGGAGTGATTGAAGCCGCAGCGCGCGAGCACGAGGCTGTCGAGATGTGCGACGGTGAGACACACGCGCTCGCCCTTGGTCTGGCTGCGCAGCATCCGGCTTGCGCTCGAGCCATGCCAGTACAGCTTGGTGCCCTCGCGCCAGAAGAAGGTCGGCGTGCAATAGGGCTGGCCGTCGATCACGTAGGAGACGTGGCAGAGCATCGAGGAATCCAGGATGCGATGAACCGTGGCGTGGTCGTAGAAGCCGCGGTCGTGCCGGCGCTTCACCTGGTTGCGCACTGAGGTCGGATAGGAATTCGAGGTCTCGGTCTGGCTCACGGCCGCTCCTGCTCGGATTGGAAGAAATCTGGAAGCAGTTGTAGCGGCGCATTTGGTCTGCGATAGTTCCAATTCCATGCGAAATATTCCGACCAATTCTCTCCCCTCACCGGCCAAGCCTTCCTTGCCGACAAAGACGGAGCTGCCGCTCGACCTCACCGGCCCGCACGTCACGCCAGGCGCCTCCGCCGCACACCGGCTCTATCAGGCGCTGTGCGAGATGATCGTCTCCGGCCTCGTCAAGCCCGGCGAGCCGCTGCCGCCGTCGCGAACGCTGGCCAGGCAGACCGGCTTTCGGCGCAACGCTGTCGTCATCGCCTATGAGCGCCTGATCGCCGACGGCTTCGCCGAGGCGACCGTCGGCTCCGGAACGTTCGTCGCGGCGCGCATTCCTGCGCGCACGGCCGAGCCGAACAAGGCGAAGGTCATCGTCGAAACACCGGGGCAAGGCGCGTTCGCGCTCGGCTGCACCCATATCGACGAGCGCGCGGTGCAACGCTTCCGCGCTTTCGTCGGCCGGCGCATGCGCGCCTTCGGGGCCGAGCATTTGCATTATGGCGATCCCCGCGGCAGCCGCGAGCTGCGCGCGGCGATCGCCGATCATCTGTTGTCGGCGCGCGGCCTGCGCTGCGACCCCGATCAGATCATGCTGACGTCGGGCACGCTGCATGCGCTGCGCATCGTGCTGAGCGCGATTCTGAAGCCGAACGACCAGGTCTGGTGCGAGGACCCGGGTTACCCCGCCGCGCGAAAAACCATCGCGCATTGCGGCTATCGCGCCGTGCCGGTTCCGGTCGACGAGCACGGGATGCGGGTCGCCAAGGGACGCACTGCCGGCCCCAACGCGCGCGCGGCCTATGTCACGCCGTCGCACCAGTTTCCGCTGGGCGTGCAGATGTCGATGCCGCGGCGGCTCGAGCTTCTGGACTGGGCCAAGCAGGCCGGCGCTTTCGTGCTGGAGGACGATTACGACAGCGAGTTTCGCTATGACGGCGCACCGCTGATGTCGCTCGCCGGCATCGATCGCCTCCAGCGCGTGATCTACCTCGGCACGTTTGCCAAGACGCTGTTTCCGGGCCTGCGCATCGGCTATTGCGCCCTGCCCGAACGCCTGATCGCGGACGTGACGGCTGCGCGCGCGGCGCTCGACCGCTTCCCCGGCACGCTGATGGAAGGTGCGGTCGCCGACATGCTCAACTCCGGCGCCTTCGCCGCCAATCTCAAGCGCGTGCGAAAACTCTATCGCGACGCCCGCGACGTGCTGGCCGAAACGCTGGAAGCCGCATCCGATGGCGCGCTCTCGGTACCAGTGCCATCGCAGGGCCTGCATCTCGTCGCCCGGTTTGATCGCTCGGTCGACCTGGCGGTAGCAGCGCGGGCCAAGCAGGCGGCCGGCGCGGAAGGCTGGCTATTGGCCGACACCTATTCGCGCGCGCGCCCTCTGCCCGGCTTCGTGCTGGGATTTTCCGGCCACGCGGTTCCACAGCTCATCGCCTCCGCCGAACGGCTCGCGCGGGAATCGCGCACCGCGCTGCGCACGAGGAACAGATCAGCCCGGCGGCCCTGACAAAGGTTCACTATCAGAATCGCGAGCCCGTCCTTACATTGCGGTATCAATGCCGGGATCTTTCGCCATGCTTTTCCGCCGTGCAGCTTGCCTCTCGCTCCTGATCTCCGCCGCGTTCGTGACGACGGCGCACGCCGTCACGGTCGGACGCGAGCAGGACATCACCGATCTCAAGCTGGGCCAGCGCGTGCAAGTGGATGACGGAACCTGTCCCGCCGGACAGGTCAAGGAAGTGCGCGGAACGAAGATGACCGACAAGGGCGTCGCGCGCACCGCCGCCTGCGTGCCGCGCTACGGTCCGAAGACGAAATAGTTACTGCTTCGCCGGATCGAACATGCACTGCAAGGTTGGCTTGGCGATCTTGGTGAAGGTCGGACCGATCTCGCCCTGCTTGGACGTCGGCACCCAGTCGGTCTCGATGGTGGGCACGCCGGTCTCGCTGATGCCGCGCAACAGCGCCTCGCGCAGATCGCGGTCCTCGACGGCGGCTGCGGCGTGATCGTGCAGGCAGCCGCAGACTTCCTCGGGATGTTCCCACCGCCCGAGCATCCGCGGCGCGCACTGGCGCACGAACTCAGTGCGGGGATCCGGTAACCTGGTGGGAGCGCGCACCTGCGCCTGGGCGGCATTGATCGTCAGAACGGACACGAAGGCAGCGGCGCAAAATCGAACGATCATGATGGCCTTTATCGGCTGATTTTCTTGTTATCGATCAGAAGCGCGCGGCAACCACGATCGACTGCGACGTCGTGGGGATGATCGGCGAGCCGCTGTACTGGAAGGTGCCGACACCGGGGAGATTGCCGTCTGGCGCACCCGCGAACGAAGAGCCGGCAATCACGAAACCGAAGGCAAGGATGAAGCTGAGCGCGCGCATGGACTTGTCTCCGAATTTCCGTGGCCGGCGGTGCGCCGTTCGTCGTTGTGAAGCTGATAACCATGGGCGGTTTCGCGCGTGATGCGCCAAAAGCGCAAAATGGTTTCATCTTGCGTGAGAATTGTTTCGTCCGGCCCGAGACGACGACACAATTCTCCGAAAAGACCAATCATTTCAGACGGGTCCTGCCGCAGCTCAAAGTCCCCCTCCAAGTTCCGGATGCCGTGCACGCACACACCGGACGTCGCCGCCGTCATGCTCCCGCCTCACCCACTTCACACGCATTTTACGTTTTTCTGCTGAATGGAGCGGCAAACGAAGGCTGGGTCGAACCGGGAGAACGCCGGCCGCGACCCAAGCCATCGAAGCCAGGACGCCCGGATCACCGGGCGCATTCACTTGAGGGATGGCCATTATGGCGGCGCAAGATCGCGCAATGCCGCGCGAGGCGGACCAACGGACGGACCGCGGAGATCAACGATCGAATCGCGTCGCCTCAGCCGGCGCAATGTCGTTGCAGTCTGGCCGCGGCTTTGAAGCCGCGCCACAAGCGTTCGTGCGCCTGACCGGCTCGCACCTTGTCAAACCGCGGGCCAGCCGCGCTGAGTGAAACGCAAGCGCGTCACTGAGTGAAGAACTCGCCGCACTTCTGGATGTTTGCGTCCGCCGGTCCCCACGGCATGATCGGCACGGTCGAGGTCGAGTTCTTCGGCGAGCCCTCGATCAGCCTGTCCGAATAGACCATGTAGACCAGCACGTTGCGCTTGCTGTCACAGCCGCGCACGATCTGCATCTTCTTGAAGAACAGCGAGCGGCGCTGGCGGAACATGTCGTCGCCCTGCTCCATCTTGTTCTTGAACTTGATCGGGCCGACCTGGCGGCAGGCCAGCGAGATATCCGAGACCTCCTCGGCAAGGCCCAGCCAGCCCTTGAATCCGCCCTTCTCCGGCACGGTGAAATGACAGGCGACTCCCTCAACTTCGGGATCGTCGAGACCATAGGTCGCGAGCTTGTCGTTCGGGCTCATCCATTTGAACACGGTGGAGCGGCGGAAGATCAGATCGGGCTCGTCGGCGGCCGAAGCGGATGCCGCCGGCACGACCAGGGCAAGGAGGAAGAAAGCTAAGCCTTTCAAGCGGATGCCGGAAAGACCGAGGAAACGAGATGACATGAAGTTCTCCGCTAACAAGTCGCCACAATGTAGGCATGAGGCAGCCGCTCAGGAAGACGACGGACGGACGGGCGCGGCCGCCGTTTACCGCTCCGTGAGGCTTTTTTGCTACGAGTTGGACAAATGTAGCTGATGGCAGAACCGCCCTGCTGGTGAACGCGTATCCCCTCTGCGAGACTAACTTCTGATTTGGATTATGGATTCGAGGATGAGCAGCGTGAACGGGTCGGGTTTTTCTGCCAAGCCGGCGCGGCTGTGGCAGGTCGCCATTTTGACGGCGGCGGGTGTGATCGGCGCGACCAGCCAGGCAGACGCAGCATTTTATTATTGGACGGATTATTCTGACGGGTCCTATTACGCCCGGCAGGACCGGCATCCCGAAACACCGCGTCAGAAGCCGCCGAAGCGCGGCGCTGCCGTCAAGAAGGAAGCTGTCGCAGGGAAGGAAGCCGGGACCAAGCCCCAAGGGCCGCTGGTCATCGTCGTATCGATCGACCGGCAGAAGGTCACGGTCTACGACACCAACGGTGTGTTCGCGGAATCTCCGGTGTCGACAGGCATGAAGGGCCATTCGACGCCGATGGGTGTGTTCAGCGTCATCCAGAAGCACAAATTCCACCACTCCAACATCTATAGCGGCGCGCCGATGCCGTACATGCAGCGGATCACCTGGTCCGGTGTCGCCATGCATGCCGGCGTGCTGCCGGGTTATCCGGCCTCGCATGGCTGCATCCGCATGCCGATGGCGTTCGCGGTGAAGATGTGGAACTGGACCAGGATGGGCGCGCGCGTCATCGTCGCGCCCGGCGAGATGACGCCGCACAGTTTCTCCCATCCCCTGCTCGCCTCGTCGCGCGTGCCGCCGCAGCCTGCGGCCAGCCTGGAGCCGCAGACCAATGTCGGCGACAAGGCCGACAAGGGCACCGCGCCGACCAAAGCCGCCGAGACCAAAACTGCCAGCGCCGACAGCGTGCTCGAGCTGCGCACCTCCGTCGGACACGTCGCGATGTCGGATGTGACCACGGGCAATGCGTCAGCCCGCGAGGAAGCCGCCGTGCCGGCCGACAAGACCAAGACGGCCGAGGCATCCGACGCGGCCAACCCTCAATCGGAGGAAGCCGCCAAGCCGGCTAGCGACGACAAGCCCGCCACCGACAAGGTCGAAGCTGTCAAGACCGAGCCGGTCAAGACTGAAGCCGCGGACTCCGCGAAGACGCCCGATGCGCCGGCGCCTGCGCTCGCCGCCTCGCCCGACGCGAAGAAGGATGACGGCCGCGTTGCCGAACCGGCGGTGGCCGGAAAGCCGGAAGCGCCCAAGCGGGCCGGCCAGATCGCCGTCTTCATCAGCCGCAAGGATTCCAAGCTCTACGTGCGGCAGAATTTCGCGCCGCTGTTCGAGGTCCCGATCACGATCGCGACGAGCGACCGTCCGCTCGGCACGCATATCTTCACCGCCGAGCTCGACAAGACCGACTCCAATGCGCTGCGTTGGTCGGTGGTGTCGTTGCCGGTCTCCGCCCGTTCCGCGGCCCGCGAGGACGACAGCCGCCTCACGCGCCGCAAGGGCGGCGCTGCGGTGATCCCTGTCGCCGCCAAGCCTGTGATTGCCAAGCCCGTGGTCACGCCGGACAGCCCGGCCGCGGCCCTCGACCGCATCTCTATCCCCGCCGACACCATGGCGAAGATCAACGAGATGCTGACATCAGGCGGCTCGATCATCATCTCGGACCAGGGCATCAACCAGGGCGAGACCGGCGAAGGCACCGATTTCATCGTCCGCCTGTACTGACCTGTTTCACGGCGCCCCCGATAACGCGGTGTTGACGAGGCAGGTCGCGGCGGCGGAGTAACATGCGGCCCGGATCATTTCGGGGGACGCCGTCATGATAGATCGCAGAACGATGCTCACCGCGGCGCTTGCAGGCATGCTCGCGCCGGCAACGCGCGCGCTCGCCGATGGCGGCATGAGCCGGATCTCGGCCTATGCCTTCTCCTTCCCCGCTTTGTCCGGCGACGACATCCGCCTTGCCGCCTTCACTGGCAAGCCACTGCTGGTGGTCAACACGGCCTCGCTCTGTGGCTACACGCCGCAATATGCCGGCCTGCAGGAGATCTGGAACGAGTTTCGCGCGCGGGGGCTCACCGTGATCGGCGTGCCCTCCAACGATTTCGGCGGCCAGGAGCCGGGCGGCAGCAGCGAGATCACGGAGACCGCCCACCACCAATATGGTGTTACCTTCCCGGTTGCGGTTAAGGCGAACGTCGTCGGCGCAAAGGCGCATCCCTTCTACAAATGGGCCGCCGACGCGCGGCCGCGGGAAGTTCCGCGCTGGAACTTCCACAAATACCTGATCGGGCGCGACGGCTATATTGCCGAGGTCTTTCCGTCCGCGGTCGAACCGGCCGACACGCGGATCAAGACGGCCATTGCCAGGACGCTGGCCGACAGTTGACGCGCGGCGCCCCAATCCGGCTGGGCACAATTGTGGCGGGATGCCAAACAGCCGTTGCAATGGCGATGGCCCACCATCTAGGCTAGGATCGTTTGGGGCAGGACGGTTTTTGCCGAGGGCGAAAAGCAGCGGCGGAACAACGGGATCAATCTCGAGGACAACACCATGCGTGTGGCGGCAGGACTGATTTTGGCAAGCGCGATGTCGGTTGCAATGACCGGCGCAGCATGGTCGCAGACCCCGGCCGCAAAGCCCGCAGCTGCGACGCAATCCGCACCCGCGGCGACGCCGGCCGCGGCCGCGCCTGCTGCGGCTCCGCCGGGAGCTCCCGCGGCAGCCGCCGCGCCGGCAGGCTTCGTCAATCCGCCTCCGCCCAAGCAGGCGCCGCAGCCGGCCCGCGCGGCCTGCAACACGCCGGGCGCGCTCGGTGTCGCCCGCACCGTCGAGATCGACACCACGGGCGGTCCCGGCTTCGGCTTCGAGCATTTCAAGGACCTCGACTTCCTGCGCGACAAGGAGGTGGTGCTGACCTTCGACGACGGCCCCTGGCCGAAGAACACGCCCGCCGTGCTGAAGGCGCTCGCCGACGAATGCACCACCGGCATCTTCTTCTCGATCGGCAAGCACGCGACCTATGAGCCGGAGATCCTGAAGCAGGTCTACAACGCCGGCCACACCGTTGGCACCCACACCTGGTCGCACGCCAATCTCAACAACAAGAAGCTTAACGAAGCGCAGCGCAAGGAAGAGATCGAGAAGGGCCTGTCCGCGGTGAAGTGGGCGCTCGGCGGCATCTCGCCCTCGCCGTTCTTCCGCTTCCCGGCGCTTCAGCATCCGCCGGAGATGGTCACCTATCTCGGCAACCGCAACACCGCGATCTTCTCCTGCGATATCGACTCTTTCGACTTCAAGGCTTCCAAGCCCGAGAAGGTGGTCGAGACCGTGATGAAGAAGCTCGACACCAAGGGCAAGGGCATCATCCTGATGCACGACTTCCAGAAGCACACTGCGGAGGCCCTGCCCGAGCTGCTCAAGCGCCTGAAGGCCGGCGGCTACAAGGTGGTGGCGATGCGCGCCAAATTCCCGGCCTCGTCGCTGCCCGAATACGACCAGGAGCTGCTCAAGGACGCCAAGCTGCCGACGGTGAGCCAGCGCCCAGTCAACTCCGTGGTGACGACCGTTTCCGAATAGACGGCCATTGTCTTTCCGTATCGAAGGCTACGTCATCGTCTCGGCGGACGGCATGCTCGCCGACGCCGGCCACGTCATGCCCGACAGCCTGAGGTTCGACGGCGACAAGCTGTTCTTCGAGCAGGCGCTCGATCGCGCCGCGCTGATCGTGCACGGCCGCCACTCGCATGAGCAGCAGCCGAATTCGCCGAAGCGCAAGCGGCTGATCCTGACCCGCAAAATCAAGGCGCTCACCGTCGATCCGGAGATGCCGAACGCGACGCTGTGGAATCCGGAACAGGCGAGCTTCGAGGAGGCCAGCGCCTTTGCCGATGTCGCCTCCGGCATGATCGCCATCATCGGCGGCCCAGCCGTGTTCGAGATGTTCATGGGCCGCTACGATACGTTCTGGCTGTCGGAAGCCCCGCATGTGCGTCTGCCCGGCGGCGAAGGCTGTTTCGTCGGCGTGCCCCAGCGCAGCCCGCAGGAGGTGCTGACGTCGCACGGGATGCAGCCGGGCGCGCCGTATTTGCTCGACGCGGCGCATGAGGTGACTGTGACACCCTGGCGCCGACCCTAGGCCCTCAGACGTCCCCGTACGCCGCCTCGGCCGGACGCGTGGTGCGGCCGTATCCCATGATCATGAACAAGGCGCCGATGATCGAGAGATTCTTCAGCGCGTCGACCACCATCTTGGCGTTGTCGGGCGGCGCCTGGTTCCAGAAGTCGTCGAACAGCACGGTCGCGACCGCGACATAGACGATCATCAGCATCGCGAAGAACCGCGCGCCGAAATTCAGCGCGATCATCAGCCCCGCGATGATCTCGAGCGCGCCCACGGCGATCGCCAGCAGCTGCGGCGTGGTCATGGCGGTGGCGGTCTCCACCTGCTTGGCGTAAGGCGCGACGATGTCGGGCACCACGACCTTGGTGGCAATGAAGTCGGCGGTCGCCTGGATGGCAAAGAGCTTGGTCGCGCCCGTGTAGATGAACAGCACGGCGAACAGGATTCGCCCGAAAGTCACGAACGCTGGCATGATCGGCCTCTTGGCAAAGCGCTAAGCACGGAACGCGCGAGGATTATGAAGAGTCGCGCGCCGCTTTACAAACGGGGAAATGGAGAACTGAAAGTAATTCAAGGTTGGCCGTCTCTTCCCTTCTCCTTGTGGGAGAAGGTGGCTCGCCGCAAAGCGGCGAGACGGATGAGGGGTATCTCTCGGCGCGGAAACTCGCGAGATCCCGAGGCGCGGAAACGACCCCTCATCCGGCGCTTCGCGCCACCTTCTCCCACAACAAGGGGAGAAGGGATTGCAGCGCCGATGACGCTAGAGGCCTACGTAAACAACGTCGGCTGCCGTGCCGCACGCTCCTGCGCTTCGACGACCGCGACGGCCGTCATGTTGAGAATGCCGCGCGCCGTCACCGACGGCGTCAGAATATGCGCCGGGCGCGCCGGGCCGACCAGGATCGGGCCGACGGGGAGCGCGTCCGCCAGCGACTTGATCATCTGATAGGCTACGTTAGCGGTGTCCAGCGTCGGCATGATCAGGATGTTGGCCTCGCCCTCGAGATTGGAGTGCGGCAGCACCATTTTTCGCGCCGCAGCCGAAAGTGCCGTGTCACCCTGCATCTCGCCGTCGGCTTCGATCTCGGGATGCTTATCCTTCAACAGCTGGGTCGCGCGGCGCATCTTGCGCGAGGAATCGGTGTCGTAGCTGCCGAAATCCGAGTGCGAGACGAAGGCGATCTTCGGCTTGATATTGAAGCGCTGCACGTGGACCGCGGCGAGCGATGCGATCTCGGCGAGCTCCTCCGCGCTCGGATTGGGGCGAACTTGCGTGTCGGCGATGAAGAAGGCGCCCTTGCTGGTGATCAGCAGCGCCAGCGCCGCGTAGTCGCTGATGCCCGGGCAAAAACCGACGATCTCGCGAACATGGCGCAGATGGCTCATGTAGCGGCCCTCAACGCCGCAAAGCATCGCATCCGCCTCCCCGCGCGTGACCGCGAGCGCAGCGATCACCGTGTTGTTGGTACGCACCACCGTGCGCGCCGCATCCGGCGTCACGCCGCGGCGCCCGGCGACCTCGACATAGGACTGCACATAGGAGCGGTAACGCGGATCGTCCTCGGGATTGACGAGATCGAAATCCTTGCCGGCGCGGATCGAGAGGCCGAAGCGCTTGATGCGCGCCTCCACGACCGAAGGACGGCCGACCAGGATCGGCCGCGCCAGGTTCTCCTCAAGCACCACCTGCGTGGCGCGCAGCACGCGCTCGTCTTCGCCTTCGGCGTAGATCACGCGCACCGGCTGGGTCTTGGCCTTGGCGAACATCGGCTTCATGACGAGGCCGGAACGGAAGGCGAAGCGCTCGAGCAGCGCGGTGTATTCGTCGAAATTGGTGATGGGCCGCGTCGCCACGCCCGACTCCATCGCCGCCTTCGCCACCGCCGGCGCGATGCGTAGAATCAACCGGGGATCAAAGGGACTCGGGATCAGCGAGCCCGGGCCGAACCCTTGCGTCTCGCCGGTATCAAAACCTTGCGCGACCGCGTCCGACGGCGCCTCGCGCGCGAGCTGCGCGATGGCCTCGACGGCAGCGTGCTTCATCTCCTCGTTGATGGCGCTGGCGCCGACATCGAGCGCGCCGCGGAAGATGAAGGGAAAGCAGAGGACGTTGTTGACCTGGTTCGGATAGTCGGAGCGGCCGGTGCAGATCATGGCGTCGGGGCGCACCTTGCGCGCCTCTTCCGGCATGATCTCAGGCGTCGGGTTCGCGAGCGCCATGATCAGCGGCTTGTCGGCCATGGCCTTGGCCATGTCGGGCTTGAGCACGCCCGGCGCCGAGAGACCGATGAAGATGTCGGCACCGCCGATGACGTCGCCGAGCGTGCGCTTCTCGGTCTTCTGCGCATAGACCGCCTTCCAGCGGTCCATCGTGGTGTTGCGGCCCTCATGCACGAGGCCGTCGATGTCGCAGACCCAGATGTTCTTGCGCTGCGCGCCCATCGACACCAGCAGGTTCAGCGTGGCGATCGCCGCGGCCCCTGCCCCCGACGCCACGATCTTGACGTCGGACAGCTTCTTGCCGTTCAGGCGCAGGCCGTTGGTGATGGCAGCGGCGACGATGATGGCGGTGCCATGCTGGTCGTCATGGAAGACCGGGATCTTCATGCGCTCCTTGAGCTGCGCCTCGATCTCGAAGCATTCCGGTCCGCGGATGTCTTCCAGATTGATGCCGCCGAAGGTCGGCTCGAGCGCCGCGACGGTCTCGACCACGCGGTCGATGGTGTCGGCGGCGATCTCGATGTCGAACACGTCGATACCGGCGAACTTCTTGAACAGGACGGCCTTGCCCTCCATCACCGGCTTGGAGGCGAGCGGGCCGATATTGCCGAGGCCGAGCACGGCGGTACCGTTGGAGACCACGGCGACCAGATTGGCGCGGGTGGTCAGCGTGGCGGCTTCCGCCGGGTTCTTGGCGATCTCGGTGCAGGCCGCGGCGACGCCCGGCGAATAGGCCAGCGCGAGGTCGCGCTGGTTGGCAAGCGGCTTGCTTGCCTGGATCTCGAGCTTTCCAGGGCGCGGCAGACGGTGATAGGCGAGCGCCGCCTGGTGGAGATCATCAGAATAGGACGACATGCGGTGTCTCGCCTCGCGTTACCGGCCTCAAAAATGCACGATCCGAAAGCGGCTGTCCAAGCGGACCGTATTTCCGGGTCATGGAAACGGGATGAAGCACGCCGGGCGCCCCGGTGGCAACATCCGATTGCGCGCCCATCAACAGGGCGCGCGGTCAAATATTTGAAAACCATAGCTTTCCCTGGACCGCGCGGCGTTTCGCGAATATGGCAGGTTGCGCGGTGCAAAACGAGCAACTGGAGCTGGGAATGAAGCGAATCCTGATCGGCCTGATCGTGGCAGCCGTACTCGGCGCGGGCGGATGGTTCGGCTTCAACCTCTATGTCCAGCACCGGATGACGAGCGAGGTCGAAGCAGCGTTCGAGCAGTTGCGCGCAGGCGGCGGCAAGGCGAGCCATGGCAAGATCGGGTTCGAGCTGATGACCCGGACGCTGACCATCGAGGACATCGCGGTCACGCCCGGCAGCCAGCCGCAAGCGCAGATCAAGATCGCCGGCATCAAGGGCACCGGCGTTCGCCAGATCGACGACAGCAGGTTTTCGGCCGACAGCGTCGACTTCGCCGGCATCGACGTCGCGTTGGACCGGGTCGGCCCGGCCAAGGTGAAGGCGTCCTACAAGATCCCGCAACTGACGATGCGCGACTATGCCGGCCCCCTTCACACCGGGACGGCGCCGGCGAACGGCTCCCTGATCGACCTCTACCGCTACGTGCTCGGTCAATACGCGAGCGTCACGGCATCCTCGCTCGCGGCGCCGACGCTGACGATGAGCTTCGATTCCGGCAACGGTCCCGGTGGCAGCGGCGAGGTCACCTATTCCGGATTGGCGATCCAGAACCTGAAGCACGGCAAGATCGATGCGATGAAGGCAGACCGCGCCGCCATCTCAGTCGACGTGAAGCAGCCCGGCAAGCCGGACAAGCTAACCGGCGAGCTGTCGAACATCATCGTCAATGATGTCGATGCGACCGCGATCATCGCCGCGCTCGATCCGCAGACCAGCAGTGACGAGACCTATCACCGCGTCTACCGGCACGTCTCGGCCGGCCCCTACGCGCTCAAATCGGCTCAGGGGGTGCGTGTTGATATCGACGGCTTCGTGATGGAGGACATCGACGTGCAGCCGTCGAAATTCCGGCTGGCCGAGATATTTGCCGCGCTGCCGCAGGATCAATCAGCCGTTCCGACGCCGGCACAGTCTCGCGAGTTGATGGAGAAGCTCGCCGGGGTCTATGAGGGTCTTCGCATCGGCAAGGCCGAGGTCAGCAAGATTTCGATCGGTACGCCGCAGGGAACCGGCAAGGTCAACGCGATCCGATACCGCGAGGGCGAGTTCGCGATCGAGGGCGTCGATACGCCGGCCCCGCAGGGGCAGTTCAAGATGGAGCGCTTCGCGCTGAAGTCGTTCAGCGTGGCGAATCTGATGCGCTGGGCCGCAGGCCTCGCCAATCCCGGACGAGCTCCCTCGCCCGATCAGATGCTGGGCCTGTTCCGCGTGCTCGAAGGCGCCGAGATCAAGGGCGTGGTAGCGCCCTACAAGAATACGCGGCAGCTCGTCACCATCGACACGATCAGCCTGAACTGGGGTCAGCTGGTCGGGTCGATCCCGAGCAAGGCCAATCTGGTCGTGAAGATGGTCACGCCCACCGATCCGACAAATCCGGCGCAGCGGCCGCTGATCATGGCGGGCGTCGACAAGCTCGCGATCGACCTCGATCTCGGTGCGGCCTGGACGGAATCGTCCGGCGCATTCGCGCTCGCGCCGGCCACGCTCGATCTCGGCAACCTCGCCAAAGCGCAGGCCCGCTTTGGGCTTGCCAACGTCCCGCGCAGCCTGTTCACGACCGACCCCCTGCAGGCGATGGGCCAGGCGGCGCAGGTCGAGACCGGCACGTTCGAGCTCTCGCTGCGCGACAGCGGCGTCGTTGATCTCGTCGTGGCGCAGTTCGCGCGCATGCAGGACGTCAGCCGCGACGCCGCGCGCAGCGCCATCGTCGCGATGATCAGGGCGCAGGGCGAGAAGATCACAGGGGCCAATGGCGACGTGAAAATGGCGGTCGATGCGCTCGCCGGTTTCGTCGAGACGTCAGGGCAGACGCTGACCGTCAAGCTAACGCCCCGCGCCAAGGTGCCGCTGATGCAATTGATGCAGCTGTCGCAAAGCGACCCCGAGGGCGCGCTGGCGCAGTTCAGGATCGAGGCGTCGACGGGGTTGTAGCTCTCGTGTCCCGGACGCGCTGCGGCACGCAGTGACGCTGCGCAGAGCCGGGATCCAGAAGGCCTGCCGTTCGCCGAAATGTGGGCCCCGGCTCAGCAGCGCATCACTACCGTGCTGCGCTGCGTCCGGGGCATGCACCACTCACTTCTGCGGCAGATTCACCCGCACATGCAGCTCGCGAAGCTGTTTTGTGGTCGCATCCGACGGCGCGCCCATCAGCAAATCCATCGCCTGCTGGTTCATCGGGAACAGCGAGATCTCGCGCAGATTGTTCGTGCCGCAAAGCAGCATCACGATGCGGTCGACACCCGCGGCCATGCCGCCATGCGGCGGCGCGCCGTACTGGAAGGCGCGGTACATGCCGCCGAAGCGATCGACCACTTCCTGTTCGCCATAGCCCGCGATCTCGAACGCCTTCACCATCGCTTCCGGCACGTGGTTGCGGATGCCGCCCGAAGCGATCTCGTAGCCGTTGCAGGTGATGTCGTACTGGAACGCCTTGATGGTCAGCGGATCCTGGCCCTTCAGCGCGTCAAGACCGCCCTGCGGCATCGAGAACGGGTTGTGCGAGAAGTCGACCTTCTTGTCGTCCTCGTTGTACTCGTACATCGGGAAGTCGACGATCCAGGCGAGCTCGAACCGCTCCTTGTCGGTGAGGTTCAATTCCTCGCCGACCTTGTTGCGGGCGAGCCCTGAAAACTTCCAGAATTTGTCGGGGTCGCCGGCGACGAAGAAGGCGGCATCGCCTTCCTTCACGCCGATCTGCGCGCGGATCGCGGCGGTGCGCTCCGGCCCGATGTTGTTCGCAAGCGGACCTGCACCCTCGCCGCCCTCGCGCCACATGATGTAGCCGAGGCCGGGCTGGCCCTCGCCCTGCGCCCACGAATTCATGCGGTCGCAGAACGCGCGGCTGCCGCCGCCAGGGGCCGGGATCGCCCAGACCTGATTCTTGGGGTCTTCGAGCATACGCGCAAAGACCTTGAAGCCGGAGCCGCGGAAGTGCTCGGAGACGTCCTGCATCTCGATGGGGTTGCGCAGATCCGGCTTGTCGCTGCCGTATTTGCGCAGCGCCTCGGCGAACGGAATCCGGCGCCATCCCTTGGTCACCGGCTTGCCCTTGGCGAACTCCTCGAACACGCCGGTGATGACCGGCTCCATCGCGGCGAACACGTCTTCCTGCGTCACAAAGCTCATCTCGACGTCGAGCTGATAGAATTCGCCCGGCAGACGATCGGCGCGCGGGTCCTCGTCGCGGAAGCAGGGCGCGATCTGGAAGTAGCGGTCGAAGCCCGACATCATCAGCAGCTGCTTGTACTGTTGCGGCGCCTGCGGCAACGCATAGAACTTGCCGGGATGGATGCGCGAGGGCACCAGGAAGTCGCGCGCGCCTTCCGGCGAGGACGCGGTCAGGATCGGGGTGTTGAACTCGAAGAAGCCCTGCCCTTCCATGCGCCTGCGCATCGACTTGATGATCTCGACGCGCGTCATGATGTTCTGGTGCAGCTTCTCGCGGCGCAGGTCGAGGAAGCGATACTTCAGGCGGATGTCTTCAGGATATTCCTGGTCGCCGAACACAGGCAGCGGCAGATCGCCGGCCGGACCCAGCACCTCGATCTCGGTGACGTAGATCTCGATCTTGCCGGTCGGCAGATCGTCATTGTCGGTGCCCTCGGGGCGCCGGCGGGCCTTGCCGTCCATCCGCACCACGAATTCCGAGCGCAGCTTCTCGGCCAGCGAGAACGCCGGCGAGTCCGGGTCGACCACGCACTGGGTCAGGCCGTAATGGTCGCGAAGGTCGATGAACAGCACGCCGCCATGGTCGCGAACGCGATGGACCCAGCCTGACAGGCGGACCGTCTCGCCGATGTTGCTCTCGCGGAGCGCGCCGCATGTATGTGACCGGTAGCGATGCATGGTCGTCCCAAAAATGATGTCGGAGGAAACGAATCGGACGGCCTGTAAGGGCCGGTCCGAGATTGCGGCAGGGTTTACCCGACGAGACCCAAGGCGGCAACCGAGGGAACGGCCTGTTTTGGGGCTGGATGCGCCCATTTTTGGCTTATTGGGACCTGAGCCTTTGCCATCAGGCGTTCCAGCCCTATCTTGAGCCCATGACGGTCCATTTCCCCTTCCAGAACTCCTATTCGGCGCTGCCGGACAGCTTCTTTGCCCGCGTTGCGCCAACCCCTGTCGCCGCCCCCCGGCTGATCAAGCTGAACCGGCCGCTAGCGGTCCAGCTCGGGCTCGATCCCGACTTGCTGGAGACCCCTGAGGGCGCGGCGATCCTGGCGGGAAAGACGGTTCCCGCGGGAGCCGATCCGATCGCCATGGCCTATGCCGGCCACCAGTTCGGGCAGTTCGTCCCGCAGCTCGGCGACGGACGCGCCATTCTGCTCGGCGAGGTCATCGACAAAGACGGCATCCGCCGCGACATCCAGCTCAAGGGCTCGGGCCCCACCCCGTTCTCCCGCCGCGGCGACGGCCGCGCCGCGCTCGGACCTGTGCTGCGCGAATACATCGTCAGTGAAGCGATGCATGCGCTCGGCATCCCGACCACGCGCTCGCTCGCCGCCGTCGTTACCGGCGAGCACGTCATTCGCGAGACCGCGCTACCCGGCGCGGTGCTGACGCGTGTTGCTTCCAGCCATATCCGCGTCGGCACCTTCCAGTTCTTCGCCGTCCGCCGTGACACCGATGCAATCCGCCGGCTCGCCGACCACGTCATTGCCCGTCATTACCCGGAGCTGCGGGACGTGGAGCGGCCCTATCACGCGCTGCTCGCCGGCGTCGTCGCGCGCCAGGCCGACCTTGTCGCACGCTGGCTGCTGGTCGGCTTCATCCACGGCGTGATGAACACCGACAACAGCTCCATCTCCGGCGAGACCATCGATTACGGTCCCTGCGCCTTCATGGACGCCTACAACCCTTCGCAGGTGTTTTCCTCGATCGACGAGATGGGCCGCTACGCCTACGCCAACCAGCCGCGCATCGCGCTGTGGAATCTGACGCGCCTCGCCGAATGCCTGCTGCCGTTGTTCTCCGACGAGCAGGAGAAGGCGGTCGCCGAAGCCCAGGACATTCTTGGCGCGTTCGCCGAGACGTTCAGCGCCGCCTATCAGGCCGGCCTGCGCAAGAAGGTCGGCTTCTTCACCGAGCGCGACGGCGACGAGGCCCTGATCCAGGACCTGCTCGACGCCATGGCCAAGAACCAGGCCGACTTCACCCTCACCTTCCGCAAGCTCGGCGATGCCGCCGTTGATGACAGCGCGGATGCGCGTGCGCAGTTCATGGAGCCCGCAGCCTTCGACGAATGGGCCGACCGCTGGCGCGCCCGCATCGCGCTGGAGCCGCAGAGCGCTGCCGATCGACAAGCCGCCATGCACGCCGTCAATCCGGCCTTCATCCCACGCAACCACCGCGTCGAGGCCGTGATCCAGGCCGCGGTGAACAACGACGACTACGCGCCATTCGAGGAGCTGGTGCAGGTGTTGGCGAAACCCTTCGAGGACCAGCCGGATTACGCCGCCTATGCCGATCCTCCACTGCCGGACCAGCTGGTGTTGCGGACGTTCTGCGGGACGTAGCCACAAACCCGGTGCGTAGGGTGGATTAGCCCGCGGCTGCGCAAGGCGCAGTCCGCTGGCGTAATCCACCACTTCTCTCGACGCCGGAAAGTAAAGGTGGATTACGCTTCGCTAATCCACCCTACAGATTGGCGCGGCTATCACGTCCGCTCTCCGAACTCGCCGACGAACTGAGTGTCTCCGCCCCAATCCTCCGGAAGCAGTCCTGCACGAACATCGCAGTGAAATGACGAATACGGCCAGTCGCAGACCCGCGACACATGCCCGGGCTTGACGGGATTGTAATAACAATACTCGACGTGGCGGGCGTAGTCGGCCTCGTCCCGGATCAGGTGCTCCCAGAACCGTGCTGCCATATGCCGCGTTCATTCCGTGCGAAACGGACAGCGCTCAGCCGCTCGGTCGCCGGGAGTGCTTTGGCAAAACGTGTCTTGATCAATCGCCAGCGCACCGAAAAATCGGCGTCGCCCGACGACAGCTTCCAGATTGCGCGGAGATGATCCGGCAGAACCACGAAAGCATCGATTGCGAAGGGGTGGCTCTGTCGCGTTGCGGCGACCGCGTCTCGTAGGCTCTCAATCTGGTCGGTCAAAAGAGCTTTCCGCCGATCGAGCAGGTTCACGGTAAAGAACCAGCATCCTCCTGCGAGGAATGCGCGGCGATAGTCGGACATCGCCCATCGATAGCACAACTTGAAGTTGGCTCACAGTGGTGGATTACGCCTTCAGCTAATCCACCCTACGAAGCGAGCACTGTGGACGCGGGAACCACTGTCATCAAACTGAAACACACGCGCTCTAACCGCCTGTCAGGGTCGTCCTGCCGGAGGCGCCCATCCTCCAACCGTCCCGACAAAGCGCGCCATGCCCTTCAAGTTCATCCACCTCACCGACACGCATCTGGCGAACCCCGGTTTGACGCTCTATGGCCTCGATCCGCGCGCCCGGTTGGATGCGGCGATCGCCGACATCAACACGCACCAGTCCGATGCCGCCTTCGCGGTCGTGACCGGCGACCTCACCCATTGGGGCGAGCCGGAATCTTACGCCAATTTCGCAGACGCGATGTCAGCGCTGAGGATCCCGTACATCGCCATGGTCGGCAATCACGACCGCCGCGTCACCTGCCTCGACGCGCTGAAGGCCGCGCCGCGCGATTCAAACGGCTTCGTGCAGGGTACGCGCACCACCGAACATGGCCTGTTCGTCTTCCTCGACACGCTGGACGAGACCAGCCACGCCGGCGAGATGTGCGCCAAGCGCTTCGACTGGCTGGCGAAGTCCCTCGCGGCTGCGCCTGCCGGCCAGCAGTTCGTCGTGTTCATGCATCACCCGCCCTTCCCGATCGGCGTCCATGCGATGGACGAGATCGGGCTGAAACAGAGCGCGGAGTTCGCCGAGGTGATCGCGCCCTATCGTGCCCGCATCCGTCACCTCTTCTTCGGCCACGTCCACCGCCCGATCTTCGGCAGCTACGGCAAGATCCCGTTCTCCACCCTGCGCGGCACCAACCACCAGGTCTGGTTCGAGCTCGACGCCAACGCCACCGACCATCTGGCGAGCCACGAACCGCCCGCCTATGGCGTCGTGTTGATCGACGACGAGAACCTCGTCGTGCATAGCCACGACTTCCTCGACACCAGTCTGCGCTTCCCCTTCGAGCCACCGGCGGGAGTGGACGGCCGCGACTATGCGCTCAATTTCCCGGCGCGGTGAGATGAGCCTCGCCGAACCCGCGGCTCTTCCGGTCGCGACCTCGGCGGCGCCGCGCCTGGACGTCTTGAAGCGCCTCGGCACGCGCTTCAAAGCTTCGCTGCCCGCCTATCTCCTGTTGCTGCCCTCGCTGGTCTTCCTCGCGCTGTTCACCTATGGCGCGATGGGCCGCGTATTCATCGATGCACTCTACCAACGCGCCACACCGAAGGCGCCGGTCCGCTTCGTCGGCCTCGACAACATCGCAGCGGTGCTGGCCGACCCCGCCTTCTCCGGCGCGGTCGTCAACAATCTCGTCTATGCGGTCGGCACGGCGGTCCCCAGCATCGGCCTCGCGCTGCTGTTCGCGTTGGCGCTGTCGCGCACCAACGCCGTCAGCAGCGCGCTGCGGGCCGCGCTGTTCCTGCCGGTGCTGATTCCGATGGTCGCGGCCTCCGCGCTGTTCATGTTCATCTTCCTGCCCAATGTCGGCCTGCTCGACTACTATATCGGCCGCCTGCTTCCGGTGCTGCCGAACTGGCTGGGCGACCCCGACATCGCGCTCTATGCGATCATGGTCATCACGATCTGGAAGAACGCGGGCTATTACATGCTGTTCTTCCTCGCCGGCCTTCAAGCCGTGCCCGAAGACGTGATGGAGGCCGCACATCTCGACGGCGCCGGGCCGTACATGCGTCTGCGCCACATTATCCTGCCCGAGCTCAAGCCCACCTTCCTGTTCGTCATCGTGATCGCCACGCTCAACGCGGTGACACAGGTCGACCACGTCTTCGTCATGACCCAGGGCGGACCGTCGAACTCGACCAATCTCGTGTTGTTCTACATCTATCAGCAGGCGGTCGAGCATTACGACGTCGGCAAGGCCTCGGCCGCGACGCTGCTGACGCTCGCCGCACTGATGGGCCTCACCGCCCTCTCCTTCCGCACCATGGCGAACCGCGAGGGCGGGCCATGAAGCTGATCGACCGGCTCTACAAGGACGCCCCGCTCGCCACCCGCGGCGAGATCACGCCCAAGCTCGGCTTCCTGCTGACCGTGCTGCTCGCGATCGTCTGGCTCATCCCGTTCCTGTGGATGGTGGTGGCGACGCTGCGCCCGGCCTCCGACGGCATCAATGCCATGGCCGAGCTGATGCCGAGCCTGAAGCCGACGCTCGACAATGTCAGGGATGCCTGGGAGATCGGCGATTTCCCGCGCTACACGCTCAACACCACGATCATCTGCGCCGGCATTTTGCTGGTGCAGTTCGCCACGATCACGCTGGCGGGCTTTGCCTTTGCGCGCCTCACCTTCGTCGGCAAGACGCTGATCTTCTATCTGTTCCTGATGCAGCTGATGCTGGTGCCGGTGCTGCTGATCGTACCGAACCTGTCGCTGGTGGCGCAACTCGGCCTCTACGACACGCTCACCGGCGTGATGATGCCGTTCTTCGCCTCCGCCTTCGGCACCTTCCTGATGCGCCAGGCGTTCGAAGCCATTCCGACCGAGCTGGAAGACGCAGCCCTGATCGATGGCGCCAGCCTGTTCCAGCGCATCCGTCACATCTACGTGCCGCTATCGATGCCGAGCTTCTCGGCCTTCGCCATCATCTCCGTCACCAGCCACTGGAACGACTTCCTGTGGCCGCTGATGGTGATCAACTCGCCGGACAAGCGGCCGCTCACGGTGGGGCTCTCGGTCTTCACCAAGACCGCCGAAGGCACGCAGGCGTGGGGCACCATCGCCGCCGGCACGCTGATGGTGATCGCGCCGCTGCTCATCACTTTCCTGATCTTCCAGAAGCGCTTCATCAGCTCTTTCGTCACCTCAGGCATCAAATAGGAGATTTTTCGATGCTGTTCTCCCGCAGGCTCATGCTGGGTCTCGCCATCGCAGGTACCATGGCAGGCGCCCTCGCTTTTCCGGCTCTCGCCGGCGAAGGCCCGACCGAGATCGATCTGTTTTTCCCCGTCCCCGTCGACGGCAAGCTCGCTCGCGACATGGGCACCTTGATCAAGGAGTTCAACGAGACCCATCCGGACGTCAAGGCAACCGCGGTCTACACCGGCTCCTATGACGACACGCTGATCAAGACGCGCGCCGCGATCAAGGCCGGCAAGCCGCCGTCCGCCGTGATCATGTCGGCCAACTTCCTGCTCGACATGCAGATCGAGAACGAGCTCACCAATCTCGATGCCCTGATCAAGGCTGACGGCACCACCAAGGAGCAGTTCCTCGGCCAGTTCTTCCCCGCGCTGCAGGGCAACGCGGTGATCAACCGCTCGGTCTACGGCGTCCCGTTCCACAATTCGACGCCGCTGCTCTACATCAACGCCGACAAGGCCAAGGAAGCCGGCCTCGATCCGAGCAAGCCGCCGCAGACCTGGGCCGAGCTCACCGACTGGGCCAAGAAGCTCACCAAGCGCGAGGGCGACAAGGTGACCCAATGGGGCGTCGCGATCCCCTGCGCCTACGACTATTGCGGCTGGATGATGGAAACGCTGACCATGAGCAATGGCGGGCGTTACTACAACGAGGAGTTCGGCGGCGAGGTCTATTACGACACGCCCTCAATGTTAGGGGCGCTGACCTGGTGGAATGACCTTGTCTACAAGCACAAGGTCCATGCGCCAGGCGCCACGCCCGGCCCTGCCGTCAGCACCTCCTTCATCTCAGGCAATGCTGCGATGATGATGCTGTCGACGGGCTCGCTCACTTACGTGCGCGACAACGCCAAATTCGCCTACAAGGTCGCCTTCATCCCGCGCAACGTCCGCAACGCCGTGCCGATCGGCGGCGCCTCGCTGATCGTTCCGGCCGGCCTCGAGGCCGACAAGCAGAAGGCCGCCTGGACGCTGATCAAGTGGATGACCTCGCCCGAGAAGAGCGGCTGGTGGAGCCGCGCCACCGGCTATTTCGCGCCCAACATGGCCGCCTACAAGACATCAGAGATGGTCGACTTCCTGAACAAGAACCCCGACGCCAAGACCGCCGTCGAGCAGCTCGACGTCGCAAAGCCCTGGTTCGCGACCTACAAGACTGTGCCGGTGCGCAAGAATCTCGAGGACGAGGTGATGCTGGTCCTCAACGGCAAGAAGCAGCCGAAGGAAGCCCTCGCCGCCGCCCAGAAGGCCGCTGACGAGACGCTGAAGCCGTACAATGCAGAGACGTCGTTGAAGCTGCCGTAAGGCTGCCTTATAGGGTGGATTAGCCCGCGACCGCGTGAAACGCCGTCGCGGGCGTAATCCATCCTGCGAGCCACGAACGCGATCTCGTAGGGTGGGCAAAGGCGCACAGCGCCGTGCCCACCTTTCTATCTATTGAGCGATGGTGGGCACGCTTCGCTTTGCCCACCCTACGAAACTACACCTCGAAAGGCGCGACCTCAGATCGTCACGACAATCTTGCCGAACTGCGTGTTCGACTCCAGGAAGCGATGCGCCTCGACAATATCCTCGAACTTGAACGTTCGCGCGATGATCGGCTTCAACGTGTCGTCCGCCACCCCATCGAGGATGAAAGCCTTGGCCTGCCCAAGTCGCGTCGGATCGCGGACGATCTCGTGCACGAGGTAGCCGCGCAGGACCAGGCTCTTGGTCAAGACGTTGAAGAGTGGGAACGGCGTCGGCTCAGGGCTCAGCCCGCCATATTCGATCAGGATGCCGCCCGGCGCCATCGCCGCAGTCAGCGGCTCGAACGCCGGACCGCCGACGGCATCAAGCACTACACGGACGCCGTTTGAACCGGCGATCTCCGCCAGCCGCGCTGCGATATCCTCCTCGTCTGAGGCCACGACGTGAGCGGCACCGACATCGAGCAAGGCCCGCCGCTTGGTCGAGGTCCGGGTCAGGGCGACCGGGACAGCCCCGATCCGGTTCGCGATCTGGATTGCTGCAAGCCCGACACTGCTCGATGCCGCCGTGATGGCGACCACGTCCCCTAGCAAGAGTCCGGCGATGTCAACCAGCGCGCCGTAGGCCGTCAGATACTGCATCCATAGCGCTGCCGCTGTCTCGAAGCTTAGATCGGGTGGATGCTTTACGACGAGTTCGGCCGGAAAAGTTGCGAGCTCCGCATAAGCCGGCCATCGCACCATGGATGTCGGCGGCACGATACTGACGGCATCGCCCGGCGCAAAGCCGGCCACGCCTTCGCCGACAGCCTCGACAAGACCCGCCGCCTCGAGACCAAGACCGGACGGAAATTGGGCGGTCTCGATATAGGACCCCGACCGCAACAGGGCTTCCGCACGGTTGAGGCCGAGCGCCCTGATCCGAATCTGAACCTCGCCCTTCGCCGGCGGCGGAACGTTGACGGTCTCGATACCCAGCACTTCGGGACCGCCATGGCGGTGAAAGCGAACGACGCGGGCCATGGATCCACTCCAAAACAGTTGAACTGAATGGAGCTATGCCGATCCCAAGGAAGTGGATAAATCGGCAAAGTAAGCGAACAGTCGAAACCAGGAGTTTTCAATCATGGACCGCCTGACCAGCATGGCCGTGTTCGTCCGGGCTGTCGACCTCGGCTCGTTCGCGGCTGCGGCCGACGCCCTGGAGATGTCGGGGCCGATGGTCGGCAAGCATGTGCGCTTCCTCGAAGAGCGCCTCGGCGTCCGCCTCCTCAACCGCACCACACGGCGACAGAGCCCGACAGAGGCTGGCCAGGCCTATTACGAGCGCTGCCGCGCGGTGCTCAGCGAGGCCGAAGCCGCCGACGCCGTAGTTGCCGACGAGCGTTCCGAGCCGCATGGAAAGCTGCGCGTGACCATGCCTTCCTTGCTCGGACGGCACTGCATCGCCCCTCTGTTGATGAAGCTCGCGCGAAAGTATCCGCATCTCGAGCTCGACCTCTCCTTCGGCGATCCGATCGCTGACATCATCGAGGCCGGCTACGATCTTGCGATCCGGACCGGCGATCTCGATGATCAATCCGGCCTGATCGCGCGGCGCATCGCAAGCCAGCGCATGGTGGTGTGCGGCGCCCGCACGTATTTGCGCACCAACGGCAAGCCGAAATCGATTGACGATCTCTCCGCGCATCAGGCGATCATCTATCGCCGCCGCGGGCGCGTTCGGCCGTGGCTGTTTCCGCAAGCAGGCCAGCCTCCGCGCGAGATCATGCCAACCGGCAGGCTGAGGCTCGACGATCTGGAGGCCATCGCCGATGCCGCGGCGCAAGGCATGGGGCTCGCCTGGCTACCCTATTGGCTGGTTCGCGAGCGCCTGAACTCCGGCGCGCTGGTCGGTCTCCTCCGTGGCCAGCCTGAATTCCTCTATGACTGCCACGCGCTGTGGCCCCGCTCGCCCCGACTGCCCCCCAAGGTCCGCGCCGCCGTGGACACCCTTGCCGCAGCCTTGCCAAAGCTGATGACGGCAACGGGTGATTGACTATGTCGTGCGTCCCAAGGCTGATCCCGAGCGCGGCTTCAGCAAATGGCCCGATTCAAAATCCGTGAAATTTCAATAGGTCGACGCGCCGGCCCAGCCCTTCGCCGGGCCTCTCCCGGCAACATCGCTTCATTAACCCCCCGTCCACCATCCCGCCGCCGCGCACCGCCGGTAACCATTGGAATTAACAAACCCTCAACGCCCCCCCGACAAGTCTAACGGTTCTGTCGGGGGATTTTGCCGTGGATTTGTTGGTTTTCGAGTTCCTGGGACTGGCATTGGTCGCCATGTGCGTGGTCGTGGTGGCGTTGCCCTGCGCCCGCAAATCCTCGCACCGGATCCGCTACGAATAGGATTTTCGTCGGAGAATCGCGATTCCGGCCCAAATGCAAGGCTCGAATTCGCATCGAGCCCCTTGACATCACAGCACTTTCGGCAGAACGGCTGATATCAAGTGTCATGGGCCGTTCATGGATTTGATTACCACCACCGCTGACCTCGCGGCTGCCTGCAGCCGGCTGGCCAAGCACCCCGTCATTACCGTCGATACCGAGTTCCTGCGCGAGACCACCTACTACCCGCTACTGTGCGTGGTGCAGATGGCCAGCGCCGAGGAAGCCGTTGTCGTCGATACCCTGGCCGAGGGGATCGACCTCAAGCCGTTCTTCGAGCTGATGGCCAACGAGGCCGTGCTGAAGGTCTTCCACGCCGCCCGTCAGGACATCGAGATCATCTGGCACCAGGCCAACATCATCCCGCATCCGGTGTTCGACACCCAGGTTGCCGCGATGGTGCTGGGATACGGCGACAGCATCGCCTACGACGCGCTGGTCGAGAAAGTCACCGGCCACCGCCCCGACAAGACCCACCGCTTCACCGACTGGTCGCGCCGGCCGCTGACCAAGGAGCAGATGCATTACGCCGTGTCCGACGTCACGCATTTGCGCGACGTGTTCGCAGCGCTCGATGCCGACCTCAAGAAGCGCCGGCGCAGCGAATGGGTCTCCATCGAGATGGAGGTCCTGACCTCCCCCCGGACCTACGATTTCCACCCCGAGCGCGCCTGGGAGCGGCTGAAGACGCGCGTGCGCAAGCCGAAGGATCTCGCGGTGCTGATGGAGGTCGCGGCCTGGCGCGAGCAGGAGGCGCAGAGCCGCGACGTGCCGCGCGGCCGCGTGCTGCGCGACGAGGCCATCAGCGATATCGCGACCCACGCGCCGAACACGCTGGAGAAGCTCGCCCATCTGCGCTCGGTGCCGAAGGGGTTCGAGAAGTCCAAATGGGGCGCGGACATCGTCGCCGCGGTCGAGCGCGGGCTGGCGCGGGATTTTGCGACGCTGCCGAAGCTGGAGAAGCCGCGCAACAACAACAATGGCGCCGCCATCGTCGAGCTGTTGAAGGTGTTGCTGCGCATGACCGCCGAGAAGCATGCGGTCGCCAGCAAGGTGATCGCGACCGTCGACGATCTCGAGGAGATCGCGGCCGACGACGAAGCCGACGTGCCGGCACTGCGCGGCTGGCGCCGCGAGCTGTTCGGCGACGCTGCCTTGAAGCTCAAGCGCGGCGAGCTGGCGCTGGCGGTCGAGAAAGGCCGCGTGATCGGGGTTCAGCGGGCGTAGCTTCCCCAATGTCGTCCTGGCGAAAGCCAGGACCCATTACCCCGGGGAGGCGTTTGGCGAAGACTCGCCGTCCGGTACTTCTACCAACTCCACAGATAGATCACGCGGTATGGGTCCTGGCTTTCGCCAGGACGACACCGGTGGATGTGGCCGGCTGCTCCGGCCACACTGACACACTCGACCCTTACGCCGGCGTCAGCTTCGCCACTTCCGCCTTCATGTCGTTCAGCACGCCGGCGATCGCGGTGACCAGATCGTCGATCTGCGCTTTGGTGACGATCAGCGGCGGGCAGATGGCGATGGCGTCAAGCATGTTGCGCGAGATCACGCCGCGCTCCTGGAGCATGCGGCTGGCGATGCCGCCGACGGCGCCGGGCGTCGCCGCTGCCGTCTTGCGCCCCTTGTCGAGCACGAGTTCGATCGCCGCGATCATGCCGACGCCGCGGACCTCGCCAACCAGCGGATGGCTGGTGAGCTCGCGTAAGCGGCCCTGCATGTAGCCGCCGAGCTCGGCGGCATGTGCGACCAGGCCGCGCTCCTCGATGATCTTGAGGTTTTCCAGCGCGATCGCCGAGCCGACCGGATGGCCGCCCGCGGTGAAGCCGTGGCCGAGCACGCCGATCTTGTTGCTCTCGTCCGCGATCGGCTCGAACATGCGGTCGTTCATGATGATCGCCGAGAACGGGAAATAGCTCGAGGTGATCTGCTTGGAGACCACGAGCACATCAGGCTTGATGCCGTAGGTCTCGCAGCCGAACATCTTGCCGGTGCGGCCAAAGCCGCAGATCACCTCGTCGGCGACCAGCAGGATGTCGTACTTCTTCAAGACCGCCTGGATCTTGTCCCAATAGGTCGCCGGCGGCACGATGACGCCCCCCGCTCCCATCACCGGCTCGCCGAAAAACGCCGCGATCGTATCGGGCCCTTCCTTCTGGATCAGGGCGTCGAGCTCCTCCGCCCGGCGGGTCGCAAAGGCTTCCTCGGTCTCGCCGGGCGCGCCGTCCTTGTAGAAATGCGGCGAACCCGTGTGCAGGATGTTCGGCAGGGGAAGGTCGAACGAGCGGTGGTTGTTCGGCAGGCCCGTGAGGCTCGCCGAGGCAATGGTGACGCCGTGATAGGCGCGCATCCGGCTGATCACCTTCTTGCGCTGGGGCTGGCCGAGCGCGTTGGAGCGATAGGCGATCAGCTTGAGGACGGTGTCGTTGGCTTCCGAGCCGGAATTGGTGAAGAACACCTTGCTCATGGGCACAGGCGCGAGCGCGACCAGCTTCTCGGCAAGGTCGATCGAGGGCCCGTGCGATTTGGCGGAGAACGTGTGATAGAACGGCAGCGCCTGCATCTGCTTGTGCGCAGCCTCGACCAGTCGCTTCTCGTTGAAGCCGAGCCCGACGCTCCACAGGCCGGCCATCGCCTCGAAATAGCGCTTGCCCGACGCATCGAAGACGTAAGGGCCCTCGCCGCGCTCGATCACCAGGGGACCCGCCTGCTGATGGGTGCGCGCGTTGGTGTAGGGATGGAGCTGATAGGCTACATCCCGGGCCTCTTGCGAATTGGGCAGCATGGACATTTGCGGAGATCCTTGAAAGCGTCACGTCGCAGGCATAGCCGGCGTCATCACTCGATGATCAAGTACCTTGGCTATTGCGACAGCGCAGAACTTGCAACGCCAATTCGTCGGCAGCAAGCGCTCAGCAGCGATGCACAAAGATGCACGCGAAAAAGCTGCACGTGACATTGCCGCACGTGACAAATCCGCTCATGGCGAAGCAACACGTGGAGCAGCTCTCATGCCGCGTCGTCGTCATGCCCGTCGTCAGTGCCGGCAGCGGCTTCCCTCACCTCCACCAGCGCCATCGAGAGCAGATAGACCGTCGTCGGCAAACCAAGCCCGCGCGCCCTCTCGGCCGCACGCGACAGATCGCTCGCCAGCTCCTTGAGCTCGTCTCCCCGTGACAATCTCTCACCCCATCCGCCGGTTGCGGCCGCCTACACCGCAACGGCGCCGCTGGTTCTGATCAGTTCGGCGCTGGACTGGATTGTAGCAAAATTCCCGATGACATTCACTACCGCATGCTTATAGGCGGCGGCATCGCCCGTACCCGGCTGCCGGCAAGCCACGGCGTCAGCGACGATTTGGTAGCGATGGCTGCGGTGAAACCCTTCGGCAGCGGTGGCCAGGATGGTCTCGTCTAGGGAAAAACCGATCAGAATGCAGCGCACAGTCCGGATATTGGACATGTAGTCCACAAACCGCGACGAGCTGTAGGCCGACGGCAGCGGATGGTCGAACGTCATCTCTCCCGGCCGCGGCTTGGTCTCCGCGATCCAATCGGTCAGCCTCGATGCCGGATTGAACCACGCCGCCTGCGCGATCCGCTTCAGATGCATCACCGGCCAGAGATTGCCCCGCCACAAGGTCAGGAGTTCCAGGCAGCGCGCAGTGACGGCGTCGCCGTCGAGGACGACGTGGCGGCGCCCAGGGGTCAGATATTCGACCTGGAGATCCGCGCAGACCAGGATCGGCGGATCATCGTTGATGGAAGCCAGCATTGTCTTGCGCAGAGCTGCACCAATTTCAACGGTCGGCGAGCGCGAGATCCCGCAGCGGTGAGGTCACCGCCCGCCCCGCCGAGGCGTCGAGCACGCCCGGCCGGTCCCAATCGCCTTCGGGTCGGATGATCACGTAGGGATCGCTGTCCAGCGTGATCGCGTCCGGGCCCGGCTCGATTTCCAGCAGCATTTCCGTGTAGGAAAAATCCGAGAACGTGACCTTGCGATTGTGGCCGAGCGGCTTGGCGCCGAAATGGGCCCAGAAATCGACCAGCCTGTCCTGTGCCTGGCCGTAGATCTTGCGAAAGCCCTTGCGCTTCACATAGTCGACGCTGGCCTGCACCAGCTTAAACGAGACGCGCGAGCGCCGGTATTGGTGACGCACCGCGAGCCGCTCCACCTTGGCGAAATCGCCGAAGAAGCGCACCCGCAGGCAGCCTGCGGGCTCGTTGCCGACGAAGCCGATGAAATGGGCCGCGACCATGTCGTTGCCGTCGAACTCCTCCTCGAACGGACAATCCTGCTCGGCGAGATAGACCGCCGAGCGAATGGCGGTGACCAGCATGAGATCGCTTGGATCGCGCGCAAGGCGGATGGTGATGGCGCGGGAACAGGGCTTGGCGACAGGAATCCTAGTACCGTGCATCTGCAAAACTCCTTGCTTGGATGATCGCGCCTGGCATCCGCATCGGCTGCCGATGCCAGGGCCGCTCGTAGCACCAGAGGTCGGGCTGGAAGCTCGGGACCGGCGCAAAGCCGGTCGCCATCATGATATCGCGTCCGGCCACCGTTGACGGCTGCGCATAGCAATCGGCGCTGCGAAACCTTAGCTGTCGCAAATGTGCTGCAGCCTTGCCGAGACCGGCGATACCGCGTCCCGTCGCCGCGATCGCCCAGATGTAGATGGCAGCGACCTCTTCGTTCGCGGAAGCGAGATAGCGCGTCTCGGGCGCGGTGAGGCAGATCTCGTCGAGCAGCAGCGCATCGTGCCCGCGGTCATTGAGAAACAGGAAAGCCATGCCGCCGACGAGATCGCCCTTCCGGCGGAACGTCAGGATGCTCTGGGGATCGAACGTGAAGTAATGCGCAAGCTCGGCTGTCCCGATCCGCACGCCCGGCACCAGCCGTTGCGCCATCTGCGAAAGCGCGGCAATTTCGGAAAATTGCGCGCAGCGGACATCCACATCCGGGCTCAGCGGCAAGGCATCGAAATCATGCCTTGCGGCAAACGAGCCTCTTTCCATAGCCATATCGCGCCTCTATCGTCCGGAGCTTTCGTGCCCGCTATGCCAATGAGCTTAGCGGCTGGGGATCAGGAGTATGCAGCAGTTATTGCACCGGGGTGCTGCTATGATGCAGCACCGTGAAGAAGCCCTGGGCGCGTCCTGGGACGATTTGAAACTGTTTTTAGCGTGCGCAAAATATAAAAGTTTTCGCAATGCCGCCGAGGAGCTCGGGCTCACCTCCACGACGCTGATGCGCCGGATCGACCGGCTCGAAGAGAGCATCGGCTGCAAGCTGTTCCTGCGCGACCAGAGTGGGCTCACGCTCAGCGATGAAGGCACCGCGATGATCGCCGACGTTGCGCATATGGAGCGTCATGCCTTCAACGTCTTCCGGCGCGCCTCGCGGTCGTCGAACGACACCTCAGGCACCGTACGCGTCGCGGTGACGGAAGGCCCCGGCAATTTCTGGATCCTGCCGCGACTGATCGACTTCCAGAAGACCTACCGCAAGATCACCGTCGATCTGCGCTGTGCGATGGAGCAGGCCGACGTCGCACGGCTTGAATCGGACATCGCGATCCAGCTCGAGCCGCCGACCAATCCGGATCTGATCGTCGCCAAGCTCGGCCGTCTGCACATCTATCCCTTCGTCTCCAAGGAGTACGAAAATCTCTACGGCGTGCCGACGACCCTGGCCGACCTGAAGAACCACCGCATCATCAAGCAGAGCGCGCCGCAGGTCGACGACGGCGCCTACGCGCGCGTGCTCGGACTGAAGTCGCTCGAAGGCATCGTCGGGATCAAGACCAATTCCTCGGTCGGCGTGCTCTACGCCGTCGAGCGCGGCGCCGGCATCGGCTTCCTGCCGACGGTCTCGATCGCGCTTGGCGCGCCGCTGATCGCCGTCGATCTCGGCGTCAGCCACCACGCCGATCTCTGGCTCACCTATCACCGGGAATTCCGCACCTCCGAGCGGCACAAGATCGTGGTCGATTGGCTGAAGAAGATCTTTGATCCCAAGACCCATCCCTGCTTCCGCGACGAGTTCATCCATCCGAACGCGCTGGTGCCGATGATGACGGCGGCGCGCGAGGGTTTTGGATTGACGGGATATGTCGCGGCGACGCCGACCTAGGAGGCTGCGCCTACCAGCGATATTCGAAGCCGACCGTGCCTTGATGCGAGGTCAGCTCATTGCGGAACTTGCCGTCGTAATTGACGTAAAGCCGCGCCACGCTCGTCAGGCTCAGCGAAGCCGAAGCACCGGCATCCATGCCGTAACGGCTCTCGCCGATGCCGGGCACGACGATGTTCTGGGCGCCGAGGCTGACCTGGACGGATCCCAGGTCCTGGTGGAAATTGTCGACGAACTTGCCGTAGGCCGACAGGTCCAGGATCTTCTGGTCGATGATGAAGTAGCGGCCGATCTCGGCCCCGATCATGATGCGTGCGCGTGAGAGCGCCGTCGAACCAACGTTGAGCGGATCGAGGCCGCCGGCCTCCTGGAACGCCGCACTGGTGGCGCGCACATATTCCAGCGCGCCCTTGGGTACGATGCGTATTTGGTCCTTGGTCCAGTAAAAGCTGATCTCGGTCAGCGCGCCGTCGACCGCGGCGCGGTAGCCCGCGGTCGCAAGGCCAAGGCCGGTGTCGCGGCTGGAACGGACCTTGCCGAAGCCGTGCACCACGGCAAAGGCCCAGGTCCATGGCCCCTTGTCGACCGAGCCGTTGAAGCCGATTTGCGTCAGGTCGAGCGTGGCCGATTGCAGCGCCAGCGGCACGTCGATGTCGGTATGGCTCTGGTCGACCGAGAAGCCGAGATTGACGCCCGGGGCCACGCGCGCGCCGAAGCCCGCGACGCCGCCAACCGTCTTGCGCCGGTCGCCGACGAAGTCGCCTTGCGCATCGGTCCGGACCGAGATGCCGTAGCCCTCGAACCAGGTGCGGTAGCGCGGGTCTTCGGTGCTGGCCGACGCGCCGCCGCCGCCGGGATTGGTCCGGAACGCCCGGTCGAAACCGTTCGATGCCCGGTTGCCGAGCCGCTCCAGGAAATTCGAGCCGAGATCGAGCGCGGCGTTGCCGGCCGACGGGGACGGGATCGGGGTGGGCGACGGCGTGGGCGTCGGGGTCGGCGTAGGCGTCGGGCTTTGCGCGAAGACTGGTGACGTGGCCGACATCATCACGACGATCGCAAACGCCGTCGCGATCGCTGCCGCGACCCTGCGGACGCGGTCCAGCCCGATCGTCTGCCGTGTCCTGGAGGGCTGCGCGGTGCAGCACATGACGACTCATCCCAAAGCAAAGCGCGGCGCGCAAAAATACAACACGACGCGCGGCCGCACGCGGCGATTTGTGCTGAACTGCCACGGAGCGTCAATCGGTTGCAGTGCTGAGACAGGGGCTATTGCCCCCGATTGTGGTTCCGCGGCCACAGGTCGGAAATTGCAGAACGGCACAATCCGCCCGCCCTTGAAATTTACGCGCAGCTTGCTAACGGGCGATTTTCATGTTGCAATGTTGGACACAATCGGAATTGGCCGCTCTGCTGTGCGTTTCGCGACATTGAGATTCAAGACTCGAACAGACTCCCGGAAGCCCGTTTGTGGCGTGGCACGCGAAAAGCGGCCGCGTCTTTTTTATATCTAGTGGAGGAGACTGAGGATGCCGCAAAAGGGCACCGTCAAATGGTTCAACCCGACCAAGGGCTATGGGTTCATCAAGCCGAACGGCAGCGACAAGGACGTGTTCGTCCACATCTCCGCCGTCGAGCGTGCCGGACTCTCGACCCTCAACGAGAACCAGGTGGTTGAATACGACCTCGTGGAGAACCGCGGCAAAGCATCCGCGGAGAACCTCAAGGTCTCCTGAATTCTCTCAAAGCCAAAGCGCGAGAGATCATGACGTTGCCCCCGGCTCTGCCGGGGGATTTTGTTTGTGAAGACCGCCGCGAGGACGGCGCTTCAGCTCACCACCGGCGCAACCAGGAAATTCTCCGACGCCGCGCTGCCCACCGTCTTGCACACGTCGCCCTCGATCCGGACCTTGCCGGTGGCGAGTAGCCGCAGCGCTTCGGGATAGATGCGGTGCTCGACCTCGAGGATGCGCTCGGACAGCGTATCTCCCGTGTCGTGATCGCCGACGGGAACCGCGCCCTGCATCACGATCGGACCAGCGTCGGTCTCGGGGATGACGAAGTGCACCGTCGCGCCTGATAGCTTGACGCCAGCGCGCAGGGCCTGGCCGTGCGGGTCGAGGCCGGGGAAGGACGGCAGCAGCGAGGGATGGATGTTGAGCATCCGCCCGTACCAGGTCCTGGTGAACTCGGCCGTGAACAGGCGCATGAAGCCGCCGAGACAAATCAGCTCGATGCCGTGCTGGTCGAGCGCCGCCTGCAGCACCTTTTCGAATCCGGCGCGGTCCTTGCCGAACGGCTTGCTCTCGATCACCAGCGTGTTCACGCCGCTCGCCTTGGCCCGATCGAGACCGAGCGCATCGGCCTTGTTCGAGATGACGAGCGAGATCTCCGCCGGAAAATCCGCGGCTTGAGCGGCCCTGATCAGCGCGGACATGTTGGAGCCGCGGCCGGAGATCAGGATGGCGACGCGGCGCTTCATCACAGCGCCAGTCATCACAGCGCCATGTCGAGATGGCCGTTGTAGACGACGCGGTGCTCGCCCTCGGCCGGAATCACGGTGCCGAGCTGCGCCACGGTCTCGCCGGCATCGGTGAAGACCTGCATGACCTCGTCGACCTTGTCGGGCTCGACGATCGCGATCATGCCGATGCCGCAGTTGAAGGTGCGCAGCATCTCCAGCTCGGCGATGCCGGCCTGCGCCGCCAGCCATTTGAACACCGGCAGCACCGGCAGACGCGCCAGATCGATACCGACGCCGAGGTTGTTCGGCAGCACGCGCGGAATGTTGTCGGTGAAGCCGCCGCCGGTGATGTGGGCAAGGCCCTTCACCGCACCGGTCTCGCGGATCGCGCGCAGGCAGGATTTGACGTAAAGTTTCGTCGGCGTCAGCAGCGCGCCGCCAAGGGTCATGACCGGGGCGAACGGCGCCGGCGCCTCGAAGCCGAGGCCCGATTGCTCCACGATCTTGCGCACCAGCGAGAAGCCGTTGGAATGCACCCCCGACGAGGCGAGGCCAATCACGGCGTCGCCCGCGGCGATGTCCTTGCGCGGCAGCAGCGTGCCCCGCTCCGCAGCACCGACAGCAAAACCGCCGAGATCGTAATCGCCATCCTTGTACAGGCCGGGCATCTCGGCGGTCTCACCGCCGATCAGGGCGCAGCCGGATTCGCGGCAGCCCTCCGCGACGCCTGCGACGATCGAGGCCGTCGCCTCCGGATCGAGCTTGCCGCACGCGAAATAGTCCAGGAAGAACAGCGGCTCGGCGCCCTGCACCACGAGGTCGTTGACACTCATGGCGACGAGGTCGATGCCGATCCCGCCATGCAGTCCGGTCTCGATCGCGATCTTGACCTTGGTGCCGACGCCGTCGGTCGCGGCCACGAGGACCGGGTCCTTGAAACCGGCCGCCTTGAGGTCGAACAGGCCGCCGAAACCGCCGATCTCGGCGTCGGCGCCCGGCCGTGCGGTGGCGCGCACCATCGGCTTGATCAGGTCGACCAGGCGGTTGCCCGCATCGATATCGACGCCTGAATCGGCGTAAGTGAGGCCGTTTTTGCGGTCGGTCATGCCCGATTTCCAGTGGGTTCGCGGCTGGTTACGTCGAATTCCGGGGACGCGCAATGGCTCGCATGGCGCACCGCCGTATACTATGTAGAGATATCAACCGGTTCAGCCTCCCGTCGAGGTCAGACCGGGTGCCGGGAAGCGCTTTCGTGAGTATTCCGAATATCATTACCTTGGGCCGCATCATGCTGGTCCCGATCATCGTCTGGGCCATCGTGTCGAGCCAAATGGAGGTCGCGTTCGCCGTCTTCCTGATCGCCGGTATCAGCGACGCCGTGGACGGCTTCCTGGCCAAGCGCTTCAACATGACGAGCGAGCTCGGCGCCCTGCTCGACCCGCTCGCGGACAAGGCGCTGCTCGTCTCGATCTACATGGCGCTCGGCATCTGGGGCGCAATTCCGCGCTGGATCGTGATCCTGGTGGTCTCGCGCGACATCATGATCGTCGCCGCCGTGATCGTGTCCTGGCTGTTCGACCGGCCCGTCGAGATGAAGCCGTCGAAAGTGTCCAAGCTCAACACGGTGGCACAGGTGGCGTTCGCGGCGCTCGTGCTGGCAGCGCTTGCCTTCGGCTTCAAGCCGGCCCCTTATGATATCATCCTGATGGGCCTCGTCACGGTCTTCACGCTCTCCTCCGTCTCGCTCTATCTGGTCGAGTGGCTGCGGCACATGAGTACGATCGAGGCCAAGTAGCACGATCGAGGCCAAGTGAGAGGCGATGCGGCCCCGTAAAAGGCCAACTCCCGCTCGATACGTCCGACCTCTTCAAATGACGCCGGCGCGCCGGCATGGAGCAAAGCAAGCGTGCCAGGCCGCGTTCACCCCCGACAATTGGCGTTTTCGCTTCCGCATGCGGAGAGCCTCAGCCGGGACAATTTCCTCGAAGGCCCCGCCAATGCGGCCGGTCTCGGCCTGATCGACAGCTGGCCGGAATGGCCGAACCGGATCATGTGGCTGGCCGGCCCCGAAGGAAGCGGCAAGAGCCATCTCGCCGCGATCTGGGCCGAGGAAGCCGGGGCCCGCTCGACCACGGCCAATGCGCTGACCGCCGCGGGCGTTCCGGGCGCGCTCGCCACCGGCGCGCTGGTGGTCGAGGATCTCAAGGCCAGGGAATTTGACGAACGCGCCCTCTTCCACCTGATGAACCTCGCCCGCGAGGATGGCGCCTACGTCCTGTTCACCGGACGCGAGGTGCCGGCCGCGCTGGAGATCGAGCTTCGCGACCTGCGCTCGCGTCTGCGCGCCGTTCCGGTGGTCGCGTTGCTGCCGCCCGACGATCAGCTGTTCCGCGGCCTGATCGTCAAATTCTGCGCCGACCGCCAGCTCACCGTGGACGAGAGCGTGGTCGGCTACCTCGCCACCCGCCTGGAGCGGTCCTCGGCCGCCGCCCGCCAGGCCGTGGAATTGCTGGATAGCGAAGCCCTGCGGCTCGGCCGACCGGTCACCCGGGCCTTGGCGGCCGAGCTGCTCCGGGACGCCTGATCGGCCTACGCGGCCGCCTCCAGACCGCGCGAGCCCGCTTGACGCGGCGGAGCGGCGGAACATCAATGTCATCGAAACGTCATCGCTCTAACACATGCTCCGGCCGGTTTTGCGCATAAGTCGCAAATTGGGGCGAACTGGATGGACCGACTTCTGATGGACTCTGCGCAAGCTGTTGAAACTAAAGAAAAAGCCCCAGAGACCGAGAGCCTGCCGGCGATCGCATCGAGTCCCGAGCGATTCATCAACCGCGAGCTCTCCTGGCTGCATTTCAACCGCCGCGTCCTGGAGGAATCGGTCAATCCCAGCCACCCCATGCTGGAGCGGGTGCGATTCCTGTCGATTTCGGCGAATAATCTCGACGAGTTCTTCATGGTCCGCGTCGCCGGCATCAAGGCCCAGGTGCGCGAGGGCATTGCCGAACGCAGCCCCGACGGCCTGACGCCATCCGAGCAGCTCGCGCTGATCAACCGCACTGTCTCCGAGCTTGCCTCCGACCAGCAGGCGATCTGGCGCGATTTGCGCGGCACGCTGGCCGATGTCGGCATCGTGCTGGTCGAAGGCAAGGACGTCACCAAGGCGGAGCGGACCTGGATCGAGGACTACTTCCTCAGCAACGTGTTCCCGCTGCTGACGCCGCTGGCGATCGACCCGGCCCACCCCTTCCCGTTCATCCCGAGCCTCGGCTTCACCATTGCGCTCCAGCTCACGCGCGCCGCCGACGGCAAGCAGATGAACGCGCTGATCCGCATGCCCGGCAAGATCGACCGCTTCATCCGCCTGCCGGCCGACGGCAAGGTGGTCCGGCTGATCTCGCTGGAGCAGGCGACCGCCCTGTTCATCAACCGCCTGTTCCCCGGATACAATCTGCACGGCCAAGGCGCCTTCCGCATCATCCGCGACTCCGAGCTCGAAATCGAGGAAGAGGCGGAAGACCTCGTCCGCCTGTTCGAGACCGCGCTGAAGCGCCGCCGCCGCGGGTCGGTGATCCGGCTCGAGATCGATGCCAAGATGCCGGAGGAGCTGCGCAGCTTCGTTCAGCACGCGCTGTCGGCTGCCGATGACGAGGTGTTCCTGGTCGACGGCGTGCAGGCGATGAACGAGCTCTCGCAGCTCACCCGCCTCGACCGGCCCGATCTCGAATTCACCCCTTACGTGCCGCGCCATCCCGAGCGCGTACGCGAGCATGGCGGCGACATCTTTGCCGCGATCCGGCAGAAGGACCTCGTGGTCCATCACCCCTACGAATCCTTCGACGTGGTGGTGCAGTTCCTGCAGCAGGCCACGCGCGACCCCGATGTCGTCGCAATCAAGCAGACGCTCTACCGCACCTCCAACAACTCGCCGATCGTCCGCGCGCTGGCGGAAGCCGCCGAGGCCGGCAAATCCGTCACCGCGTTGATCGAGCTGAAGGCGCGCTTCGACGAGGAAGCCAACATCCGCTGGGCACGCGATCTCGAACGCGCCGGCGTGCAGGTCGTCTACGGATTCCTCGAACTGAAGACGCACGCAAAACTCTCGATGGTGGTGCGCCGCGAGGGCGGCAGCCTCACGACTTACGTCCATACCGGCACCGGCAATTATCACCCGGTAACCGCGCGCATCTACACCGACCTCTCCTACTTCACCTCGGATCCGACCATCGGCCGCGATGCCGCTCGCGTTTTCAATTTCATCACCGGCTATGCCGCACCGAGCGATCTGGAGAAGATGGCGGTGTCGCCGCTGACCCTGCGCAAGCGCATCATCGAGCACATCCAGGGCGAGACCGCGCATGCGCGCCACGGCCGCCACGGTGCGGTCTGGATGAAGATGAATGCGCTGGTCGACCCCGACATCATCGACGCGCTCTACGAGGCCTCCCAGGCCGGCGTGCAGGTCGAGCTCGTGGTGCGCGGTGTCTGTTGCCTGCGCCCCGGCATTCCCGGCCTGTCCGAGAACATCCGCGTCAAGTCGATCATCGGACGCTTCCTGGAACACGGCCGAATCTACTGCTTCGGCATGGGCCAGGGCCTACCGAGCGCCAAAGCGGCTGTGTATATCTCCTCAGCCGACATGATGCCGCGCAACCTCGACCGCCGCGTCGAGGTGCTGTGCCCGCTGCAAAATCCGACGGTGCATCAGCAGGTTCTCGAACAGATCATGGTCGCGAATCTCAAGGACAATGAGCAGAGCTGGCAATTGTTGCCGGACGGGTCCTCAACGCGTATGAAGACCGCGAAGGGCGAAGAGCCTTTCAACGTCCACAACTACTTCATGACAAATCCGAGTCTGTCTGGCCGTGGAAAGTCGCTCAAGGAATCCTCGCCGCGTCGTCTCACGCGCCGGAACGAACGCCATCAATCCTGATCCGGGATGTTCGACGTGAAGCGGCCGCGCAAGCGCGGCTCGAGCGTCGCGGTCATCGATATCGGTTCCAACTCGGTCCGTCTCGTCGTCTACGAGGGACTGACGCGGAGCCTCATTCCGATCTTCAACGAGAAGACGCTGTGCGGCCTCGGACGCGAGGTGCAGAGCACCGGCCTGCTCGCGCCCGATGCCGTCGACAAGGCGCTGACCTCGCTGAGGCGCTTTCGCGCATTGTGCCGTGTGATGCAGGTCGGGCGCGTGTTCGCGATCGCGACCGCGGCCTGCCGCGACGCCTCCAACGGCCCCGACTTCATCGCGAAGGCCGAGCGCATCTGCGCCGTGAAGATCGAGATCCTGTCGGGCCCGCGCGAGGCGCGGCTGTCCGCGCTCGGCGTGATCTCCGGCATCCATCATCCCGACGGCATCGTCGGCGACCTCGGCGGCGGCTCGCTGGAATTGATCGACGTGCGCAGGAACAGCGTGCGCAGCGGCGTGACGCTGCCGCTGGGTGGGCTCGCGCTGCAGGACCTCGCGCATAAATCGCTCAAGCGCGCCGACCGCATCGTGCGCGAGGAGCTCGACGAGGTGCCGCAGCTCACCGCGGGCCACGGCCGCACCTTCTACGCCGTCGGCGGCACCTGGCGCGCGCTCGCGCGCATTCACATCATCCAGAGCGGCTATCCGCTCCAGGTGATGCACGGTTATTCGATTTCGGCCGCCGAGGCGCTCGACTTCTCGCGTCGTCTGCGTCGTCTTGCGGCAGCGGACATGCTCGCCGACATCGAGAGCGTCGCCGATGCCCGCCGGCCTCTCCTCACCTATGCGGCGCTGGTGCTCGAGCACATCATCCGGGTGGCGAAGCCGAAGACGATCGTGTTCTCGACCTTCGGCGTGCGCGAGGGCCTGCTGCACGAGAAGCTGTCGGAGCCGGAACGCAACAAGGACGGCCTGATCTGCGCCGCGGAAGAACTGAACCAGCTGCTGTCGCGCTCGGCCAAGCACGCCCACGAGCTGATCGCCTGGACCGACCGCCTGGCGCGCGTGGTGAAGCTGCGCGAGAGCGAGGAGGACCGCCGCTTGCGCCACACCGCATGCCTGCTGTCCGATATCGGCTGGCGCGTGCATCCCGATCACCGCGGCGAGCAGACGCTGAGCCTCGTCGTCAACGGCAATTTCGGCGCGATCACCCATACCGAGCGCGCCTTCGTCGGCCTCTCGGTGTTCTATCGCTATGCGGGCCTGAGCGAGGAAAACCAGCCGCCGGTCACCATGCAGGAGCTGCTGACGCCGGCGCAGCTCGAACGCGCGCGCCTCTTGGGCGCGGCGTTCCGCGTCGCGCATCTGATCTCGGCGGCGCGTCCGGGCGTGCTGCCGGCCACGCATTTCCGCAGCCAGGGCCGCAAGCTGATGCTGGTGTTCGAGCACCGCCTCGGCGACCTCGTCGCCGACCGCGTCGGCAGCCGCTTCCGCGCACTCGCCCGCCTGGTCGCCCGCGCCGGCTCGATCGTGCGGCGCTGACAAACAAGGACGGTGCGTCAAGCGAGCGGCCGGGTCTTCAACCAGCAGCAGCCGTTCGATCGCGGCTGCCCTCTGGCGCGATGACGGCTTTCAGTCCGCCGAGCTCGGAATCGGTGAGGACGAGCTGCCATCCATAGGCACTGAGCACGTCCTGAACGATCGCGAGGCCGAGACCGGCGCCCTCGCCGCGCTCATCCAGTCTCGCACCACGTTCGAGCACCCGTGCACGCTCGGCGGCCGCGATGCCGGGACCATCGTCCTCGACCGTAATCGCCGGCTCCGCAATGGCATCCGCACCAATGCGCACCTGGCTCTTGGCGTGACGGGCGGCATTTTCCAGGAGATTGCCCAGCACTTCGGCCAGATCGGTGCGATCAAGCGGCACGCTCGGCTCGCCCCTTAAGCAGGCCTTGAATTCCAGCCGCTGCGCAGTGGGCGTGCGCGCGAGCGTCAGTATCAGGGACTCGACAAGCGGTCTGAGCGGCGTGGAAATATCACCACGCTGTCGTGCCGCGCCCCGCGCCCGGGCGCGTGCGAGCTCGCGGTCGACATGACGGCTCATCGCATCGGCGACAGCTTCGATAGCCTTGGCGACGTCCTGCTCACCTCGCTGACGCAAAAGCGCGACATCGGCCACGAGCGCGGCGAGCGGCGTCTTCAGCCCATGAGCCAAGTCAGCGGCGCGGCTGCGCGAACGCTCGATCTCGCCTTCCTGGACGTCGATCAGATTGTTCACCTCTTCCACCAGCGGCTTCACCTCGGCAGGGACGTCGACGGGGAGATGCTTACGCTGGCCTGAGCGGACGTCGGCGACGCCACGGCGAAGTGCATCGAGCGGACGTAGGCCCAGTCCGACCTGGATCGAGGTGGCCGCCGCCAGCACCAGACCAAGCAGGCCGAGCGCCAGCGCCAGATCCCTGGCGAATTGCGCGGCGGCGACCGCCACGCGGGCAAGATCGGCCGCCACCGCGACGCGCACCGGAACGCGGCGGTCGCCCACGGTGAGCAGCACGCGGCGTTCACTGACCAGAAGCCGCGCGTTCGCCGGCCCAGGGATGACGTGACGGTGCAATTCGCGAGGCGACGGCTCATCCTGCGGCAGGTCCAACGCCGTGTCCCACAGCGAACGCGAACGCAGCACCTGACCGCCATCGTCCGATACCTGCCAGTACAAGCCCGAAAGGGGATCGGCAAAACGCGGGTCGGCCGGCGGCCGGCCCACCACCAGCTTGCCCTGCGCATCGACGTCGATACCCGCAACGAGTTGCTTCAAATAGATGTCGAGGTCACTGCCGATTGTGCGCGTGACGTGGCGTTCGAACAGCAACGTCAGCCCGGCACCGGCAATGGTCAGCGCGATCAGGATAGCCACACCCCCGCCGGCCACCAGTCGCAGCCGCAACGAGCCCCAGCTCACGGCGCCGTCTCCGGTATCAGATAGCCGAAGCCGCGCCTGGTCTCGATTAGATCGGCGCCGAGCTTCTTGCGCACCCGGCCGACCAGCACCTCGAGCGCGTTCGACTCGTGGTCCTCGCCGTGGCCATAGACGTTTTCGTCGAGCTCGTGCTGCGACACCACACGGCCGCGGTGGTGCAAGAGAAAGGCGATCAGGCGATATTCCAACGGCGACAACGCGACGGGCACGCCGCGCAGCGTCACCTTCATCTGACGCTCGTCGAGTTCGACGTCGCCAGCGACGATCCGTGAGGAGGCATGGCCCGCCGAGCGGCGCACGATCGAGCGCAGCCGCGCCAGCAATTCCTCCATGCGGAACGGCTTGGGCAGGTAATCGTCGGCGCCCGCGTCGATACCATCGACGCGCTCGGCCCAGCTGCCGCGCGCCGTCAGGATTAGCACCGGCATGGACCGTCCGTTCGCGCGCCAGCGCTTGAGCACCGCCAGGCCGTCCATGTCGGGCAAGCCGAGATCGAGGATGACAGCGCCGTAGTCCTCGGTATCACCGCGGAACCAGGCTTCCTCGCCGTTGCGGACGATCTCGACCACATAGCCGGCCGCTTGTAACGCCCTCTCCACATCGGCCGCGATCCGTCGGTCGTCCTCCACGAGCAGCAGGCGCATCACTTCTCCTTGACGCGTTCGATCTCGCCGCTGCGCGCATCGACGTACACCTCGTAGAGGCGGCCCTTGTCATCGACGACGCGAAATTCGTAGATCCAGCGGCCACGCTCGCGCTCTATCTCCACGCCGGCAACCTCCCCCGGCAGCTTGCCGCGAATAGATGCGAGAATATCGGCGAGTGGCTTGATCTCGCCCGCCTCGACTGCGCGGCGAACGGCGTCGGGCGCACCTTTATCGTGGCCGCCTGCTGCGGCAGGCACCGGCGCGAGCAGGACGGCTGCCAGCAATGGCACCGCGAGGAATCCCAGGAAGCTGGCGGGCTGCATTCACAAAGAATGCCCTAATCGACCTGACAGAACGCTGACGTGGATCAACAGGTGGCCGTCAGGGCTCTTCTGCCAGTGTCCGTACATCGCCTCGCCGCATGACGCGGCCGGGCGCCACAAGCCGGAGAGAACCATGCGCAAGATCACCATCTTCACCGCAACCGCCGCTTTGCTCGCAACTGCCGCGACTGCTCATGCCGGCAGCCTCGGGCGCCCCTGCACTGCAGCGCCGCAGACAAGCTGGCTGCCGCTCGAACAACTGCAGGCCAAAGTCGAAGCCCAGGGCTACAAAGTTCAGAAGGCCAAGCTCAAGAATGCCTGCGGCGAACTCTACACCATCGACAAGTCCGGCAGCCGGGTCGAATTGTTCGTCGATCCGACCAGCGGCCAGATCGTCGGTCAGCTGTAAGGGGCCCCACCATGAGCGCAATTCACGACGCGATCGTGGCCGGCGGCGAGAAGCCGCCGGCCACCGTCAAGGTCTGGGACCCCTTTGTGCGCGTGTTCCATTGGTCGCTGGCCGGACTGTTTCTGGTCGCTTATGCGACCGGTGACGCAATCGAGAATGTCCATATCGCCGCCGGCTACACGATTGCGGGGTTGCTCGCGCTACGGATTTTGTGGGGCATCGTGGGGCCGCGCCATGCGCGCTTCCGCGACTTCGTCCGCTGGCCGCGCGCGGTGCTCGCCTACATGCGGGACGTGGCGCTGCTGAGGGCGCCGCGCTATCTCGGCCACAATCCTGCCGGCGGCGCGATGGTCGTGGCGCTGATCGTCATGCTGATCGGCACCTGCACCACCGGTTACATGATGACGACCGGCGGCTTCTGGGGAGCAAAATGGGTTGAAGAGGTCCATGAGGCGTTCGCCAACCTCACGATCGGCCTCGTCGTCGTGCATATGCTTGGCGTCCTCGTGGCGAGCTTCGAGCACCGCGAGAGCCTGGTGAAAGCGATGATCACCGGAAGGAAGCGTCCATCGTGAGCGAGCCACGGGACGAAAGGTTCTCATGTGCAAACGCTCATCTGCCGACAAATCGGCTTCCGTTCCACCACAGCGTGCGGCTCGCGCCCCTCCCGTCCACGACTTCAACGACGGCCTGATCGTGGGAAGAAGACAGCCGAACGTCATGAGCGTGCACGGAGAGCACACGTCTGTAACGTCCGCTTTTCGAGACATACACCTCGTGCAGGCACCCTGCGGACCCGCAATAAACTGCCCTGTTGCGGCAACGAAAATCGTCAAAATGGAGAGCCAGGAATTGAGCGCCCGGCACGGTCAAATAAAGAGCAAAGCGTTGGGCAGCGGCGATTGGCGCGCCGCACGCGGCATCCCATTTCCGCACGTCCGCTCGGATTTCAGGCGGCAGCATTTCGATGTGCGCAGAACTCCAGGGGTCTTGCGCCGTTCCGCTATGGGAGAGTGCCGGCTGCACGAGCCCAACCAGCGCGACAAAGCCGGTTGCCAGGATCGACGCGAATCTTGTTGGTCTCACGGCCGCCTCTCCGAAGGATGCAAAGCCAGCCTAGCTTCCCGGGCTGGGACGGAATTGAGCAAGATCAACCGAAGCCCTCCCGGGACGGCGAGCAGCCTTCCAAAGTGGTGGGCCCGCTTGAGACAGATCAACGCCCCAACGCGCTGGTGGGTTAAGCGAAACCTGCGATCGAGCAGCGCTTCGCTCGCCGGCGAATGCGGGACATTCCTCATGCGAGTCCGCCACGGACCTCTCCTTCTCACCTTCTCTGGCGGCACGCTCGCTCGTACGCTCATCGCCATTGCATTGAGCTTGTTATCTTCCGTGTTGATGGCACAGGACGAAGTGAAGCTCAGCGATGCGCAGGCGCGCAATCTCGGGGTGCGCGTGACCCATCCGGTCGCGAGCCGGACCGATCTGACGCTGCCCTATCCCGTCCAGATCGTCATCCCGACGCAGCAATTGTGGGTCGTCAGCGCGCCGGTGGCCGGCATGGTCGCCAATCTCCTGGTCGGGCGCGGTGACCGCGCCATGGCCGGCCAGCCGCTGGTCACACTGGAGAGTCCGAGCTTCGTCTCCCAGCAACGCGACTATCTGCACGCGATCGCGCAGGAGCACCTCGCCAGCCAGCAGCTCAATCGCAACGTGGATCTGTTCGAAGGCAAGGCCGTGCCGCAACGCGTGCTCGAGGCCAGCCAGGCCGAAGCGCGCCAGGCCGCCCTCGTCGTCGCCGAACGGCGCCAGATGCTGCATCTGAGCGGGATGTCCGACGATGCAATCTCGCGCCTGGCCCAACAAGCGGCAATCAGCGGGATGCTCACGGTCTATGCACCGCAAGCCGCGTCCGTGGTCGAGCTCGCAGTGTCACCAGGGCAGCGGCTCGAACAATCCGCACCGCTCGTCAAGTTGGCGCGGCTCTCGCCGCTATGGGCAGAAATCGCGGTCCCTGCCGCCAATATTCGAGCGATCCGTACCGGCGCTAAAGTCGAGATCGAGGGCTATTCCACCCCGGGCAAGGTCGTGTTGGTCTCAGAGACCATCGATCCTGCCACCCAGACTATTCTGGTTCGCGCGGAAGTCCCCAACGACGGCGAGCTGCATCCCGGCCAGACCACCGCGGCCCGCATCGGATTTCTCTCGACCGGCGAAAGCGCCTGGGAGATCCCTTACAGCGGGCTGGTCCGGCGGGGCGAGCAAACGTCGGTCTTCGTCGCCTTTGACGGCGGCTTCCGGCTGGTGCCGGTCAAGCTGCTTGCGGAAGATCAGGACCATGTGGTCGTAGCGGGCGCCGTCTCGGACCGGGATGAGATCGCGATCGGCGGCATCTTGGCGCTTCGCGGCATCCTCTCCGGACTGGGGCAGTAAATGCTCCGGCGCCTGGTTGCGTTCGCACTGTCGCAGCGACTGTTCGTCATGCTCGGCGTGCTGCTGGTGATCGGCGCCGGCGCTGTCCTCCTGCCCGGCTTGCCGATCGATGCCTTTCCTGACGTTTCGCCGGTTCAGGTCAAGGTCATCATGAAGGCGGCGGGCCTCACTCCCGAAGAGGTCGAGCAGCGCATCACCGTTCCCGTCGAGCTCGAACTGCTCGGATTGCCGAACAAGAAGGTGCTTCGTTCGACCACGAAATACGCGCTGGCAGACATCACCGTCGATTTCGAGGACGGCACCGACATCTACTGGGCGCGCAACCAGGTCTCGGAGCGGCTGTCGAACATCTCGCGCGATTTCCCCGACGGGGTGAGCGGCGGTCTGGCGCCGATCACGAGCCCTCTCGGCGAGATGTTCATGTTCACGATCGACAGTCCCGAGCTATCGCTTGCGGAACGCCGCACCCTGCTCGATTGGGTGATCCGCCCGGCCTTGCGGACCGTCCCCGGCGTTGCGGACGTCAATGCGCTCGGCGGCTATGTCCGCGCCTTCGAGATCGTGCCGCGCAACGATGCGCTGGCCGCGCGCGGCATCACCTACGATGTGTTTCGCCGGGCCATCGAAGCCAACAGCCGCAACGACGGCGCCGGGCGGGTGAACCAAGGCGAGGACAGCGCCCTGGTCCGGATCGAAGGCAGCATCCGCTCGATCGAGGACATCAAGGCCATCGTCGTCGACACCCGCGAGGGCGTGCCGATCCTGGTCAACGACGTCGCGAGCGTCAAAGTCGGGACGCTGACCCGCTATGGCGCCGTCACGGCGGACGGCCGCGGCGAAACCGTCGAGGGACTGGTCCTCGGCTTGCGCGGCGCCAACGCGGGTCAGCTGATCCGTGACGTGCGTGCTCGGCTCGCGGAACTGCAACCCTCGCTGCCGAAGAGCGTGTCGATCAACGTGTTCTATGACCGCAGCCGCCTGGTCAACCGCGCCGTCGGCACCGTGGTGCGGGCCCTCGGCGAGGCCACCGCCCTCGTCATCGTCCTTCTGCTGCTCTTCCTCGGCAACTGGCGGGCCTCGCTGGTGATCGCGCTCAGCCTGCCGCTTGCCATCGTCATCGCCTTGATCGTCATGCGCGTGGTGGGAATGTCGGCCAACCTGATGAGCCTCGGCGGACTTGCGATCGCGATCGGCATGCTGATCGACGCGCTGGTCGTCGTGGTTGAGAACATCGTCGGCAACCTCGGCAAGCACGAGCCGGGCAAGGCCACTCCGCTGATCCACCTGGTTTACCGTTCGGTCTGCGAAGTCCTGGAGCCGGTCGCCTCGGGCGTGCTCATCATCATCATCGTGTTCGTCCCGTTGCTGACGCTGCAAGGGTTGGAGGGCAAGCTGTTCATCCCGGTCGCGCTGGCCATCATCTTCGCGCTGGCCGGTTCGCTCCTGCTGGCGCTCACCGTGATCCCGGTCGCAACCTCCTTCGTGCTCAAGTCGGCGTCACATCGCGATCCCCTGCTGGTACGCGCGGCCCAACGGGTCTACGCGCCGGCACTGGACTGGGCCCTCAACAACGAGCGCAAGGTGATGGCTGCGGCGCTGATCGGCCTCGTCGCGGCAGGCTTCGCCTATACCCAGCTCGGCAAGACCTTCATGCCGACCATGGATGAAGGCGACGTCATCGTCAGCGTGGAGACGCTTCCGTCCGTCAACCTCGACGAGTCGCTTGCAATGAATGCAAGACTCCAGACCGCGCTTCTGGCCGTGCCTGATATTGCCGGCATCGTCGCGCGAACCGGGTCGGACGAGCTCGGCCTCGACCCCATGGGCCCCAACCAGACCGACACGTTCCTCGTGCTCAAGCCGGCCGCCGAGCGCGCGACCGACAATCGCGAGGCCCTGCTGCAGAAGCTTCGCGAGGTCCTCACCGGCTTCCCCGGCATTTCGCTCAGCTTCACCCAGCCCATCGACATGCGTGTGCAGGAGATGATCAGCGGCGTGCGCGGTGACGTCGCCGTCAAGATCTTCGGCCCCGACATCGCCAAGCTGAACGAAACCGCGGCAAAGCTGTCAGCGATCCTGTCCAGCATCGACGGTGCCGAGGACGTCTACACCACGCTGAATGAAGGCGCTCAATACTACACGGTTGCGGTCAACCGCATGGAGGCCGGCCGCCTCGGCCTGACCGTGGATTCTATCGTCAACTCGCTGCGGACGCAGATCGAGGGCCGGACCATCGGGACCGCGCTCGAGGACGGACGCCGCACGCCGATCCTCATCCGGGGCAGCGAGACGACGCGGGAAGCGCCGACGCTGCTGGCGAGCCTGCCGCTCACGCTCGCCTCCGGACGGCACGTCGCGCTGTCGCAGGTCGCCCGCATCCAGCGCGTGGACGGCCCGGTGAAGATCGACCGCGAGGACGGCGCCCGCATGAGCGTGGTGCGCGCCAACGTCCGCGGTCGCGACATGGTCGGCTTCGTCGAAGCGGCCCGCCAGAAGGTCGCGACCGAACTCCCGCTGCCCAGCGGTTACCGGCTGACCTGGGGCGGGCAGTTCGAGAACCAGCAACGCGCCGCCGCGCGCCTATCCGTCGTGGTTCCCGTCGCGATCGGCCTGATCTTCGTGCTGCTCTTCACAACATTCGGTGCCATCCGCCAGGCCCTGCTGGTGCTGGTCAACATCCCGTTCGCCCTGATCGGGGGCGTCTTCGCCCTGGTCGTGACGGGCGAGTATCTGTCGGTGCCGGCTTCGGTCGGATTCATCGCGCTGCTCGGCATCGCCGTGCTCAACGGCGTCGTGCTGGTCTCCTACTTCAATCAGCTCCGCGCCCACGGCCTTGCCGAGGATCGCATCGTCGTCGAAGGCGCCATGCGCAGGCTTCGCCCCGTGCTGATGACCGCGAGCATCACGGCGCTGGGCTTGATCCCGCTGCTGTTCGCCTCCGGCCCGGGTTCCGAAGTACAGCGACCGCTCGCAATCGTCGTAATCGGAGGACTGCTGTCCTCCACCCTGCTCACCCTGATTCTCCTGCCGATCCTGTATCGCCGCTATGGCGGATCGTCGAAGGTGGCCAAATGATCGAGCAGCCGGTCTGTCTGACGCTGATTGTGCCGCATCTCCTGCGCGAGGAGGTGTTCGACTATCTCGCTGAGCAGACCGACCTGGTTTCGGGATTCACGGCATCGCACGGAGCCGGTCACGGCACTGAGATCCGCTTGCATACGGCCGCCGAACGCGTGAAAGGCCACGCCGATCAGGCTGTCGTGCAGGTGGTGCTCGCAGGGACAGATGCCGGCCGCTTGCTCGACCGTCTGCGGGTTTCGTTCGCCGGAACCAAGCTGGTCTACTGGACGATACCCGTGACGGAACTCGGCACGATCGACTGAGCGGGCCTACTCCGCCGACGCCCTGGCGTGCCGCTCGGACGATTCCAGTGCGGCGGCGGTCAGCTTGCGGCGGCGCCAGATGGTGCCGACCACCAGCACGACGATGACGCCGAGCGCTGCGCAGAAATATTCGCCGCCCGCCCCGCCATGGCCGAATTGCGGAGGGATGCGCAAGGCGCCGAGCATGCTGTCCAGCGAGGCGCCGAACGGGCCGTCGAACAGCGAGTGCAGCTTGGGCGCGACGCCGGGATCGGTCGCCATCACCTCGCCCGCGATCCAGCCGAGCAGCGCAGCACCCGCCCAGACCAGCACCGGCAGCTTTTCGAGCAGCGCCATGATCAGCGCCGCACCGGCGACGATCAGCGGCACGCTGATGGCAAGGCCGAGGATCAGGAGCGGCACGCTGCCATTGGCGGCGGCGGCGACCGCAATGACGTTGTCGAGCGACATGACGATGTCGGCGACCACGACGATTTGGATGGCCTGCCACAGATGCGAGGCCGCGTCGACGTCGTCGTCCTCGTCATGCTCCGGCACCAGGAGCTTGGCCGCGATCACGATCAGCGCGAGTCCGCCGATCAGCTTGAGGTACGGCAGCTCCATCAGGGTTGCGACGATGCCGGTGAAGATGATCCGCAGCAGCACCGCGGCGCCGGCACCGAAGATCATGCCCCACAGGCGGTGTCGCGGCGAGAGGCCGCGGCAGGCGAGCGCGATCACCAGCGCGTTGTCACCGGACAAAAGGATGTTGATCCAGATGATCTTGCCGACCGCAATCCAGAAGGTCGGTTCGGCCATCTCGTTGCGAAACTGGGTGAAGAATGCCCCGATCGTCGCGGGATCGAAGATCTGCCAGAGCCAGCTCACAATACGTCCTTTCGCCCCGTCGATTTAAATTATCAGCCGATGGATCAGCCGACGATCTCGTTGCCCGAGAAGAACTGCGCGATCTCGATCGCGGCAGTCTCCGGCGCATCCGAGCCGTGCGCGGAATTCTCGCCGATCGACTTGGCGTAGAGCTTGCGGATGGTGCCGTCGGCGGCCTTCGACGGATCGGTCGCGCCCATCGCGTCGCGGTACTTGGCAATGGCGTTCTCGGCTTCCAGCACCTGGACGACGACCGGGCCCGAGGTCATGAACTCGACGAGCTCGCCGAAGAACGGCCGCGCCTTGTGGACGGCATAGAAGGTCTCGGCCTGTTCCTTGGTCATGCGGATGCGCTTCTGCGCGACGATGCGCAGGCCCGCCTTTTCGATCACGGCGTTGACGGCGCCGGTCAGGTTACGCGCGGTCGCGTCGGGCTTGATGATCGAGAAAGTGCGTTCGATGGCCATAATCTTGTCCTTGGGAAGAAAAGCGGTGGTTCGGAGTTGCCGGGCTTATATCGGCGCCTTTGCCATCCGGCAAGCGATCGCCGGTATGACGTCACAGGCGCTTCGCCGCAGGACCGGACCCTGCGGTTTCAACCTGGATTACGACAATTTCACCCAGATGAACCCAATCTGAAGCCCCTGTCAGGATTCGGTTCAGCCTCGCTGGCGTAGGGTTGGGCCCATCGAAACCAAAGCCTCCTCCCGAGGCGGACCGTTTCGGCGGCCTTTCCATCGGACGCGATAGCCCCGCGCCGGCAGTTTTGAGGAGATCACCATGTTGAGGAAACTTTCGCTTGCCGCTGTCGCTGCGGTTGCGCTGGGTGCCGCGCTGGCGCCGACCTCGGCTTCCGCCCACTGGCACGGTGGCGGCCCGGGCTGGCACGGCGGCGGCGGTGGCTGGCACGGCGGCGGTGGCTGGCACCGCGGCCACGGCTGGGGCGGTCCGCGCTTCTATGCCCCCGTCTCCTACGGTTATGGCGGCTGCTATGTGCGCCGGCTGGTCCCGACCCCCTGGGGACCCCGCTGGCGGATGATCAACCGCTGCTACTGAGCCCGACAGCACCTTGACTTAAAGGCTACCGACCCCCCACGGTTGCCTTCCAAGAGAAGCCCCGGCGATCCCCCGCCGGGGCTTCGCATTTTGGGTGTATATAGCGTGATACATACAATTTTGACGAGAATGCCGGCAATGCCCCAAAAACGGCGAAACCATTTTGGGGGCCAATGACTTGGTACCGTGTCCTTACTTTGAGCACACGGAACCTGCGCAATGGCTGGCCTTTTTGCCAATGACAGCGAACAGATCGATCGGCGGACCAGCCGCTCGATTTGCGATGCGGTGGGCGAACGGCTCCAGCAGAGCCTGCGTCCCGAACCCCAGCTCCCGACCCATCTCGAGCAACTCATGAACGAGCTGAGGCAGCGCGACCGCGACTCGCACTGAGCGGCTGCGAAAAACGGGTTGCGTTCGACGCGCCTTGCGGTGACAAGGCCGCATGCTTGCGATCACCGATCTCTCCCTCCGCCTCGCCGGACGCCTTCTGATTGACCAGAGTTCCGTGCAGATCACGCCGGGATCGCGCGTCGGCCTGGTCGGACGCAACGGCACCGGCAAGTCGACGCTGTTCAAGGTGATCCGCGGCGAGCTCGCGGCCGAGCACGGCTCGGTGACCCTGCCTCCGCGCTGGAGCGTCGGCAGCCTCGCCCAGGAAGCCCCGAACGGACCCGAAAGCCTGATCTCCGTTGTGCTCAAGGCCGACCTCGAACGCGACGCGCTGCTCACTGAAGCCGAAAGCGCGATCGATCCGCACCGGATCGCCGAGATCCAGACCCGCCTGGTCGACATCGACGCGCATTCGGCGCCGAGCCGTGCCGCCGCGATCCTCTCCGGTCTCGGCTTCTCCGCCGCCGATCAGCTCCGCCCCTGCGCCGAATTCTCCGGCGGCTGGCGCATGCGCGTCGCGCTCGCCGCGACCCTGTTCGCAGCCCCCGACCTGTTGCTGCTCGACGAGCCCACCAACTATCTCGACCTCGAGGGAACGTTGTGGCTGGAGGATCACCTCGCGCACTATCCGCGCACGGTGATCGTGATCAGCCACGACCGCGATCTCCTCGAAAGCTCGGTCGACCAGATCCTGCATCTGGAGCGCGGCAAGCTCACGCTCTACAAGGGCACCTATTCCTCGTTCGAAGAGCAGCGCGCCGCGCGCGAGCTGCTCGATGCCAAGCAGGTCAAGCGCCAGGAGGCCGAGCGCGCCCGCCTGCAGGCCTTCGTCGACCGCTTCAAGGCCAAGGCCTCGAAAGCCCGCCAGGCACAGTCTCGCGTGAAGATGCTGGAACGGCTGAAGCCGATCACGGCGCTGGTCACCGAGGACGTGCGCGAGATCAGCTTTCCCGCCCCGGAGAAAATCCTGTCGCCGCCGATCATCGCCGTCGACAACGCATCCGTCGGTTACGATCCGGCAACGCCCGTGCTCGGCCGTGTCACCTTGCGCATCGACAATGACGACCGCATCGCCCTGCTCGGCTCCAACGGCAACGGCAAGTCGACGCTCGTCAAACTGCTCGCAGGCCGCCTCGCGCCGTTCTCCGGCAAGGTGACGCGTGCTGACAAGCTGTCGATCGCGTATTTCGCGCAGCATCAGCTCGACGAATTGAACGAAGACGGATCCGCCTACGACCACGTCCGCAAGCTGATGGGCGGCGATGCGCCCGAGGCCAAGGTCCGCGCCCGCGCCGGCGCGATCGGTTTTTCGGGCAAGGCGGCCGACACCAAAGTCGGAAAACTCTCCGGCGGCGAGAAGGCGCGGCTGCTGCTGGGCCTTGCGACCTTCTTCGGCCCCAACATGATCATCCTGGACGAGCCGACCAACCATCTCGACATCGACAGCCGCGCCGCGCTTGCCGAAGCCATCAACGAATTCCCCGGCGCCGTCATCATGGTCTCGCACGATCGCTATCTGATCGAGGCCTGTGCCGACCGGCTTTGGATCGTCGCCGACCGCACCGTCACCAATTACGACGGCGACCTCGACGAATACCGCCGCCTGGTGCTGTCCGCGCGCAACGGCGAGCCCGCCCCGCGCGAACGCAGTGCGCCAAGCGAAAAGCCGCAGCGGGCTAGGTCCGACAATCGCGGCTCGCTGAAGAAGCGCATCACCGAGGCCGAAGCCGAGATCGCCCGCGTCAGCGACATCATCACCAAGATCGACACGGCCCTCGCCCTGCCAGATATTTTTACGCGCGATCCCAAGCAGGCCGCACAGCTATCAAAGGCGCGCGCCAACGCCGCCGATGCGCTGGCGCGCGCGGAGGAGCAGTGGCTCGAGGCAAGCACGCAGTTCGACGAGGCTGCGGGCTGAATCCAAATCTGGAAAACAACCCCATGCACAGTAGCGGTAATTGATCACCCTGCATTAAGCAGCTGACCAAGCTACTCTTCATGGGAGTATCTGCTTAGTCCGCGAACTGCCCGGCCGCCTTGATGATCGGAGCCCAGCGGTCGACTTCGCTCGTTAGCATCGCGCCCAGTGCCTCGGGCGTCGCCTTGTCCTGCGGCACGGGCTCGGTGTTGATGTCGTTGAACCGGGCGATCAGCGCCGGATCCTTGAGCGCCGTCTGCAGCGCGGCCGTCAGCTTCTGCACGACCGCGGGCGGAGTGCCCTTGGGAGCATAGAGGCCATGCCAGACGCCGAGCTCGAATCCTTTGAGGCCCGCCTCATCGGCCGTCGGCAGATCGGGCAGACTCTTCAGCCGCTCCTTGGTGGTGATCGCATAGGCCTTGACCTGCTTGGCCGTGATCGGCCCGGTGGTGTTGGTCGCCTGATCGCAGGTGAGATCGATCTGCTTGCCGAGCAGATCGTTCATGATCGGACCGTTGCCCTTGTAAGGCACCGTGGTGAGCTGCTTCTGGATCGCCGTCATGAACAGCATGCCGCAGAGATGCGATGCCGCACCTAACCCGGCATTGGCGTAGGTCAGCTTGTCGCCCTGCTGCTGGGCGTAGGCGACCAGTTCCTTGAGCGTGTTGGCCGGAAAATCCGGACGCGCAATGATGGTCATCGGCGCATTGGTCACGAGGCCGATCGGCGCAAACGCCGTCTTCGTGTCATAGCTGAGATTGCGATACAGCGTCGCGGCGGTCGAGATGCCGACGTGATGGATCAGCAGCGTGTAGCCGTCGGGCTGGGCGCGCGCAGCGCGGGTCGTGCCGATGGTGCCGCCGGCGCCGGTCGCGTTCTCGACGACGATTTGCTGTCCCAGCGACTTCCCCATGCCTGCGGCCGTCAGGCGCGCGATGGTGTCGGTCGGCCCGCCCGCCGCGAACGGCACCAGCATGGTGATGGGCCTCGTCGGATAGTCCTGGGCAACGGCCGCGCCGAGCGGCAGAAGCAGAGCCGATACGAGGGCAATCGAGAACCGCATAGTCTCCTCCAGATTTTTATCGCTCCATATGAGCGCATTCCTGGCCGCAAGACCATCAGGAAAGCGCTCATCAGAAGCGCGCAGCAATTGTTCGGCCGCAGCGGCGTTCCGGGAACATCTCGTGAAGAGCTGCCGGGAATTCCGCCCGCTCGCCGTGCGCTAGGTCTGGCTCTCTGTCTCGCTCTCGAGCTTCGTCCGCAGGTCCGCGACGATGCGATGAACGGTTTGCAGGTCCTTGACCGCAAGCCCCTCCGAAAGGCCGTTGACCCACGGCGCCTGCAAAGCCATGGCGGCATCGAAAGCGTGCCGCCCCTTGTCGGTCAGGACGACAAGCTGCGCTCGGCGGTGATGCGGATTGGCCTCGAAAGCAACGAGGCCTTCCGCGTGCAGGTCATTGACGATCCGCTGCACGTTTTGGCGATTGGCACCCAGATCGCGGGCAAGCCAAGCCACCGGCTGGGGGCGCTCCGCATGCACGATGGCGCCGAGAATCTGCCAGCGAGCGCTCGTGAGTCCGAGCCGGGCCACCAGGCGGTCCCCTGCGGTCAGGAGCAGGCTGTTCAGCCGGAACAGGTCAAGCACGAGGTTCGACAGAGCATCACCGGCCGGCGTTCGCAAGGATTTCGGCATCCGTCACCATAAACTGTTATTGACATCATGATGTCAAATCACTACGATACGTATAGTACCAGATTGACACCATATTGCCATATCGAACGGAGCCTGCCATGGCGCACCTACGCCCTCTGGACCCCAACTTTCCCATCGAACGTCAACTTGGCATCGACACCAGCCCCGCAGTGCTGGTGAATGTATTCACGCTCGACAAGACCGACGAGCAGAGCTTCCTCCAGGTTTGGCAGGACGATGCAGCCTTCATGAAGCGGCAGCCGGGCTTCATTGCCACCCAGCTTCACCGCGCGATCGGCGATAGACCGACATATCTGAACTATGCCGTCTGGGAATCGACTGCCCACTTCCGGGCTGCGTTCACACATCCTGAGTTCAGATCGAAGATCGCAGCCTATCCCTCATCCGCCGTCGCCTCTCCGCACCTGTTCGAGAAGGTCGCCGTGCCCGGCATCTGTGTGGCGTAGCTTGCTTCGAAAACGGCAGAACGCGATGACCAGGATCATCCACCCAGTCGCGGGCGCGGTCGCGCTGACGACTATCGCGACCTTCTGGCTCTCCACGGCTCTCACCGAGCTATTTGCGTCGCACGCGAGCATAGCCACGGTGAAAATGGCCATACCCTGGGGCTTCCTGTTGCTGGTTCCGGCGTTGGCGGTGACGGGAGGCTCAGGATTTTTCCTGGCAAAGGGACGACGTGGTGGCGTGATCGGCGCGAAGATCAAACGTATGCCGTTCATCGCCGGCAACGGCATCCTGCTTCTCATTCCAGCCGCGTTGTTTCTTGCCTTCAAGGCGAAGGCCGCGGAGTTCGACACCACGTTCTACGCAGTACAGACTCTCGAATTGTTGGCCGGCGCGATGAACATCGCTCTTCTCGGCCTCAATATGCGTGACGGCCTCAAGATGAAGGGCCGGTTCCGCGTTCGACAACCTTGATCGCTTCAACACCAAGCCGGTGCTCTGAGGGGTGCCCGCGAACCCGGCTTTCGATCGGGTCCGCCCCCGATCGCTTGCGTCCTTCAGAACCACGGCATCGATGCCGCTATTCGCGCAGATGGCGATCTACGGAGCAGCACAATAACGTCTCCGATGCGCGCAGCCGATCCGTTGTGGTGCAGGCGATCCCCGCCTACGTGTGCCTCTTCGGCTTCGGCTTGGTCGCCCTCGGCACCGGTTGCGGATCGGGATTGCCCTCGATTGACGACAGACGCCCAGCCGTGAACGTGTAGATGCCGGCGCGCGGTCCCGTGGCCCAGGTGACGACGGCAACGCGGCGGCCAGCGGCATCATTGGAGAGATTGACGTTCGATGGCGCGCCGATGCCGCGCACCACGTCGCATTCGGTATGGCCGAGCGCGACCGTGCCGCCCATCGGCGCCGGCGCCGTCGTCGATGCATTGGCATCGGCCGGCCCGGGAGGCGGCGCCATGCCGGGACAGCCGCCGTCGGCGCTGACGAGATCCTCAGCTCCGACCGCCTTGTCGGGGGTCAGCGGCGGGGATTCGATCGAGATGTTCTTGATGAAGAGACGGCTGGGCGTGTTGAACCATTGTGCGTCCTTGGACAGCAGATCGGTCCCCGAACAGCCCGCGACCAGCGGTGCTACGGCAGCCAACGCAACTATGAGCGACTTGGGAAGCTTTTGATGTCGCACGATAAACCAAATTCCCCGCGTGAAGGACCAGCCCTAAGCGATTGTCCCAACATCACTTTGCGGCACGAAGGTGACAAAAGCCAGCATCGCCCGAAAAGTGCAAATTATCATTAATTGCGAAGGACCCCTAATTCCGACGCTGCCATCGGCCCCGCTCGTCGGCCTGCCAATAAGTGACATCAAATCCCCGCTCCTTGCAATCCGTCCAGGCGCTGCGGGCAAGCGCGAGTGCATCCGGATCGTCGCCGTTGAACAGCAGCACCATGCGCGCATAACCCTGCGCGTCCTGCGGCAAGGCCGCATTGTCGACCAGGAATCGGACATGGGCGCCGTTGGGATTGCCCTCCTCGATCGCCAGCACGATAGGCTGATCGGCGGCATCGTTCACGCGCCATGTCGCGTGCGGCAGGAAGGAATCGTCGCGGTAGGTCCATAAATGCGCGTCGAGCGCATCGGCGCGCTCTTCCGAGGTCGACTGCACCACGACGCGCCAGCCGCGCTCGAGCGATTTCTCGAGAAGCGGCGGCAACACGTTCTCCACCGTCATATTTTGCAGATGATAGAACAGGACTTCGGTCATCTCAGGTCATTTGCGCTCATAATGGTCGGCGACCAGGCGATCGAGCAGGCGGACGCCATAGCCGCTTGCCCAGCTCTGGTTGATGTCGGTCTTCGGCGCGCCCATGGCGGTGCCGGCGATGTCGAGATGGGCCCAGGGCGTGCCGTCGACGAAACGCTGCAGGAACTGCGCCGCGGTGATCGAGCCGCCATGGCGGCCGCCGGTGTTCTTCATGTCAGCGAACTGGGAATCGATCAGCTTGTCGTATTCGGGACCGAGCGGCATGCGCCAGACCTTGTCGCCGCTCTCGATGCCGGCCGCCAGCAGGCGTTCGGCGAGCTCGTCATTGTTGGAGAACATGCCGGCATGCTCGGTGCCGAGCGCGACCACGATCGCGCCGGTCAGCGTCGCCAGATCCACCATGAATTTCGGCTTCACCTTCTTGGCGACGTACCAGAGCACGTCGGCCAGCACGAGCCGGCCTTCCGCGTCGGTGTTGATGATCTCGATGGTCTGGCCCGACATCGAGGTGACGATGTCGCCCGGCCGCTGCGCATTGCCGTCGGGCATGTTCTCGACAAGACCGATGGCGCCGACCACATTGACCTTGGCCTTGCGCGCGGCAAGCGCGTGCATCAGGCCGACGACGCAGGCCGCGCCCCCCATGTCGCCCTTCATGTCCTCCATGCTGCCGGCCGGCTTGATCGAGATGCCGCCGGTGTCGAAGCAGACGCCCTTGCCGACGAAGCTCACCGGCGCCTCGCCCTTCTTGCCGCCGTCCCATCGCATGATCACGGTACGGCTCGGCCGCGCCGAGCCCTGGCCGACGCCGAGCAGCGCGCCCATGCCGAGCTTCTGCATCGCCTTGACGTCGAGCACCTCGACCTTGACGCCGAGCTTGCGGAGCTGACTGGCGCGGCGCGCGAATTCCTCAGGGAAGAGCACGTTCGGCGGCTCGTTGACGAGGTCGCGCGCGATGATCACGCCGTCGACGACGTGGCCGGCCGAGGCAAACGCCTTCTTCGCGGCAGCGGCATCGCCGACCGCAAGCGAGATGTCGGCCCGCGAACCGCCCTCCTCGCCGTCCTTCTTCTTCGTCTTGTAGCGGTCGAACTTGTAAGCGCGTAAGCGCAGGCCGGAGGCGATCGCGACCGCCTGCTCGCTCGTCATGGCACCACCGGGCAGTTCCGCCATGATGGTCATGGCAGCCGCCCCCGCGGCAAGCTTGCCCGCCGCCACACCGCCGAACTTGAGGAAGTCGTTCGCCTTCAGGCCGGCCGCCTTGCCGGCGCCGATCACGAGCAGACGGGTGGCCTTCACCCCTTCCGGCGCCAGGATGTCGAGCGCAGCCCCGCTCTTGCCCTTGAAGGCGGCGGCGGCGGCCGCACGCTTCACAAGTTCGATAGCGCCGCCCAGTGCCTTGGCCGTCGCCGGACCGACCTTCAGACTGTCGTCGCAGAACACGACCAGGATGCCACGGGCGGCGGCAGACAATGGGACAAAGCCGACCTTGATGGCATCGGACATGGGTAACTCCTTCAAAAATCTTGGTCTTTTTGCTGTTCACGGTTGCTGGCCAGGGCCGGACCTGAACGGCGATTCACTGAGCCTTCCGCACTATGGGCCAGCGCCCCGGCAGATGCCAAGCACCCCCCGTGGCCTCAAGGCCACAACGAGGGAAATATTAACCATATTATGAGGGTGCCACGGGGCAGCCATTTTGTTGACGGATCAAAGGGATGGTAGTGAGAGAGTGAGCTGGCAGAAGAGGAGCTGGCCAACCTTGGGGATCCCCTGATCGGGGATTGGTTGGGCAGCGGAGTTTCGGCCGACATTGGGGACTTGGTGGGATTCGTGCGGTAGCGCATGGGGTCGATCGATAGGTATATCTTCCGCACGACGCTGGCGTCGTTTGCGCTGATCCTGGTCAGCCTCACTGGCGTGATCTGGATTACGCAGGCGTTGCGCGGCATCGACCTGATGACGAGCCAGGGTCAGACCATCCTCACCTTCCTCGGCATCACCAGCCTCGTCGTGCCGGCCCTGGTCCTGATCATCTCGCCGATCGCGCTGATGATCGCGATCTCGCACACGCTGAACAAACTCGCGACCGATTCCGAGATCATCGTGATGAATGCCGCCGGCCTGTCGCCGTTCCGGCTGTTCTATCCGTTCTTCTACGCCACCTGCGTGGTGGCGCTGCTGGTTGCCTTCATCGCGGCCTATCTCGCCCCCGACGGCATGCGGCGGATCAAGCAGTGGGATGCCGAGATCACCGCGGACGTGCTCACCAACATCCTGCAGCCCGGCCGCTTCGCCCAGCTCGACAAGAACCTCACGATCCGGATTCGCGAGCGCCAGCCCGGCGGCATCCTTGCCGGCATCTTCATCGACGACCGCCGCGATCCGAACGAGCGCGTCTCGATCGTCGCCGAGCACGGCGAGGTCGTGAAGAACGAGACCGGCTCGTTCCTGGTGCTGGAGACCGGCAATCTCCAGCGCTTCGAAGCGGGCAAGCGCGATCCCGCGCTGGTGGCCTTCGGCCGCTACGGCTTCGACATGTCGAAGTTCTCCAACCAGGGCCGCGACGTTACCCTCGGCATCCGCGAGCGCTATCTCTGGGAGCTGCTCGCGCCGTCCGATAACGACCCCGTCTACAAGCAGATTCCCGGCCAGTTCCGCTCGGCCCTGCATGACAGCCTGCTCGCGCCGATCTATCCCTTTGCCTTCGCCGTGCTGACCTTCGCCTTCCTCGGTGCGCCCCGCACCACCCGCCAGAGCCGCAATTTCTCGATCGGCACTTCGGTCGTTGCGGTGTTCGGCCTGCGCATGGCCGGCTTTGCCTGCTCGGTCATGGCGGTGAAGTCGCCGAGCCCGGTGCTGGTCCAATATGCGATGGTCATGGGCGCCATCGGCGTCGGGCTGTGGATGATCATCCGCGGCGTCGTGGTCGAGCCGCCCCCTGGGCTCATGGAGGCCATCAACAGGTCGAACGCGCGCATCGCGCAGCTGTTCGGACGGCCGGCCACCGCATGAGCATGCTCACCAACACACTCGGACGCTATTTCGCCGGCCGCTTCGTGGTCGCGGCGCTCGGCGTGTTCGCGGGCATTTTCCTGCTGCTGGTGCTGGTCGACTACATCGAGATGGTGCGCAAGACCTCGGGGCTGGCGTCCGCCTCGGCGCTCATGGTGGCCGAGACCTCGCTGTTCAGGGTGCCGCAACTGCTGGAGAAGCTGACGCCGTTCTGCATGCTGATCGGCGCCATGACCTGTTATCTCGCCCTCTCCCGCCGGCTTGAGCTCGTGGTTGCGCGCGCCGCCGGCATCTCCGCATGGCAGTTCATCTCACCGGCGCTCGGCAGCGCGCTCCTGATCGGGGTGATCGCAACCGTCGCCTACAATCCGATGTCGGCGAATCTGCGTGAGCTCTCCAAGCGCATGGAAGCCGAGCTGTTCGGCTCGGCGCCGGGCGGCGGCATCCAGGACGCCTCAGGCTTCTGGCTCAATCAGGTGACCAGCGACGGCCAGACCATCATCAACGCCGCGCGCAGCGAGCAGCAGGGCGTCCGACTCACCGGCCTGACGCTGTTCCGCTTTGACGCAGACAGTCACTTCAAGGAGCGGATCGAGGCGCGCGAGGCGACACTGGAGTCCGGCCACTGGCTGTTCAAATCCGTTCGCCGCTTCTCGCTGGACTCCCCGCCGATCGACCAGGCCACCCTGGAGATTCCAACGACGCTCACCGAGGCGCAGGTCCGCAACAGCTTTTCCACCCCCGAGACTGTGTCTTTTTGGCAACTACCGAGCTACATCCGCTCATCCGAGAGCTCGGGCTTCGCGACAGCAGGATACCGACTCCAGTATCAGAAGCTTCTGGCACAGCCGTTTTTGCTTGCCGCCATGGTGATGCTCGCGGCCTCGGTGTCGTTGCGCTTCTTCCGGATGGGCGGCGTGCAGAAGATGGTTTTGAGTGGCGTGGGCGCAGGCTTTCTGCTCTACGTTCTGTCGAAAGTGACTGAAGACTTGAGCAAGGCTGAGTTGATGCATCCGATCGCTGCGGCGTGGTTGCCCGTGGTGGTGGGCGGCCTCACCGGCTTTTTGGCCTTGTTGTACCAGGAGGACGGTTAGTGACTGCCGTCCATCGAGGACCCGTGTCTCGTTTGACGCGCCGCATCGTGATGCGCGCGAACGGGTCCGGCTTGTCTCTTCGCAGGCTCATGATGGCTGTCGCTGCCGTGGCATCGCTCGGCGCGCTGATCGACATTGCTGCTGTGGCCCCCGCCTCGGCCCAGAGCTTCACCTACAATCCGCTGCCGCCGCGTCCGAAGCCGCCGAAAGCCGCCAACGACAACCAGATGCTGGTTCAGGCGACCGAGGTCGACTACGACTACAACAATTCGCGCGTCTCCGCGGTCGGTAACGTCCAGCTGTTCTACAACGGCACCAGCGTCGAGGCCGACAAGGTCATCTACGACCAGAAGACCAAGCGGCTGCATGCCGAAGGCAACATCCGCATGACGGATGCCGACGGCAAGATCACCTATGCCGAGATCATGGATCTCTCCGACGATTACCGCGACGGTTTCGTCGATTCGCTGCGTGTGGACACCGCCGACCAGACCCGCATGGCCGCCAGCCGCGCCGACCGCTCCAGCGGCAATTACACGGTGTTCGAGAACGGCGTCTACACGGCCTGCGCGCCATGTAAGGACGATCCGAAGAAGCCGCCGCTGTGGCAGGTCAAGGGTGCGCGCATCATCCACGACCAGCAGGAGAAGATGCTGTATTTCGAGACGGCGCAGATCGAATTCTTCGGTGTGCCGCTCGCTTACATGCCCTATTTCTCGACGCCCGACCCGACCGTGAAGCGCAAGAGCGGCTTCCTGATGCCGGGCTATGTTTCCGGCACGACGAACACGGGCTATGGCGTCGAGGTTCCCTATTATTGGGCGATCGCGCCCGACATGGACGCGACCATCAACCCCCGCTTCTTGTCGCGGCAGGGCGTGCTGCTGCAGGGAGAATTCCGGCAGCGCCTGATCGACGGCGCCTACCAGATCCGCGCCTATGGCATCGACCAGCTCGATCCCGGCGCGTTCTCCGGGCAGCCCGGCGACAAGCAGTTCCGCGGCGCCGTCGACACCAAGGGCCAGTTCGCGCTGAACGACAAATGGGTCTGGGGTTGGGACGGCGTCCTGATGTCCGACTACTATTTCTTCTCGGACTACCGGCTCTACCAGTACCGCGATCCGCTCGGCTCGTTCCTGCTGCTGCCGACGGAAGCGCTGTCGCAGCTCTATCTGACCGGCGTCGGCAACCGCAGCTTCTTCGACGCGCGCACGATGTACTGGCTGAGCTATTCGGGTAACCAGAGCCAGGTGCCGATCGTCTATCCGGTGATCGACTACTCCAACGTGCTCAACTATCCGGTGTTCGGCGGCGAGTTCAGCTACAAGACCAATTTCGTGAACCTGTCGCGTGATCAGGCGGTATTCGATCCGATCACCACCATCGCCAACACCAACAGCCTGTGCACGACGGCGTCGGCCGATCCGCTCGCCCGCACGCCGTCGCAGTGCCTGCTGCGCGGCTTCCCCGGCACCTACACCCGCCTCACGGCAGAGGCGCAGTGGCGCAAATCCTTCACCGATCCGCTCGGCCAGATCTGGACGCCGTTCGCCAGCCTGCGCGCCGACGCGATCAACTCCTCGGTCTCCAACCAGCCGGGCGTGTCGAACTATCTTCCCGTCGGCGACACCCAGGCGTTCCGCCTGATGCCGACCGTTGGCCTGGAATACCGCTACCCCTTCATCAACGTTCAACCCTGGGGCTCGACCACCGTCGAGCCGATCGCGCAGATCATCATCCGGCCGAACGAGACCTATGCCGGCAAGCTCCCGAACGAGGACGCCCAGAGCATGGTGTTCGACGCCTCGAACCTGTTCAGCGTCGACAAGTTCTCCGGCTACGACCGCGTCGAGGGCGGCGGCCGCGCCAATGTCGGCGTGCAGTCCACCACGCAGTTCGACAAGGGCGGCGCCGTCAAGGCCCTGTTCGGCCAGTCCTACCAGCTGTTCGGCATGAACTCCTTCGCGGTCCAGGACCCCATCAATACCGGCCTCAATTCCGGCCTGGACAAGCCGCGTTCCGATTACGTCGCGAGCGCCAGCTACTCGCCCAACAGCACCTACACGTTCAGCGTCCGCTCCCGCATGGACGAGCAGACCTGGAACGTGCAGCGCTTCGAGGCGGAAGGCCGCGCCAACTTCAATCGCTGGGCGGTCAGCGTGCTGTACGGCAATTACGCGGCGCAGCCGGAGCTCGGCTATCTGACCCGGCGGGAGGGCATCCTGACCTCGGGCTCCATAAAGATCGCGACCAATTGGGTGGTGTCGGGCTCGGCGCGGTGGGACCTCGAGGCCAACAAGATCAACCAGTATGTGCTCGGTGCCGGCTATGTCGACGATTGCTTCGTGCTGGCGGCGAACTACGTAACTTCGTATAGCTACTCGGCGGGCACCGCGCCGCCCGTCCTGAACCATGCGTTCATGTTCCAGATCGGCCTGCGCACGCTGGCGACCTCGTCGACGACCAGCAGTTCCGCCGGCCTCCAATGAACGGTTTGAAGTGCCGGCCGCGCTTGCCCCCATCACAGGCTCGACGCGGCTGACATGCGAGCGACAATCATGACGACCCCATTGCCCGTCTTCCGCCTCCTCCTCGCCATCGCTGCCGGACTGGTCCTGACCGGACTGCCCTCGCCGTCGCGCGCGCAGAACATCGTCGTCATGGTCAACGGCGACCCGATCACCGATTTCGACATCGAGCAGCGCTCCAAGCTCGACCAGCTGACGACGCAGAAGACCCCGAGCCGGCAGGACGTCATCAACGAGCTGATCGACGACAAGGTGAAGATGAAGGAGGGCAAGAAGTTCGGGGTCGACCCTGGCGTCTCCGACATCAACCAGTCCTACGAAGGCATGGCGCAGCGCATGCGCATCACGCCGGACCAGCTCACCAAGTCGCTCGAATCCAAAGGCGTCCGCCCCGAGACGCTGAAGGGCCGTATGAAGGCCGAGATGGTCTGGACCAGCCTCGTGCGCGGCCGCTTCAAGGAGAAGCTGCTCGTCGGCGAGCGCGACGTCGCGCAGGCTGTCGGCGACAAGCTCCAAATCGAGGGCACCGAATACAAGATGCAGCCGATCGTGCTGATCGTGCCGCGCGGCTCGTCCGCGGCGTTCCTGGAAACACGGAAGAAGGAAGCCGAGAGCTATCGCGCGCGCGTCGGAAGCTGCGAGGAAGCCAACTCGCTGTTCCGCTCGACGCCGAACGCCACCATCCGCGACAGCGTCACCAAGACCACCGCGGAGCTGCCCGAGGCGCTGCGCAAGGTGCTCGACGACACCCCGATCGGCCACCTGACCGCGCCCGAGATGACCAAGAACGGCATCGAGATGGTGGTGCTGTGCTCGCGCAAGCCGACCATGATCGACACGCCGAAAAAGCGTGAGGTCCGCGAGAAGATGTATCAGGAGAAGTACGAGAAGACCCAGAAGGCCTATCTCGACGAGCTCCGCAAGGCGGCCATGATCGAATATCGCAACCGCTGATGGCCAATCGCGCAGCCAAACCGCATACTCTTCCCCTTGCCCTGACCCTGGGAGAGCCCGCCGGCATCGGCCCCGACATTACGATCGCAGCCTGGCTCCGGCGCCGTGAACTGAACCTGCCCGCCTTCTATCTGCTCGGCGACGAGGCGCTGATCGCCCGGCGCGCCAAGGCGCTCGCCGCCGCGCTGGGTGCCGACGTCAGGACCGCGGCGGTGAGCCCGGACGAGGCCGCTTCCGCCTTCACAGATGCACTTCCCGTGGTCGCCACCGGCGAGCGCGCGACGGCCGAGCCCGGCAAGCCCGACGCGTCGAGCGCGCCAGCCGCGCTCGCCTCGATCCGGCAGGCGGTCACGGACGTCCGCGAGGGCCGCGCCGGCGCGGTCGTCACCAATCCGATCGCCAAGAGCGTGCTCTACCGCTCAGGCTTCCGTCATCCCGGCCACACCGAATTCCTCGCCGAGCTCGCCGCGGAAGGCGGCCGCGTGCCGCAGCCGGTGATGATGCTGTGGTCGCCGCGGCTCGCGGTCGTGCCCGTGACCATCCACGTCTCGATCCGCGATGCGCTGGCAGAGCTCACCAGCGAGCTGATCGTCTCGACCGTTCGCATCGTCGCAGCCGAGCTGAAATCCCGCTTTGGCATCGCGCAGCCGCGCATCGCGGTCTCCGGCCTCAACCCGCATGCGGGCGAGGACGGCTCGCTCGGTCACGAGGAGCAGACAATCATCGCCCCCGCACTCAAGACGTTGCGTGGCGACGGCATCGACGCCAGGGGCCCGCTGCCCGCCGACACCATGTTCCACGAGGCCGCGCGCAGCACCTATGACTGCGCAATCTGCATGTATCACGACCAGGCGCTGATCCCGATCAAGACCATCGCCTTCGACGACGCCGTCAACGTCACGCTCGGCCTGCCCTTCATCCGCACCTCGCCCGATCACGGCACCGCCTTCGACATCGCCGGCACCGGCAAGGCCAATCCGGCCAGCCTGATCGCGGCGCTCCAGCTGGCCAGCCGCATGGCGGCTTCGCAAAGCTGATGAGCGCGATCGACGACCTCCCGCCGCTCCGCGAGGTCATTCGCCAGCACGCGCTGTCGGCGCGTAAATCGCTCGGCCAGAATTTTCTGCTCGACCTCAATCTCACCGCCCGCATCGCGCGCGCGGCAGTGCCGCTCGAAGACTCCACGATCGTCGAGATCGGCCCCGGCCCGGGCGGGCTGACACGCGCTTTGCTCGCGCTCGGCGCGAAGCGCGTCATCGCCATCGAGCACGACGAGCGGGCGATCCCGGCCTTGCAGGATATTTCCGCGCGCTATCCTGACAGGCTCGAGATCGTGCATGGCGATGCCATGACCTTCGATCCCCGTCCGCTGCTCAATGGCGAGCGCGCGAAGATCGTCGCCAACCTGCCCTACAACATCGCGACCCAGCTCCTGATCGGCTGGCTCACCACCGAGCCCTGGCCGCCCTGGTACGACATGATGGTGCTGATGTTCCAGCGCGAGGTCGGTGAGCGCATCGTCGCGCGCGAGGACGAGGAGGCCTATGGCCGGCTCGGCGTGCTTGCCAATTGGCGTTGCGAGACCAAGATCCTGTTCGACATTGCGCCGTCCGCCTTCGTGCCGCCCCCTAAGGTCACCTCCTCCGTCGTGCGTCTGGTGCCGCGCGCAGAGCCGCTTGCCTGCGATCGCAGGATGCTCGAGCAGGTCGCAGCCGCCGCCTTCGGCCAGCGCCGCAAGATGCTGCGCCAGAGCCTGAAGTCGCTCGGCGTCGATCCGGCGCGGCTTGCGCAAGCCGCCGGCGTCGATGCGACGCGGCGCGCGGAGACCATTCCGATTTCAGGCTTTGTTGCCATGGCCTGTGAATTGGCCAATATACGAACCGAAGAAGCATGATCCGGAAAAGTGCGAAGCGGTTTTCCGAACAAGATCATGCTCAAACAATGAGATAATTTCGGAGGAAGAAATATGGCGTTGATGCGTCGGCAGTCCCTGGTCAAGTTCGATGCGCCGCTGTGCGAGACCATCGTCGACACGCCGAAGCCGAAAGGCGCCGAAGTGCTGGTGCGCATCGAGCGCTGCGGCCTCTGCCATTCCGACCTGCACATCCAGGACGGCTATGCCGATCTCGGCGGCGGCAAGAAGCTCGACACCACGCGCGGCATGACGCTGCCCTTCACGCTCGGCCACGAGATCGCCGGCGTCGTCGACGAAGTCGGCCCTGACGTCGCCGCCGGCCTCGTCGGCGCGAAGAAGGCCGTCTTCCCCTGGATCGGCTGCGGCCAGTGCCGCGACTGCGCCAATGGCGACGAGAACCTCTGCGTGAAGCAGCGCTTCCTCGGCGTCTCCATCGACGGCGGCTTCGCCACCCACGTGCTGGTGCCCGACGCGAAATATCTGCTCGACTACGATCCCCTGCCCGTCAACCAGGCCGCGACCTTGATGTGCTCCGGCGTCACCGCCTATGGCGCGCTCAAGCGCCTGGTCGACCGTCCGCGCCAGCGCAACCTGCTGCTGATCGGTCTCGGCGGCGTCGGCATGATGGGCCTGTCGTTCGCGCAGGCGATGTTCAAGCAGCCGATCACGGTCGCCGACCTGTCGCCGGCCGCGCGCGACACCGCACTGAACAACGGCGCCGCGGTCGCTTACGATCCGTCCGAGCCCGACGTGATCAAGCGCATCCTCAAGGAGACCGAAGGCGGCTTCGACGAGATCGTCGATTTCGCCGGCAACGAGAAGTCGATGGCCTTTGCGGTCGCGGTCGCCGCGCGCGGCGGCAAGATCGTGGTCTCCGGCCTGATGGGCGGCCAGTTCACGCTGCCGATGGTGCAATGGGTCTACAAGCGCATGACCATCGAGGGTTTCATGGTCGGAACGCTCAACGAGGCCCAGGAGCTGATGGCGCTGGCGCGCGCCGGCAAGATCAAGCCGACGCCGATGCGCGAGGAGCCGATGGGCGATGTCCAGAAATGGATCGACGAGCTTCGTGCCGGCAAGGTCGTCGGCCGCATCGTGCTGAAGAACTGAGCCGCGCGCAGCGGGCCCGACGCAAGTTGGGCCCGCGTGACGGAACGCCTTCGGCCTCGCCGCGTTGGCAGCGCATGTCCATTCGTTGCACCGTCGAAAGCGCATTCTTCATCGCCTGGAGCTGCCTGGAGCAGAGCGGCGAGCTCGGCCCGCCGGACGAGAGCGCCAACGTCCTTCTCGACGCCATCGAAGGTCAGCTCAAGACCGGCGAACGCCGGCAGCTGATGCTCGCCAACAGGGCGATCGACGCCTATCGCGCGCACGCGGCACTGCGCCGATCCTCGTGGAATCGCGAAGCACGCTTCGGGTGATGATCATCGCCGCCCCTCGGGCCGCCGGCCCAGCGGCGTTTTAGCGGATTGAGGCCGGCGGTCCTCGGGCAAAGCGCACGGAGTACGGCGCTCGCCGCCTGACGCTACGCCAATCCGCAAGCCCGCTATGTTCACTCCTGAACAGACCTCGCCAGATCAACGCTGCCGCGCCGCACGCATGCAGCTTCGCTCCACCCAACTTCTGGAGGTCCCTAAAGCCGGCGCGCCAGCATCCCAACTATGCACGGCCGCTTGTGTGCACTTTGGAACCGTCGGTTCCGCTGCGGAAACGTAGGGTTCTGGCTGGCGCCGATTCCCGGCCAGCCCAGAGAAGAAACTGTGACCGGTCGGCCCCCGAACGATCTGCTCCGGCAGCTCACCCACCAGGATTTCGAACTGCTCGCGCCTCACCTCCAGCCGGTCGAACTCGCGGCGAGCCACGTCCTGCATCACGCCGGCGACGACGTGGCGGCGGTACACTTTCCCTGCGGTCCCGCACTGGTATCGTTCGCCGTGCCGGTCGAGGACGATCGCGAGGTCGAAAGCCTGCTGGTGGGCCGTGAGGGTGCGGTGGGCATTGCCGCAGGCCGCAACCCTTCGCTCGCTTATTCGCGCATTGTCGTGAAGCTGGGCGGCACCCTCGTCCGGCTGCCGCTACGCGCGCTCGAGCAAGCGCAGCAGAGGTCGGCCACGCTTCAGGAGGTCTTTTCGCGCTACGCCGACTGCCAATTCGCGCAGCTGCTGCAGACGGCGGCCTGCAACGCCGCGCATTCGATCGAGCAGCGCGCCGCCAAATGGATCATCTCCGCGAAAGAAAGTATCGGCGGCGCCGAGATCCCCCTCACCCACGAGCAACTCGCCGGCATGCTCGGCGTCTCCCGCAGCTATGCCAGCCGCGTCATCCAGATGTTCAAGGCAAGGCGCATCCTCGCGACCCGCCGCGGCGCCATCCTGATCCTCGACGGGACAGCGCTCGAAGCCAGAGCCTGCTGCTGCAACGATTGGGTGAGGAAGCACTTCGACGAGGTGCTGGGCGGAGCGACACCTGCCGATGGCTAAAGCATGATCCGGAAAAGTGCGCAGCGGTTTTCCGAAAAGATCATGCTTAAACAACAACCTAAAGCGCGATGACGATTCATCCTCATCGCATCGCGCTTTAGCATCTTTGCGGCCTCACCCCTCCGGTGGCGACTGGCGTTTCAGATGCAGATAGGCCGGGCTGAAATCGCCGAGCCGCTGCAGCTCGCGCCATTTCAGGACGATGAGCTCCCCGTCGCGCAGATCCATGGTGCCGCCCCGCCTGAGGTCAGCGAGCGTCCGGTTCACGGTCGCGATCGCCATGCCGAGCGTCTCGCCGAGCTGCACCAGGCTGATCGGCAGGCGGAAGCGATTGCCGCTGACGAGCTGCGCGGCGCGGGCGCGGTAGAACAGCTCGCAGAACAGGTGCGCCATGCGCGCCTGCATCGGCCGGGCGCTGTTGTTGGTGATGGCCTCGCGAAAGATCGAGGCATCGAGCAGCGTCTCGCGCCAGACCGAGAGCGCGAAAGTGGGCCGGCGCCGGAAGGCCATGAACAATTCGCGATGCGGGATGAAGGCAACCGAGGCGTGCCCGAGCGCGGAGAGCCCATGGTCCATCTGGTCGATGAACAGGCCCTGGGAGTCCGGCAGATCACCGGAGATATGGAACGCGAGATATTGCCGTCCCCCACTGCCGAGCAGATGGTAACGCGCCACCATGCCGGAGACGACCAGCGCCGAATGTTCGGGCTCTTCGCCCTGGCGGATGAAATCCTCGTTGGGCGCGACTTCGCGCTGCGTGAAGGTGAGCGCGCGGATCTCGTCGAGATCCTCCCCGGTAAGCGCGGTGTGCTCGCTCAGGTTCCGGATCAGCACGTCGTGGGCTTTTTCCATGAGACCACCAAAAATCGCGCCGGATCTATCAAATGATACTTCTGGCCCTGGTTCAGCGGACTAGAACGCGAGACGGACGCACTGGTTGCTATTCCGTTTGCGATCATTCGGGTCGCACCCACACCATCACTTCGATCACCAACCGAGCCGGCCCCTCTCATGAGTCCTACGACGATCCTGGAGCGCATCCGCGGCCTGTTCGCATCCGATACCGGCGAACACCTCGACTGCATCAGCGATGCCTTCAAGAACGGCACGCTGCGCGAGCCGGCGCATCCGATGTCGGATCAGGAACTCGCCCACGCCATCCGCGAGTTCCGCAGCACTGAGGTCTCCGACTGGACCATCGCAAAGCTCTCGCGGCGCTTCATCGACGCGCCGCGAGACAGCTGAAGCACGCCGCGAGGCTCATGCCGCATCCGAAGTTCATCGCGCGTCTTCAGGCCATCGAAGGCCTGTCCGAGGACGAACGCCGGCAGATCGCAGGCCTGCCGTCCACGCTACGCCAGGTCGCGGACGGCGAGATCGTGCTGCGCCAGGGCGAGGCCGCCTCGCGCTGCGTCTTCGTCGTCAGCGGCTTCCTCTACCAGGCCCGCATCGTCGGCGATCGCAGCCAGATCCTCGCGTTCCACGTTCCCGGCGACATGCCCTGCCTGCATACGCTGCTGGTCTCGCCGATGGATGCGGACCTCGTCGGCCTCGGCCCGACCATCGTCGGCTACGTCGGGCACAGCCAGCTCCGCCAGCTGCTCGACGGCTCGAACCATCTGACCCGCGCGTTCTGGCGCGAAACGCTGATCGATGCGGCGATCTCGCGGCAATGGATCGCCCGCCTCGGCGCGCAGGCGGCCTTGCCGAAGGTCGCGCATCTCATCTGCGAGCTCGCGGCGCGGCTGGAGATCGTCGGCCTTGTCAAGGACGCCTGCTTCCAGATGCCGATGACGCAGCGGCACGTCGCCGATGCCTGCGGCCTGTCGATCGTGCACGTCAACCGCACCATCCAGGAACTGCGGCATCGCGGATTGATCGCATGGGAGGGCAGCGAGATCGAGCTGCTGCAGCCTGAAGAGTTGCGCAGGTTTGCCGATTTCACGCCCGACTATCTGACCTGAGCGCGGAGGATGGGTGAGCGGAGCGCTACCCCTCGCGTCACGATCGCGGCTGCACCGTCCGCCATGATGTGAGCAGCGGACCACCGCGGCCCAGGACAGGATCCGTCTTCGGCTTGCGGACCTTGGCGATGCGCTTGACGGCATCGGGACGCTCTCGCATGTCGGTGCACTCGTCGTACGTTCCGTCCTGCGGATACGCTCCGACGACCCCGAAGTCCCGGCTGGACTCGATCAGCCGATGTCCGGTGCCGGCGGGCAGCACCAGAACGTCTCCGGCTTTCACGCGGAGGATGCGCCCCTTGATCCCGCCGCACTCGACCCTGGCCGAGCCGCGCGCCACGCCCATCACTTCGTGGACCTGCGAATGATAATGGACGAAGTCATACACGGTGTCCCGCCACGACCGGCCCCAGCCGTTTGTATCGAACAGCGTGTCGATGATGACTTCAGGGGGAAAGCGCCTGGACTTCAGATTCACCGCGCCGCGATAGAGCAACACCGGAAAACGCGGATTGTTCGGCACGATGCCATCGTCGCGAAAACGGATGGCTGCCGGCTTCCGGGCCCGCACCAGCGCCCGCAGCGTTGCCGCATCGGGATGCTCCTCCACGAGCTTCTTGGCGAGATTCTTGATCTGGTCCTTGATCGGCATGGCCTGTCCTCAGCCACGATTCAACGACGGCGGAGGTGAGAAGTTTCCAGGCGAACGGGCTCGATCAGGAGCAGGGCTCACCCTATCCTGCGGGCTGCAGCCTCGATGCAGCCTGGACAGCTCGCGCGTCGCACTGGTTCATGCGGGTCGCAACAACAGCTGAGACCGGCCGGCTCTCTATCTCACTGCAAACGGCGCCTGATATGGCCGGCCGAACGGCACGCCGTTGATGACAGTCTGGATCGGCTTGAGCTGGGCCTTGCCGTCTCTCTTGTTGTTGCGGGTGTCGAGGAAGCTGACCGGCCCCTCCACCAGCTCCATGATGGCGACGTCGCCGGGCGCTCCGACTTGCAGGGTGCCGATTTTCGGCGCGCGATTGATGATCTTTGCCGGCGCCGTGGTGGCCATCGCGACCACCTGCTCCAGCGTGAAGCCCAGCGTCATGAACTTGCTCATCACATTGGGCAGGAACGGGATGCCCGGCGAATTGCCGGAGAAGACGTGGATATCGGAGGAGATGGTGTCTGGAGTGCACCCACCGGGGATCGCGACTTCCGCCACGGTGAAATCGAAGCTGCCGCCGCCGTGACCGACGTCGAACATGACGCCACGCTGCTTGGCCGCCAGGGCCGCAGGCAGCAGCTTGCCCTCTTGCACGATATTCGTGAAGACGTTGGACATGTTCGGTGCGCCCGAATAGGCATGGGTCAGCACGTCGCCCGGGCGGAGCAGGTCGAGAATCTGCGACATCAGCTCCTTGGATTCGACGCCGCCGATATGCACCATCATCTTCGCCGGCCAGCCGCACATCTCGCAAGCCTGGATGCCGCGCTTCAGCGGCTCGAGCCCGTGCTTGTAGATCACGTTCTCCGACATCCGCACTTTGACCCCGAGCAGGAAATCAGCGTTCTCGGCGAGCGCCATCGCGCAGGCCTCGGTCTGTGCGACGTCGATATTGTACAACTCAGCGGCCGGAAACGCCGACAGGCCGTTATTGGCGATATGGACGAAGGCGTACATTCGCGCCCGCGTCTGGGCTACGATGAACCGGCGCAACGCCGCCAGATTGTTGACGCCGGCGTCGCCCGCGGACACGACGGTCGTCGTGCCCTGGAATTGCACCAGCTCGTCGGCGGGAATACCGATTGCCGAGCCGTAGGGGTAGACGTGACTATGCAGATCGATGAGACCGGGCATCACGAGCTTGCCTGACGCGTCGATGCTCTTCAGCGCGCGCTCGGCGGGAATCGCCTCCTGTACCGTTTCGATCACGCCCCAGCGGATGCCGATATCGCGTCTGGCGCGCAGCGACTGGCTGGGGTCGAGCACCTCGCCGCCCCGGATCACCAGATCGTACTTGTCGTTCGGCCCCATCGCGGCCCCCGCGGGCGCGGCGAGGCCGACAACTGCGGCTGACGTCGACAATGCCAGGAAATCGCGGCGTGACAACACGGACATGATGGTCCCCCCTTGCGCTTTTCTTCGTGGCTACGGCCCCGCTTTGGCGAGCAGATGCGCTGCCGCCGCCAACATACGAGATCGGAATGAATGGGATTGGAATTGAAGCATCTTCACGCGGATGACCCAATCCTAAGTCTGCTCACGAGCCCTGAGGAGCCGCGAAATTTTCTGAAATCGCGTGAACCTTCCTGGACGGGCGCCGACTAAGCGAGCACGCCCACCGAGCCGCTTGGGTCATTCGCGGCGATGGGCCGCGCTCCCGCCATGCAGAACGGCAAACAGAACTGACGGCGGCTCCCGCGAGGCGTCGGGCAAAACACCCGGTCAAGCCCCTCCGGCAAAAATATTCCACTTTCCCGAATTTCGGATTTGTGGCATAGACGCCTCATCCCGGCCCTACCAAAGGGGCGCTTCGCGATCGTCACGAGATGCGGGCCGGGTGGCGGTGGACGCGGTAGCGCCGGCGCTCAGCATGATGACAGGGCGGGCAACCGTGAGTCCTCAGGCGACGCGATACGACACGGCGCGGTCACAGCGGTTTC